>CAVRFM010000011.1:0-85375 GCA_963720375.1 uncultured Chloroflexia bacterium | reverse complement strand
AGTGCTGTGCTTGCTGGGACTCCATAAGGAGTATTATGATGAAAGCAATGAAAGCAAAGAGGACCAGGACCACGATCCAGCTGCTGTCGCCCGACGAACTTCGAAAAATGAACGCCTACTGGCGGGCCGCCAACTATCTGTCGGTCGGCCAGATTTATCTCTACGACAATCCGCTGCTGAAAGAGCCGTTGAAGGTGGAGCATGTGAAACCAAGGCTGCTGGGCCACTGGGGCACCACGCCGGGCTTGAACTTCATCTACGTCCACCTCAACCGGATCATCAAGAAGTATGACCTGAACATCATCTATGTCACCGGCCCCGGACACGGCGGACCGGGATTGGTAGCCAACACGTATCTGGAGGGAACCTATAGCGAGTTGTACCCCGATGTCTCGCAGGACGAACAGGGTATGAAGAAGCTGTTCACTCAGTTCTCTTTTCCCGGCGGAATTCCCAGTCACACGGCCCCTGAGACGCCAGGTTCCATCAACGAAGGCGGCGAACTTGGCTATTCCATAGCGCACGCATTTGGCGCCGCTTTCGACAATCCCGATTTGGTGGTTGCCTGCGTTGTAGGCGATGGCGAAGCAGAAACCGGGCCGATGGCCACCAGTTGGCACTCGAACAAGTTCCTCAATCCGGTTCACGACGGAGCCGTGCTGCCTATCCTGCACTTGAACGGCTACAAGATTGCCGGCCCTACTGTGTTGGGACGCATCAGTCACGAGGAACTGGATCAGCTTTTCCGCGGCTACGGCTACACCCCATATTTCGTCGAGGGCGATGACCCGGAGAAGATGCACCAGCTTATGGCTACCACACTCGACACGGTGGTTGCCGAGATCAAACGTATCCGGATCAGCGCCCGCGCGAACGGCTTCACCGGGCGGCCCCGCTGGCCCATGATTATCTTGCGTACGCCGAAAGGCTGGACGGGGCCCAAAGAGGTGGATGGACTGCCTGTCGAAGGCACCTTCCGTGCACACCAGGTGCCGGTTACGGATATTGCCACAAAGCCCGGGCATTTGGAGATTCTGGAACATTGGATGAAGAGCTACAAACCCGAAGAGCTGTTCGACAAGAACGGCAGGCTCATTCCCGAACTGGCTGAACTGGCGCCAAAGGGCGAGCGGCGAATGGGAGCAAACCCGCATGCCAATGGCGGGATACTGCTTCGCGACCTTAGGATGCCTGATTTTCGGGATTATGCGGTTAAGGTGCCTCAGCCTGGCACGGTAGAGGCAGAATGTACTCGAATCATGGGAGCATTCATCCGGGATGTGATGAAACTGAACTGGGATCAGCGCAACTTCCGTGTCTTCAGCCCGGACGAGACCACATCTAACCGCTGGGGAGCCTTGTTCGAAGTGACGGATCGCTGCTCAACAGCCGATGTCATTCCCATCGATGACCACGTCTCTCCGGATGGCCGGGTGATGGAGATGCTCAGTGAACACCAGTGCGAAGGTTGGCTCGAAGGCTACCTGCTGACCGGCCGGCACGGCTTCTTCTCATGTTATGAAGCGTTTATCCACATCATCGATTCGATGTTCAACCAGCATGCCAAGTGGCTGCATGTTTCGGACCGCGTCCCATGGCGGCGTCCCATTGCCTCGCTGAACTATCTGCTCTCATCGCACGTGTGGCGGCAGGACCACAATGGCTTGAGCCATCAGGACCCGGGATTCATCGACCACGTGGTGAACAAAAAGTCGGACGTTATCCGCGTTTATCTGCCGCCGGATGCCAACACCCTGCTTTCAGTGACCGATCACTGCCTGCGGAGCCGCAACTATATCAACGTTATCGTGGCCGGCAAACACCCGGAACTGCAGTGGCTGGACATGGATTCAGCCATCAAACACTGCACATCCGGACTTGGCATCTGGGAATGGGCCAGCAGCGACGAAGGCAGCGACCCCGATGTAGTGATGGCCTGCTGCGGCGATGTGCCCACGCTGGAGACACTTGCTGCGGTCGAAATTCTGCGTCAGCACTTTCCGACCCTGAAGGTACGTGTCGTCAATGTTGTTGACCTGATGGCACTCCAGCCGCCCATTGAGCACCCCCACGGACTGAGTGACAGGGATTTCGATGTCCTCTTCACGAAAGACAAGCCTGTCATTTTTGCCTTCCACGGCTATCCCTGGTTGATACATCGGCTGACCTATCGCCGCACCAATCACAAGAACCTGCATGTTCGCGGATACAAGGAAGAGGGAACAACGACCACCCCGTTCGACATGGTGGTGATGAACGATCTTGATCGCTTCCACCTGGTCGGGGATGTGATCGACCGTGTGCCGGGTTTGAGCTCGCAGGCCGCTTACACAAAACAGTACCTTCGTGACAAGCTGCTGGACCACAAGGCCTACATAAGAAAACATGGCGAGGACATGCCGGAAATCCGCAACTGGCGTTGGAGTCTGGGCAAAGAGGGCAAGTGAGTCTAAGGTCTGTCAAACGCTCCAACAACTGACGCGGCCAGGATTGTCAGGAGCAACCGTACTTGGAGTAATCTCATATCGGCCGCAGAAGAAGACGGGAATGCAATCTGCCATTTCAGTCTGCCTTACCGGCAGGTGGTGGAGAAGACCGCTGATATTGTGTCCAGCACACCCTGGTGTTCTACAGGGCAGTACTTTGGTGAAGCTGGAAGTCTTGAAATCCTGAAAATGGGAGGGACATTGCAAAGGACAACAGGAGCCCCCCAACACACCCGAGCAGGAACGGTGTAGCACCCGTTCTTGCCGGTTCTCCTGCTATTTTGCTCTGGTTCCTCTATTGTCTTCTTCCCCTCTACCATGCCTCTGACAAGATGTCAGGCGAGGACTGGAGGCTATGTCCCGGCGAGCCGGAGGTGCGATGATGTGAATAATGGCTCCTTCAGCCACTCCTCTCGCGCCTCGTCGAATTCCTCGATGATCGCTTTCATTTTAGCTTCCGTGAGGTCACCGCAATCTCCACTGCAGTGATTGTCCCACCACTCACGGCACCGTAGCCACCCGGGGCAACCATCATCAGTACTGGCATTCATCAAGCAGCACTCATCAAGGTACTCGCCGACCGTCTTGAATCTCCTCCCAAGTAGAGGCTCGCAACGAAAAACTCTTCGCATGTCCCCCCCTTTCTAAGGACATCAAGACCGACTACCAGCCATTTGGTTGACAGGCTGCTCTTCTCTGCTGATGGAGGGTCGCAGCCTTCCATGTCCCGAGTTCTCTCTCTTGCCTTCCTCCTTTCTTTAAGTCTGGTTCTATGCCGCTTGCGACTGAATATTATATCGTAGTGCGAATATCGTGGAAAGATTGTAACATGCGCTGCATAGACCTGTCAAGTTTACTACGCACAAGCATGATGTTTGGTGAAAGGTTGATGGTTCGTAGATGTGGACACAATGTGCATGGTTTCAGAAAGGTACCGGGCAGGACAGCCTGAAGTTCTCCTTCGTCAGGCAAAGCGGCAACACCTCCCTGTCAACCAGGCCCCGTTTGCTTGTGCAGGATAGAGTTGCGGTATAATCATCTGGTTGCAGTTATTACGACTTCCAGGGTATGAAACTACTCACTGGGATAATTCGAGATGTCCGTACGCTTATTCGCAGATGACAGCCTCTATGAGATAAGGTGGCACGGCCGGGGAGGCCAAGGGGCCATAACGGCAGCCAAGACACTGGCACAAGCAGCCCATCTCAATGGCTACCAGGGAGCGACGGCATCACCGTCATTCGGCGCTGAAAGGCGGGGGGCTCCGGTGAGCGCATCAACCCGGATTTCCCCTGGGCCTATCATGGTCGTATCTCAGATCGAAGCACCGGATATGGTGGTGGTTCTGGATCACACGCTGCTGAGAGATCGCGAGGTGGTCACCGGGCTGCGCACCGGGGGTTGGCTCATCGTGAATTATTGGCAGACTCCAAAGCAACTCGATGTCGAGGGTGACTTCAATATCGCCACTGCCGACGCCACAGGTATATGCCGGGAGTTGGGCCTCATAGTGTCCGGGCTGATTGTGGTCAATACAGCCATGCTGGGCGCTGTAGTTCGTGTCTCCGGATTGGTGGCCTTGGCGAGCATCAACGAGGTGATAAGAAGCAGGTTCTCCAACCGGTCTGCCAACTTAAACCTGGCCGCGATTGAGAAGACATACAGAACAACCATGATCGAGAGGACGTGTTAGGCAAGAGCAATGGGAACTAGGGATTGCGGGCACATATGCGGCGAATCGTCGCCAGGTATCGGCGAAGCAGGGAAGACAGGCGAGTGGCGCAACTCGCGGCCAGTCATTGACGAGGGCAGGTGCACCCCGGCCAGGAAGAACAAGCCTGCCTGCTTCCTGTGCTGGCTCTACTGCCCGGAAGCCGTGATCAGCAAGACTGTACCCGTCACCATAAACATGGAATACTGCAAGGGCTGCGGAATATGTGCCCAGGTATGCCCGGCCCACGCCATTGCCATGATAGAAGAGAACAAGTTCACTTTTTGAAGGACTGATGAGGCACCTTGGCAAAGAGAAGGACGCATAGGGAATCCCCGCATCAGATGCTTGACGGCAATCGCGCCGCAGCCATGGGCGCGAAGCTGAGCCGCGTTCAGGTGATTGCTGCCTACCCCATAACACCTCAGACACCGGTCACGGAGGTACTGTCCGAATTCGTCGAAAGAGGAGAGCTTCAGGCCCAGTATGTCAACGTTGAGAGTGAGCACAGCGCCCTCGCTGTCTGCAGCTCGGCATCGCTTGTGGGAGCAAGGACATTCACGGCAACCAGCTCGCATGGGTTGGCGTACATGCATGAGATGCTGCACTGGGTGGCCGGGACGCGTCTTCCCGTGGTTCTGGCGTGCGTCAACCGCGCCATGGGGGCACCGTGGAATGTGCTGAATGACCAGCAAGACTCCGTATCGCAGCGGGATACCGGCTGGATACAGATATATGCCCGAAACAACCAGGAGATCCTGGATTTGGTGATACAGGCATACAAGATCGCCGAAAAGACCTACTTGCCGGTCATGGTCTGCTACGATGGCTACATCCTGTCCCATACCGAGATGCCGGTGGACGTCCCATCCCAGGATGTTGTGGACAGGTTCCTGCCCCCATATAAACCACACACGATTCTAGACCCCGGCAATCCCAAGAACTACAACCTGGTAACACTGGCAAATCCCAGGGTGAATGCAGCGGGCATGCTCTGCCATGGATACATGGAGATCAGGTATCTTCTCCAGGAAGCCATGGAGAGATCAAAGGAGACTATTGCCAGCGTCGGGCAGGAATTCGGCGACCTATTCGGAAGAAGTTATGTTGAATTGCTCTGGGAAGATAGAATGCAGGACGCTGAGGTTGCCATAGTGGCCATGGGCAGTCTGGCCATGGAGGCCATAGTGGCTGCGGACGCCCTCAGGAAAGAAGGGGTCAAGGCAGGTGTTGTGGGCTTGAGGGTATTCAGACCGTTTCCCAAGAGAGAGGTAGTAAGGGCGCTTGGACGATGTCGGCTTGTTGCGGTTTTCGATAAGAGCGTCAGCTATGGCAACGAAGGAGCTACGTGTAATGAGATAAAGGCTGCCCTCTACGGAAGTAGCACAAAAGCAGCTGTGCGCAACTTCATAGTCGGGCTGGGCGGCCGGGATGTCAAGGCCAGAGAGCTGGCGGATGCGGTGAAGAAGACTCTGTCATCGCTTGACAGAAGCGCTCTGAATAACGAATATGCCGAATGGATCTGTGAAATCTGAGAGGCCAGTAGTGTCGCAGGTCAACGCAGTCAATCTAACAGAGAAAGAATTCTTGTTGCCGGGCAACAGGTTATGCCCCGGCTGTTCTGTGTCTCTGGCCTACCGTCACATCCTCAAGGCATTGGATGGACAGGCTATAGTGACAGTGCCGGCGAGTTGCCTCACGGTACTACACGGCATGTACCCGGTGACGTCCGTCACCGTTCCCTGCGTGAACACGCCGTTTGCCTCGACTGCGGCATCTGCTGCAGGCCTGGTGGCTGGGTTAAAAGCTCTGGGAAGGACAGACCTGACGGTTGTTGCAGTGGCTGGGGACGGTGGCACACATGACATAGGAATTCAAGCACTGAGCGGCGCTGCTGAAAGGCATGACGATTTTATCTATATCTGCTACGACAACGAAGGCTACATGAACACCGGCAATCAGCGCTCGGGCTCGTCTCCCCTTGGCGCAATATCGGGTACAACCCCCATTCTTGGTAAGCAGGAGCATCAGAAGGACATTGTGGCTATAATGGAGGCGCACGCTGTTCCATACGTGGCCACGGCAAATGCTTCCTATCCGCTGGACCTCTATGAGAAGGTGAGAAAGGCCAGATCCATAGCAGGATTGAGATTCATTCACGTGTATACACCATGCCCACCCGGTTGGGGGTTCCCGTTCGGTGACACCATTCGAGTTGGCGAAATGGCTGTGCAGACCGGGTGGAACGTACTCTACGAGGTTGAGAACGGAGTCTTTCGGCTGACCGCAGCCAGTGAATCCATCGCCAGGAAGAATAATCTGAAGCCCGTAAGAGAATTCCTGGCATCGCAGGGGAGGTTCACCAACCTTGCCGAGGAGAAGATCCAGGAGTTGCAGGATTGGGTCATGGCTAGGTGGCGGAGGTACCTGGGGCGGGCAATCATCTCCTAGGGATTTCTGGCTGCCTGGACAGTCCGGTCAGGCTATTAGAGCATCCGGTCAAACAGTGGACAGCTCACCCGAAGGCCGATTTGAGCACTCAAGCGGACTCTTCTTTGTTCCCCCTTTGATAGAGGACAGCCTGAAGTTCTACAGGGTACCCCCGGGTGGTCTCAGACCAGCTCAGAGCCGAGCCAAGCATTGACACACCAAAGGGTATCTTGTACCATCACCGCATCGTCCCCAATTTCTCATAAGAGGGAGGTATGAAATGGCTGACTACGACGCAATTGTTGTGGGAGCAGGTCACAACGGGCTTGCAGCAGCGACTGTTCTTGCCAAACAAGGACTGAGGGTACTGGTACTAGAAAAGAACAACTACGTGGGTGGGATGGCCAGCACCGTGGAGCACTTGAAGGGCTACAAGCACGATGTTGCCGCATCAGTGCTTTTCCCTCTCAGCGAAAAGGTGGTGGAAGACCTGGAACTCAAGAGCTACGGCCTCGATGTAATCGACACGCCGGTCATGTCCTGCAGTTTTGGCGTTCCAGGCGAGAACCCGGTCATCCTGTACAGCGACCCGATGAAGCTGGCGGAGCACATGCAGCGGGACCACGGTATTGACGCCGTTCTGGGTTTCGCCGGCCTGTCCGAGTTCTGCCGCATCGCGGGTGAGTCTCTGGACCGCTTCAGCCCGCTGAGGCTGCCCAGGTCCATCGGCGCCGTAATAGATGCCGCACCCGATGCAAAGACGAAGGATATTCTGAGGAAGTGCTTCTTCGGCAGCGCCATGGATGTGATCGACGAGTACTTCCCCGATCCCAACAAGCACAAACTCATCAGAGGGTTCCTGGCTTTCATGGCGGTACAGTCCGCTTACCGGGGGCCCTATACGCCCGGCAGTGCCCTGTGTTTGGCCTACGGCATGGCAGCGCCCCCCGGGGCCCAACTCATGCGGAGTATCAGAGGCGGCATAGGCATGCTGGCAGAGGGCCTGCGGCGGTCGATACAGGAGAAGGGCGGTGAGGTAAAGGTAGGCACTCCAGTGAAATCAATCTTGCTGGATAGTGGCAAGGCCGTGGGGGTGGAGACTGCAAAAGGCAACAAGATATCGGCCAGAGTCGTTCTCTCCAACCTCGATGCCAACGCCACTTTCCTGGGCATGGTGGGAGAAAGCAATGTGCCTTCAGACTTCGCAGCCATGGTCAAGCGGATAGACCACAGAGGCGCCTACATCCAGATTCTCCTTGCCCTGAAGGAACTGCCGAAATTCACTGGAGATTATGCCTTTGCCAACGAGGGGAATCTCAGGAGAATGGTCGGCATCTTCGAGAGTCCCGAACACCTGGAGAGATGCTGGGATGCCTGCAAGTGGGGGCATATCCCGGAAGACCCCACCCTCGGTCTCCAGATCCCCAGTGTCCTGGATGACAGCGTGGCACCCCCCTGGCCACTATTCGGCCAGTATCTTCTCCTTCTTCTTCCCTTGCACGGCTCCCAGAGAGCAGCACGGCCGGCTCAAGGACGTGCTGGCGGAGAAGGTGATAGACAAGCTGAACAGGTACGCCCCCAATTTCAAGGACTCGATTGTCGACAAGGCGGTGTTCGCGCCGTACCACTACGCGTCCATGTTCGGCTGCACCGGCGGGGACTTCACGCACGGGCTGATCCATCCGGAGCAGATGCTGGATTTCAGGCCGGTAGTCGGCTGGTCACGATATAAGACTCCCATCGAGAATCTCTATCTCTGCAGTTCAGCCTGCCACCCCGGCCATGGAGTAACCTTCATCCCCGGTTACAACAGTGCGCACGAGGTACTGAAGAACTGGAAGAGCTAGACAAGCCCTGCTCAGACAGCGACCAGCCAGGACTATCTCAAACCGCAAAGCGGAAGCGCGACTGTGTTCACAACAGCTTGGTGTTCTACCAGGCACTATCGTCTTGAGCATAAAGGGGCAATTGAACTGAAATCAGGAAGTGTATGCTTGATGCACTACCATAAAGCTATCAAGCTGTGCAGACGCCAAGCATCTAGCTTATCTTGGCTTCCACTTTCCTGGCGTAGGGCTGGGTTTTTTCAAGAATAGCAGACACCCATACAACTACATTTTCTTTTCTGAACACCAGAACCTCAGCAAGTGGATTCGACGCATCTAGAAAGCATTCATCACCAATGCTGGGATGCTCCAAAGAAACCTTGGTGGGTACCTGGCTGGAATATACTGCCTTTGCCAGATCGATGGAGGGATAGACAGCCACCTCATTTCTCAGAAAAGTATATGATTTATAAAAGATAACCTTGTAGGCCGATTCAGAACCCGCCATTGAGGCAGTTGTATTCTCACTACTTGACAGAGTCCAGCCGGCTCCAAAGTCATCTGGTGTCAGCACCATTTCCGAAGCGTCCTTGGTAATTGCCGTCCCATTCTCTGTTGTCGTCTCATTCTGCTTACCACCGGAGACAGCAACAACGATGCCAACGATGCCAAGGATTACCAACAAAACCCCTGCCACAATGCTGAAGCCAATGCCAAAACGCTTCCAGGATTTGCCTCTTAATGTCTTCTTTGCGACTGGAGCCTCTTCCTTACGAAGTGCCTCATCACAATGGATGCAGGAACTGGCATCGTCCCTGTTCTCTTTCCCACACTCCGGACAGAACGTATCTTCCCTCCTGAATTGGGTACATGTAATCACATCAAAGATGCGACTGCGCCATTATACCACCCAACCTCAGCCTGGATACAAAGAGGGACAGCCTGAAGTTATACGGGGTACCCCCGGGTGCTCTCAGACCACCTTCGACGTCAGGTAACTCGCGGCTGTGTAGAGCAGAATGCCGGTCTCTGGACCTCGAACGGGAATCTTCGGCGAAACTATATCACGCCGATGTTCCGGAATAGTGGCGCAGTCCGGCCCGCCAGAATAATCGCGAAACCATGAACAGGACTACGGCCAGCGCTACGGCGACCAGCAGGGTTTCCCAGGTAAGGCGGCCGGTCAGCGCTTCGGCGGGTACGGTCGTGGCAAAAGCAACCGGTATGATGAAGGTAAGCCCGTAGCGCAGCCATCCCGGATACAGGCTTATCGGCCAGCGGCCGGCCTCGTACATGCTCTGAAAGATCACCAGGATGTTTTCCACCCGCACGAACCAGAACGAAAGCGTGGCCAGAATCAGCCAGAAGCTGTAGATGATGACCCCGCCCGCGAGCAGCATCAGAATGAACTCCGCCGCCTGCCATCCCCCCACCTTCTCCCCCAGCCGGACCAGCGCAGTCGCCAGCACGCCGAAACCCAGCACAATATCGATCAGCTTCCAGATTTCTACACGCTGGATGCTGACGATGAGCTGCGCATCCTCCGGCTTGGTCAGCGTAAAATCCAGCGTGCCGTTGCGGACCGACTCGATGAGCTGCTCCATGCCCGGCTGAATCACCAGGCCGATCATTCCGCCCACCAGAAAGTACACGCCGACAAGCGCCAGCACTTCGTCAGGCCGCCAGCCGCCCAGAGTGTCGGTGTAGGAAAAGATCACGGCCAGTCCGGCCAGCGAGATGCCCAGGCTGAGAAGCGACTGGAACAGCTGCATAAAGAAGTTGACCCGGTAGGCCAGTTCGCCCATGACGCTGACCCGGAAAAAACGCCCCAACAAACGAAGGTAGTTCATGCGCCCACCGCCGAATAGACCCGCACGCCCGCCCGCCATACGACCCGGACCAGAACGAAGCTGACGATCAACCAGGCGGCCTGGGCTCCCAGGCCCATCAACGCTTCGGCGAGCGTAAGCCGGCCAAGCAGGAGTTCCACCGGAAAGCCGATCAGCCAGCGGAAGGGCAGAATCGCAGCCGCAACCTGGACCGGATGGGGGAGAAGCGTCAGCGGGGCGATCTGCCCGGAGAGAAACAGCATCAGGACAAAATAGGTCTGATTGATGGCGCTGACGCGTGTGGTCCAGAACGCCGCCTGCGCCAGGGTCCATTCCAGGAGGAACCGCACCAGAAAGGCGAGCAGCAACGCCGGGATGAATACTGCGATGGCCCACGGCGGGGGAGAAATGGAGGCATGGAAGATCGCCGCCAGTCCGACTGCGATGATTATCATGATAGGCAGTGTTATCAGTTTTGAGGACACATTATCGGCAATGTCCGAATGGATGGGGTGCACCGGCTTCAACAGCGCGAAGGAAAGGATTCCTTCCCGGATGCGGTACTCGAACTCGTACATTATCCAGGTGTAGGTGACCTGGTTGACCAGCATCAGCACGATGAAATAAGCGGCGAACTCCCTTGTGGTGTAGCCGCCGACGCTTCCGCCGCTGCTGTTCGAGACTATCGACCAGACGATGAGATAGACCAGCGGTTCCAGCACCTGCCCGATCATCCAGATGAGCAGCGAGGCGCGGTACTGGAACATCATCGCCAGGGTGGTCTTGAACTGCTGTATGTATAGCTCCGCCAGAGCTTTCATGGGTTCTCCTGCGCGAAGACCCGCTCGATCACTTCCTCGATCGGAGGGTCTTCAACCAGCAAGTCGATCACCGGCAGGTCCGCCAGCAGCCGCTCGGTGACGCGGGCCGTTTCGGCTTTGGGGACCCGGAGCGTAAAGTGGCCGTCTGCGCAGGATACGACTTCGCCGTAGGAGCTCAAATCGGCCTGGCAGTCTCCTATCTGCACGACGATGGTCTTGTGCGCCGTGAATTTCTGCACCAGGATCGCAAGGTCGCCATCGAAAAGGAGCCTGCCGTGGTGGATGACAACGACGCGCTTGCAAAGCGCCTCGACGTCAGCCATGTAGTGGCTGGTCAGCAGGACAGTCGCCCCGAAGCGGCGGTTGTACTCCGCGATAAAGGCGCGTATGCGCCGCTGCATCGTCACATCGAGGCCGATGGTCGGCTCATCCAGGAAGACCACGCTCGGGCGGTGCAGCAGGGCTGCCGCAATCTCACACTTCATCCGTTCGCCGAGGGAGAGGTTGCGCACCGGTTTGTGCAGCAGCGGCCCCAGTTCCAGAAGCTCGGTCAACTCGTCGAGCATGCGGCGGTAGTCCTCGGCCGGGATGCGGTAGATGACCCGGTTCAACTCGAATGAATGCAGGGCGGGGATATCCCAGACCAGCTGGTTGCGCTGTCCCATCACCAGCGTAATCTGCCGCAGGAATGATTTCTCACGCTTCCAGGGAACGTAGCCGAGCACGGTCACCTCGCCCGACGTGGGATGCAGCAAACCGGAAAGCATCTTCAGCGTGGTCGTCTTGCCGGCGCCGTTGGGGCCCAGAAAACCCACTATCTCGCCGGGAGCCAGGTCGAACGAGATGCCGTCCACAGCAGCAACTTCTACCTTGCGGCGGTGCACCAGGCCTTCCAGCGCGGCCTTCGCGCCGGCTTCCTGCTGGCTGACAACGTAGACCTTGCGCAGGTCCTGGATGTGAATTGCGGGCGATGTCGGCGATGTCATGGCTATCTGCACCTGTTCTGTGGATGTCTGGATTGTATGTTCAGAGGGAAGAGGTGTCAAGCAAGACTGTCGCTTTGCCCAACTGTCCCGCTCCAAATCATACTGACTGCACCGGAACCGTCTCGGCCCACCGGCAGCTCCAAAACAAATCCCGGCACGATTCGTCAGGCCAGGGTCGCATTAGGACAAAAGTCGAGTTATAATAGTCCTGTAAGCGCCCCCCAAGGGGACCGGAAAGAAGGTTAAGAACTCAATATGGACCAGAGTATGGACAAGCTATCACAAGATGCGGCCACTGCCAAACGCCGGCAGGACGCAACGTGCTGCGACCGGCGAAGATACCATAGAAAGCGCGGAGTTGACGCTCAAAGATCATAAAGCTCACTATTTGAAGGCGGGCAGCGGTCCTGCAGTAGTGCTGTTTCACGGGGGAGCCAGCGATTGCCGGGACTGGACGGAGACGATGACCTTCCTTTCCCACTCATTCAGTCTTTATGCCCCCGACATGCTGGGCTATGGCCAAAGCACCGGACAGAATGGACAAAATGGACAGGAGGACGCCTACTATCTGTCGGATTTCGTCAGCCATGCTGTCCAGTTTGTCCAGGCGCTGGATTCGGATTCCTCTGGTCCTGGTAGGACACTCATTGGGCGGCAGGGTATGCCTGGAGATCGCCCTCAGTCAGCCCAAAATGGTCAGCAGGCTGGTCCTGATTGACACGGTGGGATTCGGCAAGCTGTCACCCGTGGGAACCACGCTGGGCGCACTGGCCTGGGCAGTGCGCGGGGCTCTCAGGCGTCCGCAACCCTATCCCAGGTTTTTGAAAGAAAAAGACGAAGAGAAGAACTGGTCATGCCTGGAGAGACTGCCGGCCCTCAAGGTACCCACGCTCATTGTATGGAACCGCTACGATCCGTACTACTCTGTGCGCGGCGCCCTCAAGGCCAAGGAACTGATACCTGATGCACGCCTGGAGGTGATCCCGGGCTATGGCCATGCTCCCCACTTACGGAAAAGGGACCTGTTCAACAATCTCCTGCTGAACTTCATCGACCACAGATAGGCAGAGGGGAAAAGACGGGGTCCCCACCCGGGGATAAGGCACACTGGAAGCTCCGGATGGAGGCAACTTCTAAGGCTGCGTCTCCTGAGGCTTTACCTCCCGAGGCTCCGGTTTCACCAGCCTCACCTTCCGATAGGCGAGCAAAGCTACCGCGATCACAAACAGAGCTATGGATATAAGATGTGACTCGTGCAGCGGCCCCAGCACCGACACCTCGTCCTTGAGGAAACTGAGGAAGAATCTTCCAAAGGAATACGTTGCTATCATGACCAGGAAGAGGCTCCCATCAGGCTTGATCCGGTCCTTCAAGCGCCACAGCAAGCCGAAGACCATCAGGTTCCAAATAATCTCATACACCGGATACGGGTGCGTTGCAATCCCCAGGGGCGCAAAGGTATTCGGATTGGTATAGACGAAGCCCCAGGGCAGCGATGTCGGAGTTCCGGCAGCATCCCCATTTATGGTGCATCCAATCCTACCGATGGCCAGTCCCAGAATAACGCCGGGGGCAGCCGCATCGGCAAAGCGAGCCAGCGAGAACTTCCTGATCCGGGAATAGACGACCACCGCCAGAATACCTCCGATCAGCGCACCATACCAGCCCAACCCCCCGTTCCACAAAGCGATTATCTCACCGGGGTTGTCACGGTAGTAACCAAGATGATCCAGAATATGGGCTATCCTGGCCCCTATCAGGCCGAAGATGACCGCCCAGATGGAAGAGGTGTAGATGATGTCATCCGTGAACCCCGCCCTCCTGGCCAAGCGCAGGGTAAGCAGCACACCCACTATTATGCCGATGAACATGAGGATCCCATGCCAGCCGATAGTAAGAGACCCGATGGTGGCAATGTCGGGGTTTATGCCGATGTGAATCAATCTTCCCCTTTCAGGACATGATGGCTTCTACAAAGGTCTGGGGATCAAAGGGCGCCAGATCGTCCAGGGTCTCCCCCGTGCCAATGAACCGTACCGGTATCTTCAACTGGTCGCAGATGGCCAGCACAATGCCGCCCTTGGCCGTGCCGTCCAGCTTGGTCAGGACAATGCCGTTGACCCCCACGGTCTCAGTGAAATACTTGGCCTGGCTCAGTCCATTCTGCCCGGTGGTCGCATCGAGGACCAGCAGTATCTCATGAGGAGCTGAAGGGTCCACCCTCTGAACCACGCGCTTTATCTTCTTCAGTTCCTCCATCAGGTTGAACTTGGTATGCAGGCGGCCGGCAGTATCGACGATGACGGTCCGGGCACCACGGGTCTTGGCTGCCTGAAGGGCATCGAAAACCACCGCCCCCGGATCGGCCCCCGGCTGGTGGGCAATGACCTCAGCATCTATCCGCTCACCCCACCACTTGAGCTGTTCAATGGCCGCCGCCCTGAACGTATCGGCCGCAGCCAGTATCACCTTTCCCTCTTTCCCATAACTATAGCCCAGCTTGGCAATGGTGGTGGTCTTGCCCGAACCATTGACACCCACCACCAGTATCACTCTCGGAGAAGCTGCCGCAACCGGCTCCTTCCCATCGATCTTCAACATCAGGGCCATCTCCTGCATTAAAGCAGCCCGCACCTGCCGGGCATCGCCGATTTTCTCCTTGCCTACCCTGTCCTTCACCCGCTGGATAAGCTTGGCGGCCGTATCCACCCCGGCATCGGCAGCAATGAGCAGTTCCTCCAGTTCCTCCCACGACTGCTTGTCTATGGTAGGACGGTCAAATAAACTGGTGATCTTACCGAACCAGGTGTCTTTGCTGCGCTTTACAGCCTGCTCCGTCTTCCGTTTGAACAGACTAAACAACGCCGGTCTCCATCGCAGTCATGGGAACATGTTAGCACGGGGGCAGAACGTGGTCAAAGAACTGCTGAGGGCGCAAGATAGGTAATAACCGTAGGGGCGCTTCGCGAAGCGCCCCTACATCCGTTGTCATTCTCACAGAAGTGGGGATCCATAAATGCGGTGGCCAAGCATATGAGAGATTGCTTCGTCGCTGTGCTCCTCGCAATTGTAAGTGTTACGTAATTCGAGGACAGAATTCAATGAATTGTGCCGGTGTTTTGCCTCCCAGTGCTTGATGCGGACGGTGGTGGTTATAGTAGACCAGGTACTGCATGAGCTCATCTTTGAATTGCTCGATCGAGTCAAAGGTTGTTTCATGCAAGAGATCCTCTTCAAGAGTTCTCCAAAAGCGCTCCACCTTGCCGTTGGCCTGAGGACGATACGGTCGGGTGTAGCGGTGAGTAATGCCCAGTTCTGTGAGCATGCGTTCAAATGGATGCGAGGCCTTCTGCTTGGAATCGCGGGTGCCCACCTCAGGACCATTATCTGTGAGCACTTCTTTGAACCGGAGTGTATAGCGGTCAGCCAGGATGTTCAGACAGCGTAGAGCGGCAAACATCACAGTGAGTGCCTTGATATCATCGACCACCTCAGCCCAAGCCACGCGCGTGCAGGAGTCGATGACACAGACCAGGTAACGCCGCTTGCTCTCGTTCAGGACGAGGCATTTGGAGAGATGATGGCAGTCGACATGTGCCAACTCCCCAGCTTTCTCCTTGATTATGGTGCGTTTGGCTTCTTTCATGACGGGTCGTAATCGGTTCAACCCCTGGCGCTTGAGGATGGTGTACACCCCTGATGGCGAGGGTGTCAACTCACCTAGCTTTGGCCTGAGGACACTCACGATCTCATAGCGGTTCATCCCCCTCTCGCGCAGTGTCCTGACCTGCTCCTCAACAAGGTCGGGAGCTCGGCGGGTTTTCCATTTGGGTCCCCGTTTACGCGGTAGCAGATCCTCCTCTTTCCCACTGTGAAGATAGCGATTGTAATATTTGCGGAAGCTCCTCCGGTCTGTGTCGTGGAAGGCATAGAACTCCTGGGCAAAGCGAAACCGTGGGTGCTTCCCAGCCTTGACCAATTCATACTCCCGAATCAGGAATCGGTACTTCTGAAGGTAGTTCCTCTTAATGGTCTCATCTTGACTGTTGTTCCTCATCGACGAAAAGCCTCCTTCCCAGCACATGCTGGTTAGTAGCATTTTCGTCCCCGAAATATGTAACATCTACAGCAATGACACGGGGGAGGCCAGGACTTTCTGCCACCTGCGGAGACATCATGCACATAAGCGATCATCTATTGCAAACAGTGGATATATCAATCTATTATGTTATGGTGCGTGACGATAATATAGTATAAGTCATTTACTGACAAAGCAGAGTTGTTGGACAAACGGCTGTGAAGGCACCTCTTTCATAATATGTCTTGGATCAAGAAGTGAAGTGCAGATATAAAGTATAAGGCTGGCACCGATTCTCCGCACTGTCCGCAAGCCGAGAGGAGGCCAATAAGCAACAAGGAGGAATACTATGCACGACGACTCCACCAACGCACTTTATGATTTCTATAGCGCAGCAGACAAGAACGACTTTTTCCCCGCCTACCTTTATATGAGATACCCGGAGCATTTTATCTATCATGCGAATCTGGCAGCAGGCCTCCCTGCCCAGGAGCCGGCAGAGAAGGTGGATGAGGCCATCACGCAGATGATGAAGGGTTATATCCGGCAGTTTGCTGAGACTATGCCCAGTGCCGATACCAGTATCCTTCATGGCAAGGTCCTGAAGATGCGGGATGCCTTGAAGATCGTCACAGAAAAAGACGCCCTGACACTGCATCCATCTGAGAGAGTGATCCCCTTCAAGATAGCCAGGGACGTGATCCTGGAGAACCCCGGTGCCATTGCGGTGGGGACCTGCGCCTGCCGTGCGGTGCAGGCAAACCCCTGCCTGCCACCATCCCAACAGGAGGTCTGCCTTTTCCTGGGTGACCCTTTTGCCTCCTTCATCGCAGACCGGAATCCCAAATTCCACAAGGGCTCTCCAGAAGAAGCGGTCAAGATAATTGAAGACGCCCATAAGCGCGGCGAGGTCCAGTGCGCCTATTTCAAAAAAGATCACGGCAACAGACTCCTCGAAATCTGCAACTGCTGTGCTTGTTGCTGTATGGGTATGAGGATATGGAACCTGTTTGGCGGGGCAATCCCGATTCTGGCCCCTTCAGGTTATGTCTCTCAGATAAACGATGATTGCGATGGATGCGGCATTTGTGCCGACAGGAACCTGCCCGTTCAATGCCATCAGGATGGATGAACAACGGAAGAAAGCTATTGTTGATGCGGCAAAGTGCATGGGCTGCGGTGTTTGCGAGGATAGATGCCCGATCGGAGCTATCAGCCACCGCAGAGAACCCTCCAAAGGCGAGCCCCTGGACATTGAGGAATTGAAGAGTCAAAGGGGAGCGAACCGGGCATAGAATGCCGTCCCATGATCTGTGATTCCTTCAGATTCCCGGTTCATCGGAAATGCTGCAGTGCGATTCACATGCCAGCCAACGCCTCACGGCAGGGGGTGACCAACGTGCGTCTATGATCCCGCCGGAAGTCACCTCACCGTCGAAGCAAGGCGGCTTCCGGCCTCTTTAGTCCGAGAGAGCTGCGTCTCGTGTGACCTACCACCCGGCGAATTGCCGATCCAGGTAGTATTGATAAACCATCTGCGCGACGTTGATCGCCGAATCAACCGGCCCGTTTGAGCCAAGCAGCCTCTTCGTGCTGCCGGCGTCCATTCCCACGTAGTAAAGACCGGGTACCGGTGACCTGGCCGATGGCTTGTACTTGCCCGTCTGGCCTATGCTTATGGCCAGATTGAACTCGCCGCCTGTGCCCGGGAGTGCCTCGTCGCGTGAGAGTGCCGCTACGTCGCGGGGTCCGGCATGGGTCTTGTACTCAATGGCCGGCCCTACCTCAGGGAATATTTCCGCCATCTGCTCTTCCATCCGCTTGTTCAGCGCCTTCAGCATAGCCTCGTCTCTGGTGTCAGGGCTGCAATTGGTGCCGAATACCAGCACCTGTTTCCCCGGCGGAGCCATGTCGGGATCGTAGTTGGAGGGAACAATCAGGGCTATTGTAACGTCCTTTGGAGCGCCGCCATTCTTGATCCTCAGGTACTCCTTCAGGTCCCACCAGCTATCATCGGACCATATCTGATAGAGCGCGTGGGGCAGTACCTTCTCCCGGAGAACATAGCGTACCCCGTTGTAACCCAGAGACGGGAGGAGTCCTTTGATATAGGCCACATAGCTCTTGTCAAAGTGCTCTTCCCCGACCAGCTTAAGGACTGTCGGTTGAATACCGGCGCTGCTCACCACTACGGGGGCTTTGTACAAAGCATCTTTGGTCATCACCCCGATGGCTCTGCCCTTCTCCACCACGATCCGTTCCACCCGGGCCTTGGTGACCAGCTTGCCGCCGAGGTCTTTGAACGTTTCGGCCACCACCTCCGTCACGTGGCCATAGCCGCCTATGGGGTAGCCCATCGGCTGTGCTCCATAATGGAATATGCCGGAGACCATGGACATGGGGGTGATATCAGGCAGGCACTCTTGCATGACCTGAGTGACGTAGAAGATGTAGCGCTTGAAGGGATAAGGTATCTCAGGGCGCCGGTCAAACCAGTCAGTCATGGTTATGTCGTCCAGCTTGTCCAGTTGCTCCGGTGTCCAGGACGCCATCTCCACCATCACCTGCAGCGTGGTGTCGCGGTCTTTTCCTTTCAGTCCCCATTGATCGAAGAGGAGGTTGGGGTCCATTCCCTTATAGTTCTCCATGTCAATGGCCACCTCTTGAGGTGGCTTGCGGGCCTGTTTCCAGGTCATGCCGGAGCGCCGGTAGATGGCCACTATGGGCCTGGCTGATACCTTGAGCTTGGACTCTATGCCGAGCGCCTCATAGACTTCGTGAAACGAGCCATGCCTTACCGCGAATCCGCCGCTGGCCCACCGCTCGCCGTGGGTGCCCTTGATCTCCAGGTCCATCTGCTTCCCGCCCACGCCGGCGTTCTTGTCCAGAAGCAGCACTTTCAGCCCTTTCTTGGCCAGAAGGGCAGCACAGCAGGTACCGCCAGGTCCGGCACCAACCACTATTACGTCGTAGTCTATGGCCATGTAACCTCCTTTTCTGAAACAGTTATATCTATATTACTCCATCACATTAGGGCCACCAAAAGGCTCGTGGCATTCCAAGGTTTGCCTTCACGGGTTCCACCACCATACTATTCTGTCGGGGGAAAGAAAAGCCCTTTTTTGCAGTATCAATCTTGGAGATTGAACCAGGCATAGGTGGCAGAAGCTCTAGCTGAACACTTTGGACTTCTGTGATCCAACAAAACGCTAAACTGTTACCCACACTGTACTTGGGCCAGAATTGCTTCAATACGCTCAGTTCTCCAACGCTGCAGATACTCCCTACTAATACCGCACGTCAAAAGTCACTCGCCGGACGACTTTGGCCAACTTGAAGGAAGCCCCATTACTTCCCCAATACTGACTCCCTTCACAACTTCAAGTTTCGTTTGGTGGTAAGTACCTTGACTAACTCGCCAGAGCAATCCCGTGCAGGGATTTGCAGCGAATGGATTATGATACAAGCACATAGGTGCTCGTGGTACATTCGATGGGTAGACTTTGGTCACCAGAACAGCGCTGACTCTGGAGTAGTTAGTAAAAATACCACCACCGCCGTAGAAGGCTTCTGATATATCATCTTCATCAGTTCCCCATTTGCTCAAAGAGTTCACAGCGATTACGTAAGGTTTGTTGAAGCGGCCGTGTTGTTTTGCCTTCGCCGTAATTGAGCTTCGTAAGCCGGCTGCGCTTCCTCCCCAGTGGACTCCTTCTGAGACTACTCCGATAAGCCGATGTCCAGGCTTTCCCCGAGCTTCGGGAGACTTAGGCATGGGAGCGACTTCCAACGCAAAATCTCTGTCAGAAAAAGTCCACTTCGGCATAGCATCAATTCCGTATTTTGTAAGAGTTTCCCAAGTTCCGTCTGGATTTAAGCCGTTAAGCCTTTCACTGAGAAGCCTGCGGAGTTTCCTTCCAGACGGTTGAATCCCCTGCGGATTCTTCACGGACAAGACGTTCAGAAAAAAGTCAGGTGATTTTACCTTATTGACCTCATCGAATAGTGCGTCTAATCGTGCGCGACTGGCTCTTTCCTCTTCCGACTCATCCTGCGACAATACAGCTTCAACGAACGCCTCGTCACCACAAGGAAACTTGGCAAGAAAATCAGGGCGTGTCTTCGAGCGGTCACCTGCCCTTGGATGCACTACAACCTCACAACCTATTTTTAGAAACAACTCGTGTAGAAACAACTCGTAGAAAGCAGAATCAGACTCCGATTGAAACCTTGCCTTAAGCTCAGTCTTATTGTTGTCAGGGTAATGTGTGAACCAGGTTTCAAGCGTTTCCCGAATACATGCCGAAGCTGGACGTGCAGATCGGTTGAAGAAATGATACCTGTCCTCGTTGTAAGATGCAGGGCCATCATAGGTGCGATTGAAATCGTCAAATAAGCTCATTAACGCTGCTCACCTAACGCAAGAAGGCGTCCAGTCAAAAACAATTAAGTGTTTGACCACTTATACGTGTTTTCCTCAACCAGTACACAACATCATTCAGGTAAACATCGAAGGTACGCTCTCCCAAGAGGTCAAGCGCCTTTTCAGGCAGAAATCCGGGACAGGGAAGAACTTTTTGCGGCCTCCCGCAGAGATCACGCCGCTTTGACCGCCTCCGGGGGTTTCTGCACCTTCCCCTCAATCGCCTCCTGGGCTGCTACCAGCCTGGCCACAGGGATTCTGAAGGCGCTGCAACTGACGTAGTCCACTCCGATCTGGTGAAAATACCGCACCGAGCGGGGTTCGCCGCCATGCTCCCCGCAGACCCCTATCTCAAGGTCTCTCTTGTTCCTCCTCGCCCAGAATATGGCCGTCTCCATCAGCCGCCCCACCCCCTTGACGTCGATCACCTCGAAGGGGTTGTCCTGAAGGATGCCCAGCTGGAGATAGGTCGACAGAAACTTCTTCTCCGCATCCTCCCTGCTGAAGGAATACACCGCCTGTGTCAGGTCATTGGTCCCGAACGAGAAGAAGTCGGCCACATGCGCCAGCTTGCCCGCCCGCATGCAGGCGCGAACGGTCTCCATCATCACCCCGAACCTCAGTCCGGAGGCCTTCACATGCCTCTTCACCCACAGAAGCTCCTGCACCGTGATCACCTGGGGCACCATGACCGAGACATTTACCTCCATCTCTTTCTCTACCTCGGCCTTCGCCTCACAGATAGCCTCAACCTGCATCTGGTAGATTTCGGGGTTGGTGACACCCAGCCTCACCCCCCGGTGACCGATCATGGGATTGACCTCCCTGAGCTGCCTCACCCTCTCCTTGATCCTGGGGTCATTGGTATCCGTCTCTGACGGCAGGAATTCGTGGAGCGGCAGGTCAAGAAGCCTGATGATGATCGACATCCCCTGCAGCTCCTTGAAGATAGCCACAAAATCATCCTTTTGAAGCTGCTTCAACCTCACCAGGGACTCCGTTCGCTCGGCGGTGGTCTTCGCCAGAATGAATTCCCTGATGGCCGAAAGGCGCTCGGGCGCATTGAATTGACGTTCGGTGCGGCACAGGCCTACCCCCTCACATCCAAAGCTCCTGGCCAGCTTGATCATCTCCGCAGTATCGGCGTTAGCTCTTACGCCCATGCGTCTGAAACCATCAGCCCAGGAAAGCAGCTCGCCGACCTCCGCCCCCACCTCCACCTCCCCCAAAGGCAGGGCCCCCTGGTAAACCATGCCGCTGGTGCCGTCTATGGTAATCTCCATCCCTTTCCTGACCACACGCCCCCGGACCTCGAACTGCTCTTTCTCCATGTCTATCTTTATCTCTTCGGCACCACAGATGCAGGGCTTGCCCATGGCCCTGGTGACTATGGCGGCATGAGAGGTAAGTCCCCCCCGCGACGTGAGCACACCATCGGCAGCAGCAATGCCCTGAATATCGTCCGGACTGGTCTCCGGCCTGACCAGAATAACCTTCTCACTTTTCTCAGCCATCCGTACGACTTCCCGGATGTTAAAGGCCACCTTGCCGGTGGCTGCCCCAGGGGCCGCATTCAGCCCGTGAGCCAGCGGCTCATACTGCTCCGGGTTTTTGATGCGCTTATGCAAAAGGGCATTCAACTCCTCCGGTTTCACCCGCATAACAGCTTCCTCAGTAGTGAGCAGCCCTTCATCGGTCATATCGACGGCTATCTTCACCGCCGCCTGCCCGCTGCGCTTCCCCGACCTGGTCTGGAGGATATAGAGCTTGCCCGACTCCACAGTAAGTTCCACATCCTGCATATTCTGGAAATGCTCCTCCAGCTTGCGGGTTATCTTTTCCAGCTCGGCATAGACCTCCGGCATGGCAGAACGCAGGTCCGCAATAGGGCCCGGCGTTCTGGTTCCTGAGACCAGGTCTTCACCCTGAGCCTGGCTTATATATTCACCGAAAATCCCGGGGGCACCCGTACTCGGGTTCCTGGTAAATATCACTCCGGTACCCGACTTTTTGTCCTTGTTGCCAAAGACCATTGCCTGCACTACGGCAGCAGTGCCCATGTCCGCAGAAATGCGGTTGAGCCGCCGGTACTCCACCGCCCTGAGGTTGTCCCAGGAGCTGAAGATCTTCTTGATGGCAGACATCATGCTGGCCTTGTCCTTGATATTGAGCACCGTGTCCATCATCCCCGGCATGGATACCGGGGCCGAGGAGCGAACGGATACCTCCAGCCCGCTGCCCAGCTTGTTCCCGCTCTGTTCCTCCAGCCACCCCAGAGCATTGTCAATCTCTGTGGCCGGCAAACGGCCGCTGTGCTTATAGTCTTTGTAGGCCTCGATGGAGACCACAAAGCCGGGGGGCACCGGCAGCCCCAGCTTTGTCATGGTAACCAGATTGGCCCCCTTGTTGCCCAAGAGCTTTTTGTCTTCGCAATTATCCTGAAAACGGTAAGTTGCTGCCATCTCCACCTCCTGCCCTCATTCCATATTATATATACGGCAATTATAACTTGTGAGACCATTGTACCATTGTCAACAACCATGTGTCTGCGAATGATGGTGCCAGGGCCTTCCGACAACCCCCACACTCCCCCGGTTGCCAAACAATCCTCGCTGCATGTTTGACTTACCTGGGTAGTATATGTTATAGATAAAGACCAGACTTTTTGAAGACAGGGGGATTAGCAGGATATAGTCAAAGAACTCAGGATCAACGAGTGGATCAGGGCCAAGGAGGTCCTGGTAATCGGGGAAAACGGCGAAAAGCTGAATGTTATGCCCCTCCGCCAGGCTATCCAGTTGGCCAGAGACCATGATCTGGACCTGGTGGAGGTTGCAGCAAGCGCCGTACCGCCGGTATGTCGCGTTCTGGATTATGGAAAGTATAAGTATGAGCTGACCAAGAAGGAGCGGGAGGGAAGAAAAGGACGAAGGTCTTCCATTCTGAGGGAACTCCGCCTCAGGCCCAGGATCGACGGCCATGACCTGGAGTCCAAGATCCGGTTGATTGAGCGTCTGCTCGCCGAGGGCGACAAAGTTAAGGTGACGGTTATCTTTAGAGGCAGAGAGGTTACCCGACCTGAGTTGGGTAAGAAGATACTGGAGCAGGTATTGCACGATCTTAAAGATAAGGCTGTACTTGACCAGCCCTTACTGGTGGAGGAGAGGAGCCTGAGTCTTATCTTCTCACCACCCAAGGTTATCAAAAAGACATCAGCGGAGGTTTCTAGTGCCCAAGATCAGGACACATAAATCGGCCCAGCGCCGTTTTCACGTTACCGGAAGCGGCAAAATCATGCATTCCAAGGTAGGCAAGAGCCATCTCCGAAGCCATAAATCACCCCGCGTTAAGCGGGGGTATGCGGTGAAAGTGGTTCTTAATCCCACCAATAGACGCAGAATAAAACAGCTTTTGCCCTACGCATAAAGGAGGCCCCAATTGCCACGAGTCAAAGGTGGAGTAGTTACCCGGCGTCGCCATAAGAAGCTATTGGAGCTGACCAAGGGGCACCGGGCAAGTAAACATTCCCTCTATAGCCGGGCCCATGAATCCATGCTCCATTCCCTCAGCTATGCCTACCGCCACCGGCGGGAGCGCAAGGGAGACATGCGACGGCTCTGGATCATCCGCATCAATGCCGCCGCCCGGCAGGGCGGACTCTCCTATTCCCAGTTCATGAGTGGTCTGAGGAAGGCACAGGTGGAAGTTAACCGCAAGATGCTCGCCGACGTAGCCATCCAGGACCCCGCTGCCTTCTCTCAGTTGGTAGCAACAGCTAAGGGAGAGAACACAGGCAAGTAATTCAATGCTCAAGGAGCTTGAAGACCTCAAGGCTAAGGCAGTTACCGAGCTCGGCAGCATAGACAACCTTGAGGAACTTGAGAAGTGGCGAGTTCGTTACCTGGGAAGAAAGGGCTCGCTCACCACTATCTTGAGAGGATTGGGCGAGCTTCCGGTTGATGAACGGCGCACAACCGGAGCCATAGCCAACCAGACCAAGGTACTGCTGGAAGCTGACCTCAAACGGAAGGAAGAGGCTCTCAAGGGCAAAGACCTGGCCGCTACCCTGGAGCAAACCCGCATTGATATCACGCTGCCCGGTTACCCGGTTTCCCTCGGCCGCCTCCACCCCGTCACCAAGACACTCCGGGAGATATGCAATGTCTTCGTTTCCATGGGGTTCCAGATAGTCGAAGGGCCTGAGGTGGAGTGGGATTACTACAATTTCGAGGCATTGAATATTCCCCAGGACCATCCGGCACGCGACATGTGGGCTACATTCTGGATAGACACCGAAGGCGGTGAGAGGTCCAGGCTGCTGCGCACCCATACCTCTCCAATGCAGATCAGGCTCATGGAAAAGACACGCCCGCCCATAAGGGCCTTGATGCCGGGCAGGGTATATCGATATGAGGCCACTGACGCCACCCACGAGTCCATGTTCTATCAGGTTGAGGGCCTGGCCATCGACCGTGACATAACTATGAGCGATCTTAAGGGGACACTCTTTGAGTTCGCCCGCCGCCTCTTCGGAGAAAGCCGGAAGGCACGCTTCCGCTGCGATTACTTCCCCTTCGTTGAGCCGGGCGTAGAGATGGCCATAGACTGTTTCATGTGCCAGGGGGCCGGCTGCTCACTATGCAAAAACACCGGCTGGATCGAGATTCTGGGCGCCGGAATGGTTCACCCAGAGGTCTTGAAAAGGGTAAACTACGACCCCGAGGTTTATACCGGGTTCGCCTTCGGTATGGGGGTGGAACGTATTCCCCTGCTCAGATACGGCATTGACGATATCCGCCTCTTCTATGGTAATGACCTCCGCTTCTTGAGACAGTTCTGACCGGAGGAGGAGTCTCCTGCGAAAGTGACGAATACGGATGAAGATTTCGCTTAACTGGCTTCGAGAGTTCATCAATAACTCCCTGCCTTTGAAGGAACTGGCAGATAAGTTGACCATGTCCGGGATTGAGGTCGGGAGTATCGAGTCTACCGGCAGGGCCTGGGACAAAATCCTGGTAGGGCAGATAATTGCTATCGAACCCCACCCCAATGCCGACCGTCTCAGGCTGGCCACCATAGACTTCGGGAAGGGCCACTCCACAGTGGTATGCGGCGCACCCAATATCCAGGTGGGCAATAAGGTGCCATTTGCGCAGATGGGAGCCCAACTTATCGACGGCCATACAGGAGAAATCTTTCGACTTAAACCGGCCGTGATAAGAGGCACGGCCTCTGAAGGTATGGCCTGCTCCGAGAAAGAACTGGGTATCTCTGACAACCACGAAGGCATCCTGATACTCCCGCCGGAGGCTCCGCTGGGTATTCCGCTGGCCGACTACCTCGGTGACGCTATCCTGGACCTGGAGATCACCCCGAACCGTCCCGACTGCCTTTCGGTGATAGGTATAGCCAGGGAGGTGGCTGCTTTCATCAAGCAGGAGGTAAAGCTGCCACCCTCCAAGTACACTGAGGAAGGGCCGGCCATAGAGCAGCTCGTCTCGGTGGAGATTATCGATGCTGAACTGTGCCGCCGTTACTGCGCCAGCCTGATTGAAGATGTCAGGGTAGCCCCCTCACCACCCTGGATGCAGCAGAGACTGATTGCCTGCGGTATGCGGCCGATAAATAACATTGTGGATATCACCAACTATGTCATGCTGGAGTACGGGCAGCCGCTCCACGCCTTTGACTTCCGTCAAATCGGAGAGAAAAAGATAGTAGTCCGCCGCGCTTCACAAGGAGAAAAGCTGACCAGCCTTGACGGTGTGGACCGCGTCCTTAACCCGGACACACTGGTTATCGCCGACAGCAAGATCCCTGTAGCCGTTGCCGGAGTGATGGGCGGCGTCGACAGCGAGGTCATCGACATAACCAAATCGGTGTTGCTGGAATCAGCGAATTTTCATCCCATAAGCATCCGGCGCACCTCGGCAAACCTGAAACTGCGCAGTGAGGCCTCCATCCGGTTCGAAAGAGGGATCAGCCCTGAACTCACCCTGCCGGCATTGAAGCGGGCCACTCAATTGATAGTGGAGCTGGCCGGCGGGAAAGCCGCCAGGGGCATCATCGATGTTTACCCCGGCAAAAAAGAGAGAGA
This sequence comes from uncultured Chloroflexia bacterium, assembly GCA_963720375.1. GTDB lineage: Bacteria > Chloroflexota > Dehalococcoidia > UBA2247 > RBG-13-53-26 > JAPLHP01. The sequence goes on along the minus strand of CAVRFM010000011.1, from coordinate 58,688 downwards.
GCCAATCATATTCCATACTTCCTGGGTGAAACGCCTGTTGGGTGTAGAACTGAAGCGTGAACAAATCATCGAGATACTCACATCACTCGGGTTCCAGTGCCAACCGGCAGACTCACCGGAAGAAATGAAAATAGCCGTGCCTTACTGGCGCATGGACGTGAACAGGGCTGCCGACATAGTTGAAGAGCTGGCCCGTATCATCGGCTATGACTCCATCCCCACCACCACACTCAGCAGCCAGTTGCCCCGGCAACAGCCCAACCCCACGCTCACCTTCAGGGAAGACCTGCGGGACATGATGGTGGGTTGCGGATTTCAGGAAGCGATTACGTATTCACTGACCAGCCATGACAGGCTGGCCAGGATAACCTCTGTGGGACAACCTGTACAGATCGCCAATCCCTTGAGTATGGAGCAGGAGTATCTCCGCACCAGCCTGCGCCCCGGACTTCTGGGGATTCTGGCAGCGAACCAGAAACACGAAGATGGCAGTCTCAGATTCTTCGAGATCGGCAAGGTATTCTTTGCCAGAGGAAGCGATCTGCCTGAGGAAAGGGAAATCCTGGCCGGAGTGCTGAGCGGTCCCCGCAGTGAACCCTCGTGGCTCGGTGAAAAGGGACAGCTTGATCTATTTGATGCGAAGGGAGTGGTGGAGGCCGTACTGAGGAGATTGGGAGCGGAGGCGGATTTTGAGGCAAGTACTGAGGCAAGTCTCCACCCCGGCAGAATAGCGAAAATCCTGATCGATCATACTGCGGTAGGGATTGTTGGAGAAGTACACCCCGGAGTGGCCGGGAGCTTTGACCTCCTTCCCCAGCCGGTAGCCATCTTCGAACTTGATATAGACAGATTGCTCTCCTGCAACAAACTAAGAGGCAAATACAGTCCTCTGTCCCGCTTCCCGCGATCTGTGAGAGATCTTGCCATAGTAGTGGATGTGGCAGTGCCCGCCAAGAAGGTAGAGGACATCATACGCAGCCGTGGCTTACCGCTGGTGAGCCACATTACTCTCTTCGACCTCTACACCGGAAAGCAGGTGCCTCCGGGCAAGAAATCATTGGCTTTCAGGATAGACTACCAGTCATCCACCCATACTCTAACCGACGAAGAGATGGAAATTGTAGAGAAGGACATCCTCTCTAAACTCACCCAGGAAGTGGGAGCTACCCTGCGCGTCTGATCTTAACCTGCTTCGAGTGCAGTCCGGCAATTACTGCGGTTTCCTGGCACCCTCCGGTTTCTTTTCTTCGCTGACACGCAATTGACGCAGCCACCTGGCAGATTTGACCTCCTGATCAAGGACGCAGGCAAGGTAGACCTGCATCAACTCCTCGGTTTCCTTCGCCAGGTTTGCCTTAAGCTTCAACCTCTTTATTACCGGGTAATCATTTTGGCTGAAGAAGCGCAGCAGCTTGATGGCGTCCGGAGAAATGGCCCGGGCGGAGCGGTCAGCCATCCCGCAATCAGGGCACAACACCCCTCCGGCAGGCGCACTGAAGAAGTTTGTTGTTGCCTTTAAGCTGTGTTGGCAGGAAACACACTTCCATAGCTCCGGGAGGTAACCCGAGCAGGCCACCGAGCGAAGTTCGAAGTAACGGAGGACCAGGTTCGGGTCGACACCACCGGAAAGCGATCGTAAAGTGTTCAAGAGAAGCAGGAAAAGGGGCCGGTTTTCAGCGCCTTCAGCACCGAGCCGGTCGGTCAACTCAGCCGCATACAGACCACAGGACAGGAGCCACAGATCGGATCTCAGAGACATAAAAGCATCCACGGTCTCGCATCCGGACACAATGTCCAGGTCCCGTCCTTCAGCCAGCATCATGGAGCAGTGTGTCAGCGGTTCCACGTGACCGGCCAGCCTGCTCTTGGTCCGCCTCACCCCTCTGGCAACAGCTCTCAGCTTGCCCAGGAATGGCGTATATACTACGAGCACCGTATCGGCCTCTCCTATGTAGGAATGCTTCAACACGATACCCTCGGTCTTGTACAGTCCTGGCATGGCTACATTCTAGCACCGCTGACCGACGGGAGATAATTGCCACTGATCAAATGCCGGTGAGGAACAGCGGTGATCATACGATCGCACCACCCCTACCAAGACACGTGAGGACTCATTGTTTTTCCGCTATTACCAGCATTTCAAAATCTTCGGTTGCTAATTTATCGTTTCGACTGAAAGCGCCAAGCTTCGCACCGTAAATATCAACAGTTCTAAAATCTAGTGTTCTTAATAGCCAGGTTATTTCGGATGGCACATAATACCTTTCATTGCATTGCAGTTCCTTTTTGTTCCCAAGATCATCTTCAACATCTAAGGTGCTATGCTCCCGGAAAGTCATCAGATCAAATGAAAGACTGCCGCATTTCGCATTCCCTTCTTTTGTCTCTGAATCGAGGAATTCTTTGACGGAATGAAATAGAGGGAACAAACCGTTCAAGGTAGAAAATATCAATTTCCCTTTTGGTTTTAAGGCATTGGCGGCATTCTGGAGAATTTGAAAATTCATTTCGTCGGTTTCCATCAACGGGAATGCGCCTTCACATAGCATGATGACCAAATCAAATTCATGCAAAAAAGGAAGGTCTCTCGCGTCATGTTTCTGAAAAACGATTTGCAGCTTTCGCTCAGATGCTTTTTCTTTTGCCCGTTTCAAAAGCGATTCTGATAAATCAATTCCGACAACGATATACCCTCTCCTGGCTAACTCAATTGAATGTCTGCCGGTGCCGCATCCTATATCCAGAATTCTTGTTGCCTTGTTATATCCGATTTCTTTTTCAATAAAGTCACACTCTCCGACGGTCCCTTGAGCGAAACTCTCGTTATCGTATTTCTTTCCGTAGTTTACAAACAACTCTTCATACCACTGTTTCATGTCGTTTTGTCCTTCTATTCAAAAATACTTCTCAATGCCACCAAACCCAAATTGCCTGTTCTTCCCGGTCATCTCGATGAAGTACCTCAGGCGCTTCTTGAACTCCTGGGGCCTGTTGCGGGCCCCGTCTATGAACGCAATGCGGATTCGTATGTATGGCTGTGATAACCCTTGAAAGTTTTCCCAGGCTTCCTTGTTTGCCTTGATAGCATCGAGAATGTCCGGTGGTACCTCAAACTGGTCTCCCACAAAATCCCCCAAGGTTGCCAGCACTTCATCGACGACTTTGCCCTGCCTGACAAGCTCCCTTAGCCGTTCCATATTCGATTGCGAGTACGGGGTCCTGGGGTTTCTCAAAGAGAACCTTTGGGCGAATCTGTCCTCATCAATGCGCCTGACAGTGCTGTCGATCCAGCCAAAGCAAAGCGCTTCTTCAACTGCGTCGTTGTAAGGAATGCGCGGCCTTCCGGTATGCTTCTTGTAGTACACCAGCCACACTTCTTTCTCAGACTTATAGTGCTTCTCGAACCAATCGCGCCATTCCCTGCGATTGGTCACATACAGAAGTCTGGCCTCATCTAAGCTGCGTTTCATAGAGTATCCGGCCATCTAGCGAAGACAGCGGCTCAGCGTGCAGTCGGCCCTAACGTAGAGGCAACCGGCGCTGCATGGCTTTTTGCACAGCGTCCGTGTTGACCGCCGGGTTGGGCAGGTACCTCAAAGCGATCCCCACAAATACATGCCTTTACCTGTTGACTTAGCCAACATGGCCAGTCGCTTAAGATCAGCAATTACAGGCGTAAGATCTTCATCACCGTAAGATAGTTCTTCTGTCTTGCGCCACGTGACAGCTGCCCGGCTTAGGGTAGGTTGGTCCATTGCTGTAAGTATCTCGACCAACTCGTCGGGAAAGCGGAAAAGCCATGTTTCATTTCCTTCGCCAAACGCAATGTGTTCGAGCATATGATGTTTTACATCCCAGTCCTCATTTTTGAGGATTGCCCACAGCGTTCCGAATTCGAGGTCTGTGAAGTTCGTGTACTGTACACGCTCATATAGTTTGGGTGGCAGCACATTTCCTTCACGAACGAATTCTTCGTATTTGAGTGCATGCTCTGGACTGGTGACGAAAATGTCAGCGAGAATTCCCATGATTCCTCCTATTCTAGTGACGCTCAACGCCTTTAGACAACAATAGCAAGACTCTTTTCACAGTTGTATCCCTACATTGCCAAAATAGCTCTTTTTGCCCGAAGGGCCCAACGGTGCCACTCACCGCCGTGAAGCAGAATGTCGAGTGGAGCGACTAGTTAGGCCAGTTTCTCCGGAAATGATCTCTCCGGGTTATATAGCTGCGAATGTGCGACGGCATAGCCTCCAAAACGATCGTGTATGAACTCCCTGTGCACCTTGAACGTGTCGGGGTCCATTCGGGGGTCAAACAGGATACGCTCGATGATTCTGCCTGGCTCGACATCGATCGCCAACACCTCATCCCGGTTGGACTTGTCTTGAATCATCAGGCGGAACTCACCCTCGTCCCGGAACGCAAAACGCTTTATGAAAAGTAATTTCGTCACATCGCTCGAGGGCCATTTCCCATTAGTAATCTGCCGCAGCAACTCCTGTATGACGCTCCGTTCCGGGTATTCGATTGTCTGGCAAAGAATACGAGGGTCACTTGCTCGTAGCACATCTAGGTTGAGTTTAATCGATACACCGTCTTTGTTAGGGGTGTAGTTGCGCCAGAAGTGGTCACGTTCACGCTTTGTAGTACAGCAGAGAAAATACTTTTCTGCGTTTAGCAGGGTGAAGTTCTTCTTCATCGTTTTGCAGTACTTTCTCAGAAGAAAACCCTCGAAGGGATCATCCCATTTGCTGTTGCGAAGAAAATAGAGGCGGGCAGTTGAAAGAATCTGCCAGAGCCTATGAACTGGCATATATCTATACACGAACTTCTTGTCGTGCATCACCATTCATGTCCTCCTATCTGGCCTAATAACCAAAACCAGCCGCGCTAGGCTGGAACCAAGTTCACTTAAGTTGACTCCTGGCCCCGGCGTCGGACTGGAATGACTTATCAGAGCGCGCTCTCCCTGTCATTCCTATGTAATTACTGAGCCATCGTCCGAGATACAGTAGGCAAGGGCCCATCGTTTCGTTTCGGCGTCGAATCGGATGGCGACTTTCTGTACCCGCTTTCCTTTGGTGTACACATCGAGGTCAATAATGGTAGATACCTCGCCAATCTCAAGAAGAGGGAAACTGTCCACGGGCACTTCAGCTAGTACTTCGATAGTGCGTCCCTGATATTGCATGGGAAAAATGAAGTGACAAGTGAGAGCCTTCTGGCTCTGCTGTCGTTTTCGCTCAGCTAGCACCTTGATCCTCTGGCGAAGGTACTTCCAGGTCTCTGTTCCCATAGCCCCGAAGAACGCAGCAAAGTAGGCAACGACCGCAAATTTCACGATAAGGATCAGCGGTATTTCCAATGCTTTCTGGACCAACTCGCGGCCGTCGATCTGAAGGTCTTTAGTCGAAAGAGCGATAATATCTCCGATCTCATCGTCCGTGAAGACATCAGGGTTGTACATAACCTCAACCTCAGGCTGACGCTGCGGATTGATTGTGCGACGACGGCGGAAATAAGCGATGCTGAAACCACCATACTTGGCAAATGCGACTTCATCGAAGACATCGATGTCCACGCGGATTGCCCACTCGCCATCATCGAGTTGAGAGAGTTCCTTATTGTACGACCGAGCTATCGGAGGCTTAGCTTGGTTGTGTTCCGAGGTCAATATCCAAGGATCTCGCATCTGCTCAAACAACTGCTCCAATTGTTCTCTAGGAATCTGGTCGCCGTGGAGGTCAACGTGGGTTGAAGCAAGTATCTGTCGTTTGATGGTCCTCATCGCATGCCTCCATCCTGTTGTACGCTCTAACAATAATCAGACTGATCCCCATAAGATGCGGGGCTCTGGTTTCGTGTCAGTATAACACGCCGTGGGATTTCTTGGCGAAGGCGTGTTAATCCCTTTGCATTCAATTGCCTGCTGCTGACTGACGGGAGATAATGGAGACACTGTTCACTCGAAGACCAGCATCATAGGCCTGTGTTATAATATCGCAGTTGATCATAGCGGTGCTCTGCAAGGCAAGCAGGGCATATTCCGGATTGGCCAGACCAGTTAATGAGAGCATCCGGAACCACAAGCAGTGAATCGATAGAAAGGAGGGAGCAAGAATGGTGAAGGAGTTCAAGGAATTCATCATGCGGGGCAACGTGGTGGACATGGCCGTCGGCATCATCATCGGCGCTGCCTTCGGTGCCATTGTCTCATCCCTGGTGAAGGATATCATCATGCCCCCCATAGGCCTTCTGCTGGGCCACGTCGATATCGCTAACCGCTTTGCGGTCATCAAAAATGGTGCGATCGTGCCCGGGCCCTACCGTACGCTTGCTGATGCCCAGGCTGCAGGTGCGGTCACCATCAACTATGGCACGTTCATAAACTACGTTATTACGTTCCTCATCGTTGCTTTTGTGATATTCCTTATGATCCGCTATATAAACAGACTGCGCCGGGCAGCAGAAAAGCCAAAGGCAGCAGGGGCGCCAACCACAAAGGAATGCCCTTACTGCCTCTCCACTATCCCTATCAAGGCAACCCGCTGCGCGAACTGCACTTCAGACTTGAAGCCTGCATAGGACACTGACGGCTGTGCCGATCGGGGTGAAGTATAGTGAGCCAACCTGCTTGAGCAGGTTGGCTCACTATCGGCTGTCTGCATACTCACCTCGCCAGTTAAAGAAATGCCAGATCACGCTTCCCGTCTCCCCGGCATATGCGCCCGATTCTCTGCGACTCTTCTGTTACTATCCTCTGCCCCACCTGATAGGAAGTTGTGACAGCAACAGTATCATGCGAGACACTTCCGTGACGTTATCCTCCTAGACTCTACTTAGATGGGAGATGATGGCAGGAGATTCGACTCCGTCATCCGCCGTACTTATGGATGTGTGGTATGCTATACTATATCCCCGTGGGTGTTTACTTCATCCACCAAACCCGGCCAGGGGACAGGGGGGGCTTTCTCCAAAGCCGCTCTCTATTGTCTGAAGATTATCTACCCCTCTTTTCACCCATAAGAACAAGGTGCGCACCCCATCAAGGTCTCAGGATTCCAAAGCTATCCCTCGAGGAGAATAATATATGATTAGCAAAGCTCCGGGCCCGGTATTACCAAGGCGCATCGGAAGGCTAAACGAGCTTGCTCATAACCTGTGGTGGAGCTGGCATTCCCAGGCACGTGATCTTTTCCGGACCCTGGACTATCCGGTATGGAAACTCGGGGGACACAACCCCGTCAAACTGCTGCGCGAAATAAGCCCGGTTAAGCTGCAAGTGGCCAGCATTGATGCGGCGTTTCTTACCCTCTACGACACTGTAATGGAAGCCTTCGATGCCGATATGGCAGCGGACAACACCTGGTATGCTGCAAAGCACCGTAACGATTTGACCGGGCCCATTGCCTATTTTTCGGCGGAGTTCGCCATACACAACTCTCTGCCTCTGTATGCCGGCGGGCTGGGGATCCTGGCCGGCGATATTTGCAAGGAATCCAGCGATCTGGGTCTGCCGCTGATAGGGGTGGGATTGATGTACCCCCAGGGGTATTTCCATCAGCGCATATCCGCTGACGGCTGGCAGGAGGAAATATACACCCAGTTGGATTTCGATGAGGCTCCCGTCACCCAGATCTCCTCTTCCAGCGGGCATAGACCACTGGCACAGGTCCAGTTGGGCCAGAGAGATGTTTCCATCGGAGTGTGGCAGGTCCTGGTAGGCCGGACAACCCTCTATTTGCTCGACACCAATATTGAAGAGAATACCCCGGAGGACCGGCAACTGTCTGCCCGTCTCTACACCGCCGACCGGGAGATACGCATCCAACAGGAAATCCTCCTGGGTATCGGCGGAGTGCGTGTGCTGCGGGCGCTCGGCATCCAGCCGGCTATATGGCATGCCAACGAAGGCCACACAGCCTTCATGATGCTGGAACGCATCAGAGAGGAAGTGGGGAAAGGCATCCCTCTTGCCGAAGCCATCCATAAGGTAAAGACAGCTACTGTTTTCACTACCCACACGCCGGTGCCGGCCGGTCACGACGTTTTCTCCGTTGAGATAATGGTTAAATACTTCAGCAATTACTTTGACTCGTCGCAGATTGATCGTGATGCCATTCTTGAGCTGGGGCAAGAGAATGGCCACCACGACGGAGTCTTCAACATGACGGCATTTGCCCTCGCCACTGCTGATCGCTGCAATGCAGTCAGTAAGCTTCATGGCATGGTGGCGCGGAAGATGTGGCACGAGACGTGGCCCAAAGTCCCGGAGGACAAGGTGCCCATCTTACATGTAACCAATGGAATCCACGTGCCTACCTGGATTGCCCCCGAAATGGGCAAGCTGTACGAGAAGTATCTGGGCCAGGACTGGATGGACTGGCATGATGACCCGCACCTTTGGGAGCATATTATCGATATCCCGGACCACGAACTCTGGAAAATCCGCAGGCAACTCAAGTCCAAGCTTCTGGGTCTCATCCTCGAGTTCGCCCAGAGAGGTTGGGCCAATGGTGAACTGGAGCCCAAACAAATCATGGCAATGGGGACCTTGCTCCACCCGGAAGTGCTGACCATCGGATTCGTCCGGCGTTTCGCGGGGTATAAGCGGCCGGCGCTGATCTTCCAGGACATCGAGCGCCTCAAGAGGCTCACCAATGACCCATTCCGCCCGATTCAGATAGTCTTTGCCGGCAAATCCCATCCCGCAGATCATCCTTCGAAACAGTGCCTTCACGAGGTATGCTCTCTGGCAGCAAACCGTGACTTCATGGGGAGGATTGCCTTCCTCGGAGACCATGACATGCATACGGCGCGTCTTCTTGTGCAAGGGGTGGACCTCTGGTTGAACAACCCCCGCCGCCTCCAGGAAGCCTGTGGAACCAGCGGCATGAAAGCATCATTGAACGGCGTACCTCAACTCAGCGTCAGCGACGGTTGGTGGTACGAGGGATACAATGGTGTCAACGGCTGGGTCATCGGCGATGGTCTCAGACCACCCAGCCCGGAGGAAGAGGACAAGGCAGATGCAGAGGCACTCTATCAGCTCCTGGAAGGAGAGATTGTGCCCCTCTTCTACGAGCGGGACCGGAGCGGCGTGCCCCATGGCTGGATCACTGTGGTCAAAGAGGCCATCCGCTCTATCGTGCCCGTCTTCTGCGCGCGGCGAATGATGAAGGAATATACCGACCGGTTGTACATACGGCAGCCTTCCTCAAGCTCCCGTTAAACGTCCTTCGAGCGCACGCGGAATAAATTCCTGTCTGTGCTTAAATAGAGCGTCTTAGGCACATTCAGTCGGTATCTCCACCCAGGTTTCGCCGTGCCGTATAGTTGGCCCTCAGCCGCTCATGCTGGGTAAGCATCTTCTTCCGTAACCTTATATTCTTGGGAGTTACCTCAACCAGCTCGTCGTTATTTATGAAATCCAGGGACTGCTCCAGGCTCAGCTTCATAGGAGGGGTCAACTTTATCGCAAAATCGGAAGTGGATGAGCGGATATTGGTCTGTTTCTTCTCCTTGCATACGTTCACAGAGATATCCTGTCCGCGTGTATTCAGCCCTACTATCATACCTTCATATACCTGTGCGCCGGGGTCAATGAAGGTAACCCCTCTCCCCTGAGCATTATTAAGGCCATAGGTAAGAGCTATACCGTCTGCTGACGCTACCAGCACTCCACCACGAACCGAAACAACCTCCCCGGCCAGGGGCTCGTAGCCTAAGAACAATGTGTTCATGACTCCTTCACCTCTGGTGGCAGTAAGAAAGGCACTCCGGAAACCGATCAGTCCCCTGGTGGGAATTCGATACTCGAGATATACGTTACCCTTTCCATCATTACGCATGTCAGTGAGCCGGGCCTGCCGTTTGCTCAGGATCTCTGTCACAATCCCGATGTACTCCTCTCTGGTATCAATAGTAAGAGACTCCACAGGTTCAAGAACCGTGCCGTCCACTGTCTTGGTGATGGCCTCCGGTTTGGAAACCTGGAATTCGTAGCCCTCCCGGCGCATAGTCTCAATCAATATAGCCAGATGCAATTCCCCCCTGCCGCATACCAGAAAGACATCGGCATTCTCCGTATCCTGGACTCTGAGGCTGATGTTGGTTTCCAGTTCCCTGTAGAGCCTGGTCCGCAAATGACGGGAGGTGCAGAACTGCCCCTCCCTGCCGGCGAGCGGCGAGTTGCTCACCCCGAAGGTCATCTCTACTGTAGGCTCACCTACATATATACCCGGCAGAGCCTGGGGTTGCTCCGGGTTGGCGATGGTATCTCCGATGCTGACTTTTTCTATACCGGTCACGGCTACGATATCACCGGCCAGAGCTTCTTCTACCTCCAGACGTTCAAGGCCGAGATGAGTAAATACCTGGCTGATTTCATAGTTTGTAATGTTTCCATCCTTATCAATAACGACCACAGGGTCATGGGGAGCTACCCTGCCCCGGAGAATCCTGCCAATGGCAATCTTGCCTTTGTAGCTATTGTAGTCCAGGTTGGATACCAGCATCTGAAACAGGCCATCCTCGATGGACGGAGGCGGCACATTCCGCAGGATACATTCAAAGAGAGGTACCAGGTCTTTGCCTTGAGTCCCGGGCTCAGTTATAGCTATACCGTCTCTGGCACTCGTGTAAAGCACCGGAAAATCAAGCTGGTCAGCATTGGTAACCAGCTCCAGAAAGAGATCCTGGGTTAGCCTGACCACCTCGGCTATCCTGGAATTCTCTCTGTCTATCTTGTTAATGACCACAATAGGCTTGAGTCCCTTTCCCAAAGCCTGACGCAACACAAACTTGGTCTGGGGCATTGGCCCTTCCACAGAGTCTATCAGCAGCAGGCAGCCGTCAGCCATATTTATTACCCGCTCCACCTCCCCGCTGAAATCGGCATGCCCCGGGGTATCTATGATATTGATTTTGACTCCCCGATAGATCAAGGCAGTATTCTTGGCCAGAATGGTAATGCCCTTCTCACGTTCCAGCGGATTCTGGTCCATTATGAATTGCCCTACCTGCTCATTGTCCCGGAAGACCTTGCTTTGCTTGAGCATGGCATCCACCAGGCTGGTCTTACCGTGGTCTACGTGGGCGATTATAGCTATGTTTCTTATGTCATTGCGGCGATTCTGAACCAACCCAAACCTCCCGATAGGCGTGCTACTTTTTCCGACATCCTCCGAATATATACTATTGTCTCACCGAATGGGGACTCTTGCCCTGTTTCCGGGGTGGAAACACCGCGTTGCCTTGCGTTGCCCGACCTCAATCAGAGATAGAAATGCCAGCCGGAATCCTTTGAGTTCAGGCTGAATATCATCCTTCGTCTTCCCCTTAGCAGCCGATTTCCTAAAACCATAACCTTAGCCTCATTCACTCCCATACAAACCCTGAAAACCCGCAAGTCAAGGCACCTCGAATCCAAGACCTGGGGTTTCCTAAAACAGGATGGCCACTCTTGTTTGACTACGATCAATTATAAGTATAGCACTATGGCATAAGACATTGAACACAACCGGCCTGTTCTGCTAATCATCAAGTGAGAGACACCCTGTCTTGTGATCAATAATCAGCCTGCATGATGCAGGCCAGACTCTGCATTCAAGGTAAGCACCCAATGCTATAATATCATCAGAGTCCCGCCCGGTTGGACCAAGCTGAAGGAACATGATGAAGGAAGCAAGCCTGGTAGTACCGCAACGGAGCAATTGAGCTCTGGGGGAGACAACTTAGTTGGAAAGAGCAGAGTTTGAAGATCTGGTAGCTGAGGCGGTTGGCGACCTGCCGGAGGAGTTTCTGAGTCAACTGGAGAACATCGATGTGGTAGTACAGGACGTTCCTACCCGCAGGCAACTGGCCAACGTGGGACCCGGCATGACTCTATTGGGTCTCTATCAAGGGATCCCCCATACCGAACGCACCAGGGCATACAGCATGGCACTCCCGGACAAGATCATCATTTTCCAGAAGCCGATTGAGTCCAGATGCCGTTCCAGTAAGGAGATCGCAGAAGAGGTACAAAGAGTAGTCCGCCACGAGATAGCCCATCATTTTGGATTCGATGATGATGAACTGCGCAGGATCGAAGCCAGGAAGGGCAACAAAAGGGGTACGGGCTGATCACCGGATAACTTACATAAAACGCAGCGGTGCCAGTGATTCATACCTTATCGCTGGCACCGCACTTTTTTTCACCGAGGACAGATTGTCCTTACTTCACTTGGCTTTGGCGGCCGCAATCTCCAGTGCGCCCTGCCCTTTTAGCTGCTCTATCTCGCCGTCTGACATTTTCAGCAGCTCACGGCAAATCTCCGCAGTATGCTGGCCAAGAAGCGGTGCCGGCCTGCTCGGAGGCAGCTTCACCTCTGACATCCTGAAGGGTATGCCCGGATATAATCTCTTGCCTGACACGGGATGATCAACCTCTACGATGGCATTCAGCCATTTAAGCTGCAGATCACTCAGAATGTCGGCAGGCCGCTGGCACATACCGGCTGCTACTCCTGCAGACTGCAGGACATTCATCACTTCATGAGGGCCATGTTGAGCAGTCCATTCTCCAATCAGCTTATCCAGCTCATCAACGTTCCTCAATCGACTGACAACGTCAGCGAACTTGGGGTCCTTCGTCCAGGGCGGGTTGCCGATCGCCTTACAGAATCTCTCCCATTCATCGCTGGTAAACACACTGATGGTACACCACTCATCGTTGCCCTTGCAGCGATAGCAGCCGTAGGGCGCAGCATAAGGACTGCGGTTCCCTACCGGCTTCTGAATCCGTCCGTTTATGGTATAGTCCAGGCAAGCTTCCCCAATCATGCCGGCTGCCATCTCCACCTGAGACATATCGATGAATTGCCCCTTACCCGTGCGCCGTCTGTAGTCCAGGGCAGCCAGGGCCGCCACTACCGCCTGCTTGCTTGCCATATGGTCGGGAAGCGGCACATTGGCCCCTACAGGGTAGGGGTCGGTAGGATGAGCCCAGAGCGCCAGCAGACCGGACGCGGCAGCCAGCATAGGCCCATAAGCCTGGTAATCGGCATATGGTCCGCCACGGCCGAAACCCTGACTGCTAACATAGATGATATCGGGTTTGATCCGGCGTACGTTCTCGTAATCCAGATTATGGCTCGTCATAACATCGCCGCGGAAGTTTTCCCCTATGATGTCAGTCATCTTGATCAGCTTTCTGACAATCTCCCTCCCCTCCTCCTTCTTCAGGTTTACCCCAAAACTCCGCGTACTGCGGTTCGACTCATTGAAACCGGCAATATTGTTCGGATCCCCTCCAATAGTCCTCATGAAATCCATGCCTTCTTTGGACTCTATCTTGATGACATCGGCTCCGAACTCACCGAGAATCTTGCCGAAATCAGGTATTACAGCACCCTGGCTGAAACTCAGAACCCGTATTCCTTCCAGAGGAGTGTTTGGCATTTTTCTTGACCTCCTTCCTACACGACCCCGGCACGCCTGAGGGCGACCAGATCATATTTGGAAAAACCCAGCTCACCGCAATAGATTTCCTCGTTATGCTGGCCCAGACACGGGGCCGGGCGCCGCATGCCGCAGAATGTACCGGTCCATTTATAGGGGGGGGCAGGGTACTTGAACTTGCCCACCACAGGATGGTCCATGTCAACAAAGAACTTCCTCGCCTTTGTCTGAGGGCTGTTGACAAACCCGGCTACATCATAGATCGGCACAACAGGAACACCCTCCTTATGCCCCCTCTCAAACAGCTCAATCATGGTATATTTCATGGTGAACTCTATCATGAGGGCATAGAGATCGGCAGCATTTCCGATGCGATAGTAAAACTCCCGCCACTGAGGCAGTTTTAATACCTCAGGCTCATCAAGCACTTTAACCAGAGCATCCCACTGCCTCGGCGTAAGGGCAACAATCCGGATAAATCCGTCTTTGCAGGGGTAGACGGGGTATATTGCAGCGCCGAGGCGCCCATCGGGGGGCGGCGGCGGGCTGCCGGGGTTGATGTTATACGAGTACATAGGGAGCATCCAGGGATAGAGGCCAAGACGTGAGCATTCATGCACAGAGACATCAATGTATTGACCATGTCCTTTGCTTCCGCGAAGATAGAGTGCTAAAACCGCTTGTATGGCGGCTATCAGAGAAGCAGCATCATACGATGCCAGGCCGGGCAGGTTGACCGGTGCCCCATCCTGGAAGCCGCTGGTGATCATCGTATTGCTCATAGCGTAGTCAACTATTGAAGAACCCTTCCAGTCCTTATACGGGCCGGTCTGACCGAACTCGGTAATGCTTGCCATTATGAGTTTCGGGTTTATCTTCTTCAGTGCCTCATAGTCCAGTCCCAGGCTTGCCATGTATCCCGGTGAATAGGTCTCCACCAGTACATCTGCTTTCTTAACCATTTTTTTGAAAATCGTCTCGCCGGCGGGGTCCTTCAGATTCAAAGTTATCCCCCGCTTGTTGGCATGCCGATAGAGAAAATGCAGGCTTTTCTCCATATGGGGGACATCACCTGCAAAAGGTGGTATCCTCCGGCTGGGGTCACCTTCCGGGCTCTCGACCTTGATCACATCGGCTCCAAGATCTGCCAGCAGCTTGGTACAATACGCACCCTTCTTGTCAGCCAGATCAAGTACACGATACCCAGTCAATGCCCCTTCCTGTTGCTCTGCCATAGCAACACCTCCTTTCATTTTCATTATGAGCACATAGCAACTATGGGGTTCCGGTAGCCAATCTATTCTATAGCATCTCTAGAATTCTGTCACCCGCTGGCATTATCCGGTTTGCCACAGTTCACAGCGTCCATAGTCGGATACGTCTAACCAACGGGGAAGAAAGCCGCTATAGCCTATAGGGTATGTTATAATAATCTCACGGCTGGTATCCGGAGGAAGAGAGATGACAACAGAATTCACTCATCCCGAATTGGACCAGGAAGTGCATTCAATAGCCGGCTATTACATACCGCGTGAGGAACATACTTTACCATATGACAGCCGGGAGGTCCTCTACATTGTAGGAGATGCCTGCATTGAGGCCTCCTGCTGCGGCGTAGCCAGTTGGAGCTATATTCAGGTCCCCGGATTTCTGGTGAAAACGGCAATTGCGCGGTGGGGGAACCGCCCCGATCATTTCAGAAATAGAAACCATCCAGGACAAGGAGATCCGCAATAGTCTGACACAGTCTTTACTGAAGAAATACCCAGGCGCTCGGGTAGAGATCTGGTAGGTCGGCACATCCAACACAATCCCCGGAGCAAGGCTTTCCTGTATGGACGCTCTGGCCAATAACAGCTCTCCCGATTACATAGCGCCATGAGCAAGATAGGTGATCTGTTTGGTCAATGTTAGAGTAAGTAAGGTATAGCAGTTTGAAGCTGGACCTGCATACCCATTGTCGCGAGGCAACAGCCTGTGCGCATCCGACCCCGGACATCGTGAAGCAGATCATCTCCGCAGTCAAAGCTCAGGGATTGGACGGCATCGCCATCACAGAGCACTACACCCATACCTACGGTTATGAAGTGAAGGAGATAGTCCATCGCTATTTCAACGATGAGATCCTGATCATCCCCGGCAAGGAGATCGATAAGGTATTCCTGAAGATCGATAAGGCGCTGTTTCACCTGGTGGAGTTGTACCTTCCCGGCGATGTCACCTTCAGGTTCATCGCTCACCCCGGCCACCCGTGTATCAGAAACCTTGGTTCCTATATAGATGGCACTATTCACGGTATCGAATTCAGAAACCCTTCACACGATCACGAGATGGATGACATAATGATAATGGAGTTGGCCAGGAAGCACGACCTTGTACTGCTGACCAACAGCGATGCTCATTCACTGGCAGATATCGGCACATATTATAATGAGATCGACCTTGATTTGCTCTGTGCCCGGGCCAGGGCAAATCAAACATAGTCTATAGAGTTCTGAAATGATCATGATGAACCAGCCAGGTCTGGAGTACATCTTTCACCCTCGATCGATAGCAGTGGCCGGTCTTTCCCCGGACCCATATGGGACATGGCTCAATCAGGTCTACCTCGATTCGCCTCTGAAGATGGGATTCAAGGGGCCAATCTACCCCATAAACCCCAAAGGTGGACACATCGGAAGGCTTCCCGTGTACGCCAGTTTGAAAGACGTCCCCGGCCCTGTGGATTACGTCATCTCCTGCATTCCTGCCCGGCACACCCCAAAGTTGATGGAGGACTGCCGCGACGCCGGTGTCAAGGTGATGCAACTCTATACTGCCGGCTTTGCCGAGACGGGAGAGCCGGAGGGTATTGATCTGCAGAAGAGGTTGCTGGAGATCGCCCGCAGCAGCGGCATACGCATCATCGGGCCCAATTGCATGGGAATCTATTGCCCCGAGTCAGGGATAAACTTCTCCATGGATTTCCCCGGAGAGAGCGGCCCTCTCGGGCTTCTCTGCCAGAGTGGCGGCAATACCGCATACATCATCCGCAGCGCTGCTGTGCGGGGACTCCGTTTCAGCAAAGCCATCAGCTATGGCAATGCCTGCGATATCAACGAGTGTGACCTCCTGGAATATCTGGCCGATGACCCGGATACCAGGGTTATCGCCGCATACATTGAAGGCACCTCTGACGGTCGGCGCCTGGTCAGAACGCTCACCACGGCAGCTTCGAGAAAGCCTGTTGTAGTATTCAAAGGCGGTTATACCGAGGGCGGGGTCAGGGCTACTGCCTCCCACACCGGATCCCTCGCCGGGACCGACAGTGTCTGGGAAGGTCTTCTAAAACAAACCGGGGCCATCAGAGTCTACAGCGTGGAGGAAATGACAGATGTACTGGTGGCACTGATGCGTATGAAACCGCCCCAGGGATTGAATGCGTGTGCCGTGGGTATCGGCGGCGGCGCCAGCGTTCTCGCCACAGATGAGCTGGAGCGGGTTGGATTGAAACTGCCCTCTATCCCGGCAGAGACAGAAAACAGCATGAAAGAGCTCATCCCGCTGGCCGGCGGTATGCTCCGTAACCCCATCGATGCTTTCCCCCTTGTTGGAATACTGCTGACCCGTTCTGTTGTTGAACAACCCGCACCTGCCGGGGAAGAATCCCCCGTTGCGGCGGCGCCGGGAGATAGAGGATGGGGTGATTTTCTGAAGGCCATCGAGGACTGGCCGGGATTGGATCTGGTGATATTTCACTTTGCCTTTGACACACCGCCCATCCCCGCCGGTGATTGGGTTGCGGTTACTATGGAGCCAACATTAGCTGCTGTCAGGGGATGCAAACTACCTATGGCCGTGGTTTTCCACTCCATGGCTACCAAGGCTTCATTGCAGGTGTCATGGAAGGTACAGGAAGTATGTCTGAAAGAAAAAATCCCCTTTTTTCTCACACTAAGGGGAGCGGCTCAAGCTATCCGGAAGCTGATAGAATTCAATAAGGCCTATCCGGAGAAGCTTGCCCGGCTGCAAGAGCCGGACCGGTGATCCTGTCCATCATGACTCCTGCCATGTCCCGGGACATGGCAGGACATGAGACAACCAACAAAGACACCACGAAGGAAGCTCCTCCCTCAAAAGCCTGATATTCCCTGCTTCGCACCGACTAAAACAGCCAATGGCTGCGACACGCCATTCCCACTGGAGGCGCCGGGAACCGTCAGGGCTTGTCTGTTATCCTCATGCAGCCGATGAAACTCAGGGCACGTACACGCAACGCTTTAGCGGAGACCGGAGGTATATCCTTCGGCTGGGAACGCTTCATACCCCTGGTGCCAAGTATTGAGAGGCCGGTGAGTGTCACTGGCATTTCCTGCGGGACAATAATCTTGCTTGACCCAAATATTGCCAGCACCATGACAACGGTAGTACCCTCGTCCAATTGGGCCTGGCGGAAATCGATATCCGAAGCACCAGCAAGGACAATCGACCAGACCTTCTTTCCCGGACGCCATGGTCCCTGACCAAACGATGAGCCGCCGAAGATAGCTATGTTCCTCATTACTTCTCCTCCCTCTTCGAATCGCTCCAGTCAGCCTTAGATAACCTTGGGGCTATTATAGCAGTAAAAAGTCTGACTGAATATCCCTGAAGATTAAAATACCCTGAGTTCACATCCCAGAGTCTTGCGTAATTGACTGTCGTTAATAGTTCGTATTTTCAATCTGACCTTTGGATCCACGCCGGCTCCTGGAATAAAGTCCGCAATTCCGGGGCCATATTCTGAGACACTACTCTCTCATTTCAGAACCTGCACCCCTTTCGCAAAAGATGCTCCGAACCATACTATGACCCTTTTGGCTCACCAGATTTAGCCTTCTGTATCTTGTGGAAGCCATAACACAGTGTAAGAATATGACGGGTCAGCAGCGCCAACCGACTGTAATAATGGCCTGCAGACGCATGTTTATCTCAGAAATTGGAGACAACGCTTAATAGAGATGAGTCTCAGAAAAACCGGCATTGACATTATAGGTGATGTCCCCTGGGGCATCCATCTGTGTCAGTTCTATCAGACCAAAGAGGACTTGACCGATATTCTGATCCCCTATTTCAAAACCGGGTTAGAGAATAATGAATTCTGCCTATGGGTCACTTCAGATATACTCGATGAACAAGAAGCTCTCCAGGTTCTGAGAGAGGCGGTACCCGATTTTGGCCAGTACCTGGAGAAAGGCCAAATAGGGATAGTCCCGCATACTGAATGGTACCTCAAATACAAGTCCTTCGGCCCGCAAATGATCCTCAATGGCGGGCCTCAAAGAAATCGATCAAGTCCTGGCCAGCGGTTACGACGGCATCAGGGTTGCCGGCAATGCAGCATGGCTCGCGAAGAAGGACTGCAAGAGTCTGAATGATCACCAGAAAGTGGCAGGTAACGCCAGAGGCCAATACCCGATCATGGTCATTTGTGCCTACCCCCTCGACAAATGTGGGGCCTCAGAAGCTATAGACGTGGTCAAGAACCATCATCTTTCTCTCATCAAGCAGGGAGACCAGTGGCAAGTTGTAGGAAGCTCGGTACACGAGAGACCGATACCCGAGAGACACGAGAGAGTAGACAGAGCACCATTGGGAAGTGAACAGGAATACAGACATCTGTTCGAAAGCACGCTTGATGGCATGGAGGTCATTGATGCCGAAACCGGCAAGATAGTGCTGGCTAATCAAGCCGCAGCGAGAATGTTTGGATTTGACTCTCCAAGGAAACTGATCGGCCTCAATCCACTGGAATATATTCCGGTGGAGGACAGGGAGCGGGTTGCCGGTATGATGGCCGAACACATGTTTGAGAAAGACCTGCATCAAGTCATGGAACTGAGGGCCTTAACCAAAGACGGCAGAGAAATATGGATAAGCGCCATTGGTGTGAGGACTGAATATCAAGGAAGGCTGGCGGGTATTGTCTCCATAAGAGACATCACAGTGCAGAAGCTGGCCGAGAAAGCACTCCTTGACTCCAAAGAAGAACTGCAGGCGATCTTTGACGGCGTCAAGGAGGGCATAGCTATCCTTGATAGAAACGGCAGGGTTGTTAGAGTCAACAGTAGAGTGCTGCAGGTCGGCGAATACGCTGAAAAGGATATCATCGGGAAGGCTTTTAACCGCTTGCAGATGCTGCCTCCGGAAAGCATTGCCCAGACGCTCTCCGTTCAGTCGGAGATACTATCAGGACAAAAGGTTCCCCCCTTTGAGTCAAAGGTCTACAGTGGCTCAGGCAGAGAACTGGACCTTGAAATTCAGGTTACCCCCTTAAAACAAAGAGAGGAGCTCGTAGGAAGCATAGTGGTTCTGCGTGATATCACCGAACGCAAGCAGTCAGAGGAGAAACTGCGGGCATCAGAGGAAAAGAATCGCCTCTTGGTGGAGAACGCCAATGAAGGCATCGCAATAGTTCAGGACGGAGTGTTGACGTTCGCGAATCGCAAACTCGCCGATTTTGTAAGTTACCCATTGGAAGAGGTGATCAACAAACCATTTGACGAATTCGTCCATCCTGACGACCGGCAGATGGTAATGGAACATTATGTAAATAGACTGAAGGGCGAGGAAGTCCCCCACATCTACCAGTTCAGGGTTATTGACAAGAGCGGCAATACCAGGTGGGCAGAGATCAATGCGGTCCTGTTCAGTTGGAAGGGAAGTCCTGCTGTTCTATGTTTCCTGAATGACGTCACGGAGCGCAAGCAGGCTGACGAGGCGCTGCAAGAGAGCGAGAGGCGCTACCGTTTGCTGGCCGAGAACGCATCAGACGTTATCTGGACCATGGATATGGAGCTACGTCCGACCTATGTGAGCCCGTCCATAATACATATGCTGGGCTACAGTGTTGACGAAGCAATGGCCCGGAAAGTGGAACAGAGCCTGACTCCTGCCTCCCTTGAAATTGCCTTGAAGGCCCTTTCAGAAGGATTATCTATAGCAGACACGAATACAGAAGACCTGTGCAGATCACGAACGATGGAATTAGAGATGATCTGCAAGAATGGCTCAACCATTTGGACCGAGGTCGAAGCGAGTTTTCTGCGTAACTCTGATGGCCAACCCTCAGGGATCATGGTGATGGCACGGGACATCACTGAGCGTAAGCGGGCGGAAGGGGCTCTGCAAGCAAGTGAACAACGCTTCAGAACCGTCTACGAAAGGTCACCTGTCGGTATCATGGTCTACGATCCAGAAGGGCAGATTACCAACATGAACAAAGTTGCACTGGACATATTCGGCCTGTCCAGCATCTCAGAGGCAAAAGCGCCATCTCTCTTTGCAGATCCTATCCTGCCAGACCAGGCAAAACATTTGCTGCGCACGGGCAAGACTCTAAGGTATGAAGGTGCCGTTGATTTCGGCCAGGCCAAGGAGCATGGCCTGTACAATACCAACAGATCGGGGATCGCATACCTTCAAATTATGATGACCGCATTAGGCAACATCGAAGAAGGATCCATAGATGGTTACCTAATCCAAGCCCAGGACATCACCGAGCGCAAGAGGTCCGAGGAGGCCCTACAGGAGAGCGAGAAGCGCTACCGTTTACTGGCCGAGAACATCTCGGACGTCATCTGGGTCACCGATATGAAGCTGCGGCCTATCTATCTCAGTCCCTCCATCACCCGTCTGCTTGGCTACAGCGTCGAAGAGGCTATGGCCGGTTCACTGGAGACAATGTTGCCTCATGACTCCCTGCAGAAAGCTACGGAGTCTTTTGCAGAAGCAACAGCCACAGAAAAGAAGGAGTCAGGTAAGGCAGCAGGACCACGCACTCTTGAACTGGAGTTCAAACGCAAGGACGGCTCTACCGTCTGGTTGAACACAACAGTCAGTCTCATACGCGGCGCGGATGGACAGCCTGTTGAAATCCTGGGGGTGCTGCGTGATGTCACCGAGCGCAGAAAGGCAGAAAAGGCACTAAGACAAAGTGAGGAGCGGCTCCGCCATCTAATTGAGACCACCAGCGACTGGGTATGGGAGATCGATGGGAAAGGTACCTACACCTATGTCAGCCCGAGGATAATTGAAATACTGGGCTACGAACCTGAAGAGGTGTTAGGTAAGACCCCCTTCGACCTCATGCCTTTGCATGAAGCCAATCGGATGACCAAGCTTATTGGTTCTGCTATTGCCTCAGGGAAATCCTTCACCTTCATTGAAAACACAAACCTCCACAAGGATGGACATCCAGTCGTGGTGGAAACCAGCGGCGTTCCCTTTCTTGATGAGGATGGAGTAGTCCGTGGTTATCGGGGCATTGCCCGCGATATCAGTGAACGCAAGCAGGCAGAAGAACAGCTTCACCAGAGCTTCTATAATCTGGAGAAGACGCTAGAAGGCACTATCCAGGCCATCACCTTAATGGTAGAAACGAGAGACCGCTACACAGCCGGTCATCAACAGCGGGTGACCCAGCTCGCCTGTGCCATAGCCAGGGAGATGGGCCTCTCCAGCAAGCAGATCCAAACGATCCGCATAGCAGGACTCCTTCACGATCTGGGCAAGATATTCATACCCACTGAAATCCTCAGTAAGCCCGGCCGGTTAACCGACATCGAGTTTGCCATAATCAAGACTCATCCCAAAGCCGGTTACGACATACTGAAAAACATAGACTTCCCCTGGCCAATTGCCGATATTGTGGTTCAGCATCATGAAAGAATTGATGGATCCGGCTATCCTTCAGGCCTTCAGGGCGAGGAAATCACTCTGGAGGCAAGGATACTGGCCGTAGCCGATATTGTTGAGGCCATGTCTTCCCACCGCCCCTACCGACCATCTCTTGGTCTTGATAGAGCTTTGAAGGAAGTCATCGATAACAAAGGGGTCTTCTACGATCCCGATGTGGTAGACGCCTGCCTGAGGGTCTTTGTCGAGAAAAGGTTCAAGCTTGGAGAAGAACTAGCCACATCATCGGTAGGCTAAGGCTCTCCGCGGGATGAAGACGTATTGGCTGATACCCTCCATCGCGCCCCGGCGGTGACCAAGGGAACACGGGAAAATGATGTGCCCGACTATCAATGTTCCCGGGCTGTTACTGAGCCATTGACAGGTGCCAAGCGAGGGTTATACCATCATCTAATATATCCATATAAGATACATCGAGCAATATGATACTTCCGATGTGAGGAAAGGAGCTAGAGAAGTCATGCACTGCGCTAAATGCGGAAATGAAATCCCTGCGGGCAGCCAGTTCTGCAACTCATGTGGCACTCCGGTATCCGGCGAAAAGGCCAAAGGCATGGGCCTTTTGTCGCAGTGGTGGGCTGCGCTTTTGCAGATGGTCAAGCTCGACCCCCTGGCAGGCGTTATCCCCATCGGGGCCTTCCTGCTCCTCCTGGGTTCTTTTCTAGCCTGGGAGAGTTGGGGCGGACTATTCCACGGCACTGTTCTAGGACTTCAAATGCCGGCCGGTGCCGTAGTCTCCGCAGTGGGGATGATTCTTTTGGTCGTGCTGGTGCTATCCCGGAGCGGCACTCCCGGGGCATGGGGCATAGTCATGATTCTGTTGAGTGCCCTGGCACTGGCGCTGATTTTCCAGACCATGTACTATATAGAGGACAACGGCGGCACTATCCGTGAGGGCGTGTACATTGCCATGGTCGGTGCTTTCGCCACAGCCTATGCAGGGGAACTGGAGCGGAGGCATCCCTACAAGAAGTAGCCCATCGGCAGACTCTCTGCTGACCGATGCCATATCCACTTCACCTCGGATCTGAAAAGCTTATCCCCCAGCCACGCCGAGGTACTAAGGAGGCAAAAATGTTCTGTCCAAAGTGTGGGGCCGAAAACGATGAGGGCAGCAAATTCTGCCATAAGTGCGGCTCAGTTCTCATCCCAGACGCCCCTAAGCCCACCGGGACCAGCACCGGCCTGGAGCCAAACATAGCTGGACTGCTCTGCTACGTACTTGGTTGGATAACCGGACTCATATTCATACTCCTGGAGAAGGAGAATCATTTCATCCGTTTCCATGCCATGCAATCCATTGTTACTTTCGGAGCATTCACTGTCCTCTCCATTGCGTTTTCTATACTCCACTTGATTCCCTTCGTGGGATTCATCTTCTGGGTATTGAACGTGATCACAGGCATTGCAGCGTTTGTCCTCTGGATCGTGCTCATGGTCAAGGCCTATCAGGGCGAGAGATACAAACTTCCCATAGCCGGTGAGTTCGCCGAGAAGCATATCTGAAGTCAAAGCTGTGCCACACCATCCACTCAGTAAGATAATCCGGCAGCGTGTTTAATTATGAAAGCCAGAACAAGATGGCTATCAGCAGTGTCATTAGCAGGGATACTGTTATCTGCCACAGTCCTATCAGCAGGGTGCGGGCAGAAAACCACCACTGATGATAATTCACCAGCGCCAACAGGAACTTTGAAGGGCGTAAGTCTTTCTCCAAAGAGTTTTCAATCAGCGGATTTCACCGATTTCTTCGAGAAGGCAAAACAGACAGGCGATATTGTAAGCTGGGCAGGCGACTGGAACGAACTGGCCAACACCAACAGCGGCGGACCGAAGGTGGTAGCCGAGCTGGCAGCAACCTATAGTTATATCCCTCTGGTTGAGGCGCAGTTCTTCACCCAATCCAGTGGCCAACTCCTGAGACCACTGGACGAAGCCACAAGGCTGAGTTACAAGAACAGTGCTGCTGCTTTTGCCGAAAAATACCGGCCGAAGTACCTTGCCCTTGGGATCGAAGTAAACATCCTCTACGAGAAATCACCTGCCGACTTCGAGGACTTCGTTTCACTCTATGCTGAAGTCTACGATGCTGTGAAGGCGGTATCACCGGATACAAAAGTATTCACTATATTCCAGTTGGAAAAGATGAAGGGCCTGAGCGGCGGTTTATTTGGCGGTACCAATGACCCGAGCAAAGCCCAATGGACCTTGTTAGACAGATTTCCCAAGTCGGACCTTATCGCTTTCACCACATACCCCGGTCTGATTTACAAGGATCCAGCAGACATTCCGGCCGACTACTATACTGAAGTGAAGTCGCACACATCCAAGAGGATCGCTTTCACCGAAATCGGCTGGCACAGCAACAGCGGGCCGGCTGGCTGGGAAAGCAGCGAGGCAGAACAGGCTCAATTCATCACGCAATTTATCACCCTGACCACAGCTATGGATAACGAACTGGCCATCTGGAGCTTCATGTATGATCAGGGCACTGTTGAGCCTTTCAACAGCATGGGCTTACGCCGGAGCGACGGGACTGCCAGGCCTGCCTGGGATGAATGGGTAAACTGGTCGCCCCTATGAGGAAGGTATTTCGCACTTATCCTTACGATAACTCATGGATGCCGGCAAGCCTATCCGGATAGGCCTGATAGTAATCGATCAACTTCCGAATGGCCACAGCCGCCCCCCTCATGGAGAGGAATAGAGGGAGGCCGAACTCCGCGCAGAGTGCCCGCAATTCAGCCGAAGCCTGCCAGGTATCGTCATTTCCCATGGAGTGGAGAACAACCACGCTGGGTAATTCACATGCTTTAGCCGCCAAAACCATCGGACCCACCACGAAGGCAATGTTCCACTCGCCCACGGGCATTGGGCTTATGTCGAAGCCATGCTGGTAGACCACCAGATCGAGGCCACGCCACTCCCCTAACACGGCATTCAGCCGGCTCCACTGCCCCATGGCTCCTGTGCCTGCCTTCTCCCGCAGCAGGTCAACCCACTTGCGGTTTCCCAGGTCATTCAAGAACTCCGTCACATCCATAGCCGGCACCGGGCTGGCATCGATCGGATTGCGGAGCATACTGTTTGCCAGATCAATGAACTCCTTTAACTTCGACCTTGTCTCCTCCGGTATAGGGACAAGCCGCAACCCCACTCGCTCCAATTCATCAGTAGCCATGACACTGGCACCGCCTCCGTGTCCCACAACACAGGTATTCAGACCTTTGGGAGGTCTGACACGGAGCAACGCCACCAGCATGTCCACCATCTCCTCAATACTGTATACCCTGATCGCCCCAGCCTGTTTGAGGAGGCTATCCCACACCACATCGGTCCCCGCCAGAGACCCTGTATGTGAAGCGGCAGCCCTCAGTCCGCCCGCAGTAAAGCCTCCTTTGAAAACCACCACCGGCTTGGCAGAGGCTGCTCTGTTCAGTGCCTTGACCAGACGGCGACCGTCTTTGACACCCTCGATGTAGGCTGCAATCACCTTGGTTTCGGGGTCCTCTGCAAAATAGTCCAACAAATCACATTCGTTGATGTCGCAGGCATTGCCATAGCTGACAACCTTGCTGAAACGCAGGCCGCGAGCTACTGCTTGCCGCACCATATAGGTGACATTGCCACCGCTCTGGCAAAGATATCCTACAGGTCCCACCTCTATCGGGAAGTCCGGACACAGACCGATCTTGCCCTTGGGGTAGTAGATGCCCAGGCAATTGGGGCCGATGATGCGGAGGTTACCCTGTCGGGCTATCTCCACCAGCCTGTTCTGAAGCTCGATACGATCAGGTTCGCCGGTCTCGGCATAGCCGGATGCGAAGACATGCACCACCTTGACTCCAATATCCCGACAGTCTTCCATGACTTTGGGGGTGTGCAGAGCAGGAACAGAGATAACGACATGATCCACCGGTCCCGGGACGTCCTTCAAGCTGCGGTAGATGGGGAAACCCGCCATCTCTCCCCCCTTCGGATTCACCAGGTAGATCTGGCCGGGGTATCCACTCTGGAGCAGAGAGTCGAGGTACAGCCGTTTGATCCACACCTTAGGCAAGTCAGCCGAGATGCCAACAACGGCCACCGAGCGGGGATGGAAGATGTAGTCAAGGGGGTGCGGGTTGCGCCTACCGCCAGGGCGTGCAGCAGTATTCAATACTTCGAAGTCCTGTAAATCTTATCTACCAAATGGCTGACGCCAGGGATAGAGCAGAGAGAGTCTGGTTTCAAGATTTCATGCGCCTGCCAGTGTTACTCCAAGCTCAAAATGATAGTCCACCCCCGGCCCCATTGTCAAAACACACTCCAGAAGCTCCTTCCGGGCAACCGCTCCACCGGGGTATTTCCCGTTTATCACTCCGCCGGCTTCCAATGTTCGCCAGTACGGCATCGTTGATCTAAAAGCCCAGCTTCTCTCTGACCAGGATGGTCGATATCCGGTGCGGCTGGCCCTCCCGCTCATAGACAACCATCTTGCCGATAAAAGTACCCCGGGCGCCGGTCTTTTTCATTCTGGCATCCTCCAGCGGCACAATATGTTCACGCAAGCGCTGAAATGCCCCGTCCAGGTCAGGGACTACCTTGTTTGCTCCCACTACCCAGATAACATTCTTGGCACCATAGACATAGCCCCCCTGGCGACTACCGGAGGCATCTACGCCGAGCACTTCTCCCGTCTCCGCTACAGCCTGGACGCTGCCGATGAAGTATTCGGCAGTAGTGCTGGCTCGCCGCATGTCCATCTGTTTCTCAGGGCCTTTTTCAGCAAATATGCGATCCTTCCAGTTCCGCCAGGGATGCGTGCCGCCGATCAACAAATTAATAAAGCCTATCTCTTCAAGTGTCGTGGAACTCCCGGTCATTACATCGGCTCCCGGCGGTATCATCTGCCTCAACTTCTCCAGCGCTTCCTTCGTGTCAGCAACAAGCACGGGGTTGAAGTTCCGCTCCCGCAGTCCTGCCATGGTCTTCTCAATTGTAGTCTGATCAGGTATCCTATCCCAGTCCATCTTCCCTCCCTGTTCTCTATTATTGCTCCGGACTCCTTAAATGCTAACAGCGGCTAAAGACTATCATGATCTTCACCTCCCTGCCAGATGTGCCCTTGATATTTCCAGGTCCCGACGAAGGAACTGGTGCACTAACCGGAGCCGGCCCTATGTGTCTTGCCCCTGGCTATGGAGGCAAAAATACCCCCGAAACAGAGAGCTCCCGAAATAATAAATGCGGTTCTCATGCTTTTCAGGAAAAGCGGGTAATATTCGGGACTTATCTGCACTCGCCCCATGTACAAAGCAAACAGAAGCAGAGCTATTCCCATACTGAGGGTCTGCCCTGTCAGCCTCATAGTGCCCAGCATCCCGGATGCCACTCCGTAAGACTTCCTGTCCACCGAACCCATCACCGCGTTTGTGTTCGGTGAGGAGAAGAAACCAAACCCGAGGCCCAGGACGACTAGGCTGGCAATAATGTAACTGAGACCGACGTCGCCGCTCACGAAGACCAGCATCACCAGCCCTGCAGTTGTCAGCGCCATGCCTATCGACGCTACGATGCGCGGCTCGATTCTGTCCGAGAGGCTACCAGCGACCGGCGAGAAGATAGCCATCATTACCGGTTGGGCTATCAAAATCAGGCCCGCACGTTCCGGAGTAAACCCCTTTATATACTGCAAATAAAGACTGAGGAGGAAACTGACAGCAAAAGTGGCGCTGTAGTTTATCAGGGCCGCCAGGTTGGAGAATGCGAAGACCATATTGTTTCTGAAAAGGCCTATATTAAGCACAGGGTGCTCTTGTCTTATTTCCCATCTCACAAAAGCTGCCAAGCCGATTGCCCCGGCAAGGACCAGCCAGACCCCCCACAAGGCCGGAAATACGGAAAAGGCGTATATTATCACTACCAATGACATGCTGTAGATGACCGCGCCTGTCAGATCGAACTTCTCTCCCCTGGCTTCTGCCCACTCTCCCTTGAGCTTCCACAACGCCGCCACCGTGATGACCAGTCCCAGGAAAGCGTTGAAGAAGAAAATACCCTGCCAGCCGAAGTGTTGAGTAAAAAAGCCACCTACAAGCGGGCCGATAGACAGCCCTATGTAGGTTGCCGCCACGTTAATGCCCAGAGCCCTGCCTCTCTCTTTGGGCGGAAAAACCGATGTCAGCATTGCCACCCCTGTGCCAAAAATCATGGCTCCACCAAGTCCCTGCAAAGCGCGGAAGACGATAAGCCACGCGCCGGACCGTGAAGTGGCGCAAAGCACTGATGCCACGGCATCGATGACGATCCCGATCCGGAATATTCTCTTCCGGCCATGGATATCCGCGATCCGGCCGAAGGGTACAAGAAACGCGGCTGCCGACAGGAGATAAACGGTAGCCACCCAGCTCAATGTCACGGCATCTAAGGATAGCTTTGCACCTATGGAAGGGAGGGCAATATTTACTGAAGATGATGTGAAAGGAGTGAGGAACGAACTCATGGAGGCGATGATCAGGACAGCGCCCTTGGAAGTACTGAGGGGCCCCGTGTTGTGTGTTTTCTGAGGGTCCATGATTCTCTAGATTCTACAGATTTTACAGTATTGTCTCTAGCGTCCACGACTCGATGTTCTTGAGTTGGAGTGTCTGGCCTTACCTCTTGCCTGTGAACCATCAGGGGGGAATTGCAGGCCGATGCTATAAGAGCACTTCGTGCTCCTATTCATTAAGACTTGCCTGATGCAAGCACCCCATAGAAAGCCTTGCCGGAGACGACTATGAACCCTTTGGGTCATCTTATCGGGCCATTTGTATCTTGTCAGGGTGGCGGGCAGGACGGAAAATGGAGTTATTGATAAGTGATATATGAGAATATATCGTGTATGTAATATCTAAGCCGACCAACGCTGTGATGAAGGCAAATCCTCACGGGCCACTGAAGGGAAGAGGGGTCTGACCATGATAGTACACAAGGAAATGGCAGAGCGGGATAGCGAGCTTCTGTATAGAGTCATTTTCGAGAACACCCTTGATGGTTTGGAGGTTATCGATGCTGAGACGGGGAGGGTGGTACTGGCCAATCAATCCATGGCCAAGATCTTCAGGTTTACGTTCCCGAAGGAGATGATCGGCCTGAATCCACTGGACTACATTCTCACAGAAGACAGGGACCGGGTTGCCAGGCTGATGGCCGAAGAGGTATTCCAGAGGAACCTGCGGCGGGTCATGGAACTCCGGGCCATAACCAGGGACGGCAGGGAGATATGGATCAGCGCCCTTGGCGTGAGAATCGAGTATCAGGGAAGGCTGGCCGGCCTGATTTCCATCAGGGATATCACCGCCCAAAAGCTGGCAGAGACGAGACTGCAGGCATCAGAAGAGGAAAGGCATCTGCTGATGCAGAACTCCGATGAAGCAATCGTCGTGGTCCAGGATGGGGTGCTGAAGTTTGCTAACCCCAAAGCCACAGAGATCTCGGGTTATTCAGATAAGGAGATGACCTTCAGGCCCTTTATGGAATTAATCCACCCTGATGACCGACAGATAGTAGCAGAACTCCATCTCAAGAAGCTGAAAGGCAAGGAAACTCCCCATGGCTCCACCTTCAGGGCTATTGGCAAAGAGGGCAAAATAATATGGTGCGGGTTGAAGGTGGTCTCGTTTACCTGGGAAGGGAAACCGGCTGTCTGGTGTTTTATGAAAGACATCACCAAGCACAAGAAGGCAGAGGAAGCCTTCCTGGAGGGCGAAAAAAAGTACCGCTCCATCGCTGAGAACATCACAGACGTCATCTGGGTCACAGACTTGAATGCGCGTCCAACATACGTTAGTCCATCAGTTACACGTTTTGCGGGATTTACCATAGAGGAAGCACTGGCAGGGTCAATCCAAGAAAGTCTGGCCCCTGCCTCAGTTAAGCTAGCCGCAGAGAATCTGGCGAAGGCATTGGCATCGGGAAATACTGCGGAACAGGATGCAATTGCGTCACAGCCATTGGAGCTGGAGATAAAACACAAGGACGGTTCCACAATCTGGGCCAGCACCAGGTTCAGCTTCATCCGCGATTCTGACGGCCGGCCTGTTGAGATGATGGGGGTACTGCACGATATCACCGAGCACAAGAGGGCAGAAGAGGAACTGCAACGTAAGGAACAATACTTCCGAGCGCTCATAGAGAACTCTTCCGATGCCATCATAGTCGTAAACCGTGATGGAACCAATCGCTATGTCAGCCCATCCACCGGCCGTATGTTAGGATACAACCCCGATGAACGGATTGGTGTCAGCATCTTTGAGTCCGTTCATCCAGATGATATCCAGCCTGCAGCTGATGACTTCGCCAGATTGCTGCAGAATCCAGGTGCTACCTATGCAGACCGAAGTGCGCGTCCAGCACAAGGATGGCAGCTGGCACACAATCGAGTCCACAGCCACCAATCTTCTTCATAATCCGGCTGTTGAGGGCATTGTAGTCAACCTCCGCGACATCACCGAGCGCAAGAAGGCAGAGGAAGAACTGCGAGAATCCGAGAGGAAATTCAGGGCTATTTTTGACAATGCAAATGACGGATTCATCAGCGTGGACCTCGAAAGCAGGAGGTTCTTTAACGCAAATAGAAGAATGATCGAGATGCTGGGGTATGAATCTGAAGAAGAAATAAGGAATCTGACAGTCTCGGATATACATCCCGAGAAAGATCTACCATACATTCTGGGAGAGTTTGAAAAACATGCGAGGGGAGAGATTTCACGATCTGAAGGTATACCGGTGAAAAGGAAGGATGGCAGCATTTTCTTTGCCTCTATCAGTTCATATCCGGTAACAATAGCCAATAAGACATATTTGTCGTGTATCTTTATAGACATCACCGAGCGCAAGAAGGCAGAGGAGGAACTGCAGGAGAGCGAGAGACGCAGCCGTCTGCTGGCCGGGAGTGCCTCTGACGTTATCTGGGTCACCGATATGCATCTCCGGCCCACGTATGTCAGCCCCTCCGTCACCACCCTGTTTGGTTACAGTGTCGAGGAAGCCATGGCCGGCGGGTTGGAACAGGGCTTGACTCCTGCCTCCCTTGAAGCTATTGCAGCAGACCTTACAAGAGCGCTGGCAGAAAAAGGCGAGCCAAACAAGGCCACGGAACTGCCACCGCAGGAAGTAGAGATAAAACGCAAAGACGGCTCCACAGCCTGGGCCGAGGTGAGGTCGATTCTCATGCATGGCTCGGATGGGCAGCCTGTTGAGATCTTAGGAGTACTGCACGACATCACCGAGCGCAAGCAGGCAGAGAAGGCTATAAGGGAAAGCGAGGAGCGTTACCGCCTGCTGGCCGAGAACGTCTCGGACGTAATCTGGGTCACCGATATGAACCTGCGGCCCACCTATCTCAGTCCCTCCTTCACCCGTCTGATGGGCTACAGCCTGGAGGAATCCATGGCCCGCGGCATAGCAGAGAGCTTGACACCCGGCTCCCTCAAGGCGGCTGCCGACGCCTTTATGAAAGCGATGGCTGCAGAACAGCAGGGGCAGAAGGATGGGGTACTCAGGATGCCGCCGCTGGAACTGGAGATGATACGCAAGGATGGCTCTACCGTCTGGGTGGCGAGTACTGTGAGTTTCATACGGGGGCCGGACGGCCAGCCCGTGGAGATGATGGGGGTTGTACGCGATATCACCGAGCGCAAGAGGGCAGAAGAGGCCTTACGGGGCAGCGAGGAGCGCTTCCGTAATCTTGTCGAAACCACCAGCGACTGGGTATGGGAAATGGACACGAACGGGACCTGCACTTATGTCAGCCCCAAGGTGCGTGACATACTGGGCTATGAACCCGAGGATTTGATGGGCAAGGTTCCTTTTGATTTCATACCCACTGATGATGTAGATCGCATAACCGAAGTCTTCACCTCTATTATTGCATCGCAAAAACCTTTCGCACTTATCGAAATTAACGGCCTGCACAAGGACGGCCACACGGTTGTCCTGGAAACCAGCGGTGTCCCCTTCTTCGATGCACGTGGAGCACTGCTTGGCTATCGTGCTGTCAGCCGGGATGTCACTGAACGCAAAGTGGCAGAGGAGGCCCTGCGGGGCAGCGAGGAGCGGTTCCGCGGTCTGGTCGAGACTACCAGCGACTTCGTGTGGGAACTGGACGAAAATAGTGTCTACACCTATGTCAGCCCGAAGATACATGAGATCCTGGGCTATGAGGCCGGGGAACTACTGGGCAAACACCCTTATGACTTCGGTCCTGATAACGGGAAAGGCCATGAGACGTCTGAGGTTATTGTTGCTGCTATGACCCAGCACAAGCCTTTCAGATTTGTCGAAACCACCCGTATTCATAGAGATGGCCACCCGGTTGTCATGGAAACCAGCGGTGTCCCCTTTTTCGATTGGGATGGTATGCTCCGCGGCTATCGGGGCATTGATAGAGACATCACCGAACGCCAGGAGGCAAGGAAGAAACTGGAACAAAGCCTCCGGAAGCTGGAAAAAACCATGGATGGCACCATCCAGGCGATAACACTGACGGTGGAATCCAGAGACCGCTTTACCGCCGGCCACCAGAAGCGGGTGGCCCAGCTTGCCTGCGCCATAGCCGAGGAAATGGGCTTTACCTCTGAGCAGATCCAGGTGATCCGCATAGCCGGGCTCCTTCATGATATCGGCAAGATCTCTGTGCCGCAAGAAATCCTCACCAAGCCCGGCAGCCTGACCGATATCGAGTTCCAGCTGATCAAAGCCCATAGCCAAACCGGCTACGACATATTGAAGACTGTAGAATTCCCCTGGCCGATTGCCGATATTGTCATTCAGCACCACGAAAGGATGAACGGCTCCGGCTATCCTTCGGGCATCCGGGAAGACAAGCTCCTCATAGAAGCCCGAATACTGGGCGTGGCGGACGTTGTCGAGGCCATGAGCTCCCACCGGCCCTACCGGGTCGCTCCCGGTGTAGACAAGGCCCTCGAAGAGATTTCACGCAACAGCGGTATCCTGTATGACCCCGATGTGGCCCATGCTTGCCTGAGGGTCTTTACCGAGAAGGGATTCAAGTTCGAATAATGAAATGACCGCTCGCACAAGAACGGAGAGGAGAGGAATACGATGTACAACTGGGAAATTGCTGATCCATACATGACCGCGTGGATACGATTGAGACAGGCCAGCGAAGCTGCGCTCAGAGCTACCGAAATCGAACTCGGCAAGCAGCAGACAACGCTCGCTCAGATGGATGTCCTGCTCGTCTTAAGCATGAGCGGAGTCCCTATGAGCCCCGGGCAGATAGCCTCATACATGTTTAGGGAGAAACACAGTGTTTCGGCACTGCTGTCACGCATGCAAAGAGCCGGTTATGTGAAAAAGGCCAGGAGCAAGAAGGACCAGAGAGTGGTAAGAATCCAGATACAGCCCAAGGGGAAAGAACTCGTTGACCGGGCAATGCCAGTCATAACCGGGTATACCCGCGATCTGCTGGCATCTCGCTTCTCTGAAAAGGAGATCAAGCAACTGGACAGGCATTTGAAGGAGCTGCGTGACGCTGCTCTGCAGGCGTTAGGAACAAAGATAAAGTCCTTCCCTCCTCCGATTACAGGGGAGAGAACCAGATCTCGTAAGCCATAGGGCCTTGTGAAGGGATATCGTGCCGGCAGAAAGAAACGCGCCATTCCGGCGTTTCTGTTCCACAACAATATGCCTTTGGTTTCTATCACCGTGACTGTTGGCCTTCAAAAGGCTCTCCAGGGTTCAAATTTGGAGCAGCAGAGATCAGCCCATGATCGCTGCACAGGCTATTGCGGTTGGTTAGGATGCCGAGGCAATCCCGCAGTGGATAAGGCTCTATCCTTGCCGGTGTCTCGAAGCAGAATGGCAAATTCCCCCGTACCGGTATGTTCCTTCTACCGGTCGCACATCTACTTACGCAGAGGCCAGTGCTTCTACCGTAACTGAGAGAAGTCAGTGACGCCAGAAACGCCTCCTGAGACACCAGCGTGACAGTATCGATCTAGACTATATCGTAGAAGTACTTTATAGACCACGACCACTCTATAACACATTGGTCCGACAACAACAGGATATGGAAGTGCAATATGAATCATGAAGCCGAGATTGAAGCACCGAAGCGTGATTTTGATCATGTTAGATGGTCCCTCAAGGATGGAGTTACTATCAACAATGGGAGCTCTACTCATGTTCCAGTGTGGGTTAGCAGTGACGGAACGCTCGTATTGCCCATGGGAGGCAATGGCAATGGAAACATGAAGGTAGAAATCGGCTCACGGATTCAGATGACAAGCCAAATGTGGCTTTTCTGCGACAAGGGTGATCTGGGTACTATCACAGGTGTGAGAGAGGACAACGAGGCTGTTCCAAGAAGCTGGTCGGTGACAATGGACAATGGCAGCAAGACATATGTCTTCGAAGGTGAGTTCGAGGTTGTCAAAGAGAAAGACCTCGTTCCGGCAGGTTAGGCAGATGAATCCTGAGATTATCAAGAGATTGCTTGCAAAGCTGAGATGTAAGAATTGCGGCCGCGCTTTTCTGTCAGAGAGTGTTGGCAGCGTTGCTGTATTGGGAAACCTGGGAGATCTATGGTTCTTCCTGGTCCAATGCTCCGGTTGCGCCAGTCGAGCGATGGTATCGGCTCTTATCTACGAAACCGAGAGGCCTGAGAGTGTCCGTGATCTGAGCCAGACTGAAGGGAGTCAGTCCTGTATATCGGTGGACTCGAATGATGTGCTGGATATGCATCTCTTCCTGGAAGACTTCAGCGGAGACTTCGTCTCCCTGTTCCCTCGATGAGCCCCTCATCCCAAATCTCTTCGATTCAGACCCACTTTGTATCCATGAGGTCAGGGTACTATAATGTCGCAGTTGATTCCCAATCCCCAGACATCCAATTCCATACGCACAAGGCAAAGGAACCGGAGAGGGAGACAGGTGACAGACAGAATCCCTATCAGCTGGCTGCACAGCTACGCATATTGTGAGTATCAAATTTATCTGGAGCACATCAGAGGAGTACAGCCAGAGATCACACCGGAAGTCCAGGAGGGCATAGATTTCCATGCTTCCCTGGATGAGGCTCACAAAGCAGCTGCAGAGCTTGAGATCACCGTCACCGATGCCCTGGCAAAGGCACAGGAAGAAGGTATTGTTCTATCTGCCAGAGAAGTCCCGGTTAGAGGGACACACCTTGTCGGATACATTGATGAGGTGGTGTTCCTGCGAGACCGTATTCTGATAGTTGATGACAAGCCTGGCGATATTGCATGGCCGGGCAGCAAGATGCAGACCTGGGGCTACTGTTTTGCTTTCGAGGAACAATACAAACCGGAATTGCCTATCATAGCCGGGCTGCGGAACAGAAACACAGGAAATGAGATATGGGCGCAGCCCTTTGCCCAGGAACATCGGGATGAAGTATTGAGGGCCATTGCCAGAATCAGGCAACTGCTGGATGGGGAGGGCACAGCCGTGGGAACCAAGAATCCCCGGAAATGCAGGTCATGCCGATTCAAAGAGTCATGTGACGTCCGGTCAGGCTGAACAACATCGATCTCTATCCGAGCTGAGGTTGGAGGGTGCAACGTCTATCTTCACTAAGAGAACAGCAGCACTCTGTGTAGCTTCAGGCTGCCCTCAAAGAGTAACTGGCGTCGTGTATCCCTGCACCATCCCCAGTGATTTCCACGCCCTCAGAGGGTATTTGACAGTAATGAGGTGTGGCCGATGAACGAAGGTCGAATGAAGTGGCAGAAAAGGAGATGGCTGGGCAGCCAGTATCCTGACCCGGTATGCGGAGTCAGGCTCACCCCCCTTTCCCAATGAGATCACAACTGACTGCCAGCCATCCTGCGCAGACTGGTTTTCCCTATTAGCTCACGATGATTTAGTAATCCCTAATACTCCAACGTAAATTAGATTCTGTGAGTTGTCAACTTTGCTACGCACGAGTATGACGTTTGGGGCAAGACTGATGGTCGGTATATGTGAACATAATGTGCATGGTCTTCAGAAAGGAATCGATGACGACAGCCTGAATTTTTATAAGGGGCCGTTATCTATCCCTTTCATCCTAATTCTGGCTATGGCCTCAGTTGCGGCCTCCCTAACAGCACTTTCTCTGTCTGACAGAGCTGCGGTCAGGGGCTCCAAAGCCCTCGCATCTCCTATCTCTCCAAGAGCTTGTGCTGCCCACTGTCTGACGGCCTTATCTTCATCTTTCAGGGCACGAACAAGAGGTTCTACTGCCCTTGCGTTCTTCATATCTCCAAGGGCTGTCGCTGCGTGTACCCTAACATACCAGTCTGTGTCAGTCAGGGCATCAGCAAGAAAATCTACCGCCTTTGCATCACCTATCTTTCCAAGGC
Organism: uncultured Chloroflexia bacterium; assembly: GCA_963720375.1. Lineage (GTDB taxonomy): Bacteria > Chloroflexota > Dehalococcoidia > UBA2247 > RBG-13-53-26 > JAPLHP01. The sequence continues at coordinate 22,173 of CAVRFM010000011.1, read as the reverse complement.
TTTCTGCTGCGCTTAATCGAACAGACCTATCTTTATCCTTAAGAGCTCCGGTGAGAGCTTCTACTACACCAGCACCTCCAATTGCCCCAAGGGCTTTTGCCGCCTCCGCCCGTACAGAGGGGTCTCTCCTGTACTTCAGAGCTCTCATCAATCCTCTGACGTCTCTCCTAGCCTCCATCCTCTTAACATTGGGTTTTAGCCCTAACAAGAGGTCAAATATCCACATCCTTCGCCTCCTTGCAAGCAAGTGCTACTGACACCCGCATCGATGAAATCGGCTGTCTCATACATTCATCCGAATCCCAGCACGAATCTTACGAAAGATAAAAACACTTTAACATCAGCTTGGACACAAAGGTACGCTTCGTGGAGGAGATGAGGGGAGTGGGCTAGCCTGAAGCTCTACCAGGCATTGCTACACTCCTGCACTGACACGGTGATGGTCCGGGACACGTCGGTGGCCCAGGCAGCTCGGGTAGGCTTCTTCTGGTTCATCCCATGAACCGCCCAGCACCCATGTCAAGGCAGCCATCTCTGTCAGAAGCAGGGACTGCTCGGCCTCGAGCAGGGAAAGCAAGTCAAAGTCGTGGTGTAGGCTCAACTTGCTGATTTGCGTTTGGTGAGCAATAAGCTCCAAGTCGAGACTCTTAAATCTCTCTTCAATCGTTTTCTGTGACCGCATCTGAATACCTCTCCAGTAAGCTTTCTTTAATATTTCTGCAGTATTGTATACCTAGCAGTGTGATTGTCAAGTACCCAGGCGTATGTCGTAAGTGATACTATCCAGCTTATAGGGTACCAGACACCAGACTAAGGATGAGGTAAGTTGAATTGCCTGGCCACTATTTCCTTCTTCAGATACACGTCCTCAACCGGTTGGGCAACGCCGCTGACTCTTACCTGAATATTCCTCTGACAGTCTTAGATAGTTTTTTTGAGTGCAGAAATCATCATAACTGAGGCTCCCAAGACAAATATAAGTGCTCCTACTAATATATAAATATTCTTAGACAAGGAAACTCCTGATATGACCATTCCTGTGCCTATTGCTACGCCGCCAAAGCCGATGCTGAAACCCAGTTGTCTTTCACCACCCTTCTCCATCCTCTCAAGCCGCCTATCGATTGAATAGAGTCTCTTAGCAATATCTTCTTCAGTCATGACACCTCCATCCATTGATCCCGAGATTTTCTTGTGCGACATTATACCACCCAAACTTCATCTTGCCTACGGCAAGACATTCCTGCTCACCAGTACAGCAGGAATACTCCAGCATAGCGCGTACGATGGTTCATTACGCGCCGTTGAGAGGTATTTGAAACGCCACCAGGTCTATGTGAGATGGCATTGTGAGATGACACAGCTATAGTAAGAATCCGAATGAGGGAATGCATCCGGCCGGCTCGACATTCTGTTTCTGTGCCAAGGTCTTTCATTATGCCACTGGCTTTGATCCCCTCACGACAAACTGTCTTGGTGGTCTCCGTGTTGAGAATTGCCATGGCTGAACACTGCACTGATACGGCCAGAGACTCGATACCGGCGAGTCGATGGTGACTTTATATTTATAGGCGTAGGCGATCAGAGAAGTAAAAGGAGGAAGGGCAAAAATGGAAAAGAAGGCAAGAAGAAGAATCAGGTTCAGCGTGACGTGGAAACTGGCAATATTCGTCTTCGTCGCCCTGACCTTACTGAACATATACGCATGTGTATTCGCACTTCCCACTATGCAGAATAGACTGCTGCACGAAAGAGAGACCAAGGTTAGTGAGGAAGCTCAAACCGCTTACGGTATGCTGCAATACTACCATAACCTCGAAAACACCGGCGTGCTCACAAGAAGCGATGCGCAAGAACAGGCGCTGGCCGCCATTGGCAGCCTGAGCTACGGCACAGACGGTACTGGGTACTTCTGGGTAACAGACTACCAGCCTATTTTGCTTGCGGATCAGTCCAGTCCAAGCCTGGTTGGCACTAACGTGGGCAGCCTGACGGATCTCAATGGCAAACCGATATACATAGACATGGTCAACATCTCCAGAGGTGATGGAGGGGGCTTCTATAATTATGAGTGGAGAGATAACAACTCCGGCAAGGCTGTCTCCGAGATAGCTTATGCCGAGTCCTTCGAACCATGGGGGTGGACTCTCGCTACCGCAGCATCTCAAAATGACATATCATCCTTATCGGGTCTCAACAACAAGTATACCTTGGGCGCGCTTTCCGGCGTGACCGCCGTTTTTATCTTAGTTCTCTTCATCATCATCGTCCGCATAGTCATTGTCAGGCCGCTGAACTCGGTAGCTGAGACGTGGGAGGCTTTGGCTGAGGGTGACTCGAATCGAACATTCACGGTCAGGTCGCATGATGAGGTTGGGGCAGTGGCCCGCTCATGCCGCATGGTCACAGCCCGCATGAAGGAGTTGATCGGGATTGCAGAGAGGATTGCTGCCGGCGATCTGACTGTAGAGATCAACCCGAGATCAGACAAAGATACACTTCTTAAGGCGTTCGCGCAGATGGCAGCAAATCAGCGCAATCTTATCGCGAAGGTAAAGGTAGCTGCAGCGAGCGTAGCCGAAGCCAGCAAACAGCTATCGAAGACGTCAGAGCAAACAGCGCAGGCAACGCAGCAGGTAACCAGCACGATACAGCAGATAGCCAAAGGTGCTGCAGAGCAATCAACGTCATTGCAGATGACATCGAACAATGTGGAGCAGTTGTCGAGTGCTATTGATCAGATAGCACAGGGAGCACAGGAGCAGGCGAAGAGTGTGGAGAAAGCGAGCGGGATAGTAAAGAAGGTTTCGACGGCTATAGTCAAGGTATCGACCAATGCGAAGGCAGGGGACGAAGAATGGGAAAGCACGGCATCCTCTGCTGCTGAGGGTACAAGGAAGACACATGAGACAGTAGAAGGAATGGACAAGATCAAGAAGGCGATGGAAACAGTGTCAGCGAAGATAACAGATCTGGGGGATAGGTCGGAGGAGATAGGGAAGATAGTAGCGACGATAGATGACATAGCGGCGCAGACGAATCTGCTGGCTCTGAATGCGGCGATAGAGGCGGCAAGGGCCGGGGAGCAGGGACGCGGGTTTGCGGTGGTAGCGGATGAGGTGCGGAAGCTGGCGGAGAGGTCGTCAGTGGCGACAAAAGAGATAGCGGCACTGGTAGGTGGTATACAGAGCAGGGTTAGGGAAGCGGTAGGTGCGATGCAGCAGGGAAGCAAGGAGGTAGGAGTAGGGTACAAGCTGGCTGCTGATGCCGGATCAGCGCTGGATGACATACTGGCGAGGTCGGAGAAGGTGGGTAGACAGGTAGACCAGATATTTACGGCCGCGCAGGAACTGCAGGAATTGAGTTGCGGTATGATAGAGGCGATAGACCAGATCAATCAGATAGTGGAGCAGAATTCGGCGGCGACTGAGGAGATGATAGCGAGCTCGGGTGTGGTATCAAAGGCCGTAGAGACTACTGCCAGTGTAGCAGAAGAGAACAGTGCGGCGTCGGAGGAGGTATCGGCGTCAATGGAAGAGATGTCAGCGCAGGTGGAGGAAGTGCTTGCTTCAGCCCAGTCCCTGACTGATATGTCTAACGAGTTGGAGAGGTCAGTGGCGGTCTTCAAAACGAACGGGGCAGGTCAAGCGGATACACTACGGTGAGACTCTGTCCATTCTTATGGACGGAATGTCTCTAGGGCACTCCACTGGAGATTCTGTTCGTAGCAGTGCCTCTTGATGCAAGGGGATTGAACGGAGCGTCCCTGGACAGTATGGACAGGACATCATGCCCCACCTGGCGATCCTGCCGAACAGAATAGGGTGGACATCCGGACATCTCTGTCCACTCTACTTGGTACGAACAGACTGAAGTCCCCCAAGGTGCCGGCGGAGGATAGATCCGGCGAAGGCGTTTCACCCCAGCGACAAGCCCAAGCAGTACGCCAGACCATCAGACCGAGTATGCTTTCCCACTTATACCAGGCTGGCATAACCCGAAGAGCCTACAGTCTTGTCAGTCTAGTCCGTACAGAAGCCACAAAAGCAACAACAGCCACAAGCTCCAATACCGACAGTGCAGCAATGGCAACAGCCGAACTTGATGGGGAAGTAAGATGACCTGCCCAGGAGACTCCCCACGAGACTATTGAAGGTGTGACTATTGCAAAGACTGCACCTTCAAATACAAAGTCGATGGAATCCATTACCAAGCCGATGAGAGTCTTCAAGGCATCATGGAGGCTTTCCATAACAAGGGGATTATAGCTCAACATTAACCTGAATGGAACAGTACCCTAAAAGAACAACTAGCGGGGCACTATGAGGGGAGCACCAGTGTTTGGGGACAGCCCGAGGTTCTACAGGGCGCCGGTGGGGAGTGAGAGAGGAGTCTGGACTTCACCTGAACCAGTCTCCAGAGGGGGGCCAGTCTCTGCTTTATCAAACTCGAACTTGCCCTCACCAAATAGCCTGACGCAGGCATCAACGGCATTCGGATCATACAGCGTTCCCTTGCCGGCTGTAATCTCGTTCATAGCTGCTTCCACGCCCAGCGCCGACCGATAGGTCTGGTCGGAGACCATAGCCTCAACTACGTCAGCCACGGCGATTACCCGAGCCTCTATCAGGATATCATCACCTTTCAGCCCCAGAGGGTATCCGGAACCATTGATCCTCTCGTGATGCTGATGAACAATATCGGCAATCGGCAAGAACAAATCAACAGTCTTGAGTATCTGAAAGTCTGCCTCAGCATGGTCTTTGACTATCGAGAATTCGGCTTCACTCAACTTGCCCGGTTTGTCGAGTGTATCGGCAGGGATGAACACCTTGCCCAAATCATGAAGGAGCGCCGCCAAGCCGATGACATCGACCTGGCTGCTTTTCAGGCCCATCTCCCGGCCTATGGCACAGGCGAGTTTACTCACCCGCTTCTGATGACGAGCCGTATGGGGGTCCTTTTTCTGAACCATAAGGGCTATCGCCCCGATGGTATCCTCCAGCAGCTTCTGCAGCCTTCCCAAGTTCTTCTTGAGAATCCTCTCCTCTTCGGCACGCAAAGACGCCTCGTTCCGGAGTAATTCATTCAGGCGAGCCAGTTCATCTTTTGATTTGGCTATGGCGTTCTCCGCCTCCCTGCGTGCAGTGACATCTCTAACCACAACAAGGACTTCTCTAATCTCGCAGACCACTGCCCGAACCTCGTAGCAGGTCGTCTGACCATTGTGAGCAAGCTGGAGTTCAAGAACCTGCACCTCCCCAGTCCGCAGGAACTCTCCCATGAGTTTCTCGCCATGACGTGCAAGTTCTTCACATAGACTCCTCATCAGATCATCCGGCCCATCCTTCTTGCCAGGCTGGCTGTGAGGGTTCGCAACTGCATCAGCAGCGATGTGGGTTCGAGTGCCATTACCTATGACCGAAACAGCACCATTCTGTTCCATTTCAATGCGAAAGACGAAGTCGGGGGTCGCCCGGAGCAGGGCTTGTTGTTCTGCCTCACTCAAAGGCAGCACGCTGGAGGAGCTGTCCGCTGCTGACCCCAGCCCTCTGCCAATATGGTCACGCAGCGTATCCAGTGTCGCTGAAACGTTGAACCGACGATACTGCTTGGTTGTTGACGACATATCACGATTACCGATAGGACAGCTGATACTGTAAAGAGATAACATTACAGTGACATTGTAGATGGATCACTTAACCGGACAGTCTCAACACCCCTGTATATTGTCACAAAATTGCTACTAACAGGTTTGGCATCTGTTTCTTCGGGAGACTGTGGAAGATTTGGCAAGCAGAGACAGTCTGAAGTTACGGAAGGGGATGGCGGGGTGAGGTGTTTGCTGTCAGTAGATGACCCGGTTGCCGTCAATTGATAGCGTGCCGATAGGAGCCGGACCATCCCCACCTAACCCTAGGCTCATCCCATCGGCCACTGCCGCAACTGGGGCAGTTCTTCGGTCTTGACTTCTTTCGAGCTTGCCACGTATGGTCACATCTAAGGCACCGGTATACCGTGCCTTGAACACTAAAGAGCTTGGTGATTCTCTGGTAAGCCTGTAAGACTCTCGGTTGCATCTTCATCTCATCCTTGCAAACCATATCCGTGATGATACCCCATAAAACCGAATCTTAGATTGGAGTCGGATTAGAAAACCCTTAGAAAATGATTAGAGTTCCCGGGCTGCCGGGCCTGTTGCTTCCGAGGATAGGCTTGAGTTATAGAAGGCGCTGGTGGGGGAAGACGTTATTTGGCCTCACTTGAACCGCAGATGGATCATGCCCTGCATTTTGAACCAGTCACTGCAGTTCATGAACACGACAGTGTTCCATTTCCATGAGGGTTCCTTGGGAACACGGCTGAACAGTGGCCATTCATCAACAATCTCAATGCGGTTATCCCACCTGGTCAACTGCTTTGCTGTGCCGATGGCCCACCTCAGGGGAGCTTCCCTGATCCCAGCCCGTCTGACAACGAGATGATTTGCCCCCCATCTTCCAACCAGGTTGTAGGAATTGAAAATCATCTCGGCCCCAGAGAAGCGGACAGCGAGGGCGGCAAACAGCCTCTTCAGATCCGCCACATCAAGGTAGCAGAATACCCCACGAGCGAACATAAAGAGGCCATCCCTGGGGTTTCCGATGTCATCAAACCAGGTAAAATCAAAGACGGACTTCGCAACGCATGTGCAGCGATCTGTCTCAGGCATCAACCTTCTGCGCAGGTCTATGACATCAGGAAGGTCCAGGTCATACCAACGGATGGAACCATTGTCCACTCGATAGAAGGTGGTATCCAGGCCAGCCCCAATGTTCACCACCGTTGCTTTGGGATGGGCAGCAATGAACCCCTTTATGGCCACATCGCAATACCTGGAACTGATGTTAGAAGTCAGGATAACAGCCTCCGGAAGGGCCTTCTCCATTCTTCGGAAATCATAATCCAGCTCACGGATGATTTCCGAAGCCTTCGGATCCAGAAGATAGGGATTCTCCTTCTCGTTCTCCCTAGCACGAAACCATAATGCCAGCAACAAAGTCTCCTGGACGCTTCCCAGCTCAATTTTGACTTTGATGTTCTGGTTCGCAGACATTAGCAGCCCCTCCCTCCTACCCAACCTCTCCAAATCACCCTTGTGGCTTTACTGTTGCATGAACAATCAGAGGAATGTTACATCAGCAGAAGAGTTATGAGTGTCACAATCCCGCCCAACAACTTGAACACATTGTCTCAAGTCCCCCGGAAACACTTGCAGCACATTATACACCCCAAACTCAGCTTGGATACAAAGGGGAATTGCTCCAACCGCAGGACCGACCGCCAGGCCAGTTTATACGCCAGATGCAGTTACCCGTTCTCCGCAGTGGTTAGGCTGCGTTAAATCTCAGGGGAAAGTGTGATTGTGTTCGCAACACCATGAAGGTCCACGAGGCATTGCCGAGGCAGGTATCCTCTATACCGTCCCCGAGAGAAAGCACGCCAAAGTAGATACTACAGGAATCTAAAATTTGCTCGCCAGTACCCAGATTAGAGATACCACTATGGTACCTATGAAACCTGCGGCAAACAACACCCAGATGTAGGAAAGCTGCGGTGCAGGTGCCACCTTCACTCTTGTCTCAGTCCTTACGGGTAGTCTCTTCATTAGGAACCCCCTTCTCACAGGCTACTGAGTTGAACTCAGTGCAACTATATAGGCTACATCGATACGTTCACATCTGCCTCTCAATGCATGTTGAGAACGTCACATAGTTGTCACTGATGTTGTGCTCTGGGGATTCCGCCGCCGGCAGTGCCCGGTAAGATGAGAACAGGATTGAACGCCATGACCATGAAAGGCCCAGGTCAGTGGTAGTCCCTGGAGATAGTACAGAGGTTCCGCCAGGTCGGCAACTTTTGAGGGCTGCCTGAGGTTCAAGTAAGCATCACCGGGGCAGGTATTCTGTGTCCAGTCCCCGAGAGAGAGCATACCCAATAGGGCACTACAAGGATTCTAAAAAACAGTCGCCAGAATCCAGATTAGAGATATCACCACAGACGCTATGATGGCTGCTGCCACCAGCACCCAGCGCAAGTCCATGCCCAGCCAAGATTCCATAGGAATTGCGGCTTGCCCCTGGTAAACTCGAAGCTGACGATCAGTAGCCCTTGCAGGCTCCGCCGCCTCTTCCACTGTTGTCTCGCTACTTGAAGGCTTCTCAGTCAATTCGTCCCTAGGAGGATTCTCTGGTGACCAAGAAATCAATTCTTCCCAAAAGGACTCATCTTGTGGGGCCTCTTCCGACGCCTCCCTGAAAGGCTCCTCTGATAGCCGGAAATCAAATTCCTCTCCGAAGGGCTGATCCGATGGCCATGGCCATAGTGCCATTCCCTCTCTGGAGGGCTCCCCCAAAAGCCGCAAACCCAATTCCTCCCTGAAAGGCCTCTCCTCTTCCCTGAAGGGCTGCTCAAACGGCCGTACGTATGTGCCTATCCTGCAGGCATAGCCGGATACCAGTTTCCATGCCTCTGAACCGCAGTGCGGACAATTTACAGATTCGTCTGCCTCACTCATCGGGCGCATCAACTCAAGCTCTTCGAGACACGATGTGCAGCGATACTCATATACTGGCATTCTCTCACCCCCCGGATTGCCTAGCAGTATGTCTCGAATACGATACTACAAAACATTGGTTATGTCAAAAAGTCTACCACCCCAACCTCAGCCTGGATACAAATGGGGGCTCAGTGGGAGGACTGTGGGGGGGTGAGGTTCGAGGATAGTCCTAAGCCCTTACTAGGCTTACTAGCCGTTGTCTTCCAGACTACTCTGAATTCAGTAGCACCATGGCTCCGGTCGGTCTGTAGAGACTGGTTGGGCAGACATGCCCATCTTCCCATAGACCTGGACGCGCACCTAAAGACTAACATTCTTTTACATTACCGATTACATTACCGAGTCGTGAGGAAACGCCGAACTAATTTTGGGGCTGGGACAACAGTAACCAAACGAAACCAGATCATGCCTAAGATTGACTTTTTTGAGAATTTCAAAATCAAAAGACCCAGCGGATTGACCCACTACAACGCTCTAGAAGGCATTTCTTGGGCCTTGCCCTGATAAGGGGGTATAATCTCCGAAAGGGAAATGGAGACTGATAAGGGCAGAAATGAGACTTGAGACTTTCCAAGGAACCTGTACAAAGTGCAGTCTAAAGACGATACACAGGTTCGATAGATTCGGAGTGTTATGTTGTTAGCTCTGTCAGCAACCGATGGACACAAAGGATTTGTTCTGTCCTCTATGCGGGAGGAAAATAACCCACTGTGAATACTGGGCTACATGGACGTGTCTGGCTTGCGGCCATGCCAAGAGTCACGGTCAGGGTGATAAGGAACTCTGAGAGAGTGATTTGGACTCTATTAGCCAGAGAAGCCTTGTAGAACTTCTGGCTGTCCCCTTTTGTTTCCGGCTGAGGTTGGGGTGGTATGATAAGCCCAATGACTACGACAGTGACCCGGCCATGACTGAGTCAAAAGGAGTGTCCATTGACCAGGCAGCGAAGATCTTCGGCAAGAGCCGGAAGACTATCCTTCGCTGGATCCAGAGTGGCAAACTACCAGCCCATAAGGAAGCCATTGACGGCCGTGAACAATGGCGCGTTGACGTGGACGATGTCCAGCCCATTGAACAGGATGTGACCAGGATAAGTGCCCTGAAGGATCTCCTGGCGGAAAAGGATAGGAGAATAGTAGATCTGCTGGCTAAGATCTCGACACTGAAAACAGAGCTGGCAGACACCAATGAGCGACTACGGGAAGCGCAAATCCTCATAGGCCGACAGGAAAGCAAGGTCAATGCTTTACCTAGTCCGCGGAGGTGGTGGCAGATCTGGAGGCGATAGCAGCATTACAGAGCCACGCCAAGATGTGCAGAAGGGCCGTTACACCACCCGCGGGTACCATGCTTCGATGGTGTACGTCGTCAGACCCTATGAGACAAGCGGGCTGTTTTGGCAATAAACAATTGGTCATAGGTCGGGGTTCAGACGTCCAAGGCGACTTCCATATGTACGCCTCCATATAGGCTTGCAGCATACTAAAGGAGGAGTCATGCCTACAGTTAAGGTCAGGGACATCAGCCTATACTATGAGCAGTACGGAAAGGGAGAGCCTGTCATCTTCTCCCACGGCATGCTGGATGACTGCTCTGTCTGGAAGGCTCAGACAGACATCCTGGCGCAGAAGCACACCGTGATTCTTTATGACCATAGAGGACATGGCAAGTCGGACAAACCCAGAGGCGACTACTCCGTTCAGACCCTGGCTGACGATCTCAACGGCCTCATACTGGGACTGAACTTGGACAAGGTCACACTGGTTGGCCATTCGCTCGGTGGCATGACGGTCCTCATGCTCACATTGGATCACCCTGACAGGGTATCCAAGCTGGTGCTCGTTAGTACAACTGCGAGCACGCTCGTCCAGTTGCCTCTAGTTGGCACCATCATAGCAGGGCTGGGCTATCTTGTTCCCTATGGCATGTTCGCTCGGAGAATGCAGGGCCGCAAGGGCTACAGCCCCCCGGAAGAGGTCATTAATCCGGATCTTGAGAGGGCTACGCAGGTACCAAAGTACGTAGCGTATGCATGCATAAGAGGCATGGTCACCAACTACGACGTCAGGCGCAGGGTGTCCCAAATACAGGCGCCGACACTCATTGTGGCCGGGGAGAGAGATAGGGGCATCTCTGTAAGAATGAGTCGGTTTCTACATAGAGAGATCAAGGGGGCAAGGCTGGAAGTCATACCGAACTGTGGGCATGTGGTAATGATCGAGAAACCTGTTGAGTTCAACAACATCCTGACGGGCTTCCTTGACTGACCCAAGGCGCCATTTATAACTTCAGGCTATCCTCAAGACTGACCATTCGGGTGTGCCTCTGCACCATCTCCAGAGACTCCCATCTGCACAATCTCCTCGGCCTATAGAAGTGTATTCTATAACACAGTCACTTCCCAATCTCTTCAAGACGCCTCATAATCTTGCATCATGGTCAACTGTATTAGAGAGAGCGAAGTGGGAAGAGCAGATCCATGAGAAGGCGCCACTTCAGTCTGTCCCTTTTGTATCCAAGCCGAGGTTGGCATGACAATGGGCTATTGACTCCATGAGCTTTGACAAAATCGCCCACTTGGGAAAGGAATTGATTATGAAAATAGCATACCGTCAAAGGGATTTCCACTATGAATCCATGATGGGGACCACATTCAAGAGGCTTACCGACCATCTTCATAAGTGCTGTTTGATGAATGCTGACATTCGTAACGGCTGCCCTGCGTCGGTACAGTGCCGTGAGTGGTGGGATAACTTCTGTAATATGACCACCCGCGAACCAGACATGGCAGAAATAAACACAGTCATTGAAGAATTCGAGGATGCTCGGCAGGAGTGGCTGGAACGTCAATCTTGATGTTAGAGAAATTAGCATTAAGGGGTGGGGGAAACGATGAAAGAAAAGATCGAGTCTGCAACTGTGGTAGGGCTGCTTGTTATCAGTCCGATTCTTGTGCTTATTCTGGGTCCTGCTGCTGTAGCTACTGTAGCAACGTTTCTTATTAGTGGACAATCAGCAGAAATCGAGAAAGGAGAGCATGGGGTATAAATGCAGAAGGTGTGGTGGATTATGAACGAAATTGACATCCTCTGCCTTCTTGTGTTAGCATCCAGACCGCTTTCCCACACGATATGCAATTCGGTCAGGCCTCTACATACCTAGTGCCCGAGCAGGGCAACATGAAGAGAAATATGAAGAGAGTAGCCTCGTTATCGGTAGTTCTAGTATTAGCCCTCCTGGGTCTAAATATTCCTTATCTTGTATCTACTAGATCTGTTTCGGCTGATACTCCTACCCTTACCTTTGCGGGATATACATGGGAAATACGTGACTATTCTGGCCTTCCAGGGCCTGATAGCTATACTGCCTCTAATGCTTGGGTTGATGGTAACGGTTATCTTCATCTAAAAATCACTGATGTAGATGGAGTATGGGAATGCGCAGAGGTGAGAACCTTAAACTCTCTAGGATTTGGTACCTACACCTTCGATGTGCAGAGTAGTGTAAATAACCTAGACCAGAACGTTGTTTTGGGCCTTTTCACTCATGAAATGGTCAACACTCCTGGGGTTAATGAGATTGATATAGAGTACTCTGAATGGGGGAATTCCTACTCCCTATTTCCCCTATTTAATAATGGGAAGTACACTGTATTTCCAGCTCAGTCTGGGCTTCCTACCTCAGACAGTAGGTACAGTGTCTATGAAAGTGGTAGCACTGTAAATAGTTTCACTTGGAGTAGTACTGGTGTGTCTTTCCAGAGTTTGTACAGCGGTGGTTCACAGCTTACGAGTTGGGATTATTCTCCCACTGATTACTTGGCAAGACTACCTCAGGATTGCTCCGCCTCCCACGCTTACATGGATCTGTGGTTGTATAACAATCAGCCTCCTTCTAACTATGGCCAGGGGGGCTATGTTGATCCCGAGATTGTAATTACTGGCTTTAGTTTTACTGCTGCAGCCCAGGTGGAGACGGCCACACATAGTGGTACGGCTGGGCTCACTCCAGCCATGGGCACCATAGAAAACCTCACGGCAGTATCCGAAAGCAATTTGCCTGCCTTGCCTCCCGAAGTCAATCAAAGCAAGCTTAAATTCCCCGATGGTTTCTTCCAGTTCAACATAACAGGTCTGACATCTGGGCAATCAGGAACCATCACCATTACTCTCCCATCCGCCGTCCCAGACGATGCCCAGTACTGGAAATACGGCCCAACGCTTTCAGACAGCAACCCTCACTGGTACCGGATTCCCTGGACTCGCATTAGCAGCAATATTATCAGCATAAAGCTGACCGATGGTGGTCTAGGGGACGATGACCTAACGCACAACGGGGTGATTGTTGACCCAGGTGGGCTAGGCGATCCTCCTTCTCCAAGCGGGGGAAGTGCTCATAGTGCCCCTGTTTTCCCAAGCATTTATGTTGGCCTTGGAGCAGCACTGGGAGCAGGCATAGCGGCCTATGCTGTCAGGAAAAGATTAGCAGCAAGATAAGCTGACTTCAAGGAGAGACTCCATAGGGGTGGGCAGCAATGTCCACCCTTTTCCTTTGCATCAGGACTTCCGGTACGCCCATTCTCAAATACTACCCCTTTTAACCCTGCATATCCTGACAGCCCATCTCCACACTGCAGCAGCACTTATAGCATCACTTGCAGCAACCCTAACAACATAGAGCCCCCTCCCTCAGCAAACACAAAACCTAACTTCTATAGCACACAAAACTTAGCTGCACCTTTGCTGCTGCTATGCTGCAGCATGCCATAAGGCTATGTGGATAGTAGCAGCAATTCCATATCTTTAAATCCACAGGCATAACTCTCCGACCAGTGTTATTACTGCCTAGCTAAGCGCCACCTACAGCCCATTTTTTGTTTTGCTACCATCCTGGAGCGGATAAGCCGGTTACGCCTGGCTTCTGGCTAGGACACTGAAGACACACAGGCAGCCAGATGAAAAAGATAGGAGAAGGATTTTCTTTTTTCGGGTGGAGAGCTACTCCTGGGTTGCTAAACAGGTGTTTTGGCGTGCCGGATCTGAACTCCCGGGATGCTATGGGTTGTCCGGGGGTTCTGAACAGGCTTGACAATCGGATGTAAGATGTAATGGGTACATCATTGATTTTAAGACTAATAAGAGGGACGAGGGTCAGCCCACTACGAGTCGATATGGGAAATCTCGGAGGGAATGGTTGCTGACTTGCGGCCTCTTGTATCTGTCTAGTGGGAGTGATATTCTTGTCTTGTTTCGGTGTCGTTCATAGTTTCGCTGGCAAGGGAAGAGCTGTTGATGGCTAGCCCCAATATCGAACGGGGAAGGCGCACCGTGAACTGCACAGCACTTCCGGGCAAAAGGCACAGTGCAGCCCACCAATTTGGGAGCAATTCCATCCGTGATGGTCCGATCCTTCAGAATATGGGGGCATCCGACCGGGCGGATGTCTGCCCGTTGCAATTCCAGAGTCAATTTCAAGTACGGAAAGGATAAGGATAATGAACATGCGTAACATCTTAGGAATTATTGTCGTGATTGCCCTGGCGATAGGGTCCATCTCCGGTATTGCAGGTGTTGCTGTGGCGGCGTCCCCGGGGTCAATCTCCGGCACTGTCTACCAGGCAGGCGGAACGACGCCGATTGACGGCTCCGCTATTTTGACTGCCTACGACACTACTGATAACACTTTGGCAGCAACCGCGTACTCGTCAGGATACGATGGCACTTACACGATACCAGGCCTGGCCCCGGGCAGCTACCTGGTCCTGGCGCGGGCCGATGGATACTCCAGTGAGTACTACGACAACGTCACTGACATCGGTTCAGCCACCCCGGTTACGGTCACTACCATCGACACCCCGGGCATAAACTTCACCCTCACACCAGGTGGCTTCATATCGGGCTCTGTCGTCTCGGACAATGGGACGCCAATCTATTCAGGCCACATCATGGCTTTCGCCGACAATGTTACCCACGATCTGGTGGACGAGACCTGGATGAGCTCCACCAGCAACAATTATAGAATCGGCAAAGATTTGCCTGCGGGCAGCTACCTGGTTAGGGTAGAGGCCGAAGGGTACTTCAGTCAGTACTACGACAACGTCACCGACATCGGTTCAGCCACCCCGGTTGCGGTCACCGTTCCCAACGAAACCTCAGGCATCGACTTCACCCTCACGCCAGGTGGCTCCATATCGGGCTCTGTCTACGAGCCAGACGGAACGACGCCGATCTATGGAGCCCATGTCATGGCTTTTGACAATGTTACCCACGACCTGGTGGACGAGGTCTACATGAGCTCCACCAGCAACTCTTACAGATTGGGCCACGATATGCCCACGGGCGGCTACCTGGTTTGGGCAGAGGCCGCTGGATACATCAGCCAGTACTACGATAACGTCACCGCAGAAGACTACCACAACGTCGCCGCCCGCAATTTAGCCACCCCGGTTTCGGTCACCATTCCCGACGACACCCCGGGCATTAACTTCAACTTGTTGCCCGTCCAGGCGGTGACCACGAATCCGGCCACCAGCATCACTGACACTTCGGCCACTCTGAACGGCGACCTCACCTCGCTGGGCGCGGCGACCAGCGACAACGTGTCCTTCGAGTGGGGCACTACTACAAGCTATGGCTCTGAGACCTCAGCACAACCGCTATCGGCAGTTGGTACTTTTAACGACAATCTGACCGTCCTCACTGCCAACACCACGTATCATTTCCGGGCCAAGGCGGTAGGTGATGGCACAACGTACGGCGACGATATGACCTTCACCACATCGACCATAGCGCCGTCGGTGACCACGAGCGCTGCCACTAATCTGGCCACCACTTCAGCCACCCTAAACGGCACTCTCGACAGCCTGGGCACGGCGACCAGCGTCAACGTGTCCTTCGAGTGGGGCACTACTACAAGCTATGGCTCTGAGACCTCAGCACAATCGCTATCGGCGGTTGGTACCTTTAACGACAATCTGACCGTCCTCAGCGCCAAGACCACGTATCATTTCCGGGCCAAGGCGGTAGGTGATGGCACAACGTACGGCGACGATATGACCTTCACCACATCAACCATAGCGCCGTCGGTGACCACGGGCGCTGCCACCAGCATCACTGCCACTTCGGCCACTCTAAACGGCGACCTCGACCTCGCTGGGCACAGCGACCAGCGGCAACGTCTCCTTCGAGTGGGGCACTACTACAAGCTATGGCTCTGAGACCTCAGCACAACCGCTATCGGCGATTGGTGCCTTCAGTGCCAATCTGACTAGTCTCAGCGCCAAGACCACGTATCATTTCCGGGCCAAGGTGGTAGGTGATGGCACAACGTACGGCGACGATGCCACTTTCACCACCTCGACTATAGCGCCATCGGTGACTACGAGCGCTGCCACCAGCATCTCCACCACTTCGGCCACTCTGAACGGCGACCTCGACTCGCCTGGGCACAGCGACCAGCGGCAACGTCTCCTTCGAGTGGGGCACTACTACAAGCTATGGCTCTGAGACCTCAGCACAATCGCTATCGGCCATTGGTACCTTCAGCGCCAATCTGACCGGTCTCAGCGCCAACACCACGTATCATTTCCGGGCCAAGGCGGTAGGTGATGGCACAACGTACGGCGACGATATGACCTTCACCACATCGACCATAGCGCCGTCGGTGACTACGAGCGCTGCCACCAGCATCACTGCCACTTCGGCCACTCTGAACGGCGACCTCACCTCGCTGGGCACAGCGACCAGCGGCAACGTCTCCTTCGAGTGGGGCACTACTACAAGCTATGGCTCTGAGACCTCAGCACAATCGCTATCGGCGATTGGTACCTTTAACGCTAATCTGACCGGTCTCACTGCCAACACCACGTATCATTTCCGGGCCAAGGCAGTAGGCGATGGCACAACGTACGGCGCCGATATGACCTTCACCACGGCCGCGCGTTCCGGCGGGATGCCAGTGTGGGGCTGGGTACTCGTTGGGCTTGCTGGAGTTGCCGTAGTAGGTGGTTTGGGCTACTTCGCGTTTATGAGATTGGGCCAACAGCAATAGACAGAAACAGTCAGACCTTAGAGGGGTGGACAGAGATGTCTACCCCTCTCGTTCTGACCAGCTGCGGCGGCGTAGCCAAGAGGTTAAGGCAAGAGCCCGCAAGGCTCTAAGCAGTGGTTCGAGTCCACTCGCCGCCTTGCAGACCTCCACACTGCTCCCCTTTATGTCCAAGCTAAGGTTGGGGCTGGTTATAATGTCGCATGAGCGGAAGAGACAGGGAGCGATATGACTGCCCTCTGGTGGTTCGTGGACATAGGCCTGATAGTCCTCTCGTTGCGACTCCAGAGTCAACCTCAAGTACGGAAAGGACAAGGATAATGAACATGCGTAACATCTTAGGAATCATTGTCGTGATTGCCCTGGCGATAGGGTCCATCTCCGGTATTGCAGGTGTTGCTGTGGCGGCGCCTCCGGGGTCAATCTCCGGCACTGTCTACCAGGCAGACGGAACGACGCCGATTTTGGACGCTCATGTGATTGCCTACGACAACTGATAGCACTTTGGTAGCAGACACCTATACATCAGGATCCGACGGCAGTTACACGATACCAGGCCTGGCCCCGGGTGACTACCGGGTCAGGGCGCGGTGCAATGGATACTTCAGTGAGTACTACGACAACGTCACTGACATCGGTTCAGCCACCCCGGTTACGGTCACTACCATCGACACCTCGGGCATAAACTTCACCCTCACACCATGTGGCTCCATATCGGGCTCTGTCGTCTCGGACAACGGGACGCCGGTCTATGGAGGCCATGTCATGGCTTTCGCCGACAATGTTACCCACGATCTGGTGGACGAGATGTGGATGAGAGAGACCACTCCGATTACATAATCGGCAAAGATATGCCTGCGGGCAGCTACCTGGTTAGGGTAGAGGCCGAAGGGTACTTCAGCCAGTACTACGACAACGTCACCGACATCGGTTCAGCCACCCCGGTTGCGGTCACCGTTCCCAACGACACCTCAGGCATCGACTTCATCCTCAGGCCATGTGGCTCCA
Source organism: uncultured Chloroflexia bacterium (assembly GCA_963720375.1). Taxonomy (GTDB): domain Bacteria; phylum Chloroflexota; class Dehalococcoidia; order UBA2247; family RBG-13-53-26; genus JAPLHP01. The sequence continues at coordinate 4,520 of CAVRFM010000011.1, read as the reverse complement.
TATCGGGCTCTGTCTATCGAACAGACGGGACGCCGATCTATGGAGCCCATGTCATGGCTTTCGACAATGTTACCCACGATCTGGTGGACGAGGTCTACATGAGCTCCACCAGCAACTCTTACAGATTGGGCCACGATATGTCCGCGGGCAGCTACCTGGTTTGGGCAGAGGCCGCTGGATACATCAGTCAGTACTACGACAACGTCACCGCAGAAGACTACCACAACGTCGCCGCTCGCAATTTAGCCACCCCGGTTTCGGTCACCATTCCCGACGACACCTCGGGCATTAACTTCAACTTGTTGCCAGTTATGCCGCTGGTGACCACAAATCCGGCCACCAGCATCACTGACACTTCAGCCACTCTGAACGGCACCTCACCTCGCTGGGCGCGGCGACCAGCGACAATGTGTCCTTCGAGTGGGGCACTTCTACAAGCTATGGCTCTGAGACCTCAGCACAACCGCTATCGGCGATTGGTACCTTTAACGACAATCTGACCGGTCCTCACTGCCAAGACCACGTATCATTTCCGGGCCAAGGCGGTAGGTGATGGCACAACGTACGGCGACGATATGACCTTCACCACACTCGACCATAGCGCCGTCGGTGACCACGAGCGCTGCCACCAATCACCACCACTTCAGCCACCCTGAACGGCACTCTCGACTAGCCTGGGCACGGCGACCAGCGGCAACGTCTCCTTCGAGTGGGGCACTACTACAAGCTATGGCTCTGAGACCTCAGCACAATCGCTATCGGCGATTGGTACCTTCAACGACAACCTGACCGGCCTCAGCGCCAAGACCACGTATCATTTCCGGGCCAAGGCGGTAGGTGATGGCCAACGTACGGCGACGATATGACCTTCACCACACTCGACCATAGCGCCGTCGGTGACCACGAGTGCTGCCACCAGCATCACTGCCACTTCGGCCACTCTGAACGGCGACCTCGACTACGCCTGGGCACGGCGACCAGCGGCAACGTCTCCTTCGAGTGGGGCACTACTACAAGCTATGGCTCTGAGACCTCAGCACAACCGCTATCGGCGATTGGTGCCTTCAGTGCCAATCTGACCGGTCTCAGCGCCAAGACCACGTATCATTTCCGGGCCAAGGCGGTAGGTGATGGCACAACGTACGGCGACGATGCCACCTTCACCACCTCGACTATAGCGCCGTCGGTGACTACGAGCGCTGCCACCAGCATCACCGCCACTTCGGCCACTCTGAACGGCACCTCGACTAGCCTGGGCACAGCGACCAGCGGCAACGTCTCCTTCGAGTGGGGCACTACTACAAGCTATGGCTCTGAGACCTCAGCACAATCGCTATCGGCCATTGGTACCTTTAGCGCCAATCTGACCGGCCTCAGCTGCCAAGACCACGTATCATTTCCGGGCCAAGGCGGTAGGTGATGGCACAACGTACGGCGACGATATGACCTTCACCACTGCTAGCCCCGCTGACACTACGGCGCCGGTGATATCCGTGGTGACCTCCTCCGGACTTGACCCAGCTTCATGCGAGCTGGACTTCATCCGATGCTGAATCCGGGGTTACCGAGTATCAATACGCCATAGGTACTACTAGCGGAGGCACCGACGTGGTCAACTGGACTTCCGTGGGTACCAACACTGAGGTAACCAAGACAGGACTTAGCCTCAGTGCTGGGACGACCTACTACTTTGCAGTCAAGGCCAAGAACGGCCAGGGGCTGTGGAGCGTTGTAGGCACCTCTGACGGCATAATTGCGCAAGAGACTACCTCCGGCGGCGGGATGCCAGTGTGGGGCTGGGTACTCATTGGCCTTGCTGGAGTTGCCGTAGTAGGTGGTTTGGGCTACTTCGCGTTTATGAGATTGGGCCAACAGCAATAGACAGAAACAGTCAGACCTCCAGAGGGGTGGACAGAGATGCCCACCCCTCTACTCTTCACTGCAGCGCGTTGCCTTCACCCCACTGCGCCTTGCAGAACTCCACGCTGCTCCCCTTCGTGTCCAATCTAAGGTTGGGCTGGCATAATTCGCAGACAAGTCAGTTGGCCGGTGGAATCGGGTTGGACGCCTGAGACAGCGCAGTATCAAAGTGCAACGGCACACTAGGAAATGACTTGGTGTCTTCGAGGTGCGAAGGGAGATGCAAAAATCCAGTTATCATGTCTTTCTGAGAGTGATGGTGAGCCGGGGGGTTCAATAGATAAAACTGCGAGCCTGCCGGTCACCCGGATACTGAGTCCATTGGTGTTCAGGCACTTGGACTAACCGGTTGCTCTGCCACGACCCTATGACAGAGTCCTTCCAGCCAAAGCGTACTGCACCAACCGCGTTGCCTCCGAAAGATGAAATCCTAGTGTCTATCCGAAGATGTCGTCCTGTGCTGTCTCGCCCTAAGATCAGACACCAGCCCCTGAGGAACAAACTTCATGATGACCCTAACAGCTCGGTACAAGGCGCCAGGTATGATTACTCTCTTGCTTCTCATCAGGTCCCTGTAGGCTATTGAGGCCACGGTTGCCGCGTCCATGTACCTCATTCGCTCCAAGACCCTGGCGACTCTACCGGAATGGGGTTCTACCGCCTTCTCTTGCCCGTCCTTTAGGAAGTTAGTATCAACCTGGCGGGGGGCACAGCACTGACACTTGTACGCCTTTCCCCTTCAATTCACTGGACAATGCCTGGCTGAATGAGATCACATACGCCTTGGTGGCAGCATATACGGCCATGTTGGGGACGGGCCAGAATCCTGCAACGGAAGCTACGTTGAGTATTCTCCCCGATCCATTCTCTACCATTTCCCCCACAAAGAGCCTTGTCAGGTAGGTCAACCCGACTACGTTCAAATTGATCACTTGAGCTTCCATCCTGAAGTCGGTTTGGCAGAATGGCCCGTAGCTTCCAATGCCCGCATCGTTGACCAATACGGAGACAGTCAAGTTACTCTCACGGACTCTCCTGTGAACCTCTTCAACGCCACTCATCAGAGAAAGATCGGCTGGAATCACACGGCAGTCGGCCATATAGTCCCGCGCCAGCTCCTTCGCAACTGTCTCAAGCCTCTCCCGATTCCTCGCCACCAGAACAAGATTGAACCCATTCCGGGCAAATACCTTTGCCAGTTCATAGCCAATACCACTCGAGGCACCAGTTATCAGGGCATATTCTCTCCTTCTGTGTCCGGTGGTGTTACCCATAATCCCCCTCTCTCACAAAGTCCAGAAGCACTCGCTCTGGTTTGCCCTGGAACCACGTGCCCGGCAAGCGTATCCATGCCACAGCAAAGGTGTAATGCTACTGAAGGCTGGATTGCCAGAATTGCCAGAATTGCCGAACCGCAATCAACCTAACTCCGAAAGATCGCAAGTGAACAGGCATGCTATTGTGCCCTCCCAGCAAGAAGAGCTTCGCATCAAATCCACACTAACTTGCAGTCACTCACATGCTGAGAAGCGCTGTGATTCTTGCACATCAGCGTTTCGGTGCTTAGAAGCCGCGACATGACCAGGAACAGTTCGAGAGCGCCGCTTCCATGTGAAGGAGCAGATGCATATCGGACATTGCCGCCTTCACTGGAGACGACTCCTATGTTATTCCCAGTCTCTCCTTAGCTAACGCAGTAGCTTCTGGATTCTCCATTCGTCTCAGCTTATCAAGAGCACTGGAACGATCAAGATATCCTTCCCTGACCAGGTTGGCCAGTTCAAAGGCATAGGGATGGAAGCCAAATCGACCAACATGGACAACGTTGGCAAAGGAATTGAGAAGGCAATTGGTTGAATTGGCATCGACATCCTCGGGCGCTTTCCATCCGAAGCGTGAGATATCTCTATAGATATCATCTTCACTGTAGTCCAGAAAAGCCAGCGGGTGGATGTTGTAGGGGAAACGATAATCGCTGCTGAAGTGCTTCTCTTCAAGGAAATACGGCTTTATGTCATCACCGGCGATTTTATACAGCGGATCGAACAGGGTCTTTTGCATCATTCTCACCATGTCGGGGTTGTTGCGCATAATGGAAGAGGTAATTGGAGCCTGACCTGGAGACCATCCAAAAGCAATGAAGGGAATGTCCTTCTCCAGTGCAAGGCGCAGTGCGCTCGATTTCAAGATTGCCATACAAGAAGTACAGATAGTGCTTGCCCTTTCCAGGGTCTTGGGAGGGAATATGTCCCTGGTGGCACACGTGCGGAATATCTTGGCCAATACATGGAAACTGGGCTTGAAGAAAATGTGGTCTATCCCCAGTCTCTCCACGACGTTGTGTATGTTCTGCGATGCCTGATTTGACACAAACCCATTGTCGAGAGTCACTGCGAGAACATTCAGGCCATACTTCTCTTTCAGAAGAGCCAACGTGTAGGTGCTGTCCTTGCCCCCGCTGTAGCACATAAGCGCATCATATACGCTCTTGCCCTTATAGTCTGATACCAGGCTGTTGAACTTCTCTCTGTAGTCCCTGGCCCTCTCCTCTCGAGTATCTTTGTGTTGTGAATCGAGGCAGAAGTTGCATGTGCCATGTT
>CAVRFM010000010.1:0-150517 GCA_963720375.1 uncultured Chloroflexia bacterium | reverse complement strand
CACATCTTCACCGATCATCTGCATAAAGACATAGGTGTGGGAAAACAAGAAGTCCAGGGATTACTCAAGAAAACGTATCTGTACCAGGTGACTTCCTGCGCCTTCTCGCTTAACTAGTAGCGGGATACCCCAGCCTTAGTCCAACCGGCGCAGACAGGGGAGCTCTCGATTTTTCCTCTTGTCAGGTTCTCTTAAGCGTAAGCGTGGTTCTTTATTAGCACCACATCGATGATCTTGGTGACTGTGGCATCATCCAACTCCAGGGTGCGCTGGAGTCTCTCCAGGAACTTCTTCTCAGCCTCTTCCACCACTCCGTCAGCCAGCACCAGATCAACGGCCACGAAGAAAGCAGCCGCCGCAATACCTGCAGCCCTATTCGGGTGTATCCGGTAACTGCGTGCTAATGTGATTTAGATCATAGACCTTGGCCTGCTCACGGGATAACATTCAATGAGAACTTTGAGGCTTGACAAAATTTGGGGATGAATATATTATAATAACAGTTACTATTATTAAAGAGGTACTTGGCAGGTTATATTCAATGAACCGAAAATCAAAACAGAGGGAAGCGATAATGCGGGTGCTGAAAGGGACAAAGTCGCACCCCACTGCTGATTGGGTCTATGACCAGGTGAAGAAGGAAATCCCTAATATAAGCCTGGGGACAGTATATCGTAACCTTAAGCTTATGAAAGATGAGGGACAGATACTGGAACTGGATTTTGCAGGTGCGTTAGCAAGGTTCGATGGCAATGCTGAGAACCATTATCATTTCAGGTGTGATCAGTGTGGTCGTGTTTTTGATGTTGAGGAACCGATTGATAAGGCTATTGACGAGAGGGTGGCTCGTAAGACGGGGTTTAATGTTGTCTATCATCGACTGGAGTTTTGCGGCCTTTGTAGTGATTGCCAGGGGAGATAGTTCTATATAGGAGGTTGAACCAAATGGACGCTGCGATCAAAGAATTAAAGAAGAATGTAGTTATCAAGGCGGTGAAGGGGCTCTACCGGGGTCAGGAGAGGATAGACATGGATGCGGGGTACCGGGCGGAGGTCAAGGTCTGCCTGGAGCGGGCCCGGCTGATCACCCAGTCGTATAAGGAGACTGAGGGAGAGCCCATGATCACCCGGAGGGCCAAGGCCTTAAAGAAGATCCTGGAGAACATGACCATCTACATCCAGGACAATGAGAGGCTCGTGGGCAATATGGCCAGCGATGTCCGCTCCCTGCCGCTCTATCCGGAGCTCTACTGGAGGTGGCTGGAGAAGGCCCTGGATAATGAGTACCAGCACCTTCTGGACGATGAAGGGAAGAAGGAGCTGAAGGAGATCAACAAGTACTGGCAGAAGCTCTCGGTCCACGGCATGGAGCGGAGCCTGGTGCCGGAGAGGCTGAAGCCCTATACCGGCTATACCCCGGTGAGCGTCTTCAGCTATACCTGGGACATGGTGCTGCCCAACTATGAGAAGATCTTCAAGGTGGGGCTCAAGGGCATCATCAAGGAGGCCCAGGACAGGTTAAAGGAGATTGCGCAGGACCCCGATATGGACGCCCGGGAATACCTGGAGCAGAAGCGGTTTCTGGAGGCGGCCATCATCTCCCTGGAGGCCACCATCGCCTATGCCAGGAGGTATGCCAAGCTGGCCCGGGAGAAGGCCAAGACGGAGACCCGGCCGGAGGAGAAGAAGCGTCTGGAGAAGCTGGCCGGGATCTGCGACCATGTGCCCGAGAACCCCGTCCGCACTCTGCACGAGGCCATGCAGTGCTTCTTCTTCATCCATTTGATCACCGGTTTTATCGAGCTGCCCTCGGTAGGCTGCGGAGTGAGGCTGGACAAGATCATGTACCCCTACTACAAGAAAGACCTGGATGAAGGGAAGACCACCAAAGAGGAGGCCATCAACCTCATCGAGTCGGTGTGGATCAAGTTCGAGGAGATGGGCTTCATCCATCCGCCGAGGCTCTTCGGCTCTGCCGGCGGAGGACTGGCCTGGCAGAATGTCACCCTGGGAGGAGTGGACAGCGAGGGCAAGGATGCCTCCAATGAGCTTTCCTATCTGATCCTGGAGGCCTCCAGGGAACTGCACTCGGTGCAGCCGCCCCTCTGTTTCCGATACCATGACAAGATACCCCGGGCCCTGGTTTTGAAGGCCATCGACACCATCAGGTCCGGAGTGGCCCAGCCGGCCTTCTTCAATGACAAGATGATGATTCCCTACCTTCTGGAGAAGGGCATCCCCCTGGAGGATGCCCGGGACTACGCCATCTCGAACTGCATGTCCTGGACCATCCCCGGGAAGAGCATGGTCTACCGCCAGGGTATGGGGATGTTCTCCTTCACCAACTGCATGATGCTGGCCTTAAACCAGGGTGTGGACTGGATCAGCGGGCAGAAGGTAGGCTATCCCACCCCCGACCCGCTCACCTTCACCTCCATCGATGACATCATCGAGGCCACCTTCCAGCAGTTCAACTTCTTCATGGGGACGCAGGTCTACATCAGCAACATTGCCGATGCCCTGTATGAGGAATACCTGCCCCGGCCCCTCATCTCAGCGCTGGTGGATGAATGCATCCCGAGGGGGAAGGAATGCCGCAAGTGGTACTACTTCCACCGCAACTACGTCATGCCCACCGGGGTGAACAATGTTGCCGACTCGCTGGCGGCCATCAAGAAGCTGGTCTTTGAAGAGAAGAAGATCGCCATGGCCGAGCTCCTCGATGCCCTGAAGAAGAACTTCGAGGGCAAGGAGGAACTGCGCCAGATGCTGCTGAGCGCCCCCAAGTTCGGCAATGATGATGACTATGTGGACAGCATCGCCGAGAAGGTCCACTTCCGCATCAAGGAGGAGACGCAGAAGTTCACCACCTACTACGGCTACCCCTACGATACGGACGGCACCAATGCCTCGGTAGGATACTTCCTGGGCTTTGATGTAGCGGCCACCCCGGAGGGCCGTAAAGCCAGGGAGCCCCTCCATGACGGCACCGTCTCGCCGGTGCAGGGCCGGGACAAGAAGGGCCCCAGCGCAGTGCTCAAGTCCGTGGGCAAGGTGGACCCGCTGCTCTCCTGCAATCACCTCTTCAACCAGAGGTTTGCCCCCCATTTCCTGGAGGGGGAGAACCGGGAGGTCTTTGCCAACTACCTCAAGACCTGGGCTGACCTGGGGATACATCACATCCAGTTCAATGTGATCGACCCCGAGATACTGAAGGATGCCCAGAAACATCCTGAGCAGCATGCCGACCTCATCGTCAGGGTGGCGGGCTATGCCGCCTACTTCGTGGACCTGACCAAGTCACTCCAGGATGATATTATCGCCAGAACGGAACATTCCTTGATAGCATAAGCCTAGGACAGGTAGATCATTGGATTGTAGGCCTCACTGCAAAAGTGAGGCCTATATCGTTTTGTTTTGGGGACTGAGTACCCTAGTCACACTGCGCTACGAGCACCGGGGGCGTGGCCTGGTTGCCAATGGATGATCAGGTCGGTTTTGACCGGATCGTTCTCCTTATCCAGATTAAGGCGACCACTGTCATTATCGCTGTTATCAAGAAGGAGCAGAGTACAATCAATTTCTGAACCATGGTTGCCTTCAGAGCGATATTTGCTAACCAGATGATGGGAGTCAGCCCACCTCTCACTACCGCCCTTAGAGAATCATGGTGGGCAATGAATCTGGCGGCAGGAGGACTGTACTTATAATAGAGAGAAACGAAATATCGTCCTGGCGCATTGGTTACCAGGTATCTGTCTCTGAAGTCCCTCAGCACCTGTATTTCGCTGGCCATGGGCGTGCCATAAGCAGCGGTGGCGATGAAACACCGAAAGTCCTCGATAGTGTAAGGGTTGCTGGATGATGTTATGCTTCCGCTGCTGGCTGTGATGGTGATGTTGTCGGAAGCGATATTGCACTTAGCCTGAATGTTGAAGGTACCGGAGGCCAGCGTTGTTACATTATCCCCTGTCTCACCGAAGATGCCGTTGCCGTTGCCATCGAAGATTACTGTGTCTGGGTTAGAGCCCATGGTCACCGAGGTGGTGTTATCGCTGGTTACCACGTTATCATTGGCATCGTAGGCAGTCACCGTAACGGTGAATGATATGCTGGTTTGCTGAGTATAGTTGTCGGAAGTCACTGTGTAGTGGTCTACGGCACCGGTACTGACGTCGAAAGAGTTGCTGTCGGCCGAGGTAAGAGTGGGCGAGCTGGTCGCGGTCAGTTCGTAGCCCGTGCCGGATTTATCAATGCTGAGCCCGGTAAAGTCGGCATAGCCATTTACAGCCGTCACTGTCTTCGTGCCCGACAGAGTGGCCGCAGGGTCGCCGGTGCCCGGAGTGATGGCCAGGGTCACCTGAGTGGTAATATCAGTGGTTAGCACGTTGCCCAAATTGTCCTCGATGGCCACCACCGGCTGGGTGCCGAATGCGCTCCCTGCCGTGCTGCTGCTGGGTTGTGTGCTGAAGACCAGCTTGTCGGCTGGGCCAGCAGTAACATCAAAGGGACTGCTGTCGGCCGAGGTAAGAGTGGGCGAGCTGGTTGCGGTCAGTTCGTAGCCCGTGCCGGATTTATCGATGCTGAGTCCGGTAAAGTCGGCATAGCCATTTACGGCCATCACTGTCTTTGTGCCCGACAGAGTAGCCGCAGGATTGCCAGTGCCCGGAGTGATGGCCAGGGTCACCTGAGTGGTAGTATCAGTGGTTATCACGTTGCCCAAATCATCCTCGATGGCCACTACCGGCTGGGTGCCAAATGCGCTCCCTGCCGTGCTGCTGCTGGGTTGTGTGGTGAAGACCAGCTTGGTAATTGTGCCAGTATTAACATCAAAGGGACTGCTGTCGGCCGAGGTAAGTGTAGGCGAGCTGGTCGTGGTCAGTTGGTAGCCCGTGCCGGATTTATCAATGCTGAGTCCGGTAAAGTTGGCATAGCCATTTACAGCCGTCACTGTCTTCGTGCCCGACAGAGTGGCCGCAGGGTTGCCGGTGCCCGAAGTGATGGCCAGGGTCACCTGAGTGGTAATATCAGTGGTTACCACGTTGCCCGAATCATCCTCGATGGCCACCACCGGCTGGGTACCAAATGCACTCCCTGCCGTGTTGCTGCTGCTGGGTTGTGTAGTGAAGACCAGCTTGGTAGCTGTGCCAGCAGTAACATCAAAGGGACTGCTGTCGGCCGGGGTAAGAGTGGGCGAGCTGGTCGCGGTCAGTTGGTAGCCCGTGCCGGATTTATCAATGCTGAGTCCGGTAAAGTTGGCATAGCCATCTACAGCCGTCACTGTCTTTGTGCCCGATAGAGTAGCCGCAGGATTGCCGGTGCCCGAGGTGATGGCCAGGGTCACCTGAGTGGTATTATCAGTGTCTATCACGTTGCCCAAATCATCTTCGATGGCCACTACCGGCTGGGTGCCAAATGCGCTCCCTGCCGTGCTGCTGCTGGGTTGTGTGGTGAAGACCAGCTTGTCGGCCTGTGCTGAGGCGGTGTGAGTATTGACGGCCAGCAAAACCACACCCACCAAGGCAATAATGAGCAGAATTACCCCAATAACCACTAGAAACGAATTGCTCTTTTTCATCTCTTTTGAGCGCAAGTATACCATGTATTGGCAAATTTTCCACAGTCAAAGTGCGCTGACGCTTTGCTTATGTTACCATAGTAAACTGTGCAATTAGGGTACCATAGAAAAGGTAGTCTGCAGGTAGGACACTAGTATGCAAAGGGTGCCTACGCTTTGCTTATGTTACCATAGTAAACTGTGCAATTAGAGTACCATAGAAAAGGTAGTCTGGCAGGTAGGAACACTGGTATGAAAGGGAAAGAACGGGAGAACTGGGCGGCGCCCTGTGGCCTTTATTGCGGGGCATGTTCGATTCGCCTTGCCTATAAGAGAGGTGATTCCAATCTACTGGATCAGATAGCCGAGGTACTCTCTGTACAGCAGGGGCAGAAGATACAGGCAAAGGACCTTGCTTGTGAGGGCTGTCTCTCTCCTGATGTGGTAGCGGTGGTCTGCCGCAGCTGTGTCCTTCGGGCCTGTGCCTTGCAGAAAGGTGTGGTGCAGTGCAGTCAATGCCCGGATTTCCCCTGTCAGCAGATCATTGATTTCAGCAAAGACGGACTCCCCCATCATGGCGAAGTCTTAGAGAATATCCGACGCCGGCGGGAGATAGGTATTGATGCCTGGGCTGGGGAGCAGAGGAAAAGATGGTGCTGCCCCCATTGCGGCTGCAATATCGACTGGTATGCCGCTCAGTGTCCTGACTGCAGCTCTGCACTGACACCCCAGTTCAGTCCCCCGAAGATCTAGGTGCTAAGGCAGGGCAAGAAATTCGAAGCCACAGATACCTGAAAGAGATCACCTTTCTAAACTAAGACCACTGGAACCTTCTGGCAGATTGAAACGGGCATCAGTGATGCCGGGGTTCTCGCTTGGAACGGCGTTGGGTATCTGCTGGCAAGGTAAAGGAGAAAGTGGTACCCTGGCCGGTTTCAGATTCCACCCAGATGCGGCCCCCATGCGCTTCGACCAGCCTTCGACAGACCAGGAGTCCCAATCCGGCGCCGTTGCCCTGGCCAATCCCCGGTTGCCCGATCTGCCGGAAGGGCTGGAACAGCCTGGCCTGATCTTTGGGGGATATGCCAATCCCATGGTCAGTGACCCTAACGATTAGACAATCATTATCTCTTTCAGCAGAGATTAGTATCTCGCCGCCTTTAGGGGAATACTTGACACCGTTCTCCAATAGGTTGTACAGGATGCGTTCCAATCTCAGTTCATCGGCACGAACTGGTGGAAGTCTCCTGGGCATGTCTATTATGAATTGATGTGCGGAAGGATATTGATGCTTTACCTTTGTCACCACCTTTTGGGCTATCTTTTCGAGGTGGACTGGCTCAATGTGCAGTAAGAGGCGGTTAGCCTGGGCTCTGGAAAGCTCGAGCAGGTTACCTAACAAGTGAGACAGTGATTCAGCTTCTACAGATGCATCTTGTAGAAGCTGGCGCATCTCCTGCGGGGAAAGACGTGTCCATTCCCCCAGAGCTGTGTTTATGGCTCCTATGATCACGGTCAGGGGACTGCGGAGTTCGTGGGATACAAGGCCAATAAACTCATCCTTCAATTCGTCCAGCTTCTTACGTTCTGCAATGTCACGCAGGTAGACCACAATTTGGGTGTTGTCCTGTGACAGACCATTGAGCTTGACCATCTTGGCCCATACAGGGACTGCCTGAGCGTTGCGGCGCACGAGCTCCAATTCTGCCTCAACAAATCCAGTCTCGTTGAGTCTGGTGGTATAAGGCGACTGTGCCTCCAGCACCTTATTGGAAATCAATCTACGAACATCTTCACCCTGGAGGTCTTCTCTGCTGCATTCCAACAATTGGCCCACCGCTTCGTTGCAATCGATAACATGGCCTGTGGAGTTCAAGGAAAGGATCCCGTCCGGTGAAGATTCCACCAGGACACGGTACTTTTCCTCCGATTGCTGCAGTGCCATCTCTGTCTTCTTGCGCTCGGAGATGTCTCTGGTAACCCCCAGAAGTCCTACAGGCCGACCCTCAGCGTCACGAATGAAATTTACCTTTTCCTCAACCCAGACAGTGGAGCCGTCCTTACGGCGCAGCTCAAGCTCCAGCGTCCAGTGTCGGGACAAATCCCTTTGCTCAGAACCTTCCGCGGCTATCTGTTCCGCAAAGACCTTCACGCCCTTTTCAAAGGAGGTGGGTGTCAACATTTCTTCCAGCGTCATGGCCATGTATTCCTCCACGCTGTAGCCTACCAGTCGTGTTGCTGATGGACTCAAGTACGTCATATTCAGGTTTATGTCGGTGGTCCAAAGGACGTCTGATACATTCTCGGCAAGCAGACGGTAGCGGCTCTCGCTTTCTTTCAGAGCCATCTCAGCCCTCTTGCGATCGGAGATATCTTGAACCTTCATGAGGTAACCACTTGGGGATCCGTTCTTGCTCCCACCCAGTGCAGTCAGCAGTACGTAAAGGTGAGCAATCCCTGACCTCCCCACGCCATACAAGCCATGCTTCTGAGCCTCATCAAAATTGAATGGGCCTTCATATCTCACCGTTTTACCTCTACGCAGTAGCTTCTTTGCACGGTCTGTCAGATCGGGATTGCTCCAGAGTGGAGGAGCCTTCGCTGCTGCGAAGTTAGGCAGGCCAAATATCTCCAGGGCGGCCTTATTCATGTCTGTGAGACGGCCTGCTGAGTCGTAGACCATTATGCCGATAGGAGACCTCTCATAGATTGTCCTGAAGCGCACTTCGCTCTCCCGCAGGACGTTTTCCATGCGTTTGCGCTCACTGATATCGCGGAGTATCCCCTGGTACCCCACCGGATGGTCTTCCGTGTCCCAGATGATGTTCATCCTTGCCTCAACCCAGACTGCGGAGCCGTCTTTACATATCATCTCCAGTTCACCTGTCAATGCCTGGAACTGATCTGATTGCCGGCTGCCTGCCTCATTGAGTTCTAACAGGAAATTCATGGCTATCTCTCTGGATGTCGGAGTCAAAGCCTCCCCTATCGAACGGGCTAGTGCTTCATCGACGCTGTAGCCCAACAGGTGTGTCACTGAAGGGCTGACATAAGTGGGGTGCAAATTACTGTCCAGGGCGATAATTATGTCAGATACGTTATCGGCGAGAAGACGGTAGCGTTTCTCGCTTTCCTGTAGGTCTTCCTCCATCCTCTTGCGATCGGTAACATCGATCAGTATCCCCTGTAATCCGCTCAGACTCTCTCCATCAAGGATCGGTCGGTTGTAAGTGCGCACCCAGCGGACTTCCCCGGACCAGGCCAGCACCATGCGGAATTCCAGCGTTATGTCCCTGCCGGAGAGCGTCTTCTGGAAAGACTCTGCGACCAGTGGCAGGTCTTCCCCATGGATGAACATGGCGAATGACTGCCCGATAAATTCCAGCGGACTGTGTCCGTAGAGTGCCCCGAATACGGGGCTGATATAGGTGATCATGCCATTTGCATCGGTAGCATAGATCACAGCATTGATATTCTCTACCAGGTTTCGGTACTTTTCCTCCGATTGGCGCAATTTCTCTTCAGCCTTCTTGCGCGTGGTAATGTCGCGGGTTACCCCAATGATGCCAATGGCACGGCCATCTGGATCACGCAGGAAATTCATGTTGGCTTCTGTCCAGATAGTGGATCCATCCTTGCAGATTAGCTCTAGCTCCAGCGCTTGTGGTCTGAATAGCTTCTTCCTTCCGGCTTTTTCTTTAGCCAGTTCCGCGCTGACAGCCTTCGACACTACCTCGAGAGAGGCAGGTGTGAAAAACTCTTTCAGGGACTGGGTCATTACTTCCTCAACAGTGTAGCCTCGGAGACGTATTATGGATGGACTGATATAGTTTAGCCGCAGGTTCATATCCATTGTCCAGATTACGTCTGAGACATTCTCGGCCAGCAAGCGGTAGTGTTTCTCACTTTCACCTAAAGCCTCTTCAATCCGCTTGCGCTCGGAGATATCCCTGATATAGGCCATGGTTACAGTCTTACCATTGACTCTGGCTGTGGCTGCACTGACCTCAATAGGTATTGCGGTGCCATCACGTTTTAACACCTTGACCTCGTATGTGAGGGGCACCTCCTCTCCCATCTGTCTTCGTCTATACCTCTCCAGCAAAATCGGAAGACTGTCAGGAGAAACGAAATCCGCTATACTCATGCGCAACATTTCTTCTTTGCTGTAACCACTTGCTCCGGCCACCTGATCGCTAACGAATACAATAGACCCCTCTTTGCCATCGATGTTCTGGAACATGATGATGCCCTCACCGGCTTTGCTGGCTGTTTCCACTAGTAACTTGTAATACTTCTCTTGCTTATCGACACCTTGCTTGGTTTTCCCTCTATCAACCTTTTTAGTGGATTTCTGTGCATTGGTCCGATTCTTGTTGGAGATTCTCATGATGGCCCTCCCTAGGAACCTTCCGTGGTGAGTGACCTGGCACCAGGTGCCGACGCATCACATATGATCGACACCATGCCAGTTTTGGTCTTTATGATATTATCCCCTCAAAACCACGTCAAGGGCATTGCTTTATGGAATGAGATTTTGACATTTATCGGGACATGGCACTATTATGGGGCTTGCAATAGTCAGTTAAGTGGAGGCTCATCTGAAAGGGTTTAGCATATTAGTAGTCGATGACGAGGAGCGGATTCTGAACGTCCTTAGGACCAAGCTGAAAGCCTCGGGGTATAGAGTGCTGACAGCTGGCAGCGGTTTTGAGGCTCTGGAGCAAGCCCAGGCGCAGGAACCTGATCTGGTAGTGCTTGATTTGTTGATGCCCAAGATGGATGGCTTAGAGATGTTGAAGCAACTGCGCAGCTTTTCGGCAGTGCCGGTGATCATTCTGAGTGCTAAGGGGGCTGACATTGACAGAATCAACAGGTCTGACGCTTGGTGCTGATGACTATTTACCGAAGCCCTTCAACCCGGATGAACTGGTAGCCAGAATCGAGGCGGTTAGGCGCAGACTTCAGCCAGCCGGAAGACGCAAGAACGATGAGGTCGTTCGTTTTGGGGATGTGGCTATCGATTTCAACAAGCGTAGAGTTGCCATCAACGGCGAAGAAAAACAACTCACCAGGGTTGAGTGGCTCTTGCTCAGCGAACTTGTGCGGAATGCGGGTCGCCTTATGCTCTATGAGGAGCTTCTTACTCGGGTATGGGGTCCTGAATACCGCAATGATATACAGATCCTCAGAACATGGGTCAGCCGACTGAGGAGTAAGGTGGAGATAAACCCCAGGAGTCATATTCTTATTCGTACCGTCCCCAAGGCAGGCTACATCATAGATCAGCCCTCTGCTTGAATACCTTCCGGGGTTCCCCTCTCAGAACATCCCATACCGAATTTATTCCAGATCGGCCGGAAAAGTCCGGATGTTACAACCTCTTAACCTTTTCTTGGCGGATTTTATGACTTCTTTATCTCTCGCCAGCTAGAATAGACACCACCGGCATCAATCCCCTGCTGCCTTCGGTACCTGGAGAATCACTCTAGAGAAGATGGTTTGAAAAGGCTTTTCTATATCTGTAGTTAAGAAGGGATCAACCGTGTCTGTCAAAACGTTGATTTTGCAGCGAACAAAGAACGAGGATAAAAAGCATGCTTGACGGGCAGCGGGTGGCAATCTTGGTCGAAGCGGATTTCGAGGATTCCGAGTTTGAGGAGACTATGAGGGCGATGAACGGCGTTGGAGCCAGAGTGATGGTAGTAGGCTCTGGCTCTCGAAAGAGCTATCGGGGCAAGAGGGGCAAAGTAAGGGCCAGGGTTGATATTACTGCTGACAGAGCCAATGCCAAGGATTTTGACGCCGTCATTGTGCCGGGCGGTTATGCCCCCGACAAGATGCGTCTCCATCAACCCATGATAGACCTGGTAAGGAAGGCATACAGTTCCGGCAAGATAGTTGCAGCTATCTGCCATGGCCCCCAACTCCTCATTTCTGCAGGTATAGTGAGAGGGCATAGTGTTACGTCCTGGCCCTCGATAGCAGTTGACCTGGTAAATGCCGGTGCCAACTGGGTGGATGAACCGGTGGTGCAGGATGGGAATCTCATCACCTCACGCAAGCCAGCCGATTTACCCAGATTTAATAAGGCGATAATCAAGGCTCTGTTAATAGGGCAATAACCGGTATTTTGGAACCCCGGATGGAGCAGCAGACTGTTTGAGGGATTGAGGTGGATAGACGGTCCATTCCGTTTTTTGTGGACCTTCGATCAATAATCAATTTTAGTCGGGGGGTAGAAAAATGGTAGGACAAACAGTTTCAGCGGTAGAAATGGGGTGCGGTCTCGAGAAGTTTGCGAAAGCAGGTCGAGCAAAGGCGGGTGAACAGCCCAGAGCCTTGGTGGCCCAAATTGCTGCCATGGTTGAGAAGGTTTGTTGCGATTTTGCCAGTACGATGGACTGGCAATACCGTTCAACGTCCAGGACCTTTCCCAGCCGTCAAGATGGCAATGGTGCTGTCATACGTTTTGCAGTGACTGAGAACGACGATGGCCTGCATTCTGGCAGCTACATCAGACTTAGTGTTCTGCCAGCCGAGGATCGGCTTGAGGTAAAAGGCGGCTGTTACGACGCATATTATCAGCCGGTAACAGTGTGCGAAAAGCACCTGCCATTGAACGGGCTGACCCAGCAAAAGCTGGGAGATGCCTTTATGGAAACCTATGTCAGGTTGGCAAGGTATCACCGGACACACGTGACGTAGATTGGTGGCATACTCTCTGACCGGGCATGAGAATTTCGACTTATTTAGGGGAGTGACTGCCTGGATTGGGGCAGTATTGAGACTTGATGCCGTAGTGGACTAATCAGCTTCCGCTGGGGGCTCTCTCTACCTCGACAAGGACGTCATTAAAGGCTGCGTTAGGTCCCATGATAAACTGCTGCACGGGGTTTATTCTTTCGTGGGTCAACTGGTTGTGATGACCTTCGATGTAGTGCTCGGGCCACCAACCCTGGGCCATATCCACCACCCCTGGCTTTATAAATGAGCTAATCTTGGCTTTCAGTTTTGCCTGACCACGGTCGTTGAAGACACGGACCACATCTCCATCCTTGATATTGCGTGGTTCTGCATCCACGGGATTGATCTCCAGGAGGGGCTCGGGGTTTGCTGTGTGCAAGCTGGGTACATTGGCTAGGCTGGAGTGTATATGTTGCTTGGGATGTGTTATAAGTAAAGAGAGCGGGTATTTCTTCGCCTTCTCACTGCGGATGCTCTCCACTGGCTCGAGGTAGATTGGCAGTTCCTGCCCGAATCGTTTTAGCCGTTCCACGTAGAATTCGATTCTACCCGTCGGGGTACTCAGTTGTTGTGGTCTCTCCAGGGGCTTTGCCATGATAGGCCCCTTTCTCAGTTGCTCCAGCGAAATACCTTCCATGGTGGGGTGACCTGAGGCAAGGAGATCTTCAATGTATTGCTCTTCTGTCTTGTTGAAGTAATCACCGAATCCCATCCTCTGCCCCAGTTCGGCGGCTATCTGAAAATCGGACTTGGACTCATAGAGTGGCTCTATCGCCTTTTGCTGAAGCTGCAAATAGGTGTTGGAGAGGCTGCTCATGCAGAGGTCTGTACATTCATAAAAAGAGGCCGCAGGTAGCACATAATCGGCGTATCTGGCTGAGGCTGTCATGAAAAGGTCGCAAACTACAACGAGTTCCAGATGACGGAAGAGGTCATCGACAACTCTGTTCATATCAGGCATCTGGTTGACAAAGTTGTGCCCGGCACACCAGACTGCCTTTATAGCAAAGGGCTCATTTTTCGTGATAGCGTCGTATAGCAGCATCACGGGTATAACGTTAGAGGGCTCCGCTGGCGTAAGGAAGGGACGGGAATTCAGGACAAATGTGGATGGCCGGTCAAGGTTGATGTTGCCGGTAATTGCTGCCAGTGTGTTTATTGCCCGGCATGCCAGGTCACCGTAGAAGGTTCTCTGCATTCCCCATCCACGGTAGATGGCAGCCGGCTTATGGGTCGCATAGCTGACTGCCAGGCGCTGGATGACGTCAGCCGGGATGTCAGTGATCTCTGACACCCTTTCGGGAGTGTAATCGCGGACCATGTCAGACAACAATTGATATGCAGGTCGGCAGTTGATGCCGGCAATAGAGTACGTGCCCGTGATCGCTGGTTTAGCCTCCCGTGTTTCGCATCCCTGCCGTCGTCCCGTATACTCGTCCATTATCATGATTCTCTCTGGGTTGCCGTTTTTCATCAGATCACTTTCTCTTAGGAACAAGCCGTTGTCATCCTTTACCAGCAGAGGGCCGACAGTATCCCCGGCAATGAATTGTCTATCGCGCAGTCCCTGCTGCATGATGACGTTGATCATGCCGAGTGCCAGCGCGCCATCTGTTCCTGGCCTTATGGCGATGTGCTGATCAGCGTGGCGGGCTGTGTCGGTGAAGCGAGGATCGATGACCACCACTTTGGCCCCCTTCTTTTTCGCCTGCACGATCCTTCTCATATGGTGGTAAGCGGTCACTGCTGGATTGTAACCCCAGATAATAATGAACTGAGGGTGGCCAGCAGGCATAAGGTGTGTCCCTCCCATCAGGTGGCCAAAGGTGGCGATGTCAGCACAGGGACCTGCAGCGTCGCCACAACCCCACCAGTCCACCAGAGTCCCCTTGGTCAAGCTTGCCAACCGTGCATAGCCTCCCCAGGTGAGATTTGGCGATACCGGGGTCATCCAGGCGGTGGTATTGGAACCATATCGATGGGTAAGCTCCTTGAGTTTCCCCGAGATGTCATTCAAGGCCTCGTCCCAGGTCACACGTTGCCACTTGCCTTCTCCTCGCTCTCCCGTGCGTTTCATGGGATAACGCAGACGGTCAGGATGATAGACTATCTGGTGTGTGGTTAGGCCTTTCAGGCATGCTCCTCGATCAGCCTGGTCCGGGAAATCGGCCGGACGGACCTTGACGATGACTCCGTCCTCTACCGCAACAGTGAGGCCGCATCCTACGAAATCTGATGTTCTACACACCGTTCGGATCACTGTATTCCTGCCTGATGTGCCCATGTAGTCACCTCCTCCGTTGTGCTTGCACTCAGTCCAGGATGACTTCGTCCTGGTAGGCTGGTACCGATACCCTCCAGCCCTTCTTCTCAATGACCAGGTTTGCAAGGGACTGGGCGCTATCGGGTTCGCCATGGGTGACAAAGACATGCCTCGGGGGGTTCCTCAGGTTAGATATCCATTCGAAAAGTCCGTCCCTATCAGCGTGGGCTGAAAAGCCATCCATCCGAACCACTCGTGCCCTCACAGGATACGTTTGTCCCAGTATCCTGACCTTCTTAAAGCCGTCGGTAATTTGCCTGCCCAGTGTTTCCACAGCCTGGTATCCTACAAAGAGTATGGTGCTCTCTGGCCTGGTAATGTTTTGGACCAGGTGGTGTTTTATCCTGCCTCCGGTGCACATCCCGGACCCTGCTATGATGATGACCGTTCCTTTGATATGGTTTATCGCCTTGGACTCATCTATTGTTCTGACAAACTTCAGGCCCGGGAAGTCGAAAAGGGAATCCTTTTGTTTGAGGGATTCAGCCATTTTCTCGTTTAACAATTCCGGATAGCGTTGGAAAACCTCGGTGACACTTGTCGCCATAGGGCTATCGACGAAGACCATTAGGTGAGGTATCTGGTTCTTGATCAATAGCTGGTTCAGATGATATAGGATTTCTTGGGCCCTTTCTAGAGCGAAGCTGGGTACTATTATGTTCCCCCCGGCCTCCTGGGTGTAGTTTATGGCTTCGGAAAGCTCGTCTTCTATGCTTTGCGGGTCCTTGTGTAGCCTATTGCCGTAGGTGGACTCTACCAAGACATAATCCGCATCATCGAAAAAAGTTGGATCGTGAAGCAATGGCCCACCCCGTCGGCCAATATCTCCGGAGAAGACTATCGTTCTCTCCTGGCCGTTTTGGTTTACCTTGACCTTTATCATAGATGAGCCGAGGACATGTCCTGCATCATAGAATGTGGCTTCAATGCCATCGCTGATCGGTATCGCCTCTTTATACCGTAGCGGCGATAGCAGTGGCATAACCGCCCTCGCATCATCTTCAGTGTAGAGCGGGATCTCAGGATGCGGTCCTTTCCTACCCTCACGTTCATGTCGTTTTCTCTTGAACTCAGCATCCTCTTCTTGCAGGTGGGCGGAATCCATGAGAACAATCTCGGATATATCTGCTGTGGCAGCAGTGCAGTGGATTTTGCCGTGGAATCCCTCTCGGACTAGCTTGGGCAGCAGGCCACAGTGGTCGAGGTGGGCATGAGTTAACAGTAGGGCATCTATGGTCTCAGGTGGAACTGGGAAAGGTTCCCAGTTCCTTTCTTCTAGATTCCTCTCTTGAAATAACCCGCAGTCAACCAGAAGTCTGGTATCATTAGCCTCTAACAGGTATTTGGAGCCGGTAACGTTTTGAGCTGCTCCCAGAAACTTCAGCCTCGTAGGCATTCTTCTCTCTCCTGCTGCCCTATCTACACTCGCTTCACAATCGTAGCGAAAACTAAGTTAGTAGTAATCTAGATATTCGGGCTGCTGGCTCACAGTTTACAGCTTTCGTTTCCTGCTCGTCCACAGAGTTTTGAGAGTTTACCTCCGGCAAATGTCTTACATCACTGTGGACAACAGGGTTTTACTTGCTGGGGTAATGGAATGTCCCATTAAAAACTGGTGGTAGGGGGATGTTTGGCAGGATACGAGTTTCTGGTATAATAGCCCATCACCCTCAGTGGTGGGCAACAGGCAGGCTAGTGCAGGGCAGTTGTCGCTGGTCGAAACCTATAGTAGTGGTGTAGAAGGGATTCGAGCATCCAGTTACATTGCCTGCTGAGCAAGGAAAGGGGGGGGTAGACCTTGCTCCTAGTCTGCCTGTTGGATACTGAGCTTCTATTTAGAATCAGACTGCAATGCCTTGGCTGCCTCAATGAAAATCTCCGTTCCCTGAGCCACGATCTGAAGCTGTGCTGGTGTCATCACCTTCAGGAGGCGCTCTATCTGTGTCTGCCCCGATTGCCATAGTCGGCCGGTGAATTCTTGTCCCTCGCTGGAAAGACGGCACATGACCACGCGGCGGTCACCCGGGAAGCTCTCTCTGGCAACAAGACCTCTTTCTACCAGGCGGTCCACAACACCTGTAGCAGTAGCTAGAGTGACCTCCAAAATTGAAGCGAGTTCGCTCATCCGCGTAGAACCTTCCTTGGAAAGCGTGAGCATGACTTTTAACTGTGGCATGGTGAGATCTATAGCGAGCCATTCCTTTGGTATGATGGGACGCAATGCCTGCTCGAGCTGATCCAGCTTTTCTTGTAGATTAAGAACGTATTGAACAAGCTCTGCCTTGTTTGTGTTGGTTATCATACCTTTGGACTCTCCAGTACTCATTATTTTGGTTGGATCACATAATTGATATCATACAAATTATACCATAAATCAAAACCATTTTGCAAGTGGTGAGTAATTCTTACAGAGAGACTGGCAACATAGAGTATTGACAACCAACCATGTAGTTGATATAATGCAAATAATTTGGATAGTAGAAAGTTATTCCACCGGGACTAATGGGCTTGCTGAGAGGTATGGCTCGGAACATTCTGGAGGAGGAGAGGGTAAGATGCTTGTACTGATTACTGGCGGAGCTGGCCGATTGGGGACCAATGTATGCAAAACTCTGATGCGGGACGGATACCAGGTGTGTGTGTTCGATCTGGACACACCGCGCAATCGGAAGAGCGTTAAAGAACTTGGGAGGGGAGCGGAAATCCTGTGGGGGGATATTACGTCGTCCGACCTGGTTCGGAAGGCGATGGAGGGGGTGGATGCAGTCATTCACATGGCTGGTATCTTGCCGCCTTTAGCTGACGAGAAACCGGAGTTGGCCGCTAAAGTCAATGTCGGTGGTACTGCGGTGGTTGTTGATCTGATAAAAGAAAAGGGTGGCCACATACCGTTCGTGTTTACCTCATCAGTGGCGGTGTTTGGGCCTACGCCGGGAGCCGTGCGGCTTATAAGCGCAGATAAAGATGCCCCGCAGCCGAAGGACATGTATGGCAAGACCAAATTGCAGGCGGAGGCCCTGATCAAGGGATCGGGGATTGACTATGTGATACTGCGCTTGTCTGCATCTATGTATACGATGTTTGAACCTAGCGATGTCAGGCGCATGTTCACTATTCCACTCAATAACCGGGTAGAGATGTGCCACCCGGATGATGTAGCACTGGCGATACTGAATGCCATCAAGAATTTTGAGGCGGCAAAGGGAAACACACTGGTTGTTAGCGGCGGGCCTGCCCAGCGGATGCTGTACAAGGATATGATCAATGGTATGCTGGGAGTTCTCAAATTACCTACGCCGCCGGCAAGCAAGTTTGTCCAGGAGCCTTACTATCTGGACTGGTATGATACTGGTAAGTCCCAGGAACTGCTGCGCTTTCAGCAGAAGACCTTTGGTGATTACCTCCAGGACTATTCCAGAGCACTGTCCAGGAAGTTTTCTCCCCTCTTCTTGCCATTCATGTGCTACTTCGTGGGGCCGTTGTTTGGGAAGGCTATTGTTCGATTCATGTAGATATTTCTGCCCCGCCGTTGAATCGGGCTTGGCTTGGGTAGCTTGTTTCAGGGTCATCTAGGCTGCTGAAGGGATATCCCATCAGGAGGCTGATGTTTGTGCATCGGCCTCTTTTCTATGATAGAATTAGAAATTCGGCTGATAGCATGTGGCAGGTTCCCGGAAGACGACATGGCGAGAACGTAAGTCTCCGGAACCCGCCCGGTAAAAACAACACACTCGAACTAATCATCGCAGTTCATCCGTTGCCGCAACATAATAGTCCTCATGCATCTTGCTTCGAACCACAAACTGCAGACGCTCATGTAAGGCATACGGGAGGGTAAATAATGCACTGGCTCACCAGAATCTCTCTGTATAAACGCTGGCTTACTTTACTCATCGTTGCTGTGATCATCGGGGGCGGCATCTATGCTACCTTCCATCTCCAACAAGAGATGATCCCAGACATTGAGTTGCCGATGACGACAGTGATAACCATATACCCTGGAGCCTCACCGGATGTAGTGGTTGATCAGGTAACCAAACCCATTGAGGAGGCGATTGCCCGCGTCGGTGGCCAAAAGCAAATCACCTCTACCTCTACAGACGCCAGTGGTGTGGGCATGTCCGTCGTCATGGTGCAGTATGAGTACGGCACCAAGATGGGGCCGGTCAATGACAAGATCAAGACGGAGCTCAGCAAGTTGACATGGCCTCAGGCCGTCGTTGCTGCAGCCAGTTCTCCTGACGTCGGTGAGAACCCCAAAGTGTATCCCATCAACATGGGGATGATACCTCTGGCATCCTATAGCCTTAGCGGGGATTTGCAGCCCAATGAACTGCGGCAGATAGCCCTGGCCAAGATCGTGCCGGCGCTGCAGCAGGTTGATGGCGTACTCTCAGTCAGTGTCGATGGCGGCGAGGAGAGAGTCATCATTACTCCAAAAGTTGCGGAAATGAACGCGCGTGGGATAGCCATGTCACAGGTCGTGGCGGCTCTGAGCACTGGCAGCTATGACTCCCTGGCGAATGTGACGGAGGCTCCGGTTGATTCGGCCGGCACCCAGGTAGGCGATGTGGCCACGGTGACCGAGGGCCCCAAGCCTGGAACGGTCATCACCAGAGTGGACGGCAAGCCCAGCGTGACCATCACTATCATGAAGGACCAGAATGCCAACGTGGTCTCCACAGCCAACCGCGTTTCTGACACGATCCACACGATCACCACGGAGCTCACCACCGATGGTAACGGCCTGCATTTGGAGAAAGTGTCCGACCAGTCCGACTTAGTGAAGAGCAGTCTGACTGACCTGAAATGGGAGGCTGTCATTGGCGGACTATTGGCCATCCTGGTGGTCTGGCTCTTCCTCACGACCGTGCGTGGCTCGCTGGTCATTGCCATTTCGATACCCTTAAGCATTTTGATCGGCTTCGGCGTCATGAAGCTGTGGGGCCTCAGCCTAAACGTTCTGACGCTCAGCGCCCTGGGCATTGCGGTGGGCCGTATAGTCGATGACAGCATTGTCATCTTGGAGGTCATCCATCGCCACCTGCGTAGCGGCGAGCCATTCAAGGAGGCGGCGGTCAATGGCTCCAAGGAGGTGGCAATGGCCATCACTTCGGCTACACTGGCCACCGTGGCCATCTTTGTGCCCTTGGCCTTCGTGAAGGGTATCGTGGGCGAGATGTTTGTACCGTTTGCCTTGACGGTGACCTTCGCCCTGCTGGCCTCGCTGCTGGTCGCTCTCACCGTAGTGCCGGCACTGTCCAGCGTTCTGGTGCGCAGGCAGCGCAAAACCGAGACAGAGAATGCGTGGTACCAACGAGTCTACACGCCTGTCCTGAAGTGGGCACTGCGTCACCGTGCCCTGACCATCGCCATAGCCTTGCTGCTGCTGCTGCTGAGCCTGGGCCTCACGCCTCTGGTTGGCACGTCGTTCATGCCCTCTATGGGAGACAAGGGAGTCGTGGTGAATGTCAAGATGGACCCAGGGACGCCTATACTCACGACATCAGACAAGGCGGAACAGGTGGAGGCCGTCATAGAGACATTGAAGAATCAACCCGGCAGCAAGATCGGCGTCTACAGCACTAAGGTTGGCAGCTCTAGCTCGTCACTAAGCTCCATCTTGGGTGGGAGCAATGGCGGTGGCAACACGGCTACCATAGAGGTGATGCTCAGCAAAGACGCCAATGTAGACAAGGAGGTTGAAGCGCTGCGTCAGGCCTTGGCTGGAAGCGCACTGGCCCCAGACCTGGACAGCGAGGTACTCAAGGTCGGGCCCCTTGATTCCGGCATAGGCGGCTCTAGTTCCAGCCAATTCGCCGTGTATGTCAAGGGCGACGATGAAGCCCAGGTGGAGAGTGCGGCGACAACACTACAGGCAAAGCTGAAGAATGTAGATGGCCTGACGGATGTCGAGGCCGACATAGCTACAGTCGTTCCCAAGCCCGTCATAGTTGAGGATCCAAATGCGATCGGCCTGTACGTTTCGCAGGGCATGGACCTGAGCAAGCTTGCAGGGGAGATGTCCCTCATGATGGCTGGCGTCGATATCAGCAGTGCCAGCGTCGGCGATCTTCCTCTTTATGTAAACGGTGTAATACCCAGTGCTACCACTGCGGACCAGCTCCGCGGTTTGTGGTTGTCTGCCGGCCTCAACTCTCCGATAGAGCTGGGGGACATCGCTCCCACGGCCGATGTGGTTCCTGAAGCCACCAGCATCACCCGTATTGACCAGCATCTCGCGGTCAGTATCACGGCTACGGTGACCAAGAAGGACGTTGGCTCTGTCAACAAGGCAGCCCAGAAGGAGATGGATGCTGTCACCCAGAGCACGCCGGGTGTCACTACCCAGGCTGGTGGGGTCGCCGCCGAGATGAGCCAGGCCTTTAGAGATATGGTCATCGCCATTATCGTTGCCGTGGCGATATCCTTTGCCATCCTCATAGCCTCATTCCGCTCCATCATCAGCCCGCTGATCATCATCATGAGTCTGCCATTGGCCTCCATCGGTGCTGTGCTTGCTCTGCTAGCCGCTGGACAACCGATAGGAGTCTCAGCTCTGATGGGCATTCTCATGCTGGTGGGCATTGTGCTCACCAATGCCATTGTGCTTATTGCCTTTGTGGAGCAACTGCGTCACAAGGGGTATGAATACGCACGATGCCCTGGTCCAGGCGGGCCGCACCAGGATTCGGCCCATACTGATGACAGCTTTGGCCACAATGCTGGCTCTCATACCACTGGCCGTCGGTTGGCCTGGCAGAGGCGTGCTCCTGGCTTCAGAGTTGGCCGTTGTGGTGATGGGTGGCCTGGTCAGCTCCACACTGCTGACCTTGGTAGTGATACCGGTGCTCTATAGCCTGACCGATCGTTTTCGTCGGAAGCCCGCTTCCAAATCCGGTTCTGCCGCCCAAGGCGCGTCCTGATAGAAACGCTTGAACAGGGGCGAACATCCCTTGTTCAAACCAGCCAAGGATAGGTTGCCCCGTACAGCGGGCAGCCTATCCAAAGCGTTATCCTTAGTGTGTCTGCACTTGCACTCAGATTATCTTGATGCTCGGCGTCAAGAGAGACCGGTCAACCAGTAGCTATTTTCATAGACAGACTAAGATGCAAAGGATAAAACCGTGAAGACGACCGGCAATGCCAATGGGCCGGATATTGCCCAAAGACATTTCACGACTGATATGGAGGCTCTGCAGAAAGAGGTGATTATTGAGGCCTATAAGGCTGCCGGACCAGGCGGTCAGAGAAAGAATAAGAAGGAAACGGCTATTCGTTTGACGCATGTCCCTTCCGGTATCACGGTTATTGCTTCAGAGCGCCGTTCCCAGGCGATGAACCGTGAAGTTGCTTTTGAGAGACTCCTGAGTAAATTATCAGAACTGAATCGGCCCCGAAAACGGCGAGTCCAAACGAAGCCGTCTGCGAGTGCTATCCGGGCCAAGGAAGAAGAAAAGGAGAAGCGCTCCCGGAAGAAGGAATTGAGGGGAAAGATAGACAGTTCAAGCGAACTGAATTGATGTCAGGGATTAGATGCCATCGATTCAGTGTGGATGGGAGGAAACCAAGAGCAGCCAGGGCTCGTACAGGCGGGGTATGTTCTTGTTCTTGGAGTGCCAAGGCAATGAAAGTCCATGATCTTCAGGTAGCGCCTATTATGCAAGAGCAGGCGTTCCGGTATTTCTCGGCCTCCCTGCGGATCAGTTCTATGACATGATCAGGATCAAGCCTGCCATTGCGGACTGACTCTATCCAGGGACCGACGGCAGTAATGAACTCGGGGCATGCCTCTCCGAGGGGTGGGCTGTCCAGTGACCTCAGTTTCTGGTTGTCCTGGGAATTCATGGCCCTGAAGCAGTCAAGAAAAACATCTCTCAGCTCTATGACCCTGGATCGGTACATGGCATCAAAGCGGTGACAGAAGTGCAACCGGCAGACTAGCGGCCTATAGGCGTAGATCGGGCACTGGCTGAACTGCGGCGCATAGATCTCACAGCCGATGTCATTGCAGCAGATGCCCCCGCAACCGGAGCATATCTGTTCTTCCTTACTAAAATGCTCCAGCTTTGCTACTGCCGCCGTTACCTCTTCCCCGAAGAGATGCCTCACCTCCTCATCAGTTACCAGAACAATCTGGGCAAATTGGTTGACCTGATCCAGGAAGTTCCTCAAGGCTTTCGCTTTGTTCATCTCTTGTGGTTCTTTCATTCGAACAGTTGTTCTCCTTAGTGGCAATAACAGCATATTGGCATTATTGGCGTTATGTCAATAGGGTGTTGACAAAATATTGTATTGTCGTTATATTATTAACAGTTTGCATTATGCAAATGTATTGGATGGGGCAAATAGCTAAGGAGCCTTAGATGAAACCTGAAATGACAAAAGAGGAACTTGTTGAAAACACTCTGCAGCTGACGGAGAAGGCATTCCGTGAACTGTTTCCTATATTGCCTAAAGAGTGGCTTAGCCTGGACCTGACCACCCCCCAGCTCAAGGTGCTGCTTCTTCTGTTCATGAATGGTCCGTTGCGGATGAGTAGCATCGCCTCTTCATTGGGTGTCAGCCTGGCTACAGCGACCGGAGTGGTTGATCGTCTGGTAGAAAAGGATATGGTATTGCGGGAAGGTGATCCAAATGACCGGCGCATAGTCCTGTGTCGCCTTTCGGATAAAGGAGGAAACCTGATAGCTGGGCTGTGGACGTTGGCACGCGACCACGCCAAGGTGCTTTTGGAAGCACTGGATCAACGAAAGCTTCAGTTACTTAATGAAGCGATTCAGGCACTCCTGGAGGCTGGAGAAGCAACCAGAGAAGAGCTCCAGGGCAACAATATAATCAAGTAGTGTGGAACTGCATAATGACCTCGTGAAAGGGTTCACCCCCCTTTCTAAAGCAGGAGGCGGGATTTGATCTGTCTCCTGGTTTTGATTTATGGATCTTAGCCTTCATTCCCATCTTTTGGAATCCCGGCGGTATTCAGTGACTGTGGACTTCATTGGTTTGTACTGACATGGTGCCCCTGGGGTCTCCTTGGTGTAAAATCATCTCAGGACATTATTGAAGATGGTGCAGTCTTCACCCGGCGAGTGAAGCTGTCCTGGAACTTACAGGTGTTGGATATGAAACGTGGGTATAGAACGGGCGGGGGGGCCAAGCGCAGACAGGAGAGTGGGGAGCGCTACCGCAGCTTCTTCGAACTATCTAGAGATGCACTCTGCATTGTTGACAGTGATGGCAGGATCATAGATGTTAATGAATCTGCGTCAGCCCTGCTCGGATATAGCAGAGAAGAGATGGTGGGAATGAGCATCCAGGAGGTATCTTCCCGGCCGGTTGACTGGCAGGGGCTTAAAAGGGATCTGGAGCGTGGGGGGTATGTTAAGAATTTTCCGGTGAAGTTGTCTAAGAAGGATGGGACTGAGGTCGATTGCTTTTTCACCGTGACTGCGAAATGCACCGATGGTGGGGGCATCGGGGAATGCCAGTGTGTTATTCATGAGATTACGGAGCACGATCGCGAGGTAGAGGCTTTGCGGGAGAGCGAGCGACGCTACCGCCTGATGGCTGATAACGTAATAGATGTCATCTGGACGATGGATACCAATCTGCACCTCAGTTATATAAGCCCTTCTGTAACGCGTTTGCGGGGTTACACGGTAGAGGAAACGATGGGCCAGAGGCTGGAAGAGATCTTTACTCCCGCCTCTCTTGAGGTTGCCCTGAAACTTGTTGAAGAGGAATTATCCAAGAGGAACACGGAGCAAAGGGGGCCTGTCAGGTTGGGGGCGGTGGGTCTGGAGATGACCTGCAGAGACGGTTCTACAGTCTGGACCGAGAGCCGGGTGACTCTGATGTACAGCCAGGACGGCTGGCCTGCCGGTATGATGGGGGTTACCCGCGATGTTACGGAGCGCCACCGCATGGAAGAAGCTCTGCGGGAAAGTGAAAGGCGCTACCGCCTGCTGGCTGAGAACGTAACAGATGTCATCTGGGTCACAGATATGAATCTGCGTCATACTTATCTCAGTCCCTCGGCCAAGCGTCTACGAGGCTTTGAGATCGAAGAATGCCTGGCCCAGACTTTTGGAGAAATATTGACTCCTGCCTCGTATGAAGTTGCCAGAAAGGCCTTTGGGAGACAACTGGCTATCGAAAAAAGGCGGAAAAAGTGACCTCTTCCGGTCATGGGTGCTGCAGTTAGAGGTAAGATGCAAGGATGGCTCTACTGTATGGACTGAAGACAGAGTGACCTTCCTGCGTGATTCGGAACAGCGGCCGGTTGGATTTCTGGGGGTAACGCGGGATATCACCGAGCGCAAGCAGGCTGAGGATGCACTGCGTGCTCTTTCCCGCCGCCTGGTTGAAGTGCAGGAGGTAGAGCGTCGCCAGATCGCCCGTGAGCTTCACGATGAGATCGGTCAGGCGCTGACTGGTCTGAAACTCTTGCTGGAGACATCTGCCCGCATGCCTGCCAGAAATTTGGGATCTTACCTGGGTGAAGCTCAGGCCATGATCAACAAACTCATGGCTCTGGTACAGAATCTCTCGCTCGACCTGCGGCCGGCGATGCTGGATGATCTGGGCCTTATACCGGCGCTGTTGTGGCACTTTGAACGCTACACGGCCCAGACGGGCGTGCGCGTGATCTTTAAGCATAAGGGATTGGAAGGACGTTTTACCTCAGAAATCGAAACAGCCGTGTATCGAATTATTCAGGAGGGGCTAACCAATATTGCCCGTCACGCCGGTGTGAGTGAGGCAACAGTGCGGTTGGTGGTAAATCAGGACGTCCTGATCGTGCAGATCGAAGACCGTGGTGCAGGATTCGATTCTGAAGTGGCATTGGCCAGTGGCACCTCTAGCGGGCTCAATGGGATGCAAGAGAGGGCAGGCTTGCTGGGTGGTGAGTTCAAAATAAAATCGACTCCAGGTGCTGGCACGCGTTTGATAGCCAGGTTCCCGGTAGGTCCGGGATAGGAGGATGCTGAGGTCAGATGAGTGTGACCACAATAGTACTGGCCGATGACCACCAGGTGGTCCGGCATGGTCTGCGAGTTCTACTGGAGGCTGAGCCGGAGTTTCGGATTGTTGGCGAGGCTGGCGATGGTTTGGAGGCGCTCGAAGTGCTGGAGCGGCTGCAGCCGGATGTGCTGGTGCTTGACCTGATGATGCCCGGGATGAACGGTCTGGAGGTTACCAGGCAGGCCAGCCAGCGTTCACCGCGGACCGGCATTGTTATCCTGTCCATGCACACCAATGAGGCTTATGTGCTTGAGGCACTGCGGGCTGGGGCGAAGGCTTATGTTCTCAAGTCAGCGACCTCGGATGAACTGGTTAGCGCTGTACGGGAAGCGGCTGTAGGGCGTCGCTACCTCAGCTCACCGCTGTCCGAGCATGCCATTGAGGCTTATACGCAGAGAGCTGAGGCTGCGGCGATGGATCCCTATGAGATGCTGACCACCAGGGAACGCGAGGTGCTGCAATTGGCGGCTGAGGGTCATACCAGCGCTGAAATTGCTGCCAGACTATCGATCAGCCGGCGCACTGCCGAGACCCATCGCGCCAACTTAATGCGCAAATTGAGCCTGCGTACCCAGGCCGACCTGATCCGCTATGCCCTGCGGCGTGGGATCGTGCCGATGGAGAACTAGCCCTCTGTAACAGAGCCCCGGATACCAATCCATCAGAATTCCTTGCCCGTTTACCGGAACTACGGAGGTCCTTTTGTCCAATTGCGTAGTTTTACGGATAGACAAACATCCCTAAAATGGTGTAATTCTATAAACAGTTAGCCATTAGCTAATAGTTCTTTTAAATATAAGCATAAAGATTTCCAGGTGTTCGCACTGGGTCATCAGCCACAATTGAGCTTAACGGGCGCATAGAGCGAAGAGATTATCTCTGTGGTTGTTGGTCCGCTGGGCCGATTTTCTTTTTGATGGTCATTGCTAAGGAAGTCGCGCTCGAGGCAGAGGTGAGTGTTGGAGCTCATGTTCTTACCCCCCCCTAGAACATGGGATGAAGCCTGTACTCACCTCTGCAATGCGCCCGGAATGCTCTTGGCTGCAGCAGGGAATTGTGCTGTTCAAGTACGGCATGGATTGGGAGTGTAGAGGAGCATGAAATCATCAACTCTTACTTATGAAACAACTGTTGTTTACGAAGCAGTTCCTAAGGCGAGATCGCCATTACAGCTGGAATGCAAGCACTATTGGATGATCGAAAGAGCGACCGCCGCGGTTAGCAATGGTGTATGCAAACACTGTGGAGCCCGGAAGCAGTTTCTAAATTACCTGTCGGATTGTCTGGCGAACCCAGATAAGGACGGTTATCAGGAGTGGCTGAATAGGCAAGAGTGGCAAGAGATAATGCATAATTCGGATGAAGCCATTTTATCGGGGCTTGGAGGTGAGCGATCCCTATCCAGTCGACCAGAGAAGAGCCCAGGACGCAGAGGAAGGGTTCCAAATGGTACCCGAAGAGGTATGACGACCTAATCGTTGAACGCTGGGCTAGTGCATGCAGTCATGCACACAATGGCTGCCATGGTTGCCAGTATGAGGGGGACTGTCAGGATCTGGCAGACAGGCTGATAGCATGCATGTACATTCATTCAGAATGCGTTCACACAAAGGCATTCCCTAGAGAAAACCTCAGATCTCGGTAGCCATCATAACCTTGAGTTCCCTACCCTGCAGCGATCAAAATCTTTCCCCAGTGCGGTCTGGCTTTGATGCTTTCAACCGGTAGTGGAGTCGAGATTATTGGCTCTCGCCGTAGACGGCAGTAAAAAAGGCCTTTTCTACCTCTGCCATATCAGCAGGAAGCAGGTTGACTTTCCCCAAGCCAAGGGCAGATATATATATTCTAGCTGTCTTTTCCAGCAACTCACAGATAGTGAAGGCCTCCCGCATGTTTCTTCCTACACTTAGCGCTCCGTGATTTGCCATCAGAACTGCATTCCTTGGCCCCAGCGCTGCGATCACATTCTTGACCATCTCGGGACTACCGGATGGGGCGTATTGAGCCACTTTTATTTCACCGCCGATCTGAGTGACCTGGTCATCGAGAATAGGAGGGATCTCCATGCCGGTAACTGCCATGACACTGCCGAAAACCGGGTGGGTGTGTATGACGGCATTTACTTTTTTCCGTGCCTTGTAAATCCCGATATGGAGCATCGTCTCGATAGATGGAGCAAGTTCTCCCTCTACACGCCGACCCTCAAAGTCGACTATTACAATGTCATCGGCCTTCATAGAATCGTAGTAGCGCCCGCTGGGAGTAATGGCCACCAGCTCCCGCCCCCTGCTCTCTTTGATACGGAGACTCACGTTTCCTGAAGAGCCCACCGTGAGCCCCTTTTCGGCCATTTGCTGAGCGGCCTCGAGTACCTCTTTCCTTTCAGATTCCCACATAGCTATCCTGTCTAAACGATTCTCTAGCTATTGGTTTCAGCGTGTGGTGCCCGGCTGTAGAAGGGAGAAGCCGCTCTCTGCATCTTTGACACGTGCTATCTTGGCACCGAGGATTTCGTAGAGGATGACCTCACCCACCAGCCAGGTAGTGACGCCCGGCCGCAGGCATCCGGTGGTGGTTTTCCCTGATCGACCCAGGGCTGCGTGGATATGAAGATTCGGCTTGCCATCTTCACCCGGGGCAAGCACCCCGACGCCAGCCACTTCGTGCGCGCCGTCGATAGGCAGCAGCATTGGCTCAGGAGGCCTTTCGTCAGAACGCCGCGGCCCCACCACCACTTCGCCTTCACCGATGCCACCTACCAAGATAACATGCCCCACTGATACGCCGTTCTCTTCTGCAAAGCGTTCAATGCAGTGTGGCAGTATATCGCCATCCTCAAGTCGTATTACGAAAACCCGGCCGAGCCGTCCTTCACATGATTTCATGGTTAGTCTCCTCGCTTCTCGATAAATGGAAACGCCATGTGGGGCCGATATGATTCATTATATTCCGGCTATGGACTGATCTGTTGAGCACTGGCCTGAGCTAGGCCGCCCGTGGTATATCTCTCTGCCAGTTTGCGGAAGTGGTACCCGTAAATCGCCAGTGTGATCGCCAGAGGAAATGAGCGGGGTCGCCTCACCAGCGTGAAGGTGACCAGTCGCCAGTAGTATATTTGCCCCTTTTCTTTAATGCCGAGATACCACATAGACTTCAAAAGGGCTTCCAGGTGGCTTCTCTTCAGGCTCCCGCGTTTGTGCACAACGGGATGGTGCTCTTTCAATAGGGTGCCGATGCGTGCATAGTATTGACGCGGTGCGTAAATAGCTGTGAGAACGCGCCTGTAGCCGCGGATCAGGTTCTCGCGGCCCATTCTGGGTGTGAAATTGACCGAGAAATCGGTATTGTCCCCTGATGCCTCCCCGACCAGGCGATTTTCCTTCTTGAGGCGCTTGTGGAGCTTGGTCCCGGGTGGCGCATTGAGCAGGCCGACCATGGCAGTTACGATGCCGGTCTGCTGAATAAAATTGATCTGTCTCTCGAAGATGTTCTGCGGGTCGCTGTCGAAGCCGACGATAAATCCTCCCTGCACCTCAAATCCGTGATTCTGCAGCGTTCTTACAGATGCCGCCAGATCGCGATTGGTATTCTGATGCTTGCCGCACTCCCCGAGGCTGGCCTCATTCGGGGTCTCAATCCCAATGAACACCCGGTCAAAACCGGCATCCACCATCAGCCGCATTAACTCCTCGTCATCGGCGAGCCCGATAGAAGCTTGCGTAAATAGGGTAAAGGGGTAATTCCTCTCCTTCATCCAATCTATAATCGCCGGAAGCACCTCGGCCTTCAGCTTCTTCTTGTTGCCTATGAAATTATCATCAACAACGAAGAGGCTATTGCGCCAGCCCAGGTTGTAGATGGTTTCCATTTCCCCGATTAGCTGCCTGATGTCTTTGGTCCTGGGGACATGACCGTTCAGCAGGACTATGTCGCAGAACTCGCAATCGAAGGGGCAGCCGCGGGAATACTGCATGGTCAGACTGGCGTATTTTCTAATGTCGATGAGATCCCAGTCCGGCCCCGGGCTCTTCTGGATGCTCGGTCTTTCCTCTGAACGGTAAACAGGCCGTGCGTTCCCCTTTTCCAGGTCCGCCACCAGGTCAGCCATTAATGCCTCGGCCTCGCCCAGCACAAAATGGTCCACCCCCTCGAATTGTTCATAGCTGGTAGTAAACAAAGGGCCGCCGGCAACTATCTTGATGTGTAACTGGTTGCACCGTCTGATGACGTCACGTGCCGACTGCTGCTGCACGCCCATGGCGCTGAGGAACACGTAATCTGCCCAGGCGATGTCCGCATCCTTCAGACTATCGGTGTTCAAATCGATCAGCTTCTTCTTCCACTTTGCCGGGAGCATTGATGCTACAGTCAGCAGTCCCAGAGGGGGATAGGCTGCTTTCTTCGAAACGAATTTGAGGGCTTGTTTAAAACTCCAGAAGGTGTCCGGGTAGCGCGGATAGACGAGAAGTATATTCAATTACGGCTCCTTGATTAAGATTAAGAGAATAGCTACTGTGGATGATCCCTGGTGGTGGAGAGATAAGAGGAAATCACTCGCAATAACATATCAAATTATATCACTTATACCACTTTCGTGAGTCGTTTGTCTATAGCAGGAACCTGAAAACCTGAATCCGTGGATAAAGATTCAGGATGCTCCCCTCCGGGGTGACAGCATCTGTTCAGTGTCTTTGCGAAGAAGCTGTAGGGGCGGTTCGAGAACCGCCCTGCGACGAAGCAATCTCAACAACAGTGCTGCCATGGCTGAAGTGAGAATTCTGGCCTGAGGCGGCTAACCGAGATTACAGGTCATCCCGCCGTCAACGGTTATGGTTATGCCGGTGGTATAGCCTGCAGCATCGGAAGCGAGATAGATCACTGCTGCTGCTACCTCCGCCTGCTTGGCAGCCCGCCGCAGCGGGACCCTGCTGTAGATCTCACGGAGATGCGGGAATCCTTCGAGGGCCATCGGCAACACCGGGGTTTCAATGAAGCCCGGAGCTACGGCGTTTACCCGGACGTTGTAGCGGGCCCATTCGACTGCCAGGGTTTTGACCAGATTGATAACCCCGGCTTTGGCGGCACCGTAGGCGGGGTTGCTCGGAGCAGCTCTGAGGCCCTCTGCAGAAGCAATATCGACAATGTTCCCTCCGCCTTGCTTTATCATGGTCCCTATCACTGCCTTACTGCACAGGAAGTGGCTCTTCAGATTGAGCCGGACCATCGAGTCCCAGCCCTTTTCGCTCAAGTCCAGGGCTGGTGACATGAAGTCGGTTCCTGCATTGTTCACCAAAATATCGATGCGGCCGAATTCATCGAGGGCCTTTTTGACCAAGTTGTCCACTTGATCGGCATCCCGGATATCCGTAGGCACGGCAAGTGACCGCCTGCCCAGGCTGCGGATCTCGGCTGCAGCACGCTCGATGCCCTCGATAGTTCGGGCTGCTGCTACTACATCAGCCCCTGCTCTGGCCATCTCAATGGCGATAGTCTTCCCCGTCTCCTTGCTGGCCCCTGTGACAATGGCCACCTTACCCTTTAATGAGAATAGTGAGTCCAATTATGCACCTCCTGAAATGCCTGAAATTTCCTCTTTGAATTGGCATTAACCTGAGATGAGCCCCCTCTGTTCCAGGTCTCGGGCGATATCTGCCAGCCCCAATTCTTCGAGTTTGGCTCTGGTTTGCAGACCTGTGGCTATATCCCATTGCCTGATCTGATAATACTCGTCCCTTGACCTCTCAAACTCCTGCCTGTCAATCACTGCTCCCTTCCGGGAGATGCCCCCGCCTCCCTTCCCCGGCACCAGGCATTCAGGGTTGGCCATGTCTCCCTTCAGCGGCGTGGTATACCAGGTTTCAGGAAGATGATCGCCTTCCCTCCCGTGATGGCCTTCCCTGGCCAGTATAGCCCTCTGCAGGTTGAACACCCTTTCACCTATCAGATAGAGTTCTTTCTCGGTAATATCCTTCCCGGTGACGGCGGAGAGTATCCGGCTCTCCAGGGTGGGGTCACCGGCGTGGTCCTGGGAATGCTCGATATCCATAACGGGCCAGAAGAAGCTGCAGAGAATAAGGCAGTCCTTGGCATACTCCCGGTCCTGGATCATCCTGGCAGCCAGGGCCTTCCCATCGAAGGTGGAGAAATCTGCGGCAGCCTCACTTCCCCAGAAACGCCGGGCGATGCGGCGCACCACATCACCGGAGACATAACCACTCTCAGGGTTCTTGGTCCACTCCAGCCACTTGAGTACCACCCGGCTGACCTCCTGGAGCTGCGGCATGGGTGGTTTGGGCTCCATGGCGTACAGGAGCGCCGTGGTGACATACAGTCTGGGCTCATTTATGTT
Source organism: uncultured Chloroflexia bacterium (assembly GCA_963720375.1). Lineage (GTDB taxonomy): Bacteria > Chloroflexota > Dehalococcoidia > UBA2247 > RBG-13-53-26 > JAPLHP01. Next base: position 118,516 of record CAVRFM010000010.1, on the reverse strand, counting down.
GGGTAGTCCGGCTTTGGAGATATACTTGGTGATCAGTTCTCCGGCTCCGGGGCCTACCCCATCGGCAGCTTTAGCGATTCCCTGGGCCAGAAGGTCGCCGAAGCCCTCCCGGAGGGAGATCTTTCTCGCCAGGGTCTCGATGAACTCCAGGCTGCCCAGCTTTGATATGGGGATGCCCGAGTTTTCATCGGTCAGGATGCCGGCTCTATGGCACCTCTGCAACCAGAGTATGATCATGGAAAGGGACATGGTATCCAGCCCGTAATCGTCACAGAGCTTGGTGGCATGAAAGGGGATTTCGTGCCCCGGCCCGTAGTATAGCTCCGATAGGGCTTGATAGAAGGTGGCAGCCTGGCACATGAATTTACCCTTTTGGCCGTCGTCTGCCTGGTATGTCCTCCGGTGGCAGGTGCCCAGGCAGCCATAGCAAGGCGCCTTTTCGGTTCCGGGTCCGGTTATGCGGAAGACCAGATCGCCTGCTGCAGGGATAGGCTCTCTGCCGAGGCCGCGGAAGTATGCGGCTAATTCCTTCACCTTCTCCGGCCGGGCAACTTCCATTCGCTGGCGGGCACTTCTAACTACGATAGCCTTCAGCTTCTTCGATCCCATGACTGCCCCCATACCTCCGGAGCCGACGGCATCGTTGTCGGCCACGAGGGCGGCTAGGCTGACCATGTTCTCACCCGCAGGGCCAATTGCCACCACTGAGGCTGAGCTCCCCAGTTCGCCTTTCAGGATTTTCCTGGCCTCGATAGCGCCTTTGCCCCATAGAACAGAGGCATCCTTCAGTTCGGAAACACCGTCGTGAATAAAAAGATAAACGGGCTTTTCCGATTTGCCGCGAATCAGGACGGCGTCATAACCGGCGGATTTCAATCTAAGCCCCCAATCACCACCCAGGTTGCAGGAGCAAGAGTGTTCCGGGAAGGTGGCAGGCGATTTGCTATACACCAGCCAGCGGGCGCCGCCGAATATAGGAACGCCGGCCAGCGGACCGGTGGCGAATATCAGCGTGTTCTCAGCATCGAAGGCGTTGGCTTCCGGTGGCACCTCATCCCAATAGAGCGCTACGGCGATACCCCTGCCCCCAAGGAATCTGTCGGCATAGTTCATGGTGGGCAGCTCGGAAATGCTTCCGGAGGACAGGTCTACTCTCAGGATCTTGCCCGCATAGCCGAACATTCTTGCCTCCGGACTTTGTCCTTTGCAGCTTGTCTGGACAAGCTACGATAGCATCTCAACTGGTCCCCAGCAACGGCGACGTTGATTTCTAGCCGTCGTTGGTGGGACGTTTTTCGCGGTAGCGCAGGGTCCGGTCGATTGCCCGGCAGGCGTTTGACATAGAGTAGTAGACCGGCAAGCCTGCTTCACAGTATCTTTGCCTCAGGGCGGCGAAGTGTTGTTCCTGATTGGTAAGGCCGGACTCAAGCACTACTCCGATGGGCTTATCTATCTCTGCGTGCACTTTCAGAACGGTATCGCAGAATAAGTCGAACCACACATCAAAGAAACCCCAGGGATGCTGGCCGAAAACGCAGTTGGCCAGCATCAGGTCGAAGCCTTCGTAGGCCAGAAATCGCCTGGTTATATTATAGGTGGCTTCCGGAAACAAATTCAGTTCGACGGGGTTGGTCAGGATCAGCCCTGCCTCGCTGTCGAGGAACCCCCTCATCTCATCTGACACTGCTTTAGGTATCGTTGGAAGACTGAAGCCGTTGGCAGCACAAGCATCGGTGGCCATAACGCTGGCACCCCCGCCCCCGCCGACCATAGCCACCCTTCTTCCTTTGGGCAGTGGCAGGAAACGAAGGGTGACCACCATATCAACCAGTTCCTCCAGGGTGTGGACCCGGATAGCTCCAGCCTCCTGCAACAGGGTGGTCCACACCTGATCGGAACCGGATAGAGAGCCGGTGTGCGAGGCTGCCGTGCGTGCGCCAAAAGTGGTGGAGCCGCCTTTGATTATTACCACCGGCTTTCTGGCTGACAGCCTGTTCAGCACCTGGCGGAACCGTTCTCCGTCTTTGACTCCTTCTATATAGGCTGCCACCATCTCTGTCTCGGTATCCCGGGCCAAATATTCAAACAGGTCACTTTCATTGACATCACAGGCATTTCCATAGGAGATGACCTTGCTGAAGCGGATACCTCTTTCGGCAGCCAGCCGCACGAAGTAGATGGTATTGCCGCCGCTCTGGCAGACAAGAGCTACCTTCCCGCTCTCTTTTGGAAAGTCGGTGACGAAAGAAAGCCCGGCTCCGGGACTATACACCCCCATGCAGTTGGGACCGATGAGCCGTATCCCGCCGGCCTGGGCCAGACGGACTATCTCTGCCTCCAACCGCCGCCCTTCCTCCGACCCGGTTTCAGAGAAGCCGGAGGTGAAGAGCGAGACCACCTTTACGCCTTTCTCCGAACAATCCTTGATCAATTGTGGTGTAAACCGGGCAGGTATGCATGAGGTGACATATTCCACCGCATCAGGGATGTCTTTGATGCCGGGATAGATTTTTACCCCCGACATCTCTCCGCCGTTGGGATGGATGGGGTAGATTTTGCCCTTGAAACCCGAGCTGAGCAAGCTCTTAAGATACCATTTCCCGGCGGTGACGGGGCCGACACCGGCGATAGCCACCGAAGCCGGGTTGAAAGCAGTATCCAGATATGCCATTCTGTCCATATTCTCAGTTCGCCTCACAAACTAGCGTATTTCTATGCTGATGCATCCGTGTGCATTCCTTTCAATTATAGGTGCAACCAGCCTGATTCGGCCAATCAAAAAGCTCTTGTCCCCGTGAAAACGGGTAGCAGGAATCCACCTATTCTCCCTCCCCTGGCGGGAGGGAGTCAGCGGGAGGGGGAAACATCGCCCTCACCCCAGCCCTCTCCCATTGCAGGGAGAGGAAATTACAGGCCTCGACCTGGATTCCCACTTGCGTGGGAATGACATTGACGCGAAGTAATCTGCTTCCGGTAAGGGATTAGTCTTGACAAGGTCATGCTGGTTCTAATAGTCTATTGCCAGATAGGAGGAGGACTATGCCGATAAACAAGGTTGTCTCAAGCTTCGATGAGGCTGTGGCCGATATCCCGGATGGCGCAACGATCATGATAGGCGGCTTCGGCACAGTAGCCAGTTGTCCCACGTGTCTGCTGGAGGCGCTGGCCCGTAAAGGGATAAAGAATCTTACCACGGTGTCCAACACGACCGGCTTCGGCTCGGACGTATGGAAGCTTTTGGGCTACAAGTTCTCCGAGGACATGGATATTCTGGTCAGGAATGGCCAGATAAAGAAGTCCATTGTAGCCGCACCCGTGAGCACCATCTACCAGAATACCTTCGAGAAACTGCTCCGGGCAGGGAAGGTGGAGGTAGAGATGGTTCCCCAGGGGACCCTGGCAGAGCGGATCAGGGCAACCAGAGCGGGGCTTGGAGGTGTCTACATACCGACTGGCGTTGGCACGGTTGTGGAGCAGGGGAAAGAGAAGAAGGTTATTAATGGCCGTACTTACCTGTTGGAGTTGCCCATCAAGGCGGATTTTGCCCTGATAAAGGCGCACAAGGCGGACCGCTGGGGCAACCTGGTCTACAGGAGGACGTCAAGGACATTCAATGCCACCATGGCCGGGGCAGCCGGGGTGACCATTGCTGAAGTAGATGAGATTGTGGAACTGGGCGGACTGGACCCTGAGGTCATTATCACCCCGGGGATATATGTGGACAGAGTGGTCGTGCGGCCCAAGGAGATCAAGGTTGATGACAAGCCCATCAGCCAGGAAGCCCTGGAGTCTAACAGGAAAATGAAGGAAAGAGGGAGCAGCTAAGGAGGACAGCATGGAGGAGAAGTTCAGACTTGATAGACAAACGATGGCCCTTCGCGTGGCCAGGGAATTCCAGGACGGCGATTGCGTCAATCTGGGTATAGGTATCCCTGTTCTGGCGTCGAACTATGTCCCTGCAGGGAGAGAGGTAGTGTTTCACAGTGAGAACGGCGTGCTTGGTTTTGGCGAGGTACACACTGCAGGGGAGGGAGACCCTGATTTTGTGAATGCCGGTGGCCAGCCGGTCTCGATCATTCCGGGGACGAGCTTCTTTGCCCATGATGAGTCATTCTCTATCGTCAGGGGTGGGCATCTGGACATCAGCGTTATGGGAGGCCTTCAGGTCTCGGAGAAGGGCGATCTGGCCAACTGGTTGGTGCCGGAGAGGCAGATCGGCACTATTGGCGGTGCCATGGACCTGGCTGTGGGAGCGAAGAGGCTTATCATTGCCATGAACCATGTTACCAAGGACAATAAGCCCAGGATAGTAAAGAAGTGCACCTACCAGCTGACAGCCGTAGAGTGTGTTGACCTTATTGTAACGGACATCGCTGTCATTGAGGTGACAAAGAAGGGGCTTGTTCTCAAAGAAGTGGCTCCGGGGTGGACGCCTGAGGAAGTGCAGAAGCTGACCGAGCCTAAACTCATTATCGCTCCTGACTGCCGCGACGTTGAGCTGTGATGTAAGGCAGCGGATATTGGGCTATGTCTGGCCCCTGGAAGCAATCCGGTGCTCCAGGGGCCGTTTCATTCGGGCTGATTGATCTGCCGGGCACTTGATCTCATGGTGTATAATCCTCTTCGAGGGTTTAAAAGGAGGCCAGGACTATGAATGTAGAACATGTTCCGGGTAAGAATGCGGGACATACGATGTTGTATGCCTTGAGTACCTGCCCCTGGTGCCAGAAAACCAAGAAATTACTGAACGAACTGGGCGTGGAGTATTACTATATAGACGTTGACTATCTGGATGGCGCTGAGAAAGAGCAGGTTATGAACGATGTCAGGAAATGGAACCCTGCTTGTTCCTTCCCGACCCTGGTGCTGAATGACAAAAAGTGCATCGTCGGCTTCAAGGAAAATGAGATCAGAGAAGCCTTCAGGTTGAAGAAATGAATAGCCAGGTGACGGTAAACCCGGACGAAGTCGACAGGCTTTACCGGAAGCTCAAAAGCGAAGCTGAGTCGGGGGGGTACCATCTCAACCCCGATGTAGAGTTTACCAAAGCTCTGGTGAAGGGATTGCTGGTCAACGAGAAAAGGTATGGCTACCAGGCCTGCCCCTGCAGGTTGTCTTCCGGGCGGAAGGAAGAGGACCTTGATATCATCTGCCCCTGTGATTACAGAGACGCTGATGTCAGCGAGTATGATACGTGCTATTGAGGCCTCTATGTCTCGCAGGCCGTCGTGAACGGTCAAAAGACAGTGGGAAGCATACCGGAACGCCGCCCGCCGCCTGAACAGAGGAAGAAGCCGAAACCGGCTTCGGTTCAGGGTGGTCTGGGGGCGCTCCCTTTGCCGGTGTGGAGATGCAAGGTCTGCGGCTATCTGTGTGCCCGGGATGGGCCGCCTGAGGTATGCCCGATATGTAAGGCCAAGAAAGACCGCTTCGAGCGCTTCATTTAAGGTGGCTTAACATCCGCAGTAAGGAGGAGGCAAGGTGTTTTGTTGGAAGTGCGGTGCAGAAAACAAAGAGGGAAGCAACTATTGCAGCAAGTGCGGTGCATATCTATCTTCCGGTCGTACTAAGCCGGAGATGGTTGCCAGCCAGATTAGCGTAGCCTATCCGGAAGCGGGGGATTTACACCTGAAGATTCGCGCCGGGGGCTGCCGGTTCAAAATCAAACCCGGCGATGGCACGGAGTGGGTTTCCGGCACCTATGAGTACCCCTCCGGCATGAGAGCAACGAAGATTGACCGGAAAGGAGGGACAGCCAAGCTTACCCAGGAACATGATGTGGGTGACCTGGGAGGCTACTTCAGCGGTGTCCCCCGGTTTGACCTGACTCTCGGGAAAACCAGGCCCTACATGCTGACGCTCGAGGTCGGGGCCAGTGAAAGCATCTTCGATCTGGGAGGTCTGCCCATAAACCATCTGGTCATCAAGCAGGGCGCGGGTAAGGTTGATTTCGATTTCTCCGCACCGAATCCACAGGCCATGACGTCGCTTGATCTCAACGCCGGGGCCGTCAACATGGAGATGAAAAACCTGGCCAATGCCAACTTCAGCGACATGACTGTTGACGGTGGAGCAGCCTCTTATAAGTTTGATTTCGGCGGCATACTGCAGCGCAGCGCACAGGTGAAGATCACCGCCGGCGTGTCCTCGGTGGAGATTCACGTCCCTTCCTCCACTTCCGCAAGGATTGTCTCTAAGACGACTTTGGGTGGCCTGGATATAGGAGATGGCTTCACAAAGAAAGAGGGGGCTTTCTCTACTGAGGCTGCCCTGGCGCGCAAAGAGCCTATGCTGGCAATATTCGCCAGTGTTACGCTGGGGTCTCTAATCCTGCGGACAAAGTGACAATGTCTGCGTACAGCCCCTGGGGCAAGATTGAAGTACCATATCTTGTCACGGTTGTTTTGCCCTGATAGCGCCGAAATGAAACAGGTTCAGAAGGAGGGAAGTTATGTCCAGTGGTATCGTTGGTCTTATCAAGTCTGTACTGGGAATCTGTGAGACAAAACCGCTGAGTCAAGATCAGTGGAGCCTTGAGGGGGACAAGGTACGGGTGAAGCTCAGCCAGAAGCCGGATGCCATTGTCAAAGGAGGAGGTGCTTACCTTAAAGGCCAGGGGCTGAAGCAGCCGGTCCTTGTGGTCAGGACTGATGATGGCAAATATCTTGCCTTCAGTGACCGCTGTCCTCATCTTCGTCGGAAGATCGACCCCATGCCGGGGAAGGGCATGCTCCGCTGCTGCAGCATCAACCATTCCACCTTTGATTACGAAGGGAAGAGTCTCAGCGGGCCAACCAAAGAGTCATTGCCGCGCTATACCGTGGAGATGGACAAGGGCGATCTTCTAATCAAACTGTAGGTTGCTGGCGCTGCAGAGGATTCCTCTCGAAATTCATGTAGCTTCGGCTTCTCCACTGCAATACCTGTTTATGTGTATGTTATAATGCCAGAGAACTATTCCTGAGGAGATGGAATGAGCACTTCGGTGGTTAAAGCTACAAATGCTCTTGCTACGGACGTTCATTTTGAGACTGACAAAATGAATGTACAGCTATCCGATGGGCGCGTCATCAGCGTTCCCCTCGAATGGTTCCCTGCACTGCGCAAAGCCACGGCCAAACAGAGGAACAACTGGCGGCTGATCGGCAAGGGAGTGGGCATTCACTGGGAGGCACTCGACGAGGATATCTCAGTTGAGGGACTCCTCCGCCACTAGGAGCCTCTAGAGCCACTCCCCGGAATCGATTCGTTTCCTATTTGTTTCACGCTTCAACCCACGCATCCCAAGCAAGGAGTCGCGAGTTCGAATCTCGTCACCCGCTCCAGCTTTTCTTCAGGCTGCTGATCTCCAACTTTTCGCTTTGCTCTGCTCATGCGTAATATCCTATCCTCTGAAATCCTCATCGTAAAGGTTTCCAAAGTAAGCTCACTTCAAAAGACGCTTGTTGGTCGTGTTTGACGGTCTCTTTGAAATCCTGGAATTGGTCAATTTTGAAATATTTGAAATATTATTTCAAATGCGATGCACAGACATGTTGGTTTTGAGTTCGTGAACGCTGCAATGCCGAGCGTTTGCCTGTGTCCAAGCTGAGGTTGACAGCCTCAGCTCTCTAGTGGTATTGTCCCAGATGATTTCCTCATAGCTATATCCAGTGCATCGATCTCATCAAATTAGGCCGTAGTGGCCTAATGTAGTGGCAATGTGCTATCATCTGAAGACATTCGTTAAAGAGCACAGGGATTGAGACCTCAAGGGGGGCGTGTGACGAATGAGAGACCACCCTGAGCGTAAGTATGATCAAGAGATACAAGAAAGGTGCAATAGTCCTGGCTCTGTTGGTAGTTGTCCTGATTGTTGTCCCAGGGTGCTCCTCTCACGCATCTGTTGATGAATGGACTGAGGTGTACACTTACTGGGAAGGACTTCATGCAGTTTGGGGCAGTTCGTCCTCAGACGTTTTTGCCGTAGGAACCAACGGAGCCATAGTCCATTACAATGGCAGCACTTGGAGCCCGATGAGCATCACCACTAGCCACGACCTCTTCGGCGTCTGGGGCAGTTCTGCTTCTGACGTCTTCGCCGTATGGTCTGGCGGCACCATCCTCCACTATGATGGTAGCGCCTGGAGTGTGATGAAAAGCGGCACTAAGTGGTGCTGCAAGATATTTGGGGCCGTTCGCAGACTGATGTCTATGCTGTGGGGTATTACTCCGAGTGGGTTGAGTCGAATGGATCGGTTTACTGAGCCAAATTATGCACTATGATGGGGAAAACTAGACCGAAAAGGACGACCTCTGGCTATACCCTCATGGTATATTGGGCACTTCTCCATCTGATGTTTTTGCTGTGGGATGCTCAGGTGGTGGTTTCAATGCACTTCTACACTACGATGGCGTGAATTGGAGTTGGAGTGAAGCAATCAGCGCAAGCTACGACGTAGACTTTTTTGACATTTGGGGTAGTTCTCCATCTGACGTGTTTGCTGTCGGACGTTCTGGGAACATTGTTCATTATGATGGAACCAATGTGAAGGCCATGAAGAGATGTACCTACAACCTTCTTTATGGCGTCTGGGGCAGTTCCTCTTCCAATGTCTATGCTGTGGGGTATTATGGCACCATCCTCCACTACAATGGTAAGAAGTGGAGCACGATGTCAACTGACACCACATGGGGTAATCTCACAACGTACGGCCGGCCCACTCTTAACGGTGTTTGGGTCAACTCCCCGTCGGATGTCTTCGTAGTGGGAGACACCGAATACGGGGGCACCATTCTTCATTTTGCAGGGCGCCAATCAGTGGATGGGAAACCATCTGGCCTTGTATAATGCTTGCTTTAACCGCTAACGCATCCCAAGAAATAACGAGAGCTGCCATTCCATTTGTACGCAGCTCATCGGTACAACAGTCGCATGTTAATTACGATTCGGTACTCTTCTCGTCTCATTTTGATTTAATCTTGCTCTAGATATGGAGGCGCACATGAACCATTATAGTGCAGTCAATAAGTGGAAAACTTCTTCTTAAACTTACGCACAAAGCATCATGCGAGTTGTCTAACCACACGCTTTTTACCTCACAATATAGAACGGATATGAGAAGTTGGCCGCCTATCAGGTGAAGGGTGGGCATTCCTCCCAAAATCGTAAGGATGATGAATGGGTTTACCCGAATGTTGCCGACTTAAAAGACCTATCTTTGCTTGAAGAGACATTCTCAGGGCCAAGGCACGGCTACGAGAGGCCTGACAAAACCAATCCTACCGTCTACGCTCAGCTCTAGCAACCCAGCAAACACACCTCGATTGCTTTCGACGGTGGTATTCCATAGCTTCCAATGATCACTGCTGTCTATCACCCTGCTTGAGTCAATGCTGCTCCCCCTTTGTATCCAAGCTGAGGTTGACAGCCGCTATTCTCTACGTAGTCTAATCTCCGGGTTTCTGCAACGGTTCCCCAATGGAAGACTTCAGATGGTTTGCCTGTCGCAAGCAAAGGTACGCCAGACCTTCCAGGATGCCTGCATAGAACAAAGCGCTTCCCATCAGAGAAAAGACCCAGCCGGTGGTATACCAAGAACTTGATGCATAGAGGCAGCTCCCCAACATTTATGCAGACCACTTGAATGATACCCAGGACAACGACTGCAACGCCGCCCAGGAGCAAGAAGCGGGCCATTCTCTGGATCGGTGTCGAGACACCCTTCGTTCTAGCTGTTGCCAGAGTGCCGAGGCCGACAAGTATGCCCGACACGTAGACGGCAGTGCTGACATAGCCAAGCATGCTATCGGCCACTTGCCATCCGTTTGCGTTTAACTGGTATGCAACGTAGTTCACCACTCCGTTAGCGATGGCGAGAACAGCTGCAGCCGCTGCCAGACCAAGGAGAATATCTGGACAAACAAGTACGAACGAGTACCTGCCACTGGATGGGCTCTGGCCATCACATGATGTTGTGTGAGACGCCTCTCCGTCTTCCGCTGATGGCGTGCCGGTCGGTACCCTACCGGCTGTCACCAAAGTGGCGAGGCCGACAAGTATGCCCGACACGTAGACGGCACTGCTGACATAGGGAAGGATGGTATCGGCCACTTGCCATCCGTTTTCTTGTGAATGGCTTGCAACGCCGATCGCGACTCCGGCAGCGATGGTGAAAACAGCTGCAGCCACCGCCAGAGCAAGGAGAATCCCCGGAGAAACAGGGATGGATGAATTCCGGCAGACATTAGATGGGCTCTGGCCATCACATGATGTTGTGTGAGACGCCTCATCGTTTTCCGCTGATGGCGTGTCACCTGGCACCTTGCTGCCTGACCTATCATTTGTGTCCATCAATCATCTCCTTTCCGAGCTAAGTCGCTACGTAGGGGACTAGTGTCAGAAGGTTGTCATTCCTCTGAGTGTGTCACTATAGAGTCTTTGCATGATAGCGTCAATTCCAGAGCTGTTGATCTGCCCCCAGAGGTGGTACGACTTCTCACCAAGCACGATGCAGTAGTAAGCCTGCTCGACCAGCACCCTGTAGAAGCGTCAGGCCATCTTGATTGCTCCTTGCTGCACTACAATGCATCCTTCAGAACGCTAGGATACGCCTAGATGCTGCTGCTTAATTCGGCAGTAGATTTGATCACCTCGATATTCATAAGGCCATTTGGGATCATTTGGCGGCCTTGCAGGATTTGCGTCTATGCCTCTTTGTATCCAAGCTGAGACCGTCCTCAGAACCCCAAAATGAGGGACCAAGGTCTCAAGACAGCCTGGTTCCCAGCGTGGAATACTGGGTAGGTGGTCAAGGAAAGGAGGTAACAGTCATGAAACAGATATTGGGATTCTGCGCTGCAATCATTGGCGGGATTTTGCTCCCAGGTGGCATCTTAGCGATAATACTCTTAGTCCCCTCAGCAGGTACTCCCGACGGACAGTACTATGGTATCCCCCTAGAGATAGGCTTTCTTGCAGCCTTCTTCGGTTTCCTGTTGTGCTACTTGGCTTGGGCGCTGTTGCACAGCGCTGGGAGTGAAGACCGAAACACACCTGACACTCCGAAGAAGAGACCACCAGAAGAGAGACCTTGCCCGAATTGCGGTTGTATGGTGTCGGCCAGTTCCAAGACCTGCGAAAACTGCGGGATGGATGTTAACCTCAGTTGATGAACGCTGCAATGCCGAGCGTTTGCCTGTGTTCAAGCTGAGGCGGTGTGTAGTCAGAAGCTAGCGCCAGCCAGTTATACCTGAGGATTAGAAGCTGCTCGAGAAGCCTGAAGTGACATAGACAACAGCCATAGTTGACAAGTGCACTCAGTAAAACTACTGTATTCTCCATGGGAAAAGACGAAGCAAAACACACGCAATCGAACAGAGAGATGTGGGATAAATGGGCAAGCTCGTATGACAGCAAGTCTTGGAGGACTGATTATTTGAGAGGTGCTCAACGCAAACTCATTTCTCTTTTGGATATTCAAGAAAATATCAATTTTCTCGATGTGGGTTGTGGAACAGGGTTTGCGGTTGGAGAAACCGCAAAATTGGCAGACAATAATGGTCAGTTCTACGGCATAGATCTATCTGCCAAAATGATAGAAAAAGCAAAGAGCAATTTTGGTGGTAGAGATAATTTTCATTTCGTGCAAGCCAACGCGGAATTGATTCCGTTGAATGATGATTTCTTTGATATCATTATTTGCACCAACTCTTTCCACCACTATCTGCATCCTGACAAAGCATTGCGTGAGATGCATCGCCTTTTGAAAAAAGGCGGGAGGACATATGTTCTTGACCCAACTGTCGACAACTGGACTGCAAAGATTGTGGATAAAATCATGAAACTGCTTCAGCATGAACATCTGAAACTATATAGCACGAAAGAGTTTCAACAAATGTTTGGAGACGCAGGGTTAAAATACGCCACTTCACAAAAGATTAAAATGTTCTCGAAGGTTCACATTGGAGAAAAATAATAGTTCGCAGACAACATTTTTATCAAGGAAGCGTGCGTACTCACATCGCCCCACGATCGCTCTGTAGAACTTCAATCTGTCCTCCCCCTTTGTATCCAAGCTGAGGTTGGACTGGTATTTTGGTCGCATGAAGTCAAGTCCGAACATTGATACGGTTTTCAATTTCTATGTCACTGCCTACCACGTGAAGGACTATGTAGAAGTTCAAAGCGAAGCCCTAAAAGCTGCGATTAAAGAGGAATTTAAGAGAAGTACCGAAATTTCCAGATGTGTGACTATATATGTCACAAGGGCAAGCATCTGGAACTCACACAGAAGAAATGGGCCAATGATGACTATAAGTTCGAGACCCGACGTGAGTATGGGGCGCTCTTGGGCAATGCGCCCTTGTGCAAAACCCGTCTAGGCGGCATCGATGGCTACTTTCTGGTTGCCGATGGTGTAGAGAGAGACGTGATAGAACTGGGTGAACGAGTGCTGGAGAAGTGGGAACGCTTTTTCAAGGACAATGGCATCTAGCTCTTAGGGCTTAAGATTTCCACCCCTCACCATCGCCTTGTAGAACTCAAAGCTGTCCCCCCTCTGTATCCAAGCTGAGGTTGGGCTGGTATAATGTCGCAGCATACCTATATTGACTCAATGGTCGTGAGCCGGAGTACATCGACCTGGAACAGGAGAGAAGTGGATGGAAGAAATGGTGGCTTATTGTGGCATCGTTTGTACTGAATGCCCAACATATCAGGCGACTCAGAAAAACGACAATAAAGCTAGAACCAAAATCGCCGAGTCTTGGAGTAAGCAATTCAAAATGAACCTCAAACCCCGAGATATCAACTGCGATGGTTGCTTGGCAGTCGGCAAGAGACAGATCGGCTTTTGCATGGTTTGTGAAATTAGGAAGTGCGGCTCGAATAAGAAGGTACTCAACTGTGGTTATTGTGTAGAGTACCCTTGTGATAAGCTAAACAGCTTCCATGCCAGGGCTCCTCTAGCTAAGGCTAAACTTGAAGCTGTCAGAAATACAAGATAGCCCCCATTTCCGAGTAGTTCCGACCGAACAGCTCATTGCGCTACAAGCCACCGGCTCCTGAAGCCAAGATGCTCGCATCTCTACCTCAGAAAGTGGTACGATTTTCAGAGGGTAGGTCTTGCTGGCCTATTCATAGGCTGGGAATGTTATACTGTAATCTTCTCGATAGACCTCCTAAGGTGAAGGACAAAAGATGACAGATGATGTAATCAGGCTGGAGCATGTCAATAAAGGATTGGGTGGACGGCAAATCCTGAATGATGTAACCCTGGCCGTAAAACAGGGCGATATCTTCGGTTACCTGGGACCCAACGGGGCCGGTAAGACTACGACTATCAGAATCATCCTGGGACTGCTGCAGGCGACATCCGGCCAGGTTTCTGTGTTAGGTCAAGATGTTCAGATGAGTAGAACACGCCAGAAGATAGGCTTTGCTCTGGAAGCGGATGGCCTGTATGACAACATGACGGCTTATGACAATCTGGTATATTACTCCAGACTATATGATATCTCGCAGCCGGCGCAGAGAGTCGATGAAGTGCTCAAATTGGTCGGCCTAGCCGATAGAGCTAGAGATAAAGTGGGGACTTATTCCAAAGGTATGCGCCAGAGGTTAGCCCTGGCCAGGGCGATGGCACCTGACCCGGAACTGCTGGTCCTGGATGAACCTACTGCGGGAGTCGATCCCACCGGCCAGATAGAAATCCGCCAATTAATGCTGGATATGATACATAAACAAGGCAAGACCATCCTTTTGAGCTCCCATAACTTGGATGAAGTCCAGCGTATTTGCGACCGTATCGCCCTCATCCATAAAGGGCAAATCCGGCTTTATGGTGAACTGGAAAAACTGCAGCGTGAAATGGGGCATGGCGGATTTGAAATTGAGACCGCCCAACCGATAGCCCCGCCGATAATCGCTGAATTGGACAAGTTGCCTGACGTCAGGGTTCGGGAACAGAGAGATAGGAATCTGATATTATCTGCCGGTCCGAATGTGGATGTGTCCGTCATTGTGACGTTATTGGCTTCCCGGGGAGTCAGGGTAGAGCAGTTCAAGAAGCAGGAAGCCTCACTGGAGGAAATGTTTACCACCATTGTGAAAGAAGCGGAGCAGAAGTGACATGAACAAGATATGGATCATTGCCCGGAAAGATATTGGTGAAGCCTTTCGTAGCCGCAGCACATATGTATTTATCCTGGTAATGCTGGTACTGAGTCTTAGTTATGTCTCCGGTTATAGAGCCCATGTCAAAACCCTCAGTAGCCAGCAGGCAATTGATGATTTCAGCCACAGTTTCCTCAACGGTCTGGCTTATATGCTGCCGATGATGTACTCCATCTTCGTGTGCTCAATATTTGCCAACTACTCGGTGATTGTGGACAAAGCCAAACGCAATATCGAGTCGCTGATGGCGACACCGGTCAGTATGAATCAAATCTGGATGGGTAAATCCCTGGCAGTGACGCTGCCCAGCATAGTGATAGGAATTAGCGTCTCCATTCTGGGTTACTTCGTCATGAATTTCGGCTTTGTGATTCCGAATACCCACAGCTTCATTTTCCCGGGTGCATTAGCCGTCATTTCGGGTATAATCATCGTCCCGATATTGGTATTTTCCATCGTAACAATCGTGATTAACATACAGTTAGTTATCTCCAATCCAAGAATCGCCAACTTCGTTTTCACCGGCATATTCGTACTACTCGTCCTTGGAGTCAATGCCTTGGGTGGTTTGGGTATCTCGGTCAGCTTTTTACCGTTGATTTATCTGGGAGTAATCGTTCTTTGCGCCGGGGTATCTTTTGTCCTTTCCCGTTCCCTGACCAAGGAAAAGGTGCTGCTTTCCAGCAAGATATAAACACACGGATCGTCTGTAGGACCTCGTAAGCCTTGCCTGTTGGCTTCATCAGGCTTGAGAGTGTCTTGGATACACATACATAACGGGTTGACAAGAACGGTGCGTGTTCGTCTCAACTGATTGTCTCACCCCCACCATCTCCTTGCATAACTTCGTGTACTCCCCCTCTGTGTCCAAGCTGAGGTTGGGGTTCGCTGTTCAGCACAATATCCAATTCTGTCAAACAGATCGGTTCCGCTCGATAATCGTTGACATACGCTGTTCTTCTATCATATTCTGCCTCTTGTGAGAATAAGGAAATTACTATTGCATCCTGGTACGAGGATATTGCCGTGAACTGCTTCTTGGGCTCTGGATAGATATCTCTTGGAACGAGAACAGTACTGGAGTTTGGTTGTGGAAGCTGTGTCAGGCTTTGCGATCATTGCTGCTGTCCTTGCCCATTTTAGACGGTAGTTCTACTTAAGTATTCTGTCCTTCTGCGAGGTAACAGAATTATGTATCAACTTTGATGGCACAGTACCGGATAGAGTATACTTGACACAGTGAAATCTGGAGGTGAGTCATGTGTGCTGGTTGCCTGGCTGGTATCCTTGCTCTCTTGGCTGGAATCACAGCTGTTTGTGTCGTTGCAGTATAGGGCTGTCCTCAAGGTTCATAGTCCCCACACCAATTCCCATTTGTATTCAAGCTGAGGTCGGGCTGGTATAATGTCGCAGAAGGTTTCATGTCCAAGGATAAGTTTCGTTTTATTCTGGCGGTTGCAGCCCTCTTGGCCTTACTTGTCGAAGCCATATCTGGTTTCTTTCTTTGGGTAGGTTTGCCGCACTACTCCATTAGCGAGTGGCAAACTTGGGTGACTATCCACAAGTCGACTGCTGTAGCACTACTTGCGCTATTGGCCGTCCATATCTGGTTGCATTGGAGGTGGCTGTATAGCCATGTTAAGGCATTGTTCAAACGCTAGCCATTACGTCGATCGCATCTCATCCACAATCAGCAGTGCCTTGTAGAACTTCAGCCTCCCCTTTGTATCCAGGCTGAGGTTGGGGTGGTACAACCCAACAAGCACAGGTTGACACTCTCTGTTCCCTTATGCTATTGTCCGAGCCGAAATCCTAGAAAGACACTCCGCAAGGGGGATGATGTTTTGTACCAAATGTGGAAAAGAGAACAAGGATGACTCTAGTTTCTGTGCCTACTGCGGTGCAAGTCTAGATCAGAAGACAAGAAGCAATAATGCCAAGTATTTCAGGTTCCTCTTGCTCATTGTCCTCGTGGCCATTGGTACTGTGCTCCTGGTTGAACATTACCGGGCCACATCGCATGAAACTGTGACCTTTGAGGGGGGTATCGTCACAGGTGCTGATGGGCATGATATTGAACTGGCAAACAATCCGAAGGCGAAGGATGTAACCTGGGCAGAGCTGAAACAGTTCCTGCAAAACGACCGGACGAACGAAATCCTCTACAATTATAATACCTTCATGTGTGGGGATTTTGCAGAGAGACTGCACAACAATGCTGAAAAAGCAGGAATAAGAGCAGCCTATGTTTCTATTGATCTTGGCCCTTCGGGTGTCTGGGCCGATATCGTAACCGGATGCACTACTTATGGTGGGCTGCATGCATGCAATGCCTTTCAAACGACTGACAGAGGGATTGTCTACATTGATGATACGGGAACAGAAGATGGAACAGGTGAGGACACAACAGTATCCATATCTGTAGGGTCAACTTACCAACCTGAGTCCATATTCTCCACTACTCAGTGGTGTCCCATGGGCACGGTTCAGGATTTCAGTGTCGCTTGGTGATGACCTGCTCCAATAGTTGTACTGCTTCTTAGGTCATAGTTGCCAGGGGTGGGCAGAGATGTCCACCTTTCCTGTTTCTCTGGCCTTGCGCTCAATCCTCAATCCACCATCGCCTTGTAGAACTTTAGCCTTCCCTTTGTATTCAATTGTATCCAAGCTGAGGTTGGGCTGGTATAATGTCGCAACTGAACATGTATAGGTTAATGAGCAGAAAGAAGCCTGGCAGAGAAGGTAGAAAGACTGTTGATATTGTCATAACTAGCCTGGGCGACGAGAGGTTGCTCAGTGCTTTGTCTGAAGTAGTTGATAAGACCGCTAGCATGTCAAACGGTAAGGTTTATCTTCTTACTGAAGAAAATGCCTCTGAGAAAGTAGTTGAGTATGCCAGATCAGCTGGACTTATTGTTCTTCTGGTTCCTAAAGAGTGGGATGGTGGTAAAGCCAAAGGACGGGCGATCTGGTGGTTCGCTCAGAACGTAGCTGACGAGAACCGTTGGTATATGTTCCTGGATGATGATAGTTATCCTTTGGATAACAGGTTCCAATATGATGTAGCCAGGTATGACAAAGAAGGCAAGTTGTTAGGGAACTGTATCCTGGTGCCAAGGAGAGGACGGGCGCTTATTCCACACCTTTGTGATAACCTGAGGTATGCTGATGATAAATTCTCATTGGGTCTGGTTCTTAATCACTTAGGAAAGCCGGTATTTGGTATGCACGGCGAAGGGATGTTAGTTAGAGGAGATATCTTGAAGCAGTATTGGAAGGACATAACCAGCATTGCGGAAGATGCTGAATTTGGTATAAGTGCAGCAGAGGGGACCAAATTCTTTAGGTCACGTACAGAGATATCTATTTTATCTCCACACTCCATAGGCGATTTCTGGAAGCAACGACGCAGATGGTACTTGGGACTCGTATCGATACTGCCGAAGTTTCCTCTGCTGCCCAGGGTTCTGGTGGGGATTCGTATGCTGACTTGGAGTCTGGGCTTTCTAAGCATTCTCGGATGGATCTTAGTCCCATATTTTCTTATCAGCGGCAGATTATCCTCTGGTTTCGCTACCATAGCCCTTATAATTCTGTCGTGTTTCCTCTTCTCTCTGAGTTTCTTCATGATAGGAGCCAGACGCACAAAAACTATGCCACAGGCAATAGTATTGTTTCCAATATATAGCACCATAGGGGCACTCCTTCCCCTGTACGTATTGCTAACGTTGAATAGGGGATGGAGATTTGAAGTTATCGATAAGTAGAGAGAGGAATTGACTGTCGAACTAAAGTCGACCACCAATTATTGATTGCTGCACCCCTGCGCCTGGAACTACACCAGCGCCTTGTAGAACTTCAGGCTATCCCACCAAGTAGTCCTCCACTAAGCCGCCCTTTGTATCCAGGCTGAGGTTGGGGGGATACAATGATGGGGCCTGGTCAAGAGATGAAAGGCATAGTCGGGCTATGATGCACGGAACAGAAGGGGGAGATACAAAAATGAGAGTGTGTCCTTCCTGCGGGAAGCAAATGCCGGAGGATGCCATATCCTGCCCTTGCTGTGGCAAGAAAGTTGAGACCGGGGAATCAGGGTCAGCTTCCGTTCAAGAACAGCTAAAGGACCGCAGACGCAATCGGACAGCATTGTTAATCATTGTTTTTATTTTTACTGTTTTGGGAAGTATCTTTCTGGCTTTCGGGGATGATGTTGTGATGGCAGTACTTGCCTTTGTGATAGCGGCCGTTAGCTTGGTTTTGTCTGCGTACCATGGTCTTAAGATTGGAAAATTGAAGCGGCAGATTAAGGGACAGTGATAGATTCTTTCCCCAACAGACCGGAAACTCCTCAGAGGCTGGCTTCCTTTGGTAGATCCCCGGGAGCCAAATCCTTTCTCAGAAGTTGCCCTTATTGGATTTCAAGACAGCGGCATTTCCTAGAACTTCAGAAGGTGCTACAATTTCACCTTTGACTTTCCTCCAACCTTGGGAGGAAATGCGTAAACTGGGAGGTGATCGATGAGAAGTCGCGGACAAGAGATCGGTCTATCGGTAGTTTCCTTACTTCGGCTCCTGGCAGTGCTCGCATGGGCGTCTGGGTTGGCATATACCATCTTCTCGGCGATTGACTACGCCGACCATAGCTCCAGCACCTTCTCAGGGGCGATATCGACTTTCTGCTTTGGCTTGATGATGACGATCCCGGCGGGAGGCGTCTTATTCGGTTTGTCGGCGGTTATTCTATCCCTTGACAGGTCGAAGGCCAGCCGGAATGCTTCGGACCAATCAGAATCAACCGGGTAGAGATCAGGGCGCGTATCCAAGCTGAGGTTGACACCATTTACCCACCATGCTATTGTCCAAGGCGACATATGCAGAAATGAATCACACTGAAGCACCAGAATCAAGGAGGGTGTCAATGGCAAAGACCGCAGCCGGCAAGAAGCTTGCCATTGAGGCCTTCTTGTGGGGCATGGATCTCTAGCTGCCATGGTGTCTTGCTCAGAACCATGCCTTGGCTCGCGATCCAAGAAGCTGTGAAAGGTAGACTGCACTTCGACAATCAGTCCCGGTCTGGAAGATTAGTAAACAGGTCAATGATATACGAGGTTTATGTCCATAGGTTTGCGGACGTGATACTCAACTCTGACTACAAGGTCAAGAAGGAGATTGAGGAAGTCGTGCAGTCAATCAACTATAGTGACGCAGCGACACGGTATGACCAGGAGAACGCAGCGAAGCAGCAGCAAGGCAAGAAGCCGAGTGTCGGGAGACAGTCAACACTCAATTCGATTTTCAAGGAGCAGTTTGAGAAGCGTGGGTGGGGATCTCCAGAGAACATTTTCGATGACCCTCTGAACGATTTGACCATGGATTTTCTGAAAGGGAGAGTCGGGCTGGACGTAGCATTCAACCACAGATCCTTTATTTGGGGACACCTCGTTAGATTCCAGGCTGCCGCTGAGGTCAAGAAGATCATTGATGTGGGAGTCTACATTTGTCCAACAAAGGACCTTTGCCAAGGTCGTAATGCCCAAGTACGCGTCTTCAATGGTGACATTCGAGAGAACACAGTGGTATCTAGATAACTTCTATCCGGTCTTCACTGTTCCTATTCTGCTCATCGGGCTCATAACTTGAACGCAGTCTTGACACCGAACAGCAGTTTCGAGTGGATGGTTCTCTGTACTCATGTCTAACAAGACTCTCACGCTCGTAGTCTCCAAGATGCCCCTCGCTGTGACAAGCCGCACTCTTTCGTGGTCCCGACTCGCGGCGCATATGGCTCCATTACTTAGCCTGTCCAAATGTAACGCGCCCCTACTTCACTCCTCGCTTCTATGTGATTTCTTGCCAAGCATCGAGTCACAGGTGGGTGACGGACAGATCAAGAACCAGTTGTCAAAATCACGCATGGGGAGCACGGACTCGAGGAGAAAGTGTCACGTTGGAGGGAGGTTAGGAAGTCAAATCTCTGGTTGCTTATGATTACAATGCCTCCACTCGAGACATACTGAGTCATATACACTTTGCCTGTTCTTCCCCGCAATGACCGGCGCATGTTGCCTGGGCGAGCGAGTGATGAATAGGTTGGTGATTAAACTCAAAGATCATTTCAAGGAATCAAAGCGCTACAAAGACGTGTATGACCCGTAATGATAAAATCCAATAGGTAGCGTCTCACTTCTCCAAACTTGGTGTATCCAATGCCGAGTGTCGGGTGGCAAGAAGACCACACGGTTCAGAACCGATGACGTGCAGATGTACCAAGTACGATTTTGAGCGCAGGATTGGACGGAGGCGATAGGCTGCCCAATGAATGCTTGAATATGTGTTCCCCCTGGGCTGCACAGGAAAGATGTCTTTCGTTAATCGACATCCCGGGTGCAGAATGGATTTGAGCGCACACAGAATGATCCTTTTATGCGGAATTGCCTTTTATCTTGCAGGGCCGGGGATATACCTAACGGCTGGCCACTCACTCTAAGATGGCGCTATGCTTGGCTTAGCAGTACGAACTGATGGGACTAGCCAGAGAGTACCTGGACAACGCCTAAGAAATTTCATGATGGCGTCCCAGACTATTGGACAAGGGTCACCGCATGAGAACATTCATAGTTCCTAGATGCCTATTAGTGTACATAGGCTTCTTTAAGGCAGAGACCCCGGAGGCTAATACCCATGGAATGAGGACATTTGAGCAACTACCAATGCTGAGTGATGTTCCGTTCTTCGGGGTTTCCCGACTCGGCATGGAAGCTCACTTGACTCTAGGAACCAGAAGTCGGTTGACATCATCGTCCTTCGAGCCAAAGGATTGTGACTTGTGCTCGGGTTAGCAAGCACTCGTTGGCCTTCCAACAAGTTAGATCCCCAGTCGTACCCTGGTGCTATGAACTATCCTTTCAATGTCAAGAGTTTTGCACCATTGTTTACCAATGATTTTGATCCGTCAGGAAATTAAGCTCTTCATGAGGCATATCAAGACCAGGTGGGTGGTCTCCGAGCGCTCATGAAGAGAGATGGTGGCAAATTCAAGGGCACCTGGCACAACGCATTCGGAGAAGAATGAAGCTATGCTCTCCGCAATCGCAATGCAGTGACCGCTCAGCCTGTCAGGGCTGCTCCAAACTACATCATTATCCGTTGTTCTCTTTCGTTTCCTAATGCGCCTCTGATGGAAGTTTGGTCCTGTACCGTTTGCCATCGCTCACCACCAGGACACCCCGCTCCATAGGAATATCAGCAAGTTCTGGCAGCAAAGAACGCAGGGCGCTCACAACGATGTTTGAGGGTGCAAACCCTCGCCTTAGTCGAATAATGCCAGCATGGCTCCCCACCGGGTAGTGACGAAGGTCAGCAAAATCGGCATCTAAAGTCACCAGGCAACGCCCATTCTTACGGGCGAAGGCCATCAGCTCTGAATCCTTGCACCCCTTCAAGCCCGTGTCTCCTACATGCACCACGTCATAACCCGATTGGCGTAATTCCATGGCAACCCGAGGAGGGATATTTTCATCCAGCAGGAGCTTGAGGCTCATCTAATCCCTTCCACCTCAAGTATCCCCACCTCTTCCTGCGCCAATTCGGCAGCATACTCCAGGCAGGCAAGAATATCCTCGTTGGTCAGGTTGGGGTATTCCCCTAGTACGTCTTGTGTATTCATCCCGCCCGCCAGGAGATTAAGCACGACGTAGACGGGAATTCGGGTGCCCTTGATGGCCGGCTTACCATGCATAATCTCACGGTCTGCGATAATTCGGTGCTGGTACTTCATTTCTCTTTACCTCCCTTCAACCCTGCCTGCCTATTGACAAGATCACAAATCGATGACTGAATGTATCACATGCGAGGCGGAAAACGCAATGGAGCCGGCGACCCACGAGGCAACCTCAACCTAACCGTAATTCATTCTGTAAATTATCGAAACCGTTCTCTCCCAGCTTAAACTTTTCAGCCTGTCAGGGCTGCTCCCAACTGCATCATATCCATCACGAATTGGGTCCACGTTCGCCCGTTGGAAAGCCCTCCGTCAACGACCAGGTTGTGACCGTTGACGAAGCTGGAATCATCGCTGGCAAGCCAGAGGGCAGCCCGGGCAACGTCCTCCGGCAGTTCTGCCCGCCGCAGGGGCTGCCAGGTAGCCAGAAGGGCATTCACTGCAGGAATACTCTTAACAAAGGCCTCCTGGGAGATTCCGGCTGACTTCTGGAAGACGTTTGTAGCAATAAACCCCGGAGAGATGCAGTTGACCCGCACCCCGCTCTCGCCCAGCTCGGCGGCCACCGACCGGGTGAGGTGAATGAGCGCTGCCTTGGCAGCGGTATACGTATGATCGGCATCGACTACTCTTACGCCGGCGATACTGGCGGTGTTGATGATGCTTCCGGAGCCCTGGCGTTTCATCGCCGGAGCAGCATGCTTCATGCCCAGGAACGGCCCCCGCAGGAGCAAGGCAATCGCACTGTCAAAACCTTCTACAGGGATAGCTTCAACGGGACCAAACGGACCGGCAGCGCCGGCATTGTTGAACATGCAGTCGAGCCGGCCGAAATCCTGCATGGCCCGATCGACTGCAGCCTTGACATCGGCTTCCCGGGTTACGTCGGTGTGCAGGTAAACAGCGTTTCTTCCCAACTCCCTGGCGATACCCTGACCTTTGTCGTCCTGAATATCCGCTATCAGAACGCGGGCGCCTTCCTCTACGAAGAGCCTTGCTGAAGCTTCACCGATGCCGCTGGCTCCCCCGGTGATTATGGCAACCTTACCGTCAAGCTTTCCCACCTTACAACCTCCTTTTGCGGAATGGCCATAGCCTGGTCAGCGGCCCGCGGACCTCGGGCCGGGATACCGCAGGATTCTGTCCGGGCTCCGGTGGCGGCAGCTCCTGCCCTGCAGTACTGCTGTCTAGCTGTGCTTTGCCCGCCAGGCCAGAGTGACTTCGTGGGACATGTCTATGAACTCTTTGCTGTTGGAGAGCGGTCTCTTCAGCCAGTCACGGTAGAAAGTGTCTATGTCCGGCAGGAAATCGAATATGATGGGACAGCCGACAGGTACGCTGTCTACCTTCAGCAGGGTGCCGCAGTCGGGGCAGTAGAACTCCCGCACTTCGCAGAAGTCCGGATCAGGACACCTTATGCCGGGGTATATCTCCTCCAGTTTCTCGCGGGTATCTCTGACAAAGATGAGAGCACTCAGCTTCCAGTTTCGCCTGTAGTCGCCGAACTCGTGTCCGCAATCGCACTTCACGATTCGCTCTCCGCCCTTTTCGACAATGTACAGGTGCTCTCCGATCGGCAGCAGTATCCGCTCGGGCCACGGCATGCGTTCCTGAAGGATCTCAATGCATTTGTCGAACCTGTCATCGTCCTTCGGCCTGCTCATTATCTCTTTGATCTTTTCCCAGGGGAGCTTGCCGTCGTAAAGGTCCTTTATATCTTGTTTGCTGTAAGACATCTTCTCACCTCTCAAAAAGTGAAATCACTGGGCAGACCCCAGAAGTCCTTGTATTCCCGGGTGAAGCCTATGCTCAGCTTCATGCTGCTGCGGTACATTTCGATCAACAGGGGATCAAGTTGTTTGTCGACCAGCCGTTGACGGGCTTTCTGCCACCATTCTTCCACGGGCACACCCCTGGATAGCCTCTCCTTGCGCTTTGCCTCGCGGAGCTTCCTGGTAGCCTTCTCATCGATCTTCCATTCCTTGGCCTTGCTGTCATAACTGGCCTCAATACAGTAGACCCTCTTGCTAATATCGAGGTTTGTCAGGCCGGCATCCAGGTCTGCCTTCTGAAGCGCCGGGGCTCTCTCTGTGGGATCGCCCAGACCGCCGGCAGAACCATTGTCCGCAATAAGCAGGTCCTTGTCGCGCACCTCGATGGTCGGCGGCATGTGATTGAGATGGATGACATCGGCATGCGGGTATTTCATGAACTCCCTGGGGTCGCCGATCTCGTGGATCAGCGGCAGCTTCCTGGCTATGACGTCCTGGAAGTTGTGGTAGCGGACCAGAAAGGTATTGCGCTTCCCACCCGGGTAGCCGCCGAAGAGGCCCAGGTTCGGCATGATGCGGTCATGGGCGCACCCTATGGCCCCGCTGCCAATGCCTACTGTCACCCTGTGAAGCATGTCCATGGTGGGCATGGAAAGTCCGGAGCGGTACCTGCCGTAACCGGCGGAATAGGGCTCCACCATTCTGGACATGTATATCTCCGGCATAAACAGCTCCCACACCTCCCAGTTGCCCGTGTCCGTCTCCATTGTGGCGATCCACGCTCCGGTATCCACTCCGTCGCAGACGCCGCTGGCACCACAGCCAAAGTTGCCGGTAGTGCCGGCCAGCATAGGCCGTTTTGTCCCGAATTGATCAAAGCCGGCCAGTTGCCAGCCTGAGCTGGATACCTTGTTGAACGTCTCCTCCCTGAACCCGCGCATGTAGAAGGCGGTGCCCAGCATGCCCACCCACAGGCTGAACACATCTATTACCGCCGGCCAGGGGTTGCCTGTGGCCAGCTTCTTCATCTGACTGGGATTAAACAGGGAATCTACCGGCGGTGTCTTTATCTCGCAGGGGAGCAGCGACCCCAGATTGGCCCGCCCGTCGTAGGACAGTGTCTGGACAACGGAGATGGACAACCCCCCGTACAAACCCTTCGGAGTGGGATTGAAGGCGTGCCACCCCCACTCACCGACCCCATCGAAGTCCAGCACCAGACGTCCCTCGGGCAGAATGTCCATCTGCACCGGTATCAGCCGTATCACATCCTTCTTGCCCGGCAGCCAGGACGTCTGCGTCTCCGCCATGTATATCTCGAACGGCACGACGTCGCGGAAGCGTCCGGGCACCGTGCGCTGCTTAATACGGGCGATCTGGTTGCGCCGCTCTTCCTCGATGAGCTCCCTGATGCCCTTCTTGAAATAGTCCAGGCCGAATTCACGGATCATGTTCTTCAGTTCCTCGCGGACCCGGATGTTGGCGGCGACAGCCCCCTTGCGGTCCAGCAGGAACAGGTCGGCCATGTCAAGGCTGATCTCTATCTTGATCTCGAAGTCACGCCGTAATTTGTCATTGGTTCCCACCTTCTCGCAGCAGAACTTGATGCCATCCGCACCGCGCTCCACTGCAGTCGTCGGCATGCAGCCCGGACTGACTGCCCCGATATCCATCTCCATGATGACAGTGCAGACCCAGGCAACAAGCTCTCCCTCCCAGAAGACAGGTAACATGTCGTAGAGGTCGGCGGCGTGGATTCCGGCTATCACCGGGTCATTGGCCAGGAACAGGTCGCCGTCGTTGATCTCCACGTCCTCCTCGTAGTTGTTCTCGATCATCCAGGTGATGTTGTCGCCCATCAGGCGGACATGCACCTGTATTCCCGTGGACTGCAACACATTGTCGCCTTCGGGCGTATATACGCCCATGCAGAGCTCTGCCACCTCACGAACATAGGGTGATCCGGAGACCATCTTGCAGGTCTCGCGGCCGGCTATGAGGGAAGACATCATGCGCGAATGGAAAAGCTCTGCCTTAACCGGGTCGTCCCTCAGGACATGGGGTTGAGTTATGCCCGCATAGCAGCCTGTCTCCTTGAGCAGCCTGCGATTCTCCTCAAGTAACTGCTTCAGTGTTCTGCCCGCGTCTCCGATTCCCTTGCGCTTAACCATTTTGACCTCCTGTAGCCATCTTCTCTCTCCGTGGGGGCACCGCTACGTCAGCCATATCAATGTCCATTCGTCCATCCTGATGCGTCTCCCGGGAGGCAGGAAAAGTGTGGTAGCGGGAGCCTCAACTACAGCTAACCCGTGGACTTCATTCCCGGGTTTCAGTTTATCCATGTTGTAAATGGTGGCTTTGCCCCAAACGCCGTTGTAGTAAACCTCCCTCTCGCCCTTTATGGCTTCCTGGGGTGGCTTCTTGCCTTCCAAAGGCCGCTTTACCAGCTTGGGTTTGACTTTGGGAACTACAACAGTAATGCCCAGTTCCATTATCTGGAAACCACCTCGCTCATGTTTGGCTACACCGGCATAGACCTTCTCGTAGAGACTCTCAAACGCAGCGAGGAGCTTGTCCATGTCCTCGGGACTGTTTATCCGGGATACCGGTGATATTACCTCCAGATCTTCCATCTGGCCGCCGTAACGTACATAGGCAATCTGTTGCATTTTGGCCTGCTCCCATGGCAACCCTTCCGCGGCGAAGTCCGCGGCGGCCTGTTTCTCCAGTTCCTCCCACCCTACATTGAGTAACAGTTGCCCCATGAGCATCTTGTAAGCGCTGTCCGACCCGGGGGGAATGAAAACAGGGGTCGACTTCTGATAGCGGTGGCTGATGTCTTCGGCAGCACAGCCGAAGGAGGAGAAGCCGGCAGCCCAGGGCATGGTAGCTACCCCGCGGAAAGGCAGGCCTTCGGTATATCCGGCGACATGCATTGGTCCGGCCCCGCCGAAGCACAGGAGATCGAAGGCCGCCGGGGAGAAACCGCGGGCGTAGAGCACCGACCTGATATGCTCCTTCATTCTGCTGTTGATCAGCTTGTACACTCCGTCGGCGAAGTAGTGCGGGTCAACATTGAGAAGGTCCGCACACTTCTCTTTGACTGCCTTGAATGCCTTCTGTTTGTTGAGCTTCTTCTTCCCGCCGAGGTAGTTGTCCGGATTCAGAATGCCCATGATCAGGACGCAGTCCATTACGGTTGGGGTCTCATTGCCCATCTCGTAGCAGACAGGCCCGGGGTCTGCGCCGCTGCTCTCAGGGCCGATGTGTATTCTCTTGCTGATGGGGTCTATGGTGACATACATGCCGGTGCCGGCACCTATGGTATCCATCTGGAGTGTGGGAATGTTGTAGATCCTGCCGTTGATGACGACCTCGCGCTCGATGACAGGTTGCCCGCCTCTAATGAGGCCTACATCAAAGCTTGTGCCTCCCATGTCAGAGCACACCCAGTTCTCGATGCCCATTGTCTGGGACAGATAGCGGGCACCCATCAGCCCTCCGATGGGTCCCGAGAAGCTCGCTTCGTAGATACGGGGATAACGGATGTTGCTCAGACCTCCGTGCGCCAGCACTATCTGCAGGGGGTACTTGTAGCCGCCTTCCTGGAGCCTCTTTTCTACCTTGAAAAGCTGGTCTCGACCAGGCTCGGCGACATAGGCGTGGAGAACAACCGTGTTCAGACGCCCTACTTCCCTCATGATAGGGCAGATTTGGTGCGACAAATAGACCGGCACTCTGCGGCCGCGTTTCTTCATTACCTCATCGGCTATTTGGGCCACTCTCAGTTCATGTACCGGATTGAGGAAGGACTGCAGGAAAGAGACAGCTATGGAATCGACATTTTCATCCAGTAGTTCTTCCACGGCTTGCCGGACCATGTCCTCGTAGAGAGGTATAACCTCCGCTCCGAACATATCAATTTCGCCCTCAACGCCTTTAACCAGCCGCCGTGGGACCAGAGGCCTGTTGCCATGGTGAGTGACCTGGTGGAGGAGGTCCTGATAGGAATAGCCTTTCCATTTCCCCGCACTGCGCTCGTGTAAGAATACGTCCTCGTCACCGCGCTTTGTAATCACGCCTACTCTGCGGCCGGTCTCTGTGATGAGAGCGTTCATCATGGTCGTGCCGCTGTATACGGCAGCTTCAAGATGAGGCAGGATGTCCTTGGACTCCTTGTTGAAGTCGATCTGCCAGTGCTCCAGAGCATCGCCGATTGACTCCCAGAAACCGACTGCCTGGTCCCGGGGAGTGGTGGCTGCCTTGCCTATGGTGAAGTTCCCTTCAGTATCGACCACCATCATGTCGGTCATAGTGCCGCCAGCATCGCTGGCGATGAGTTGCACCCGCCTCTTAGTGCTCATGCACCCTCCTTTCTGTGATCAAGGCTATGGGGTCTTTGATAACCTTGAGACTTGAGAGATGTTCGTCAATAAATCTGAATGTTTTGGGAAAGGCTTGATAAACTAAAACTAAATAAAATGATAGGTTTCCGACTTGCTGTTTGTCTGTCAGGGAAAATCCTACACCAGGGCAGCCCGATCTGGAGAATTGATACTGACGACTGCCGGAAGAATGTGGTGAGTCAGGCCGGGCAGCGTTCAGGAAGCAAAGAATACGATTAATAAGAGCAGCACCAGTTTGACATAAAAAATAGGCGGGTGCTATCTTGAAGCTGTGGAACCACAAGCCTCGTCCGGTTCTCCCGGTGAGCGGCATGGACTCTACCGCGTAGCCGCTGACGGTGATACGGATTTCATCTGGGTCATGGATATGGACTTTTGCATTACCTATATCAGCGCATCTGCGGAGTATGTGCTGGGCTATGGATCTGAGGAAACCGAACCGGAGCGGCAAGGGCAGAGGACCCCTGCTGGCTGCGGCATCCGTGAGGGGGTTTTCTCGGAGGTGCAGCGGATTGCCAACAATCTCCCCAGGGATACCTCGCGGCCGTGGATGTTTCAGATGGAGCTGGTTCGGAATGATGGGAGTATCCTGCTGACGGAGACTGATGTCAGCATATTGCGCAGTCGGGACGGCAGTCCCTCTGCCATGGTCTGCGTAACGCGTGATGCTACCAAACAGCGGCAGGAGCAGGAGCTGTTCCGGACCCTGGCCGATAATTCTCCCATCGGCGTCTATATTGTTCAGAACGGAGAGTTCCAGTTTGTAAACATGCAATTCCAGCAGTTCGCCAAGTTCAGTCAGGAGGAATTGATTGGGGCAAGTGCCATGGATTTTGTTCTCCCCACTGATAGAGACCGGGTAAGACAGATGGCAATAGCGATGTTGAAAGGGGAGCGCTTCGAGCCATACGAATTCAGGTTTGTGAGCAAGGATGGTGAGACCAGGTGGGTCATGGAGACGGTGGCTTCAATCCAGCATAATGGTAAGAGGGCCACTCTGGGTACCTTTATGGATGTGACTCAGCTCAAAAAAGCCGAAAGAGATCTGAGGCGTTCGGAGGGCCAACTCAGGCTTATGACTCAACGGATGCTGGAGGTTCAGGAAACGGAGCGGTCACGCTTTGCTCGTGAACTTCATGACCAGCTGGGGCAGGAGCTTGTCTATCTCAAGATGCAGGCTGAGTCGCTGGCCAGCGGCCTTGCGGGCATGCCGCAGCTTCAGGAGCAAGCCAGGGAACTGGCACTGGTGGCAGACCGGCTCAAGCTGGCCTCAAGTCGAATCGCTGCCAACATCGGGCCCGGGATACTGGATGGGCTGGGCCTGGTGAGGGCCATCGAGTGGTTAGCGGAGGAGTTCGAACGGCGCACTGCTATTTCCTGTCCTGTCGACACGCCGATTCGTGACATCAAGGTGCCCCGCTCCACTTCTATAGCAGCGTATCGCATCCTTCAAGAGGCCTTGACCAATGTCTGGAGGCATGCCAGTGCCTCTGAGGTGGAGGTCAAACTCGGGAGGGAGGGTGATATGGTAGTCCTGCAGATATCAGACAACGGCATTGGCATAAATGCCCGGTTATTGTCCTCCACCCCTACATTTGGCCTCCTGGGTATGTATGAGAGGGCGCGTCTGGCTGGGGGAAACCTGACCGTTTCCAGCTCATCCGGCAAAGGTACCAAGATTGTCGCACGCCTGCCGGTGGGGAAAGACTAGATGACTGTCAATAACAGACCGAATACTGACAGGGCTGTGATAAGAGTGCTGCTGGCTGATGATCACAGCCTGGTGCGAAAGGGCCTGAAGCATGTTCTTGAAGAGGCTCCTGACATACACGTGGAGGCGGAAGCGTCAGACGGAGTGGAGGCGGTCGGGGAGTATGAGCGGGTGCATCCCGACGTGGCCATAATCGATATCGCTATGCCCAGGAGAGATGGCCTGGAAACTGTGAAACTCATCCTGTCGCTCGACCCCGATGCGCGTATCTTGATACTCACCATGTACCCTGAGGAGCAGTTTGCGCTGCGTGTCCTCAAAGCAGGGGCTCTGGGCTATATCACCAAGGGGATTTCTACAACAGAACTGCATAGGGCCGTTCGGATTGTGGCAGAGGGAAAGCAATTCCTCTCGGACCAGGCTGAGAATGCGGTCAACTTGCAGCTTCTGGCCAACCGGGCCGAACAGACCCCTGTGGCCATGCTGTCAAACCGGGAGCTCCAGGTCCTTGGCCTCATAGCCCGGGGCTACCGGCTGAGCAAGGTGGCATCGGAGCTGGGCCTGAGTGTGAAGACGATTGAGACATATCGCTCCCGTGTTCTGCAGAAGCTTTGCCTTCAGACTGATGCCGATATCTGCCGCTTTGCTTATGACAACAGGCTTATCTGATTTAGAGCGTCAGCACCGGCCAGCATCCTTTCACACAATCCGGTACCCCGGCCGATCTTCCCTGTCGGACAATCCCTGACAGACACAATGCAAGGAGATGGCTATGCTTTTCTCAAAGCAATCCGGGGGCAAGTCTTGACCCGCTCAGGCGATGGGGAGAATCCGTTCGATTGGGAAGCAGATTACTCCTATAATAGTCTTAAGGCACATATCGAGGGGAGGTTCAATGGATTTTACCCTTACAGAAGATCAGCAGATCTTTCAGCGGATGGTGAGAGAGTTTGCCACCAACGAACTGGAGCCGGCAGCCAAGCAGGTGGATGAGGAGGAGAAATTCCCTGCAGAAAACATCAGGAAAATGGCCCAGCTTGGCTTGATGGGGGTGACTATCCCGGAAGAATACGGGGGGAGTGGGGGGGATAGCACCCACCTTGCATTGCGGTGGAGGAGATCGCCCGCGCCTGTGGCGGTACCAGCGCGGTATATCTTGCCGCTCTATCTCTGGCCTGCTATCCCATCTACAAATTCGGCACGGAGGAGCAAAGGCGCCGTTTCGTAGTCCCTCTCGTCAGGGGTGAGAAACTGGCCTGTTTTGCCCTGACCGAACCCGGTGCGGGGAGTGATGCCGGTGCCCTGAGCACCACTGCTGTCAGAAAGGCAGATAAATATGTTATCGATGGCACCAAGATTTTCATTACCAACGGTGCCGAAGCAGATATCGCCGTTGTATTTGCCACCACAGGTAAGTCTCTGCGCCACAAGGGTATCGTGGCTCTGGTGGTAGAGAAGGGCACGCCGGGGTTCTCAGTGGGTAAGAAGGAAAAGAAGCTGGGTATCAAGGCGTCCTCCACTGCTGAACTGGTCTTTGAAGGCTGCGGAGTGAGTGTTGAGAACCGCCTGGGGAATGAAGGCGACGGCTTCAAGGTTGCCATGGGGGCGATAGACTCAAGCAGGATAAGCGTTGCTGCCCAGGCTGTGGGTATTGCCCGTGCTGCCCTGGAAGCATCCGTGAGCTACACCCAGAATCGGCAACAGTTTGGGCAAGCCATTTCCGGTTTTCAGGCCATACAGTGGATGCTGGCTGATATGGCAACAGCTATTGATGCGGCACGCTTGCTCACCTACAGGGCGGCGTATCTCAAGAATCAGGGTCTGCCCTATGTCAAAGAAGCCGCTATGGCAAAGCTCTTCGCCTCCGAGACTGCCATGAAGGTCACTACCAAGGCGGTGCAACTCCACGGAGGCTATGGATACATTAGAGATTACCCGGTGGAGCGCTATTTCAGGGATGCCAAGATAACCGAGATATACGAGGGGACCTCTGAGATGCAGCGCATGACCATCGCCAGACAGCTCCTGGTTTAGTCTGTACATGAAATAACATATATCGTGAGGAGGTAAACCTGTGACTACTAAGGATGTCTACCTGGAACTGGCAGAGATGATAGACAAGAGCGACCCGCATGTGGTGGGCTTGCCGATGACACCGGCAATGTTGAAGGTGCTGAGATTGCAGTTTACTCCTGATGAGGCCCGCCTGGCTCTTCAGATAGGTACCACCGGAGGCACACTCAGCCAGCTCTCGGCCAAGACGGGCATCGACAAAGCCAGACTCAAGAAAACGCTGGAGACCATGGCCGACAAAGGTACAATGTGGATCGATCCCCGCAAGGAGGACCCGGTTTATCGGGTTCTGGGGAGCTGTGCTCCGGGACTTGTCGAGACGGGTCTCTTCGGCAACATACGGTTTTCCTACGATGTGGAATTGGGCAAGGCGCTTCATCAGGCTCTATATGAATGGGCCAGAGATAAACTGTGTAAACTGGGGTTTCCCTTTGCCCCCATATGGGCTCATCCCTGGGTACTACCCGATGATGCCCGTCCGGAGGAGAACCTCGTTGATTTCCTGAAGGCGCAGGACTTTTTCTGTGTGTCCACCTGTCCCTGCCGCCTCTCAAATTGGCTGGCTGAACCGGACAATCATTGCAATCATATGCTGGAGACGTGCCTTCACTCCGGGGATACCGGCCGATGGTGTGTCGAGCATGGTATGGGCCGCGAGATCACCCTGGATGAGGCCCTTAACCTTTTGCGCAAAGCGAATGCAGACGGGCTGGTTCACAGCATCAATATGGAAGGCTTTATATGTAATTGCTGCACCGATT
This sequence comes from uncultured Chloroflexia bacterium, assembly GCA_963720375.1. Classification (GTDB taxonomy): domain Bacteria; phylum Chloroflexota; class Dehalococcoidia; order UBA2247; family RBG-13-53-26; genus JAPLHP01. Next base: position 85,918 of record CAVRFM010000010.1, on the reverse strand, counting down.
GCTGCCCCCTGTTCATGGGCTTCAATCAACTGAAAACCAAGACAATGATCCCATCCCCCTTTGCACCCAGTATCGATAAGGATGAATGCAATGCTTGTGGCTCGTGTATTGACATCTGCCCCGTGGGTGCTCTGAAGATGGACGAAACTCCTGTAGTCGATATAGACATCTGTATAGGATGTGGTCTGTGTGTTACGCACTGCCCTCCTGAGTCGATCAAACTGGTAAGAAGGTCTAAACAGGTTGAAGTACCGGAAGAGGTAAAGAAAAATATAGGATAGTATTGCAGACGGAATGCCGGAGTTGTTGTTTTGAAGCCGGAGACATATAAGGAGGTTGTTATGGCTGAGAAGGGCAGAGCAGCGGTCTACAGGGGTCTGGGCAAGCCTATGGAGATAGTGGAATATCCCGTCCCTGACCCTGAGCCGGGGGCTATCCTGGTCAAGGTGTCGATGGCCAATATTTGTGGTTCGGATCTCCACATGTGGCGTGGAGACATGGACCTGGGGGCCATAGGGGCACCATTGCCGGTCATTCTAGGTCATGAGATGACAGGCAGGATTGCCAAGCTCGGCGCGGGTGTTGCCACCGACTCAGCGGGCCAGCCGCTGGCGGTAGGCGATCGCGTGGTCTACCCCTACTTCAATTCATGCGGGCGCTGTCCTGCTTGCCTGAAAGGGGACCATGCGAGTTGCCCCCTGAACCTTATGTTTATGTATACTTCGGAGGCACCACCTTATTTCGTGGGGGCCTACGCCGACTACTACTACCTCCGACCGAATTATCCGGTCTTCAAGGTTCCGGATGACCTGAGTGACAAAGTGGTAGCCTCTGTTAACTGTGCCCTGTCTGAGGCCGTCTACGGCCTGGAGAAAGTGGGCCTGAGATTTGGAGAGACGATCGTTATCCAGGGAGCTGGCGGTCTGGGTATCAACGCTGCTGCCGTAGCTAAGGAGACGGGTGCCCATAAGGTCATTGTCATCGATGGCATCACCCAGCGTCTGGAGCTGGCCAAGGCATTTGGTGCTGATGAGCTGATTGATATGAGAGAGTTCAAGACTCCGCAGGAGCGGGTGCAGCGCGTAAAGGACCTCACCGGAGGTTGGGGTGCAGATGTTGTTGCCGAGCTGGTGGGGAGCCCCAAAGCCATCCCTGAAGGACTCGATATGCTCTGCAATGGCGGGCGCTACCTGGAAATGGGAAACATCAGCCCATTTCATGGAACTTTCGAGGCTGACCCCGCTTTCCTGGTGATGGGCTCCAAGAACATCTTCTGCGTTGCCATGTATGGGCGCGATACTATCAAGAAGGCGCTTGATTTCCTGAGCCGTACCAAGGCCAAGTATCCCTTTGAGAAGATTATTTCCCGTACCTACCGATTGGAGGAAATCAACAAGGCCTTTGAGGAGCAGGACAAAGGACTCGTCTCCAGGGCTGCCATCGTTTTGTAGGTCTTACTCGCAGGTTTGGCCAATTCTTTGACTTGGCCTATCGGGGCGTATCTCTTTCCGGATTCTTTCCCTCCTGAAAGGAGACGCCCCTCCTTATTTACAAAAAGTGTCATAGACGTGTCAAACTGATGTGATGCTATTGACAATTGACTATGAGTGTGATTAAATAGGCATCCAAGGAGCTACAGGGGACCGTCCAAGGGAGGTTCTGGAGGTGTGAGATGAGGCTCCATGCAAGGTATGGCATTTGGCAAGTGGATAGTTGAGGTCCTGCCCTCACTGTGGGGGGCAGGTCGAGAGAAACTGAAAGCAGGTTTCAGAATATGGCCTGCCTTATAGCACGGTAATCACCGTGGATAAATTAGGCTAAGAAAGATTTAGCCAATCAAAGAGGGACAATCTTCAGATTGTCCCTCTTACTTTTCAATTTGGTGCGTTGGTGCGCCTTCGGCATGCACAGCGCGGTGATATTCTTGGGGGCAGAGAGCTTTTTGTGACAAAAGCCCGGTCTATTGAGAGGTAGTTGTGAGACCTGTGGCATACGCTTAGTCTTGTAGCTTGTTGTCACTCTGTGTTCGGGGATGTGGGTTGAGAGAAGGGAAGGTGATTGAGCTATGCTAGTGGATGGCCACATTGACCAGGTAGCTGTATTCTCCTCCCCTATCACCCCATTCCATCCTGCGAATCCCTCTCGTATCTGCAGAATTTCCCCAGGGGAAGGACCACTGAAAGAGCAGAATTTGTCGGTCTTCCGGGATCGTTTGCAATTCTGAGTAGCCAGATATAGAGTGGATTGGTAACTCTGGTAAAGGAGGTATGTCCTAGATGCGGCTGACGGCTGGGAGAATTGCAGCTAGTATAGCTATTATCTTTGCGCTTCTGCTCGGCAGCTTAGCTGTGTTTTCGGGGAATGCTACCCCGGTTATTGCCGGGACGCAGGACTCGTCTCTGGTGAAAACATTTATCGATGGACAGGGAAGGGAGATAGTGGCTATCACCGTTAACGGGAAGCCACAGGAGACGACTGCTGAAGCAGTAGATAACCCGGAGCCAAATGTTCAGATGGGGATCAATGCTCTTTCCGATGTGCCGGCCTTTGACTGGAGCTACGGATGCTCGGCCACCTCTGCTGCGATGTTGGTTGGCTACTATGACCGCACTGGCTACAGCAATATGTACACCGGACCTACTAACGGTGGCGTGTGTCCCCTCAATAATTCAATATGGGGTAGTGGGGAATGCCCGTTGAGTGCAACACATCAGGGCACAGACAACCGTACGTCGAAGGGCCATGTGGATGACTACTGGATTGCTTACGGCAATTCCGGGCCGGACCCGTATATCACTGGTGGCTGGACGGAACACACCCAGGGTGACTGTACCGGCGATTTCATGGGGACCAATCAGTCGAAGTTCGGCAATAGTGATGGGGCGACCACATTCTATTTCTACACCAATGGGGATCCTCTCTCTGATTATGCAGGTTCCGGATCTGTCCGGGACGGCTGTCATGGCCTAAGGCTGTTTGCCGAATCCCGCGGTTACACTGTTGTGGCGGACTTCAGCCAGTATATAAAAGGCGAAGGTAGCGACCCGAACAAGGGATTCACCTTCAGCGACTTCACGGCTGAAATCGACGCCGGTCGGCCGGTGCTCATTCAGGTCAGTGGCCACACCATGATTGGTTACGGATACAACACCACGGGCGAGATAATCTACGTCCACGATACCTGGGATTACAGCAACCATACGATGACGTGGGGAGGGACCTATTCGGGCTTGCAACAGTACGGCGTTACTGTCCTCCGGCTGGCTAGTGCTTCAGCTTCACCTTCGGTGACCACCAATGATGCCAGCAGTGTCGCGGCCAGTTCCGCCAGCTTAAACGCTAACTTGACCTCTCTTGGCACAGCGTCGAGCGTGAATGTCTCCTTCCAGTGGGGGACAAGTTCGGGCTCCTATTCCAATGAGACCACTACGCAAAGCAAGACAGCTACCGGAGTATTCAGTTCTGCCATTGGCAGCCTGTCTCCGGGAACTACCTATTATTTCAGAGCCAAGGCTGTTGGTAATGGCAACGGCTATGGTGTAGAAAAGAGCTTCACCACCCTTACTACTCCACCCTCAGTAACCACCAGTGATGCCACGGGCATCGCCGCCACATCGGCCACATTGAATGGCAGTCTCACCAGCCTGGGCACAGCATCGAGTGTGGATGTCTCCTTCCAGTGGGGCATCAGCCCCGGAGTCTACACCGGCGAGACTACTTCTCAGACAATGAACGCCGCCGGGGCATTCAGCATCCAGCTCAGTGATCTTCAACCGGAGACCACCTACTATTTCACGGCCAAGGCTGTCGGCAATGGCACCGGCTATGGTGCAGAAAAGAGCTTCACCACCTCGACTGTCTTGCCTTCGGTGACTACCAATAGCGCGACAAACATAGTTACCACCTCTGCTACACTGAACGGTAATCTCACCAGTCTTGGCACAGCATCGAGTGTGAGTGTTTCCTTCCAGTGGGGGACAAGTTCGGGCTCCTATTCCAATGAGACCACTACGCAAAGCAAGACAGCTACCGGAGTATTCAGTTCTGCCATTGGCAGCCTGTCTCCGGGAACTACCTATTATTTCAGAGCCAAGGCTGTTGGCAATGGCACCGGCTATGGTGTAGAAAAGAGCTTCACCACCCTTACTACTCCACCCTCAGTAACCACCAGTGATGCCACGGGCATCGCCGCCACATCGGCCACATTGAATGGCAGTCTCACCAGCCTGGGCACAGCATCGAGTGTGGATGTCTCCTTCCAGTGGGGCATCAGCCCCGGAGTCTACACCGGCGAGACTACTTCTCAGACAATGAACGCCGCCGGGGCATTCAGCATCCAGCTCGGTGATCTTCAACCGGAGACCACCTACTATTTCACGGCCAAGGCGGTTGGCGATGGGCCCGGCTATGGTGCAGAAAAGAGCTTCACCACCTTGCCTATCTCGCCTTCGGTGACTACCAATAGCGCGACAAACATAGTTACCACCTCTGCTACACTGAATGGCAACCTCGCCTCCCTGGGCACAGCATCGAGTGTGGATGTTTCCTTCCAGTGGGGCATCAGCCCCGGGCTCCTATTCCAATGAGACCACTTCTCAGACAATGACACGCCGCCGGGGCATTCAGTTCCACCTTGGTAGCTCTTCACCCGGAGACCACCTACTATTTCACGGCCAAGGCTGTTGGCAATGGCACCAGCTATGGTGATGAGAAGAGCTTCACCACCCTTACCACCCCGCCCTCAGTAACCACCAGTGATGCCACGGGCATCGCCGCCACCTCGGCCACACTTGAATGGCAATCTCACCAGCCTGGGCACAGCGTTGAATGTTGATGTCTCCTTCCAGTGGGGCATCAGCCCCGGAGTCTACACCGGCGAGACTACTTCTCAGACAATGAACGCCGCCGGGGCATTCAGCATCCAGCTCGGTGATCTTCAACCGGAGACCACCTACTATTTCACAGCCAAAGCGGTTGGCCATGGCGCAAGCTATGGTGCAGAAGGGACTTTCACTACCGCGGCTATCCCGCCTTCGGTAACTGCCGGTGACGCCACAGGTATCACCACGAGCCAGACCACTCTGAACGCGAGCCTGGTCAGCCTTGGTACTGCAGAAACGGTGAGTGTGGCCTTCCTTTGGGGAACAACCCCGGGAGGCCCCTATCTGAACGAGTCAACTGCTTTGGCGGAAACGGCTGCTGGCGCAGTCAGCCTGGATATTGCCGGCCTGGCCCCGGAAACTACCTACTACTACGTAGTAGAGGTAACCGGAGATGGCGTAACCTACAGTGCTGAGGAAAGCTTCACCACCCTGTCATCCCCGGAGGGCGCTACTGGCACCACGGGCGATAGTCATGTGGAAGGGACAAGCTCCGACGCATCAGCCGGGCCCTTTAACTGGCCTCTAGTGGGGTCAGTCGTTGGTGCAGTGGTCGTGCTGGGATCAGTTGCCTTCTTCCTGGTCAAAAGGTTGTCTCGATAAGGCGAGGCCCTCCCGCAGCCCTTTGCTCCACATGGACCGTATCATTCAGATGACCGATCGTTTGTTGCTACCGGCGTGCCACCACGCTAGAATGAAAGCAATATGAGGTTCTCCCTTCCATTCGTTCAGCGCCCCCCGGAGCCTTGGAAGCAAATCTTATGGTGCGATTGACCTTCTACGGCGGTGTCCATGAGATCGGCGGGAACAAAATCCTTCTGGAGGATGGGGAACGCAGGCTATTCCTGGACTTCGGCTTCCCCTACAAAAAGCACAAGCTCTTCTATGAAGAGTATCTGAAACCACGCAGCGGGGCAGGACTGCTTGATCCCCTGTCGATGGGTCTGCTGCCGCCACTGGAGGGGCTCTATCGGGATGACCTTGATGAAACACCGGGACTCTGGGACCAGTTTCGGAGTGAGCCTTTCTATCGTCGGCTGGAGCAGGTAGATGGAGTGCTGCTGTCCCACGCCCACCTCGACCATTCCGGCCATATCGCTTTTATAAAAGCCGGCATCCCTGTATACAGCACGGCGGTGACGGCGTTCATTGCCAAGGCCATTCAGGATTCAGGAAAGGCTGACTTCGACCAGCAGGTATGCTATTTCAATCCCGCAGTCCGGGTCTGCCCTCCCGGCTGGAAGCAGCCGGCTTTTCTGGCTGGTAATGAGGCCAAACAGCAGCGGCAATTCTGTATTGCGGACGTGGATCCGGGAACCCTGGGCAATGCCGCTATTCAGTTCTGGAACTTCGGTTTCTGGGAGAAAACCGCCAGGCAAAAAGAGCTGGCCTCATGTCCGCTGAAGACTCACACCGGCTGCACCTTTAACGTGCGTTGTTTCCCGGTGGACCATTCCATCCCCGGCGCCTGTGCCTGGGGCATCGAAACCAGTTCGGGCTGGATCATCTACAGCGGAGACCTGCGGCTGCACGGCAAACGGGCCAGGCTCACTGAAGGGTTTATGGAGCAGGCAGCCGGTCTGCGGCCCCGGGCGCTTGTCCTGGAGGGCACCAATGTGAAACGTCAGACGAATGTCTCCGAGCAGGAAGTGTACGAAAACGGACTGAAGGCCATCGCCGGTGCCGGGGGCCTCGTCATTGCCGATTTCTCTCCCCGGGATGTGTACCGTCTGCTCACCTTCCTGCAGATTGCCAGGGAGACAGGCAGGAAACTGGCCATATTGCCCAAGGACGCCTATCTCTTAAAGACAATGCGCCTCCTGGAGCCGGACATCCCGGAAATTACCCGGGAGGACCATCTGGTTATCTACCAGGACACTATGGCCAGCAGGTCTCCCGCCATGTGGCTGCGGAATATCTGCCAGGAGTGTGACAGCAAGATTGTTGTGGCAGAGGATGTCAGGGCGGCTCAGGACCAGTTTATCCTCTGTTTCAGCTTCTTTGATTTGAACGAATTGCCCAGCATCCGCCCCGGGCCGGGCAGCCTCTATGTCTTTAGCTCCAGCGAACCTCACGATGAAGAGCAGGAGATCGACTTCCGGCGGCTGCATAACTGGCTGGAGCACTTCGGGCTCAGGGGATACGGTCTTCCGGTGGAGACCAACGGTGAATGGCAGATTCCTGATGACCAGAAGGGATTACACGCCTCCGGGCATGCCTGTGGCCCGGACCTGCTGAAGGTCGCCGGTGAGATATCACCCCAGGTGCTCATCCCTGTCCACAGCGAACACCCTGACTTCTACGTGAAGGGATTGGCCCACCGTGGCATCAACGTTATGCTTCCCACAGCCGGCGGAACCATCGAAGTCTAAGCATTCCTGGTCAACTCTCGAAGGGCATCTGAAGCAATCCACCTGGCGCTCCTGGAGTCCGTTTGTTGCAGTTCCCGCGCTGTCTCAATGGCCTTCTGCCTCAGCCTGGCATTCCGTTTACCGGTCTGCCTCAGTGCCCAGTTCACCGCTTTCTTAACGTAGTTCCTGTCGTCGGCAGACTCTCTCTTGATGATGGGGAGGAATCTCTCGAATTGACTGTCGCTCGCCTTCTTATCGCTGAACGCCAGCCGGGCCATCAGCACAAAGCCGGCCCTTTTGATGAACTCTCTGTCGTTGGAACTCCATTCTACCGCTTTCCGATAAGCGAAGATGGTGCTGCCAAACAGGTTCTGGCAACATTGATCGCAGAGGTCCCAGGAATCAAAACACCTGACCCAGTTTTCCATCTGCGCCTCGGTTACCTTCGCCGGGTCATCGATTATGCTGGCCAGTATCTGCGCCTCATGGATGCCCGATGCCCAGAGCTCTCGTGCCAGGTCGTGGTCTCTGCCGATCTCCCTGGCCATCTTTCTTAGAATGGCAATGGATATCCCATAGGCCCTTGCCGTGTTGATCCCGAACCGTGCCATGCCCTCCACGGCTTTGGGATTGGAGAGGCTTTTCAGATTTTCAAGGATATCGTTACACTGCATTCACGTGTCTTCCGGTTCTCTTGGGAATCGAGACCTGCGGGCTGTTTTGCGGTTATTGTAACCGGCAGGGGGGCCAGTGGCATCTGCGGATCTCACTGATAGAGGCATTATTCTTGCGGTCCGGACTCCGTGGGCTGGTCCGGAGGGCTCGCTTCACTGATGGCTGCGCCGCATTCTGCGCAGAACTTGCGAACCTCAACCAGCTTGTGGCCGCAGCTTGGGCAAACCTTCGGCAGTGGCTTGCCGGACAATCGGGACAACCGCATCATAAAAGCCATAGTGGCAGCAAAGGCCACCAGTCCTAGAAAGATGAGGGGTATGACGAGAATCAGAATAAGTCTCATTGTGCTACCCTGCCTCACTTCGGCGGAGTAAGTACCATCTGCTCCTGTAACCTACGGCGCCTTGGTCGTGTGCCTGCCGTGCTTTCCTATTCTGGCAGAGGACTATAGCACAAATCGCTGCCGATCGGCAATTCTAAACGCTTCAATTTGTCGGCTTCCTGCCCCTGAGGTAGTCGATCATTGGCTGGGTCACCAGCGGCACCAGATCACCGATCATGTGAGGCATCAGGTTATCCATTATCTTCGGCATCATCTCCGGCATCTGTTCGCCCATATAATCGGGCATGGGGATACGCTCCGCAATGCGCTCCAGCATCACCGGCATTACCTTGGGCATCATCATCGGCAGCAGCCTGGGAAACAGGATGGGGAACATGGGCTTCATCAGTTCCAGCGCTCCCGGAATCTTGCCCATCGCCCGCATCATCCGGCCCATGCCGAAGGGCATGGCGTCAATCAGCTCCGGCCACATGGTACCCATCAGGTCGGCGAAACCCTGCGGTGTCATCAGAGCGATCATGCCCTCGAAGACCGCCCACTGCTTCTGCACCTCCGGTTTGGGGTCGGGGAAATCATATCCCAGGGTAGACGCTGCGAAGCGCGCCAGGTCCACCACCTCGATGGGCATCTGCTTCTTCTCGGCAGTGACCCGGAACTGGAACTGGCAGCAGGGGCAAAGAGCCACCACTGTATGAGCGCCGGCTTCCAGCGCTTCATCCAGTCGCGTCTTACCTATCTCCGCCGCCACCGGCGGCTCCTTGATGAGGGTGAGGACGCTGCCGCAGCAGTGCGCCTCCTCGCGGTTGTGCTCCATCTCCACCAGCCTGACGTTGGGCATGGCCTGGAGCATCTGGCGCGGTGGCATCATAGACGCGGGACACCCGGCCGATATGGCATGAGTCGTGCCAGGTCACCGTCACCGGCTGTCCATCCTTCCTGGGGAAAGCGAACTGGCCCGACTTGATCTTCTCGGCGATCACTTCGCTGTAGTGCCTGGACTTGATGCCGTAGTCGATCCCCAGCTTCTTCGCCCATTCCGGATAGACCCGCCGCCACATCATATCGCAGGCGGGGCAGGAGGTAATGACTGTATCAGCCCCTGTCTCCTTGACTTCCCTGATATTGCGCCGCATGGTCTGCTCAAAAACGTCCCATCTGCCTGACATCAGCATGGGAATCGCACAGCAGCTTTCCTTCTGCCCCAGGTAGGTGAAATCTACCCCTGCCGCATCCAGCAGCCGCACGCTGGCCATGCCGATGTCGTTTTCTACATAGCTGGCAGTGCAGCCGGCAAAATAGACTGCCTTTGCTTTATGGGACGGCCCGTGCTTCTCCATCAGGTCCTGCGGGAACCAGGCGGCGCGGTCCTTCCGATAGCCGGCCCAGATATCCCCCTCCTTGCGGGTGGCTGCCGCCATCATCTCAAATGGCGGGAAGGTCATCTTCCCCTTCTCCTGAATAAGCAGGCCTCGCAGCTTCATCCATGATGGTTCGATGGGGAGCGAAGCAGAACAGCGCAGATTGCACAGCTCACACGTAGTGCAGGCCAAAATGGTATCCACCATAAACTGGTCCCACTTCTCACGGCCCTCCATATACTCCCGCAGCCAGTACCATTTCCCTCGCGGGCTCTGGCTCTCCCAGCCGCGGCCGTAGAACTGGTCGCACTCCTCGATACAGTAGCCGCACTGCGAGCAGGCATAGGCATACCAGGCCACGTCTGCGGGAATGTCGCGCCTGGATACTGTCGGCCTCTCGCCGATCCGGGTCACCACACGGTTACCCATGGGGCGGATTAAAGGCTCGAAGGCATCGGCGATAGCGATCGCTTTGCCCATAAGGCCGTTGCTGATTACTTTGCCGGGATTCAGAATCCCCTTGGGGTCTGTGGCGGCCTTGAATTTCTTCAGCTTGACCACCCGTTCCTCTCCCAGTGCCTCCCCCGCCTTGCTGGCGAAGTACAGGCCTGTGGCAAAGGGTCTGCCGCCGTGCTTCTTGGCTATCTTCATCATGGTCAGCGCCAGACTGAAAACGAAATTGTAGCTCAAGCGGCGCTGGTCGCTGGGGATAAACCCCAGGATGACCACCTCAGGTTTGCCATTGGCGCCCTCACGGACCACCACGCCTTCCTTTACAACAGGCTGGTTGACCTTTCGTTCTATTTCTGTGATGGCATCGCCCAGGTTGGCCAGAGGGATTACCAGTTCGGCTGGCACCAGGCTGGGACCGAGGCGTTTCACGATCATCAGCTTGAAGCGGTTCTTCCATTCATGCTGGGCGATCTTGTCGCTCAGCATCTCAGCGTGGCAAAGCTGGAGCATGGTCTCCAGCATGCCTGCCACAGTCTGGCGGTCTCCGGCCCTGAAGGCCAGGGTGATGATATATGATTTCGGCAGGATCACCCGCTCTTCGTCGGGTTGGCCGTAGTGCTCCCTCAGCGGAGCCTTGTTCTTCATTTCTGCCATGTAGGGGTTGATAAAGACCAGCGACCAGATGGGCAGTTTTTCATCCACGACCAACTGCAGCAACCTCTGCAGGTTGTGGGCGTCCGGACAAGAGACGGCCAGCAACTCCAGTTTCTCCAGAGACTGGACGCGGAGGGTCACCTCGCTGATCAACCCCGTGATGCCCTCGGCATCGGCGATGACATCAAGCTCCGGGCCGCTGAACTCCTTCACGCTGCCGTCGGCCGTTACCACACGGGCGCTGACCACATTGTTGCGGAACCATCCGGACTCATAGGAGCCGATGCCGGCGCCGCCCTGGGCCAGCCACCCGCCCACGGTGGAAGAGGGATAGCTGGTGGGGTAGAGCCGCAGTGTCAGGCCATGTTTGGCCAGTTCCTTGTCCAGTTTCTCCCAGACCATGCCCGCCTGTACAGTGGCTGTCTTCGCATTGGGGTCAATGCGGATGACCTTATTCATGCGGTAGAAATCCACCACCACGCCCTTCTTCATGGGTATAGCGCCGCCGTAGCCGGAGGTAGCCTTGCCCCGCGGGGTGAGCGGTACTCTGTTTTCACCTGCCCAGCGCACCAGCTCCATCAAGTCTGCCTCGGACTGCGGCTGGACAACGGCGTCCGGAGTGGTGTCTCCGATGAGGGGCTTGATAAGGCTGGGTATCTCGGCAATGTCGTGGCCGTACAGTCTCCGTTCCGTCCTGCGGAAGGAAACGCGGTCTCCGAATTTACCTTCGAGATACGATTGGTGACTTACTGTAGTGCTGGTCATGGTTGACCTCCCTTTATCTCACAACCTGAGATGTGCCTCCGGTTTCCACTCTGCTGTAAGAGGCTCACGGCCTCTGGCGGACTACCTTCAGCCAAACCTCATACCGCTGCGTACTTTGTCCACCCAGCTCTCAGGCAGCTCCACTTTTTTGATATTGGTACTGCTGCACGTCGGGCATTTCAGGTCGGCTTCTTTCTGCGGGTCACACGTTGACCCTGCTGTGAAAGTTGCCCAGCACGTCTGGCATTGATATCCCGGTACTGACATTTGTAGCCTCCTTCTCCAGCTTGCCATGGCCCCGGGCCATGGCGGCTATTGCCTTCTTTCGACCTTACATAGCGTCGCCGAGGATATGGTTTTTCTGCAGTCTCTCAGCGACAGCCTCACGCACCATATCGCAGGCTGCAGCGACACTGGGTATAGCCAGGCTGTAATAGACGGTGTTCCCCTGCCTTTGCGGGCTGATCACCCCGGCCTTGCGCAGCACGGCCAGGTGCTGTGAGGTATTCGACTGCTTCAGCCCGAGGACCTCTGCCAGATCACCCACCGACCTCGGCCCATCCCTCAGATGGTGGATGATCAGCAGGCGCTTTGGGTCGGCCAGTGATTTGCAGAGCTCGGCCTGAAGACGGAAGACCTCCAGTAACCTATCGTTGTCCGCGTTTGCTGCCAACTCTTTACCCTCCGTGTGCATATGTTAGTATATTACTATGTACTAATATGATAATACATCTGGTATGCCTTGTCAAGTGTCCTGTTCCTGTGGTAGTGTATCATTTCGAATGCTCAAGTATTGTCAAGAGGGATATAAGAAAATAATTATATCACAGGTTTTCCTTGACTGTATAAGGAAAAACGTATAATATGGGTAGTGAGTTCACTTTCTATGACTACATAGATGCTGACGGGGGCGGAGCCAACGTCATAAGGGATTGGCTTAATGGAGAGGGTAAGCCAGCAAAGGTGTGGTTCACAAACATGATATCTCACTTGGAAGCCTCCCCACCGCCGCGTTTTAGAGATTCAGTTTGGGGCGAACCTTTTACGAAGCTCATGAAACAGGAATGGGATGGCTTCTTAGAAATTCGCAAGACAGGGAGGGTTCAATATCGTCTGCTGGCCAAAATGGAAGGCCGCAGTGTATTTCTAGTAGGACACGCCATTCACAAGGGACAAAACTACAAACCGGATGTTTTACCAGCAACAGCATCAATGAGGGTAACCCAAATGATAAACAACGCTAAGTACAGGAGGGAACATGAATACTCCTAAGCGCGACCAAATGTGGGAAAGCATGTATGATTCTGAGTTTCGCAAGCAATTCATTGACGAACACATAAACGTTGGTGTTGCTTTTCAGATTCGTTCGCTTCGCAACCGACAGAACTTAACCCAGGCGAATCTGGCTGAGAGATTGACAGTGAAACAGCCTTTGGTTTCAGCATGGGAAAATCCCAACTACGGCAAGTACACATTGGCAACATTGAAAGACTTGGCAAAGGCGTTTGATGTTGGATTGCTCGTTCGATTTGTGCCATTTAGTACGCTCATGGATTGGACAATTGATATCAAACCAGACACTATCGCTCCTCCCAGTTTCGGTGAAGAAGAATCCCGCAATGCATTGATGGTTAATTGGGAGAAGATCGCCACAGACGCGAATCGAGCATATCGCCCAACATCAGACGACATAGATGCAAATCAGGCTCACGGAGTGCCACAAGTTAGTGAACTTGTATAAAAGGGAGGGCTGATACATGCGTAAAGAATTCCGACAACGTCTTGCCAAGGAATACCGCTATGCTGCAACTAGAATGCAACAAGAAGCACACCCAGCAAAAAAGCTATTCTATTTCAGCGCTTTCTTTGGAGAGGCACAGCGTATACTCAACCAAGAATGGGATCGTGATCTCGCTCTTATATTCATGGTTACGCAGCAAACTCATACGCAGATCACTGCGATGGCGCAAACGCCTGTGTTTAGTGTACTCCCCATTCAGTGGGCAGCAGTCTATGAGCAATTGACCAAAACTGCTTCTGATCTTGCCACATACACAGAGAAAAAAGAGGATGAGGGCAGTGGAGAAGAACTGTGCCAGATATTGGGGCGCTTTGCCGAAATCACCTATGCTGTGTCAGGGAACGGCAGTTACTTGTATGAGAAGGGGCTTATCAAGTTTTAGCCCGCCAACGAGTCTGTGTCGCCTTCCGAGGGTTAAGTTAACTATGGGTTGGTAGCTCATTAATGCTAATTTACTGCCGTATCACAGACTAGAAACACAAGAATCCAGAGCCATAGGTTAGGGGTGGACTATTTCTCAAGCCTGGGCCGTTTTCCCTTTTTCAGCCCACTCAAGTCAACTCCGTCAACCCAGGCGGTGCTCAACTTGCTGACGTCGGATGGTTTATCTTTTCCTCTAGGCCAGAAGTCCTTGCATCCTTCGTCGCGGGTGACGTTTGGCCTCTTTGGATGGTGGCAGCTCCTCCAGTTGAACTCGCAACGCGGACAAAGATACTTCAGCTTGATGGTCTTGCCTCCAGCGCGGCTCCCGCAGCGATATCGTCCCCGGAATTTCTCGTTGCTATTGTAACACAAGAGGGTCGTCCTGCAACACCCAAGGTTGGCTGGGAATGGATCGAGGTGTTTTTTGACGGACCTCCGCGATATTGCGCCTGACTTGTGGTATGTGGTATAATACCAGTAACTGAATAGCGGAACTACAGAGTCCACGGGGTCTGTGCTCAACGGTTACAAGAAAATATTAGAAAATAGAGAGACCGATTTGAGCGCCCAGGCGGGCTCTTTTTTTATGCCCGAATGAAAGACAATTCCGGATGGCAGCACCGTTGTTGGATTGTTTGCACTCTGCGCTTTGACGCGGAATCCGTCAGTTGGATGTTGTCACCCCGGAGATGAGCAGTCCGAACCTTCATCTACGGATTAGGGTAGAGTGTCCGATATCTCCTTGACTGGTGTCTAGGCGAGCGGCGACCGGCAGGCCCGGCACAGGGGGATGCCTGCCTGCGAACGAAGTCCCCACTTGAGGCTCCGCCTCAACGGATACCCGCACCTGGAGCATACGTCTTCCTTTAGTTCAGGTGGTTCGGGTTCCTGAGGTTCGGTTCCTGGATATTCTGCGCCTCAGACTCTTGCAGTTGCAGGTCTATCCACTTCTCGACGTTTTCCAGCCGCCTGTCTGCAGCGTGGAGCTTGCCTGCCAGATATTGCCTCAATCTCTTGGTGGCGCTATCCCCTGCCGGGGCGAATCCTGCTTTCGACCCCGCAGGCTCTCCAACATGGAGCACCTTGTCCTTGTTGATGGCAACGAAATCGAACCTCGAATTGCCGTTAAAGAAGTGGGGTGTAATCTCAACGTCTGTCAGAGGTAAAAATCTCTCGCCACCTTCGAGGGTATTTTCCAGTCGCTCCCATATTTCAGCATGCATCTTGCCGACAAGTTCATATGGTGGCATATGCACCTCGGCTGCCACAGGCCTCTTTGTCACCTTCGTCAATAATTTGCCGTTGTCTGTTTTCCCGGGTTGTCCCATATCTATCTCGGCAACAAAGATAATATTGGCTTTGCTGATGTGGGTGGATGCCAGGTATTGCTGTGGACTACCCGGGACGGAAACTTTGACATCCGTAAGCGGCACAAAGTCCTTGCCGATGGCCTTACCGGTGGGTGATGAATTATAGAGCACGAGGCCGTTGTCAAATCCCTTGTTAAGAGCATCCAAAAGACGCTGATGCTGCAGGCGGTAGGTATATCCTGTTGCGGTGCTGTCGGGCGTACACACCACCACTTTTACCGGCCTGAGCTTGTCATTTTTCCACCACTGCCGGGCACTCTGTATTGTCGATTCAGGCACCACGTAAGTCTCCATTAATATACCTCCAGGTGCTGGCTATGCACTCCGACTCGCTGGCAGAAAAGCATTTTCAGCAACAGATTTCATTGAGCGGAATCAATCCTACTGTAGAGGGACTGCTTTGGGTGTTGGTATTACTTCCAGCATCGAACCCATAGAGGCTGTTGCTTCCTCGACTCGTTGGTCCTTCAGGACCGGCCCGGCCACAGCCAGCATTTCATCAGCCTTTGATTCAACAAGAGCCAATACCACTTTGAGTTCGTTGTTCTCATGTTCGATCACCCTTGTGTGGGTCAGCACTTCGCCCTTCTCCCGGTGGAGCAGCTTGAAGATGTCGGTGAGAGAGTCAATTGATGGCGGCCCGATCCTCACCAGGACTTCCAGTGCTCTCTCCCAGACGCCGCCGTCCGGATCACGCAGTGTGCCGATAAGAGGGTCGACAGCCGGCGGCCCGATCTTCACCAGAGCCTCTGCTGCTTTTGTGCGAACGCTGTTGTCGGCATCCTTTAAGGCTGTAATCAAAGGCCCTACTGCTCTTGGATCTTCTATCTTGCCGAGAGCCACTGCAGCCTTCCCGCGAACGCCACTGTCGGCATCCTTCAAAGCGGTAATGAGAGGCTCAACCGCTCTCGGGTCCTTTATCTTGCCGAGGACCACTGCGGCGAACTGTCGAAAAGCCCTGTCGCTGTGTCCCAGCGCCTCAATGGGACCTTTGATGCCTTCATCCTGATTTATAGTTGCCAACGTCGATCACCCCCGAAAACAAAAAATGGCTCTTTGGCTGAGCAACGCCAAAGAGCCACACTGACCGCTAGTTTCACTAAAACGGCAGCCCAACTATCCAGTTTGGACTTGTGGCTTTGCGTCCCTGCATTCCTGCAGGTTTGCCTTTTTCAATTTTAGATGTTGATTACTATATCACAAACCGGATATTCTGTCAAATCTACTGGACTCGATCATCGTGAGACGATCTGGAGCCGAATCCACAGCCAGCCCTGTCAGTTAGGTGATACCTGACAATGTGCTGGCTGTGCAGAACGCCGTTCGGCTAGCCTGTTGACAAGACTCTCAATCACGTACTGTGGCGTACGGGTATGGCTGCATCTCCCGGATTAGCTGAATGCCCTTGGCATACAGCTTGTCCGATGACTCATTCAGCACGTCAAGCTCCTTCTTTGAGAGGCAGGACGTGGCATCGGTAGCCATTATCGCGTTCAAACCACGCTTTAAGGCCAACTCGCCCTTTCTGGTCAACGTCAACCTCACTTGATTCCTTCTCTCGAGGTCCTTCGTTCTCTTCAGTAAGCCTTGCGATTCCATGCGTCCTAACAACCCGGACACGGTATGGGGCTGCCTGTGAAGCCAGCGAGCCAACTGGGCAGGAGTCGCAGGCGTCTTGGCGGCTTTCACAAAATACAGAACCTCAAACTGAATTGACGAAATGCCAAGCGGCGCCAGTTCCATCTCCCTGGCTCTTTCCATGACGGTATAGGTCCTGGATAGGCGCATCCATACCTTCTCATTGTTGTTGCGTTGCGCGACATCTTTCATCCTCACTCCTCCCATCAAAGTAGTATTCCCGTGTGGTTCTACAGTACACTCTAACCCTGCTTTCGACCGGGAGCAGAGTTCAGGTGCTTCCCACACATAACTCGCTCTCAACTAGACAGTCATTGATACATCCGGTATTTGCTGCCATCTTACGGCTGGAGCACGCGCATCCTCGGTGCTGGACTTGGATTGTTTTTCCCAATACATGCGATTGTCAGCCTCTTTCAGGACTTTAGCCAAAGAGCAGCCCTTCTTCCCCGTTGCTATGCCGATAGAGAGGCTCAGAGGACATCCCTGGACATTGCTGTTGTGAGTTGCCAGGATATTTTTGATACGTTCTTGAGCTTTCTTTACCGCGGGTCTGTCCGCACCGGGAAGCAGTACGGCAAACTCATCGCCTCCGATTCTGGCCACTACATCTTCGCTGCGGAAAGCGGCGGTTAACACCGCCGCGGCACGCTGCAACAGAACATCCCCTGCATCATGCCCCTGGGTGTCATTGACTGCTTTCAATCTGTCTACATCAGCTATCAAGATGCTCACCGGAGATCTCCTGCCGCGTTCCAGCCGCGTAAACTCTTCCTCAAAATAGGTGCGATTATAGAGACCGGTAAGCGCATCGTGAGCGCTGAAATAGCGGAGTTTTTCCTCTTCTGCCACCCGCTGGATGGCTATACCCAGTTGCGCCGCTACTGCTTCGAGAATCTCCACCGTCCCCAAAGGCACCATGTTCTCCATCTCATCAGCGACATGGATCAACCCGACGATATGAGCGGCCACCTTGATGGGAATAAGTGCCACCGACTCGTAGCCGGCAGCGTTACATACGTGATGCGTTTGCCCTTCTTCTGATACCATCGCCGGAAAGAGAGTGGTGTTATTCATATAAAAGGAGCCGTATCCGGTATATAAAGGCTGACCGGGGTCAGTTTCACCTTTGATGATATTGATACATATGCACCGGTCAGACTTGATGGAAAGGGAACTTTCTGATTCATATAATGTCGGATTTAAGCCATCATACTCCTGATAAAGAGTGTTGCCTTCTCCATCCAACACACGGAGCCCCGCTGCAGCACAGCCGGTGAAATTCTTGACTTCAGCCGCAAGTTCCCTGAGCAAGCTGTCCATTCTGGAGTGCCGGTTAGCTATTTCGAGAAACCGGTGGGAAACTCGAAGTGCTCTCTCCGCCATCTTGTCACCCATGATATCGGATCTGCTTTTCCCGGCCTTCTTTTCCACTCCGTACCTCCTCCTCACTGCATGCCTTGAAGCTATTCAAAGTGTACCCGATGCATATTATACTATATATATGATTAACTCGCAATAGACTATTTCTAGTGATAAGTATAGTCCGTAGGGCGATTTTGTCAACTATGACTTGAAAGTCCTCAGGATGTTACTGCTGCGAGGCTCCCTGTAGCGGGGTAGTCTGCCAGGTCCTTTGATTTTGAAGGGGAACAGGGGATTCTCTAGCAAGGTGGCATCTCTCTTGGGAGGATCTTGCCTAACCCTTTGCATTTCGGGCAGAGGACAAAACCCTTCAGCGGGGGGCCGCATTGACTGCATAGTCCGGTAACCACCCAGGACACATTGCGTGTCTCACCGGTACCCTGGCACTGCGGACATATTACATAACACCTTCCGCTGCAGCGGGGGCAGGTTACTTTACTGCTTTCCGGGGGAATAGGCTCTTTTGATCCGCTGCTTTCAAATCTGCCCGCTGCCTGCATAGGAGAGTGCCTTTTGCAATTAGTTTACGACAAACCTGGCTCGGACACAAAAGGCCTTGCTGAGTAACACAATTCTATCCGCTCACAGATCGCGCATGAACCGCACCATACCCGGGCAGCCGATCAGGGCCTCGAAGTCGGGATGCCGCTTCTCGTCGAGATACTTGAACCCTGCCTTCTGATAGGCACGCTCGGCGGGGGTGTTGCCGATGTAGTAACTCACCTGCGCCTTGTGAAAACCCTGCTTCCGTCCCTTGTCCAGAATTGCCTCGAGCAGCTTGCTGATCGCCCCCGCGCGGCGGTACTCGGGGCGGGTGGCCACGTGCTCCACCACCCAGGCGCCCTCAATTGACTCAGGATGGCATGTCAGGAAGGCCGCCAGGTTCTGCTGCCCCGGAGCCATGTCTTCCGGCGTCAATCCCATCTTCCGGATGACGGCGACCATGGGCCCGGTAACCGTGTCTTCCCCGTTCTTCACCGGATCGAAGCCTTCGAGCGCCGCTGCTGGATGGCCATCGACATCAGCCACCAGGAACTCGGTGTAGTAACACATGTGGCGCGGCCCCTGCAAAGTGAGCAGTTCCAGGAGCTCCAGACACCTGTCCTCCGGCTGAGAGATGATGAGGTCCCAGATGCCGATTTTCATGTGTGACCGGCCTGCCATGAGCATGGTCCAGGCGAGCAACTTCGCATCTTCGGAACGTGCCTGTCGGATCTTGATGTTCACTGTTCCTGCTCCTTCCTCAATCCGGGGTCTGCTCTTCAGCAAGGTGCCTGCTGGAATGGGCCCGGTGAAGTCTGATAATCATATCTCTCTGCTGAAAAGGCAGATGAGAGGGGGAGTCTCACCCTCTTCATCTTGTTTGTTGTATCATCGTATCAAAAGCAGTTACCGGAGGCAAAAGAATGGTCAAAGAGATGGTGCTGGTCAAGAGAAAGGCGGGTATTTCACGGGAGGAATTCGTTAAGAAATACGAGGAGGTGCTGGTGCCGCTGATCATGAAGCGCTGCCCGGGCATCAAGAGATATGTGCGGAACTACACGCGCACTCCCCTGATGCTTCCCCAGGGCGCTGATGAGCCGGGGTTCGATTGCATCACCGAGGTCTGGTACGAGGATAAGGAGGCTTTCAAGGCCTTTGCCCAGTTCGCCATGTCCGAGGATGGCAAGGTTATCTTCGATACCGAGGCCACCTTCATGGATACCGGCAGGACTGTGGCTGTGCTCGTCCGGGAGACTCCTTCAGCGTGAGGAGGCGTGCTGAAGACTGCGCGAACGCGTTGCCTTTTTCTGGCGGGGAGGGCTTTCGCTGACGGCGGATTTTTCCGGTAACTTCAGAGACTCGCCGATATAGAGGATCTGCTCTTTATTGATGGCCACAAAATCAAATCTCGATTCGCCGGCGACCGGTTCGGGGGATATCTCGACGTTCGTGAACGGTAGAAACCTCTCGTTCCCTTCGACGGTATCAGCGGGTTGCTGCCATGTGCCGCCATGTATCTCGCCGGTAAGGGTGTATAAAGCCATGTGAATTGTGGTTCCCACAGGTTTCTTTGTCATTGTGAGGTAGTTGATCTCTTTCTTGGCCTCTCTTGTCACGGGTTGCTCCCCGTTTCTTTCGGCAATAAAGAGAATATTGCCTTTATTGATATGGGTGGAGGTCATGTATTCCTTTCTGCCGTCAGCAAGGTATACCTCCACTTCGGTAAGCGGCAGGAAGTTCTTTCCGATGCGCCGTGAATTGGCTGCAAAGCCGTCTCTGAGGGCGTCCAGGAGACGCTGATGCGGTTGAAGATAGGTGTATCCGACGAAGGTGCGGTTTGCTGTGCAAACCAGAACCTTCAACTGTTTGAGCTTGGGGTCGCTCTGCCAGTTGATATCTGCCTGGCCCGGCGGTGACGGAGGCGGCAGTTGTTGCATAAGACTACGACTGGAGTTACCACAGTCCTTTCTGCTCTTATTTCTTTCTCTCTAAAGATAAGTCTATAGGCCTATACTCACAGGAATATCTCAAAGAGGGCCGTCAGCCTCACAGAATTATCTCGGCTGGCTGATGGCGGTGAGCCCCGCTGGCATTGACACCAGTTCGGGTTTCTTCTAGACTACGGCTAACTTGCTGATGAGTGCTGCTCTCATGCACCTTTGTGCCTACCACCCAGAGCAGTTTAGAGCATGATCAGGATACTGCACACTGCTGATCTCCACCTGGGACGGGAATTTCCTTTCCTCCGCGAGAAGGGCCGAGAATACCGCAAGCAGTTGCTGTCCACCTTTGAACAGATAGTCAACTTGGCGGCGCAGGAACACGTCTCACTTCTTCTCATTGCCGGCGATCTTTTCGATACCAACCGCCTGCACGGAATCACCATCGCCAGAGTGCTGGCTGCCTTCAGGAAGCTGGAGACGGCTGGCATAAGGGTGTGCATCCTGCCGGGGACCCATGATCAGTACAGCGAAGACTCCATCTATCGGTTCGTGCGCTTTCCACCGAACGTGACGGTGTTCACCCCCGAGCACGACTGCGAGACCTTCCCTGACCTTGATCTGACTGTCTATGGTAAGGCCTTTGACGGCAGGCTCGTCGGCACGAGCCCTATCCAGGGGCTGGCGCTGTCCCGGGACTCCAGGCTTCATGTTGGCCTGGCGCATTGCTCCCTCAAGGTGGAGGGGGTGATTGAAAAGGATACCATGCTGCTCGATAAGGACGGGATAGCCGGCTCCGGACTGGACTATCTTGCTCTGGGGCACTGGCATTCCTTTCGGGACTGCAGTCAGGGCCGTACTAAGGCCTGCTACTGCGGCTCGCCGGAGCCGATCTACATGGACCAGAAAGGTGCCGGCAGCGCGGCCCTGGTGACCGTGCATGACAGGGAGAATGTCAGTGTCGAAGCGGTTCGCGTGGGCAGCAAGAGCTTCGATGAGATAACCATAGATGTAGGCCTGGTGAAATCCATTGAGGATATCACCAGGGTGGTGGCCGCCAGGGCAGACCCTAACCTGATTCTGAAGATTACCCTGGAGGGGTTATCCGGCGTGGACTATACCCTTGATCCCCATGAGGTTGAAGACGAGCTCGGCGGGCAGTTCTTCTGTCTCAGGGTGCTGGACAGGTCGTCTCCCAAACTGGAGGATGTGCCGTTTGGAGATTTCCCGGAGGAGACGGTCGTGGGCAGGTACATCAGAACCATGAAGGCGAAGATAGCCCGGGCTGAAGGAGAGGATAAGGCCGTCTGTGAAGAGGCCTTGAAACTGGGCTACGCCCTGCTGCAAAAAGGTCTGCAGGTTATCGAATGATCTTCAAAAGGATACAGGTAAAAAGGCTCAAGGCTATCAGGGAAGACCGTACCATTGAGTTCTCCCCTGGCCTGAACATCATCAAGGCTGGCGACAACGAGGCGGGGAAGTCCTCCCTGCGTATGGCCATCACCAAGGCGTTGTTCCAGGACCCCAACACCAGACGGGAGGAGGTGGTTGGGCTGACCAGCTGGGGCGCGAACGAGCCCTGGGAAGTCGAGCTGGACATTCAAACCGAGTCCGGGTCCTACCGCATAACCAAGAGTTTGAAGACCAGGTCCTGCCGGCTGGTTGATATCGGCACCTCCAGGGTGATTACCACTAATAAAGACACGATTACCGCCAGGGTAGCTGATCTCACCGGTTGCCCCTCGGAGGCCTTTTTTGAGAGCACTGCCTGCATCGGGCAGGACGAGTTGATCAGGATAGTGCCGAACGGCATTTCAAAAACCGAACAGCAAAAGACCATAGGCACCATGACCCAAAGGCTTCAGGCTACCCTCGGCGGAGCAGAGTCGGTTGACGTCCGCTCCATGGTAGCCAGGCTGCTCTTGAAGACCACCCGCCTGGACGCCAGAGGGCCATACGGGCACCTGCAGAGGATCAATAAGCAGATGTCGGATCTTCAGGGGCAGAAGGCGGCTCAGGAAGACAAGGTCGGCAAGGTTATGGAAAGCAGACGGAAACTCAACGCCTTTAAGGAGCAGTTGGAGCGGATAGAGAAAGAGCTGCCCCCTGCGGAGGAGCTGCTCCACAAGAATAAGAGGATTATCGATGTGGAGAAGGAGATCGAGGGAGCCAGGAAGCAATACGATAACTTCAGGAGGGCCAGAGAGCTTAAGGCAGAACTGGACCGCCTGGATGAAGAACTTACGAAGTACAGCGGTTTCTTTGGTGCCGAAGAGAAGGTAAAGCAGGCGGAGGATGCCAGTGCAGAGGGTCAGCGTCTGAGATCGCAGGAAGTCGGCCCGAAGGCAGAGCTAAAGGCAATCGAGGGACAAAGGCCTGCCCCATGGCCGCTGATATCGGGGCTGATCCTTGTGGCAGGGGGCCTGCTGGGTTTGCTCGCTTCACCCTATCTCGGCATCATAACCGTTGCCGGAGTGTTCCTTTCCGGGTACTGGTTCATGTCCTGGAGCAGCTGGAAGGAGCGGGTGAAAGAGGCGGCCAGCCGGGTGGCGGAATTGGAAGGAGAGAACCGGAGCGGGGACGATAAACTGAACGGCATTGTTGGTTCCCTCGGATTCAGGGACTATGAAGAATTGGCTGAGAGAATTCAAGAAGTATGGCGATCTGATGGGCAGGAGGAATGAGGTAGCCAATAAATTGAGTGGAGTAGTGGGCGACCGCGACTGGGGCGCTTTCGAGCAGGAAAACACGGATCTGGATATGCAGGTGAGTGCCAGGCAGAAGGAGCTGAAGCAGTTCCTCAGCTTCAAATTGGAGCCGCTCGAACTGCAGAAGCTGGAGAACAGGGTCGGTCAGCTGCAGAAGCAGAGGGCTGACCTGGAGCGTGAAAAGGGTGGCCTGGAGAAGTTTTTTGAATACACGGATGTGGATACTGACCAGCTCGCCAGCATAGAGGAGAACCTGAAATGGCTGGGGCAGGAGGCCAGGTTCTGGGAAAGAAAGAAGAAGGTCTATGATGTAACGCGGGAAGCCCTGGATGAGGCCTATAAGCAGACGCTTTCCAGAGCGGCCAGCGTGCTGGAGAAGGAACTGGGCAGTTATATCTCCATCATCACCGATGGAAGGTACCGCAGGGTGACCATAGATGAGAAGGACTTATCCATCTGGACGTTCTCTCCCGAGAACAGTGAGAGGGTCAATGTGCTTCAGCTCAGCAAGGCTACCCAGGACCAGTTCTATATTTCAGCCCGGTTCGCTCTGGTGAAGTTGATAACCGAGGGTAAGAGGCCGCCCCTCCTGCTGGATGACCCGTTCGTCAACTTCCATCAGAAAAGGCTGAGCCGGATGATGACTGCTGCTTCAGGAACTGGCCAGGGAGAATCAGATACTCCTTTTCACCTGCAGCGACGCCTATGACGGCTGCGGCAATGTCATCTCCCTCGACTAGCAGTGGCGTTCGCGAACCGCCTCTACATACCCGAATGTCATTGCGGGGAGCATAGCGACGAAGCAATCATCCCTATTTCTCCAGCTTAAACTCCCACTGGCAATGGACCTCATCCTGGCTCTTGCGGGGGCCTGCCCTGAGTCGTTTCACCTGTATGGCCGGGTTGACCGGCTTGACGTACTCTTTCATCGCCTCGTGCTCCAGCACAGTGCAGACCCAGTTCAGCCAGGCCATATCGCCCGCTTTCTCCATGGCATTGAACGCGGGACAGTAATGGATAGTGAGAATAGCGTGATTTTTGTTCTTCAAATCGAATTCATACTTGTAGTAGCCCTGGGCAAATGAGCCCATCAACTGAGTAGCTTTGACGTAGGTCTCTACGTCATTCCCCTTGATGTTGGCTGCCTCCATGGCCCACCCGGTTTCGTACTTGCCTATCCTCTTCCATGTGGACAATAAGCACTCCTTTTCTGCATCCTGTCCGAGTCTCTGGCGAACCTCTGACGCCCAGTAGGTGGGAAGCACATTACACTCTTTTGAATAGGCCCTCAAAAGCTTCACCAGCACCTCTTTGGAGAAGTCCTCATACTTGAGGTTGGGGATGTACGGTCCGCTGTAGTCCTTCATCTCTTTCATTCAACTCTCTCCTTTCCGCAAGTTCCTCGAACAAAGTACACCCCATTATAGTGCCACGTTTATGCCAGCGTAAAACTTGCCGGGCCGAAACCGGAGGCCCGCCTTCTATGGCCCATGATCTATAGACCTATGAGCCATTAGCTATGAGCTCTTAATACGTGGCTGAGAGGATATAGAGCCCTTTGGGTCATCTTATCGGGCCATTTGTATCTTGTCAGGGTGGTGGGCAGGACGGAAAATGGAGTCATTGATAAGTGAAATATAGGATCATATCGTGTATGTAATATCTAAGCCGACTACCACCATAATGAAGACAAATCCTCATCGGCCACTGAAAGGGGGACACGACTGTGGGCATGACAATACATAAGGAAATGGCAGAACAAGATACCGACCTTCAATACAGGGTCATTTTCGAGGGCAGCCTTGAGGGCATGGAGGTTATCGATGCCCAGACACGCAGGGTGGTGACGGTCAACCAAGCGATGGCCAACATCTTCGGTTTTACGTCCCCAGAGGAGATGGTCGGCCTGAATCCACTGGACTACATTCCCACAGAAGACAGAGACCGGGTCGCCAGGATGATAGACGAAGATATGTTCCGGGACAACCTGCGGCTGGTCATAGAACTCAGGGCCATGACCAGGGATGGCAGAGAGATATGGCTCAGCGCCCTTGGTGTGAGAATAGAGTACCAGGGACGGCCCGCCGGTTTGATTTCCGTCAGAGATATCACCGCCCAAAAGCTGATAGAAAGAAAGATAGAGGCATCAAAAGAAGAAACTCGCCTGCTGGTGGAGAATGCTGGTAAAGCCATTGTTGTGGTCCAGGATGGGATAATCAAGTTTGCTAACTCCAGAGTCACGGAGATCACAGGATATTCGGACAAAGAGATGGTCTCCAGTCCCTTTACGGAATTCATCCATCCTGATGACCAACAGACGGTGGCGGAACTCTATCTCCGGAGCCTGAGAGGTGAGGAGATCCCGCAAGGCTCTATTGTCAGATCTATTGGCAAAGAGGGCAATGTAATTTTGTTCGGGTTGAAGGCGGTCTCATTTACCTGGGATAAGAAACCGGCTGTCTGGATTCTGATGAATGACATCACCGAGCGCAGGAAGGCGCAGCAGGAGCTGGAGCAGAGCGAGAAGAAATACCGCCAGCTGGTCGAAGCCATAAATGAGGGTATCTGGGCTATAGACAAAGACTCCAACACTACCTTCGTCAGTCCCCGTATGGCAGAGATACTGGGGTACACCATGGATGAGATGGTGGGGAGACATCTGTTCGCCTTCATGGATGAGCGTGGTGTGGAAGTCGCTAAATACAACCTGGAGCGCTGTCAACAGGGCATTAAAGAACAGCATGATTTTGAATTCGTCCGAAAGGATGGGACATGGATCCATGCCCGCCTGGAGACTTTACCGATTGTGGACGGTAGGGGAGACTATGTGGGGACACTTGCTGTCGTGCGGGACATCACCGAGCGCAAGAAGGCAGATAAGGCCCTCGCAGAGAGTGAGAAACGCTACCGCTTTCTGGCCGAGAATGTGTCGGACGTCATCTGGGTCATCGATATGAACCTGCGACCTACGTATCTCAGCCCCTCCATCACCAGGATGACTGGCTACAGCGTTGAAGAAACCATAGCCCGCGGGATGGAAAAAGGCTTGGATCCCGCCTCCATTGAGGCTATCTCGAAGATAGTTATGGGAGAACTGGCCAAGAAAGGCGAGCCAAACACGGCCACACGGCTGACCCCGGTGGCAGTGGAGATAGAGCACAAAGACGGCTCCAGAGTCTGGGCCGAGGCTGCGGGGACTCTACTGCGTGGTTCAGATGGACAGCCTGTTGAGATCATAGGAATACTGCACGACATCACCGAGCGCAAGAAGGCAGAAGAGACACTGCAACGTAGGGAACAACGCTTCCGGGCGCTTACAGAGCACTCTTCAGATGTCATCCTGATCGTGAGCGCTGAAGGAACCATTCGCTATATCAGTCCATCCGTTGAGCCTGTGTTAGGATTCAAGCCCGAAGAAGCGATTGGCACCAGTATACTTGAGTACATTCAACAAGGGACCACCCAGCTTGTAGTTGATGACTTCGCCAGGTTGCTGCAGAATCCAGGTGCTACTATGCAAACCGAGATACGTGTCCAACACAAGGATGGCACCTGGCGCACACTTGAGGGCACAGCCACCAATCTTCTTCATGATCCTGCCGTTGAGGGCATAGTGATCAACTACCGCAATATCACCGAGCGCAAGAAGGCAGAAGAGGCGCTGCAACGCAGGGAACAATACTTCCGGGCGCTTATAGAGCATTCTTCAGATGTCATCGCAATCTTGAGTGCTGAAGGAAAACTTCGCTATGTGAGTGCATCCGTTGAGCCTATGTTAGGACTCAAACCCGAAGAAGCAACTGGTAGGAGCATACTGAAGTCTGTTCACCCGGAGGACATCCAGCCTGTATCTGATAACTTCGCCAGATTGCTGCATAATCCAGGTGCTATTGTGCAAATCGAGCTGCGTGTCAAGGACAAGGATGGCAATTGGCGCATACTCGAGACCACAGCCACCAATCTTCTTCAAGATCCTGCCGTTGAGGGCATTGTGGTCAACTACCGCGATATCACCGAGCGCAAGAAGGCAGAGGAGGCTATAAGGGAGAGTGAGGCACGCTACCGCCTGCTGGCCGAGAATCTATCGGATGTCATCTGGATTATGGGCACCGATCTGAAGTACAGCTATATCAGTCCCTCCGTGACACGTCAGCGGGGCTACAGCGTTGAGGAAGCCATGACCCAACCCCTGACAGAGAACATGACCCCGGCATCTCTGGAGACTGCCATGCGAATCATGGTCGAGGAGGATGCCAAGGAACACACGGGGCGATACGACCCGAACCGATCCATCAACATGGAGGTGGAGGTAAGCTGTAAGGACGGCTCTACCGTCTGGACGGAGAACAAGATCACCTACCTGCGCGATTCAAACGGCCAGATAACCGGTTACCTGGGAGTTTCACGTGACATCACTGAACGCCACGAGTCAAGGAAGCAACTGGAACAAAGCCTGCAGAAGCTGGGAAGAACCGTGGACGGCACCGTCCAGGCCATAGCACTGACGGTGGAATCCAGAGACCGCTATACCGCCGGCCACCAGAGGCGGGTGGCCCAGCTTGGCTGTGCCATAGCCCGGGAAATGGGCTTTGACCTCTGAGCAGATCCAGGTGGTCCGCATAGCCGGGCTCCTTCATGATATCGGCAAGATCTCTGTGCCGCAAGAAATCCTCAGCAAGCCCGGCAAGCTGACCGATATCGAGTTCCAGTTGATCAAAGTCCACAGCCAGGTTGGTTACGATATATTGAAAAACGTAGAATTCCCCTGGCCGATTGCCGACATTGTCATTCAGCACCACGAGAGGATGAACGGCTCCGGCTATCCTTCAGGTATCCGTGAAGATAAGCTCCTTGTAGAGGCCAGAATACTGGGCGTGGCCGATGTTGTCGAGGCCATGAGCTCGCACCGGCCCTACCGGGCCTCACTGGGTATAGACAAGGCCCTCGAAGAGATTTCACGCAACAGCGGTATCCTGTATGACCCCAATGTGGTCAGTGCTTGCCTGAGGGTCTTTACTGAGAAAGGGTTTAAGTTCGAGGATTGAAGGTCGAGTAGGCCAGGTGGTTTGAACACCTGGCCTGAAGGCCTTTGGAATATTGGGAATGTATGATCAGGAGGTGCCCCGATGAGTCTGCGTAATAAAGCCATAATAATGATTTGTGTTGTCTTTGCAGCTGCGCTTGTTATCACCTTTGTTGTCTCACAGAACATCCTGATGAAGCGTTTTGCTGGTCTGGAGAAGGAGAATACCACCCAGAACACTCGAACGGGCCGTGAGCGCCCTGTATAAAGACTTCGACAGCGTGAGTGTCACCTTCAGTGAAGCCACGGCTGATCCCAAGAACTTCTCCATGGTCATGGATGAGAATGGAATGCACATGAAGATCAACATCGGCGAACCAGCCTTTCAGTCCTTGGGGCTCAACTACATTATCTTTGTCATGCCAGGCGGCTTGCCCCCTGAGGGTCTGGGATTCGATCTGGAGACGGGCCAGCCAATAGCCTTTGTCTCCGGCCTGATGGAAGAGCTTACGGGTGACGGCCCGCTGGCAACACCTCCGCAAGCAAACAGTACTGCTGTAACAGGGATACTTACTCTTCCGGGAAGCACCCTGCTTGTCCAAGCTTACCCTTACGCTGTTGAGAGCGCCATGTTACCAGGCGGCTCCGTCGTAGGCAGGCTGATCTTCGCCCGCTTCATTGATGCTGCCGAGGTGGCGAGGCTGGCAAATCAGACCCATCTGTCTCTCAGCTTATATCGTCTGGATGATCCGCAGATGCCCGCCGACTTTGTGGCAGCGCATTCCCGGCTGTCGGGTGAAGCACCTGTTATCACCCAACCGTTGAACAAGGACACTGTGGCCGGATACGGCTTGCTGACGGATATCTACGGCAACCCGGCGATGATATTGAGGGCGGACATGCCCCGCGATATCTACCATGAGGGACAGCAAACGGTCTACTGGCTCATAATCTATCTCTCAGCAGCCTTTGTGTTGTTTGCCCTGGTAGTCATTATCCTGATGAACAGGGTCATCCTCTCCCGTTTGCTCGGCCTCAGCAAAGGCGTAGACAGGGTACGTGACACCGGTGATCTGACCGAGCGGGTCGCAGTCAAAGGGAAGGATGAGCTTTCGAGATTGGGTGGGGCTATCAATGGGATGCTGGCATCATTGGATAAGTCGCAGCGCGAGCTTACGGAAAGGGAAGCGGAGAAACGCGCCCTCCTGAATGCGATACCGGACCTGATGTTTCGAGTTGGCGAAGACGGCACCATTCTGGATGCGAGGGCTGCCGAGGGAAGTGGGCCGGCAACAACCCAAGGTAGACGCACGGATGGTAAAGGGTATCAGGAGCTACCCCAGTACAAAGCATTGTCTGCAGAAGTGGTCCACCGGGGGCTGCCGCTGGTGAGACAGGCATTGCAGACCGGGGAAACACAGGTGTTTGAGATTCAAGTTCCCTTGAACGGTGATACCGCCTCCTACGAGGCCCGTGTGGCAGCGAGCAGCAAGAATGAAGCCCTGGTTATGGTGCGTGACGTCACCGAGAGCAAGAGGGCGCAGAAGAGACTTGAGTACGTTGGCAGCCACGATGTGCTCAGCGGTCTATACAACCGGGCCTATTTTGAGGAAGAGTTTGCGCGGCTGGAACGCGGCAGGAGCTTTTTCCCGGTGAGCGTTGTGATGGCTGATGTAGATGGAATGAAAGCAGTCAATGACACCCAGGGGCATGAGGCAGGTGATGTTCTGTTGCAGCGTGCTGCGACGGTGCTGATTGCGGCCTTCCGCACTGAGGATGTGGTGGCTAGAATCGGGGGCGATGAGTTTGCGGTGATGCTTCCTGGTGCAGACAGGGCTACGGCAGAGAAAGCTCTGGCACGTGTCAGGGAGATCCTGGCGATTCACAACAACAATAGCCAGGGCTCTCCCCTGAATCTCTCTGTCGGTGCGGCGACGGGGGAGGAGGGCTGCAAGTTGGCCGAAGTCATGAGAGAGGCTGACAACCGCATGTATCAGGAAAAACAGGCGAAGAAGGCCGGGACCAGGAATGCAGGCGCTCAGTCAGTGAGATAGCAGCCCGTCTTGGATATGTTGGTGACCATGCACTAACGAGCAGGTGGTCACCAACTTCTCAGGACAGAAGTACTCTTTCTGCTCGAGCTGGGGTTCTGATTTGATATAATGTTGAAATCAGCGCTCACGCTCAACGAAGACATGCCTCTCACAAAAGAACAGGTTGAAGAAAAGGCCGGACACCTGCTGGCCCAGATGGGCCTCAAGCAAAAAATCAAGCAGATGTCAGGCGATGCCCCACTTCTGCGCGGCATCGTAGAGATGTTGTTCACCTGCAACAGACGCCCCTGGCCGTCAGGTGAGGATAAGCGTCTATCCGTCCCGGCCATTCGATTCAGTGATGGTCCCAGGGGAGTGGTAATGCGCCACTCCACCTGTTTCCCGGTCTCTATGGCCCGTGGTGCTTCGTGGGATGTGGACCTCGAAGAGCGGGTTGGTGATGCCATGGGAGTCGAGGCCAGATCGCAGGGTGCCAACCTCCTCGCTGCTGTGTGCATCAATCTATTAAGACATCCTGCCTGGGGTCGAGCCCAGGAGACCTATGGGGAAGATCCGTGGCATCTCGGAGAGATGGGGGCAGCCTTCGTGCGGGGTTCTCAGCGCCATGTCATGGCCTGCGTCAAGCATTTCGCTGCCAACAGCATTGAGAACTCACGCTTCCGGGTTGATGTCCGCGTAAGCGAGAGGACCTTGCGCGAGGTATACCTGCCTCATTTCAAGCGTTGTGTTGACGAAGGTGCGGCTTCCGTCATGAGCGCCTATAACAAGGTCAACGGGGACTACTGCAGTCATAGCCGTCACCTCCTGCGTGATATTCTGAAGAAGGAGTGGGGGTTTGAAGGTTTTGTCATATCCGATTTCCTGTTTAGTGTTCATAACGCACGGGCTGCCAATGCCGGCTTGGATATCGAAATGCCCTTTTCCATTCATTTTGGGAAAGAGTTGAGGAAGCTGGTCTGCAAAGGTGAGATTTCTGAGGAAGTAATTGACGATGCTGTGCTGCGCATCCTGAGACAGAAGGTCAGGTTTGCCCGGATAGGTGAGCCGGCGCGGTATGGGCCACAGGCTGTGCTCAGCCCGGAGCATAAGGCCCTGGCCCGGGAAGCTGCCCAAAAATCCATTGTGTTGCTGAAGAACGAGTGCTTAACAGACAGTCCCCGCCGGATGCTCCCCGTTGATAGTGCCCGTGTAAGACGCATCGCAGTTATTGGCAGGCTGGCTGCCTTGCCCAACATCGGCGACAAAGGCAGCAGTATGGTGAGGCCGCCCTACGTGATCACGCCGCTTGAGGGAATACGCGCGGTTGCACCACGGGAGTGTGCCATCACCTACAGTGATGGCAGAGCCATGGACAAAGCCGTCGATATGGCGCGCAAGGCAGACATGGCCGTGATTGTCGCCGGATACACCCACAGGGATGAAGGTGAGCGCATTTTCCCCAAGGGTGGTGACAGGGACGTTCTCACACTTAAACCGCGCGATGAGGCTTTGATCTCGCGGATTGCTGCGGCAAACCCCAATACGGTAGTCGTCCTCATGGGAGGCAGTGCCATCATCACTGAATCATGGCGCGAAAAGGTTCCTGCGATCTTGATGGTCTGGTATCCCGGCATGGAGGGCGGCAATGCCCTGGCGGACATCCTCTTTGGCAAAGTAAATCCCTGTGCGAAAGCTGCCCTGTGTATTCCCAAAGTCTGAAAGCCAGCTCCCATTATTCGATAAGCGCGCCGATTCAGTCGAGTATGGCTACTTTCACGGCTACCGGCTTATGGACAGGGAGGGTAACACACCTGCTTTCCCCTTTGGTTTTGGCCTCAGCTATACCGCCTATGCATATAAGAACCTGCAGCTTGATCAGCAAGAGGTTGGCGTAGATGGAACGCTGCGAGTGAGCGTAGAAATTACCAACACGGGAAATATTGCTGGCGAAGAGGTGGCCCAATTGTATGTTGGGTATGATGGTTCACGAGTGGAGAGGCCGTTCAAAGAGCTGAAAGGCTTTTCGAAGGTGCTTCTGGCACCCGGACAAACCAGGCAGGTGAGCTTCGTGCTTCCGGTCAAACAGTCTGGCCTACTATGACGAGCAGCACAGCAGTTGGATTGTGGAACCGATCACCTATACCGTCTATGTTGGCTCTTCCTCCCGGAGGGAAGATTTGCTCAGCGTTCAATTTCGAATTCGTAGCTGATGCGCCTGCTGTCCATGTAATTATTTCTGAATCAAACAGTGTTGACACCTTCTGCCCCGTCGTGGTATCGTCCTAGGCAGCTTCCGGATTAGGCTCATACTCGCTTTCCCGGGGTGCCTGAACGGCAATAATACAATTCGCCAATAGGGGGGACAGACCATGTCGAGAATACTACTGCTGGCAGCCATAC
This sequence comes from uncultured Chloroflexia bacterium, assembly GCA_963720375.1. Lineage (GTDB taxonomy): Bacteria > Chloroflexota > Dehalococcoidia > UBA2247 > RBG-13-53-26 > JAPLHP01. Next base: position 53,195 of record CAVRFM010000010.1, on the reverse strand, counting down.
TACTGTTGCTGTGCATGCCTCTTGCCTGTAATGATGATAGTGCTTACGTCATCACCCAGGAGCAGTACGATGTAACCGCCACCTCCGCTATATTGAATGGATGGCTGGATGATCTCAATGGGTCTCCAAGAGTGGAGGTCTGGTTCTGGGTGGGGACTTCCGCCTCAGACTTAGGTGATACCCCCAGAGAGACCATGACGGCTCCCGGGGCATTCAGTTATCAACTCACGAATCTGGACCCGGAAACCACCTACTCCTTCCAAGCCTATGCTAAGGGCGATACTGCGGGCGAGACGGGTGCTGGCATCACACGGAGTTTCACCACACTCGCACTGGTCGTACCAGCCACAGTGACTACCGGCGACGCCACCGCCATTACCTCTGAGGGCGCCATGCTGCATGGTGCCGTGCAGTCCATGGGTATGGCATCGAGCCTCACAGTCAGCATTGAGGTGGGAACAACCTCCGGTGGTCCTTATACTATAATCTACTCTGTCCCGGTGACTTTTCAGTCACCCGGGCCATTCAGTGTTGACGTTTCTGGTTTGAGTCCGGAGACCACCTACTACTACAGGGCCTCGGGAATGGACATTGCCGTTGGCTCAGGCTATGGGGAGGAGAAGAGTTTCAAGACCACTAAGGGTGCGGAACTAACCATCTTGAGCAGCCAGATGGTGACTGAAGGCTCAACGGTGAAGGTCACCGGGCAAGCCCAGAACACGGGCACCCTACCGCTCACCTATGCTCTGATCACCGTGGACTTCAAAGACGGTTCAGGGGCGCTGCTGGCATCAGGAAATGCGGACAAGAGCAGCCTGGGCCTTGGAGAAGTCTGGACATGGGAGGTAACGTACCCACTCACGGATATCTCCAATGTGGCCAGCTATGAAGCCCATGTGGCCCAGATATTGACGACGTAGTGGCTCCCTCAGAAGGAGGTTCAAACAGGCCGGGTGATCTGTCCCCGAAAACAGATCCTATGCAGGCCGGGTTCCCTCGGTTCTCTTGCAAATTAGTGTAATCTGCGTTTATGCTGTAGCCATCTAATCGTTAAGGAGGGGCTACGGTGGATGATATATCTAAGTTTAAGGAGATAGCCAAACAAGCAATGAAACAACACTTAAGACGTCAAGTATCATCCAGTTGGGATAAGTATATGGTCGAAATGCAGACAACAGTTCAGGCTGCAGTGGATGGTGTAGCTAATCAAGTTCTAGATGAAACGAAAATAGAGGAAATAGCCAATAATGTGAGGGCAGGCGCAAGCTATGTGGCCACACAAGAATTCATACGACGTGTCACTGAAGATGCTATAAAACAAGCATATCCGCTGGTTACTCAAGTCGCCAAGGCGCTGTCTGATCTAATGATTGAAGCTACTGCTGCGGCTATCAAAGAGTTACTTCAGGAAAGAATCCAACAGGCGCTTATCCCCAAGAGAGATCAAGGGGGAAAGCCATAGAGGGGATAGAATATGGGACTACACCATGCTGCAACAGAATCGTTCTCTCGGACGTCTTGCACAACAAGCAATTGTGTGATACCGCTCCAGGTCTTGGTCGATACCACGAGTATTCATCTTACTTTCGCCCACCCCTGTTCGACGATGTTCACTAGCGGAGGTTGATTGGGTTGTGGAGATCTTATTATCTTCCCCTTTAATATAAATTTGTCTTCAGTGTCCAGCGTTTCGATCTTAGCTATTGGCCACTCAACTGGCATATCAGTCCTGTTGTCAAGTAGGACAACAGGATTGACAATTTCCCCGATTCCTAGCTCCCGTCGGTACTCATAATAGAGGTTCATCATCAAGGATTCCAATTGCCCACTTGCGTATCTTACATTAAGCCCAATGATGTCTCTGGCCTCTTTTCTCGGTATCAAGTGTTGGTGTGAATACAGTTTCTGCGTCAATATGTCTACTATTTCGCTCGCCTTATTGCGATCCTCATCTTTTCTAAGATCCATGTGTAGTCCTAGCAGTTTCTTTGCTAAGTCACGTATAAGCGTATGGGACCTCTCCACATTACCCAGAGCCAGAGGATGAACCACGCTTGTCAACTGCTGAAACGCACCTAACTTGCCCTCTGGTGTATTCAACCCGGCCATCTCGTTGGCAAGCCTGAAATAAGCTGTGACATCTTCAACACTGATGGGGATCTTCTGGACAGCCACTTGCGGCGCACCCTGCGGAGCACCCTGCGGAGCGGGCAGAGATGGATTGAATGCGTTTGCCACGGACGGGTCTATCGGACTTAACTCCGACATCTTGCCCATGACGATTTCGTCGGCACCTAGACACATCAACGTTGCAGCACTGTGAGCTTTGTAGGGAACCAACACCACCAGTCTCTTGCAGTATTCACGTATCAAGTTCAGCAAACGCCAGGGTACCATGGTGTCGCCCCCAGTGCTGTATAGAAACAAAGCAATCTTCTCCACATCACCAATAGCTTCCAAGTGACGATGGAAAAGGCTCAGTGCATCCATGGCAATACTTGCCTGAGGCCCCTGCGACCTATCTGCGAGAACATAAGTAATTACTCGGGCGGACTCCTGTTTCTGGATTTCCTTAATCAGCTCTATGAAACGTGTCAAGGTTCTCCTCCTTACGATATGCTATAGCGGGCATCTAGGCAAACAGGCAGTGTCTAGTCATTGACACCTGCTTTGTGGTATGATTATCCTCCTGCTGATAATTAGAGGGTCTTCAATGTCCAAACAGATAATGTACGATTCGGGCATAGTAGTCAATTATCAGAACCTCCCTGATTTAGCCAGTTTACACTTTTATAATACTGTGTTCACCTTGTCATCAATACCACGTAACTTCAGGTTTGTTGAAGACCCTAATCCTCCCATTACTACCATAGTTGAAGAACAGGAAACCGACACAATTTCGCTTGTGCCGTAAACATTCACTTTACCAGTAACGTGCCTATCAATATACCTATCCCTGTGGTAACAAGTGCAATCAACTCTTGAAGGAGCATCATCTTATGGTTCCAGCCCTTCTCCTCTTTTTGCTTCTTCTTGCCCTGCAAGTCCTTTATGTCCCGGCGTAACAATTCTACCTGCCCATCTAGCTCTGCCTTCACAAGTTTCATTGAACCTTCAACATGGTCTTTTAAGCTGGCGATTTGTGCGTCTACTGTTTCATGAATAGCAGGCTCACCCCAGCGCAAAGGCTGCCTGTATGGCCTTGTCTCCAGTCCCCACCGGTCACCAGTAGTTGGTGAGTATTCGCCCTCCGTTGGTTCTTTCTTGTCAGCTACCCCACCCATCTCTGTTTGACTTCTTATCATAAGACGAACCCTGCCCGCAGTGTAACACTTTGCCGATAGTCAGTCTACTGAGTGCAGACTTCCTCTTTGTATCCAAGCTGAGGTTGAGGTGTTATAATGTCGCAGCCATGTGGTGTTTGATCTAAGAGGAATTTCTCAGATGGGTAGAAGATGAGCGAAATAGTATTCATACTGGGAGCAGGCGTCTCGAAGGAAGCGGGGGCGCCTGTAATGGCTGATTTCCTTGACAAAGCTAAGGGATTGAGGAAGCGTGGTAAGTTAGGCGAACTGAAGGTGGATTTTGACCGCGTGTTCAATGCCATCGCCAAGCTTCAAGTGGTTCATTCGAAAGCAGAACTTGACTTGGACAATATCGAATCAGTTTTTGCCACTTTTGAGATGGCCCGATTGATCAAGAGACTTCCGGATATACCGTCCGACGACATAGAATTGCTTCTGGTGTCTCTGAAGAAGATGATCGTCAGGACTCTTGAGGAGACAGTCGAGTATGAATCCGAACAGGGTTCAGTGCTTCCCCCCAAATCGTACACCCAATTTGTTCGGCTGATGAAAGCACTAAACAAAGACAGAGAACAGAGATGTTCTATCATTACCTTCAACTATGATCTGGCCCTAGATTATGCATTGGCTTTCCATAAACTTCAATTTGACTATTGTCTGTCTAGCCCAGAAGCGCCCAATCCAATTCCACTAATGAAACTGCATGGCTCTGTAAACTGGCTCAGGTGTGCGAAATGTGGGCAGATTGTGCCATGGAAAGTCGGCGAGTATATCGGCAGATGTGAGCAGACTCAGGATGACCGTGGGCCTTTTGTGGGGCGTGCTCACTACATTCTCAGGAAGCCTGATCTATCGTCTCTTGGCATGAGACACTGTGTAAGTAACAAGGATTTTGCGCCTGAGCCAGTCATTGTTCCGCCGACTTGGAACAAGGCAGGGCACGACGACGGCTTGTCAGGAGTCTGGGGACGTGCTGCATCGGAGTTGTCGAATGCGGAAAACATATTCGTATCGGGATACTCGCTCACCAAGACCGATATGTTCTTCAGACATCTGTTTGCACTAGGTTCAGTTGGCGAAACGAGGATCGAACGCTTTTGGGTCTTCGATCCAGATCCAGACAACTCAGTGGAGAGTCGGTTTCGGGAACTGATTGGTTCTGGTGCCAGAGTTAGATTCGAATTCAAGAGGGAAACTTTTGGCAAGGCTATTCCTCTGATTTATAGAGAACTAGTGCTTAATCCAAATTTCTGAGAGTTCCTGCCTTAGCCAGGCTGCAAAAATCGGGTATAAAAGCAGCAGGAGGAAGAAAAAATTGGCGCACAAAGAGCGTAATGACGTGAAGGCATCTTTTGATGATATCTTATAAGAGGTAGAATGCTCTCACACCGGACCGACCGAGTGTCGTCGTGGTCTTTAAGGAATACTGCGAGAAGGCCAAGGATGATGTGTGGAAGACCTGGGAGATCTGCTCAGCAGAGTCCTCTAACCGATAGACGGTCATTCGCCAAGAGCTTTGTGACAGAGGTGAGGGTAACCGGCAATGAGGTACTGCTAATCTATAGTGTGCCCGTACCAGCTACTGGGCTCCTTTAGGAGGGGATTGCGGTTCTCGATACCGTACAGTATGGTGGGCCACTGTGCTTGATACACAGAACCCTCAGTCTGGGTGATCTGCCCCGAAGATAGATCCTATGCGGGCCGGGTTCCCTCCCCCCTGAATTCCTTCCTCTGAATCCAGCGCGGCCTTTCGTCAGGACTGATCAAAAGGACATCTACCGGGCCGCCGACGTTCTTCAGCCTGGCCTGGAAGCGCATAGTGTCAATGGTGGTCCTCACCGCATAGATGGCGAAGTCAATGGCGTCCTGGATGGTCATGGCGTCCCAGATGATAGGCGGCTTCGGCTGTGACGGTGTCGGCTGCACCAGCGAGGCGATGATGTCCGCCTGCCCGCCCCATGTAGCGCCATATAACACATTCTCGGTGTTGGGGGAAACATTCTGTCTCTGGATGGTGTCCTTTCCCACGTGACAGAAGAAGACGTAGGGGATGCTCTTCCTCTCCGTTCTTTTGAAGCCCGCTACATGAAATGCCGTGTCTGCCTGGGGAAAATCCCGCCTGAGGAAGTCGAGCAGGTTGCGCGGGATGGTGGTTACATCGTCGCTTTCATCGAGGACTTCTTCCGCAAATCTCTTGATGTGGCTCTCTATGTTTATCTTCCCCAGGAGGGAATCGCCGAAGGTATTGATCCCCACCCTCTGGTTTGGCAGCAGGAAGGTCTTGTAAACGAAGTCGGAGCTGACCGTTTCTATCTTGGGCAGAGGCTTCCCGTCGGGAGACTTTTCCCTCGATGGTGATCGACTGCCTGCTGTCGGAAGCCATGACTATGCCGGTCGGTACATATATCGTTATCACAAATGACATCTTTTACCTCCCTTACCCCGATTCGAGGTTACATTATACACTATGCGTATAGTAGTCCCGATCCTGAATGCCTAGAGGGCTGTTTGTCACGGCCTCTCAGATTGCACACCCTACTTCTGGCAACTAAGCACTCAGTATGGGAACTATTGCAGGATGCATCTGCTCTTAGCTGCCCTGATTATATCCTCAGAGTATGTTTCGCTGGTTATGTAAATAGGCAAAAGCCTTGACATCCCTAGATTTATACGGTAGCATAGCTGCCAAACAAAGGATTGAGAGAAATAGTCCCCTACGATTATTGAATAAAGGAGGGACAGGCCATTAGCCGGGAATCTCAGGAAAATGAAGCCGGATTCTTTGAGGGATTCAAGGAGGCAATGGCCGGAAGCAAGGCCCTGGTCAGGAATTGCCTCGCTTGAAAGTCCTGAAAGGGAAAGTAGTTGCCGGTTTGGCAACAGAGGATTGGTGAATGAAAGGTACCCCGTTTGATTTCTTTGTTCAGTTCCATCTCACAGAGAAGTGTAATCTGGCCTGTCGGCACTGCTATCAATCGGGAGCGGTGTCGGAGATGAACTATGAGGAAATCTGCGGGGTGATCAGCAGCATACGAGCAACAGTCGAAAGCTGGGCGGTGGATTATAACATGAACATATCGCCCAGCCTTCATTTTACCGGTGGCGAGCCGCTGCTGCGCGACGACCTGTTTGCGGTGCTGGGCTATGCATTTGGATGCGGGTTCTCCATATCGCTGATGAGCAACGGGACGCTCATAGGCCGTCTGGGAGCCCAGCGACTAAAGAAGGCGCAGGTGGCTGATGTGCAGATCAGCCTTGATGGACTCGAGGCCACACATGATAGCTTGAGAGGGCAGGGGTCTTATCAGCGTGCCCTGGAAGGTATCAGGAACCTGGTGGGTGAAGGTGTTGAGACCAATATCAACCTCACTGTTTCCAGGCTCAATATGGCCGAGGTTGGTGAACTGGTCTATGTGGCTGAAGATCTGGGGGTGAGTGGCATCGCCTTTTCGCGGCTGGTCCCTTCCGGCAGAGGGAAGGCGCTTATGAGCTGAGGCATTGACCCGCGAGGAGGTAGCCCTCTTCTATGATAAATTGCGCCGGTACAGGAGAAGCAGCAAGATTAAAGTTACCTCTCGCGACCCTCTGGCTGTTATTGCTGAAATGGATGGCGATATCCCTCAGACGGATATGCCGATGGGTGGTTGTGCTGCGGGCGTCTTCGGTGTGACCATCATGTCTGATGGTACGGTAATGCCCTGCCGGCGCATGGACTTGCCCATCGGGAATATCAAAAAGGACTCTTTCCGCAAGCTTTGGGCGGAATCGCCGGTGCTGTGGTCACTGAGGACCAGAGATGATTATCGCGGCGGCTGCCATTCATGCCGCTACTGGCCGGTATGCCGGGGCTGCCGGGCGATAGCGCTGGCCTATGCGCGGGCTGAAGGCAGTGACGATTACCTTGGCCCTGATCCCCAATGCCCTTATCATTAGCCACCATAGTCAACATCCTTCTTCTTGGCCTCCGTATAGTTCTATTACCATCATTATTGACATTCAACTCAGCTTCCGTTACGCTGAGAACATCGAGACTGGGTAGTTGAAGTTCACGATGTTGAAATCACCGCAAAGCAGACCCGAATAGGACCAGACGTCAGAGAAGTGGGGCCAACACCTTTCGGCTCTTTATGATCGTGGCATGGCTGGTTGTGGCTATCTTTATGACTGTGCAAGCCTTTACTGGTAAGGAAAAGAGCTCGCGAAACCTCAATATCTTCCTGGCTATCGTCGCTTATGCCATGTTCGCCTTCCTTCTCTGGATCGAGGTGCGGCGGTGGAGGCGGGAAAAGCGCATAAAGCAGGCACTCGCTGAGAAAGAGAAGAAGGGCCCCTCCGGCCAATCATAACCGGACTGCTATTGCACTGCTGGAGATCGAAAGGCCCTGGAGCTTCAGTTTCTGCCTTAAGCTTGTCATCTTGGCACTGTACTCCTGCAGCCTCTGCGGCGGTATCTCGTCGGGCCACTCAGTGGCTATCTTATAAAGGTATTTCACTACTGCATTATGTATTGACAACCCTTCATTTAATTGGTATAATGCTAATAGTTAGTAGTAAGCAAATTTAATAGCTCCAATTCTATCACAGGGGGAAAAGGATGTTATTCAGATCAACAGGCTTGGGGAAGACGGAGCTCAAGGCCAAGGTGACTGGCATGGTGCGCCAGGGTGACTATCTGATCTTGCAGGTTGAGACCACCGAACCGGTGCGCTGGAAGATCAGAGCAGGCATGAGCATGCCGGACATGTGGACGGTCATAAAGGCGATGATGAAGCCTGCGAACTTTAAGATCATGTTCTCTCGCCGGTGGGTCAGGGAAGCACAGCATCCTGGTGAATTCTAGAGGCGTGGGATGGTCGGTAGATACGGATATCCTGACAGTCAGGCAGATAACCTGGTCCATCGTGGCTTTGTGGCTATAGGGTTAGTCTGGATCGAAGGGCGATCCATAGCATAGTTTTGATAACCGGATTGTGGGGTGTAGGAAGGAGGAACCGAAATGCAATGGGAGATGATGCTTCTGCTGGTACTGGCGGGACCTTTCGTTATCTATTATGTCATGCGTTATGAAATTCGCTCGCTGAGAAAGAGAGCCGCAGCGAATCGAAAGCAATAGTGGCTGCTCCATCTATCGTTCTTTGCCAACTTCGCTCCGCTATTCCCGCTCACCGGGAATAACGGATGGGGATTGTGCTTGAATTGGCAGCGGCTTTTACCTGACTCAATCGTCTTCCCACCTGTATAACTTTTTTCTGGATTTCAATTCATTCAGCCCGCAGTCAAAGCAAATGCCATTGTGGCAGCAGATCACTCCACCGCACTTCGGGCATTCCCATCGTTTCGCTTCCCTGAATTGGAAGGGTGGTCTCCCCTATCCTTGCGATCCGGGATGACAGTGTTTGACAACTCTCCGGGCTTCAACTACGCTGATGAGACAATGCGATAACTCAGGAGAGGAGAAATATGGTGAAAAGACTTAAAGAACGCGCCTTTTGGGTACTCCTGATCGTGGCATGGCTTGCCCTTGCTGTCGTGATGACGGTACGTGCAGCCTATATCTTTGCTGCGGTAGGCTATGTCATCGCTGCCTTCTACCTCGTTATGGAGTTATGGTTGTGGAGGCGTACCACGAGGGCACAAAAGGCAGTGGACGAGAGTAAGAAGCAGGATAATTCTGCTTGATCTCATGCTGAGCTGCCCTCGGGGTCACTCGGCGCAGCTTGACAGGTGAGATGGGAGAATAGTAAGATTCAGTCATTAACCAATCCGGAGGAAGAAGATATACGCACTTGTTGAAAGCGGGGGCAAACAGTATAAGGTCTCCCCAGGCCAGACTATCGAGGTAGACCGGCTGCTTGCAGAGAAAGGCAGTCAGGTTGAATTGGATAGAGTGCTCCTTGTCGCTGATGGCGAGAAGGTTATAGTGGGCAAGCCGCTGGTAGAGGGAGCCAAAGTGTTGGCTGAAGCCCTCGGGGAGGAACGCGGCGATAAGATTATTGTCTTCAAGTATAAGCCGAAGGCAAGGTATCGCCGAAAGAAGGGACATCGTCAGTTTTATAGCAAACTGGCTATCAAGCAGATAAGCTTAGGCCAGGGATCATGATTGGAGGTTGATTGGAGTGGCACACAAGAAAGGTGCGTCAAGCACACGTTGCGGCCGCGATAGCCAGGCGAAGCACCTTGGCGTGAAGCGATACAGTGGCCAGACAGTGCTGGCAGGAACGATAATTGTCCGGCAGAGAGGCACGCACATATGGCCGGGCGAGAATGTGGGGCTGGGTAGGGATCATACCCTTTTTGCTCTCATCGATGGAGTTGTGAAGTTTGAGCCTGCCGCTAAGGACAAGAAAAGGGCCAGCGTTTACACGGTGGAATGAGATAATGAAAGAAAAGATTCATCCTGTTTATTATTCGGATGCCAAGGTAACCTGTGCTTGCGGCAACAGTTTTATCACTGGTGCTACGAAGAAGCTGATCAGGGTCGAGATTTGCAGCAAGTGCCATCCTATGTTTACCGGTGAGCAGCGCATTGTTGATACTGCAGGTAGAGTAGAGCGGTTCAAGAGACGGTATAGGGCTAAGACTAAGGAACAGGCTGGGACATCGTCCTGAAGGTACGAGTTAGAGTTAGCACCTGAAGTGAGTCTTGAGAGAGCGGAAATCAGGATTTCTGCTCTCTTCTTCTTTTGTAAGGAGTAGCTTGCCGGAAGATTTCCACTACGGAGGCCAGGCTGTCATCGAAGGCGTGATGATGCGGGGGCGGCGTTATCTGTCGATGGCGGTGCGTCGTCCCAGCGGCGAGGTGGTGTTAACCACGAGGCCTGTGCCGTCTGCCTACACGGGAAGGATAAGGAAAATACCGCTGGTACGGGGGGTGGTAGCCCTTGTGGAAACCCTGGTTCTGGGCATACAGGTGCTCTTCCAATCGGCGGATTTGTCCCTGGGAGAGGAAGGCGATTCGATTCCCGGCCCTTTATTGTGGGGCGCACTTGCTGTCTCGCTGGTCTTTGCTATCGCCCTCTTCTTTCTGGCTCCGATGTTTATTGCCAATTTCATTAACGTCGATTCATCGATTCTGAGCAATATCATAGAGGGACTTATCCGCATCGCCATCTTTATCCTCTATCTTGCCTTGATAAACTCTCATACCTGATATCAGGGAGATTTTCGCCTATCATGGTGCGGAGCACAAGACAGTCAATGCCTACGAAGACCATGCTCCCCTCGAGCCGGCCTCAGTGAGAAAATACTCTACGGCTCACGTTCGTTGCGGAACGAGCTTCCTCTTCGCGGTGTTGATTATTGCCATCATTATCTTTGCACTCCTGGGGCATCAGTCACTGTGGCTGCGCTTTGTGTCACGCATAGTGCTGCTGCCTGTCATTGCTGCATTTGGTTATGAATTCACCCGCATCAGCGCTCGTTATGCTGATAATCGGGTGATGCGCGTTTTCTTTGCTCCCGGGCTGGCTCTACAGATGATGACTACTCGGCAGCCCAGTGATGACCAGGTCGAAGTAGCTATCTCTGCCTTGAAGGGAGTTATCGAGGCAGATAATCCCCCGACAGGTAGCTAGTGCCCTTCCTCCGGCTCTAGCTCCTGGAAGAAGCAGGTCCTATTCCCCGTATGACAGACAGGTCCGGCTGGCTTCACTTTAAGGAGCAGGGTATCTTCATCGCAGTCCTTTAGCACCGCCTGCAGGTTGAGATAGTTGCCTGACGTTGCTCCTTTGTGCCACAGTTCCTGGCGGCTGCGACTATAGAACCATACCTGTCCTGTCTCCAGGGTCTTGCTCAGAGATTGCCGGTTCATATAGCCAAGCATCAATACCTCGTTGGAATCGAAATCCTGTACTATTGCCGGAATAAGCCCTTTTTCATTGAACTTTAACATTTGTCTACCGTCCTTCCGCCGATGGTATTGAGCGTATCTTTAGTATAAGGCTGCCAGTGCCTCCTCCAGTTTTATGTCTCCGGTGTAAAGGGCTCTGCCTATGATGGCCCCCTCCACACCGATCTGGCTCAGTTTTCGGAGATGGCTTATTGATGTGACACCGCCCGAGGCGATAATGGGGAGGCTTGTCTCCTTAACCAATTCAGCAATAGCTTCAAAGTTCGGCTGGGTGAGTGTGCCGTCCCTCAGGATGTCGGTATAGATAAACCGCCTTGCACCGAGTGTTATCATCTGTTGGATCAGCTCTAAAGCCGTGATATTACTCTTCTTCTGCCAGCCTTGGGTGGCGACATACCCTTCCCTGGCGTCAATGCCGATAATGATGGCCTCACCGTACTGCTGGCAGGCTTCCTTGACCAGCACGGGGTTTTCCACTGCTGCGGTACCAAGGATGACCCTTTGTACCCCCTTTTTCAGCAATCGCCTTATCACTTCGATCCGGCGGATACCTCCTCCTACCTGGACGGGGATCTTGAGCGCTCCCGCTATTTCACCGATCGCTTTCAAATGGCATGGTTCACCCTTTGCAGCGCCATCAAGGTCAATCAGATGCAGCCTGGGAGCTCCCAAAGACTCCCATTGTCTGGCAGTGCCCACAGGGTCGTCTGAGAAAACGGTCTCTCTTTTGTAGTCACCCTGGTAAAGGCGGACACACCTGCCGCCCTTGAGGTCAATGGAGGGGATTACTTCCATCTTCCATCTCATTTCTCAGGACTTACGTTTTCATAGTGAGCCAGGGCGAATAGCAGATCGGCCAGGCGGTTCAGGTATTTGAGCACTTCCTCATTCGGCAGCAGCTTGTTCTGCTGCAAACTGACCGCTCTTCTTTCTGCCCTTCTGACGATGGAACGGGCCATGTGTATGACCGCAGAGGCGGCGCTGTCACCCGGCGTAATGAAATCCCTGGGCATTTCCACTTCCTTTTCCAGTTCATCGATGAAGTCCTCTATCTGCTGTACCCTTTGGGCGTTTATCACCGGGTGCTTGCGGACGAACTGGGGATATGCTTCCGCTGGCGTAGCCAGTTCACTGGCCAGAATGAAGAGGCCCTCTTGGACACTGTGCAGTATATATTGGACCTTCTTTTTCTTGGACAGAGCCCGGGCCAGTCCCAGAGTAGCCACAACTTCGTCTATAGTGCCGCAGGCTTCGCAGTGCGGGTCTGACTTGGGAACCCTGATGTCGTAAAGGAGGCTTGTCTCTCCTTTATCCCCCTTTTTGTTGAAGGTCTTCATCTACTTACCCTCCTGTCCCAGAAGAAAGGTGGCTACCTCTCTCAATTCCTGTGCGGCCGATGAAGGCAACTGTGCCTTCTTAAGGTCCTTGAGACTCTGAAGGTGGTATTTGTCCCTTATTTGTTCTGTATAGGCTTGGGCGCCTGTGCTGTCCAGTATACGGATCACCCGCCCGACGTCAGTGGGAGATATTCTTGCCTTGCTGTAGATCTTCAGAAACCTCTCCCTTTCTATGCCTTCTGCCTTGTGTAGAGCATATATTACAGGAAGAGTCTTCTTCTTGCTTCTGACATCGGTATAGGGGGCTTCTTTACCACCTTCGTTATCCCCCCAGATACCCTGCAGATCGTTTTGTATCTGATAAGCCATGCCCAGATTTCGGCCAAAGGAACAAAGCGAGGAGATCTGCGCCTGGTTTTCTGTTCCCAGGAAAGCGCCGAAATGAAGTGAGCATTCGAAGAGGGCGGCTGTTTTCTTGTCAATCATGTCCAGATACTGGTCAATGCCGATATCAAGGAATTTTTCGAACTCAATATCAAGGTACTGCCCCTCGCACAATCGAAGACTGGCCTGATTCAACTGCCTGGAGAGGAGTATTATCTTCTGTGAAGGTACGCCTGTTCCCTTAAGCCTGAATAGGGCCAACTGTGCCAGTACATACATAGAATCGCCTGCATTTATTGCCTGTGCTTCACCCCATACTTTCCACACCGTGGGGCGATTCCGCCGTTCCCAGCTCCCATCCTGGATGTCATCATGGATAAGGGAGAAGTTATGTATAAGCTCAACAGCAGCAGCGGCCGGAAGTGCTGAATGCCAGTCGCCTCCCACTGCCTCGCAGGCAAGCAGACACAGAGTGGGCCGCGACAACTTACCGGAGCTTTGCTGATTTTGCCCTCTCTCGTCAACCCACCCGAGGTGGTAGCGCATCATGGTATAAAGTGGTGATGCGCTGTCGCCTAGAACCGATCTGAGTTCTACTTCCAGCTCGTTCAGATATCTATGGAAAGGAGTAGGTAAAGACATCTCTTTGGTTTCACAGCGAAGGGGCCTGAAATAGGGCAAACACTATCCTAAGAAGGTGACGGACCTACCGTCAGCCCCTGCTTTCGGGAATGTCTGGGAAGCTCGGGGAAAGAGCTTAAAACCTGGTGGGCTATCCCCGGAGCGTCGAGATCGTATATAGAACGAAGGATAGATTGGGAGCCGTGCTCTATGAAAACCGGGGGCAGACCATGACACTTAACTTGAACATCCTGAATTCGGTTGTCCTGCAATAGCTGCATCACTGCACTGCCGAATCCACCGGCAATAACATTTTCCTCCACTGTAAGCAGCCGTTTGACCTTCTTGGCGGTATCCACGATAAGCTGGGAGTCCAGAGGATTAACGAAGCGGGCGTTAATCACAGTGCACTCCACCCCCACATCCGAGAGTGCCTTAGCTGCTTCCAGCGAGGGATACACTGTGGCACCCAGAGCCAGGATGGCCACGTCTTTCCCACTGCGGAGCACTTCTCCTTTGCCGATAGGCAGCTCCTGGAAGCTTGTTTCCAGCGCTGCCCCCGGCCCGGAGCCCCTGGGGTAACGTATCGCCATGGGGCGGTTTGCCTTCACTGCAGTGTAGATCAGGTGCTGCAGTTCATTCTCATCTTTCGGGGCAGAAAGCACCATATTGGGTATGCAGCCGAGATACGAAAGGTCCAGGGTCCCCTGGTGGGTCTTGCCATCTTCTCCCACGATCCCGCTGCGGTCGATGACGAAAACAACAGGCAACATCTGGATACAAACGTCATGAACTATCTGGTCGAAGGCACGCTGCAAAAATGTTGAGTATACCGCCACTATGGGAATGAAGCCTTTGGTGGCCAGGCCGGCAGCAAAGGTAACCGCATGCTCTTCGCAGATCCCCACATCAAAGACGCGATTGGGGATCTCTTTGGCCACGGTAGCTAAACCGGTGCCATCAAGCATGGCGGGAGTGATCAATACTACCTTGGGGTTCTCCCGGGCGATGCGCAGCACTGTTTGGCCCATGATGTCGCTATAGGTAGCCTTGTTGCTCTTGACATTGCCTGCCGATATACCATGGAAACCGACAGCGTCCACCTCTGCCGGGTGATATCCCTTGCCCTTGGTGGTGATGACATGAATGAAGGTAGGTCCCTTACCGTAGCTCTTTGCCTGGGAGAGAACAGCCTCAAGGGCAGCGATGTCATGTCCGTCAACAGGCCCCAGGTAGGCGAAGCCCAGTTCTTCCCAGGTTATTCTGGGAAGCAGGAAACCCTTGATGCCCCTCTTTACTCGCTTGCCCATTCTATAACCTAAGGGCAGCTTGGTAGCCACCTCGGTCAGCCCTCTCTCGACTCTAAGGAAGCGGTCGTCAAGACGGACCTTGCTGAGCACCTTGGATATGGCGCCGACGCTGGGCGATATGGCCATGCCGTTATCATTCAACACTACAATCATCCGGCTGCGCAATTGCCCTGCCTGGTTCAAACCCTCCAGCGCTATTCCCCCTGTCAGGGCACCATCACCGGTGACTGCCACTACATGATAATCTTCTCCTGACAGATCCCTGGCGATGGCCATCCCCAGGGCAGCCGAGATGGAGGTGCTGGCATGTCCTGCGCCGAAGGCATCGTGGGGGCTTTCGCTGCGGTCAGTGAACCCTGATAGGCCGCCGTACTGGCGGAGTGTAGAAAAGCGCTCTCTGCGCCCTGTCAACAGCTTGTGGACATATGATTGGTGTCCTACGTCCCAGATAATCTTGTCTCTCGGGCTGTCGAAGACCCGGTGCAGGGCAATGGTCAGTTCGACTACCCCCAGATTGGAGGCCAGGTGTCCCCCATTAGCCTCCACCATGCTCACCAGCTCCTCCCTCAGTTCAGCAGCAAGGGTTTCCAGCTGCTGAGGGGACAATCCTCTCAAATCCTCCGGGCTATTGATCTTATCCAGAATCTTCAACTTCAACCTCTTGTGTTAAAGTCATGCCATGTTAACAGCGCATATCGAGGCTCTCAATTTGCCTCCAGCGCCCTCACTTTTTCCAGGCGTTGGCAGTGCCTTCCTCCTTCGAAATCGGTATCCAGGAAGGTTTGCACAATCTCCGTAGCCAGTCCTGGCCCCACTATATCTTCACCCAGGCAAAGCACATTGGCGTTGTTATGCTGCCGGGCACGGCGGGCTGAAAAGGTGTCGTTGCATGTGGCGGCCCTGATTCCCCTGACCTTATTTGCGGCTATGCACATGCCGATGCCGCTGCTGCATACCAGAATGCCAAAGACGAATTGCCCTCCAGCCACAGACTCGGCCACCTTTTGAGCAATGTCGGGATAATCCACCTTGGCTGCATCATAGGAGCCGAAATCCTGGTAGGTATGCCCCTTCTCGGTGATAATACTGATTACCAGGCGTTTAAGATTCAACCCTCTATGATCACAACCTACGGCTATGTGCATTGTTTTGTTCTAACTCACGTTCCTTACTGTTGCCTGTATTATATGCCTGTCGGCACGTTGAAGCAATTCTTGACAGCGAAACCTCGTAAAGGTAAACTCTGATGATCGAAGACCTTTGAGGTCCTTATCCTGTGTCTTCCGTCAGGAAGAAGGGAAAGGTGAGGATTTCTGAGAAGGTCTGATTAATAGCTTGGCCCCGTGGTGTAGCGGTCTAACATGCCACCCTGTCACGGTGGAGATCAGGGGTTCAAATCCCCTCGGGGTCGCCACTTCATTATTTAGAACTTGGCCTATACCCGGTCTTTTCCTCAGTTCCCCCCTCAAGGCACACCACAAGTTGCCTGCTTCTGTTTGACCTGAACTCATCCGGTGTCACAAGCGCGAAAGCCTACGGAGTCTGGCAAGAAGGGACACTAGCGGGGACGTTCGATACTAAGCCTGCTGCAAAAGCTGCTGCGAAGGCATTACGAGCAGATGGATGGGAAGCCGATATTGAGGAGATCAAGGATTCCTGGGCGAAGATGAAATACTGGGCGAAAAAGAGCAACTGGGCGGTCTTCAGAACCCCGGTGTGAGGAGAGAGGAGAGGCTCAGTCGTGACAGCTGAGCGGCTGTCACTTCACTCGGTGCGTCTTGTGAGACTCCTCGCCAAAGGTCACCAAGTCCGAAGTCGGGACTTCTTCTGCCGCAAAGTACCACTCTGCAATGAGGTTATCGCCCTCCACTGCCAGCACTGTAAGGTTGAAGACCACATACTTGCCTGGATGGATGCGCGTAACGGTATCTCGTGCTTGCTTCAGATTCGCTGGGAAGGAATCGCCGTGCTTGGGCACGGTGAGTTTGACATGCACGAGAATCGGCATTTGTTGATTGAAGGTCGCCAGCCCATGTGCCGTCGCGAGGACGTCGAGGTAATATCGAAGCAGATTGTCTATGTAAGTGCCGACTACAAGGACTCCTGCCAAGGCACGGACCAGAGCGATCACGAAACGTACTAGACAGCCGATCTGTACACGGCTCAAGGTCAGGCTGGTGCCTTTCTTGGAACTGGAGATGGTCAATGTGTCTCCGGAGACGGAGAAGTTCTTGTCATGCACGATCGCATCACGATACGGGAGCAGTTGGCGAAAGAGTGCCTCCGAGTAGACGTGAAGGTACTGTTGGCTCATGAATAGAGGAGGAAACTGGAGCTTGGAGTTGTTCGCAAGAAGCTTCAACTTGTCCGAAAAACGCCAAGGGACATTCGAGATGTTCCCTGATCTCCAATTCTCTTCGAGTATCCACTCGAAGATCATATCTAGCATCTTGTAGGAAGCTGTAAAAGTGAGAGGCATCATGGCGTCCATGATCGATTGAGCCGCGCCAGAGCCAATGTGCTCAGTAATGCAAACATTGATCTGGGCGCCTGGCTCATCGCTCGTGATCTTGATCAGCGAGATGTCTGTGCCGCCCTCAAACATATCCTGGCGCTTTGCCAGAAAATCGAGAAGCCAGACCTCGTAGTCTAACTTGTCCAGAAGAATTAGCTGCGCTGTAGCTTCGTACATGCTTATCTCAGCCCCTCCCATTCGCCATGATCGAATCCCTGCTGCTCAACATTCCCTTTTATCTTGCCGCAATGGTTGCATGAATCTTAGTACAGGCGATCCAATCGGGTCAACAACGAACACCGGAGTACTCCACCCTTTGTATCCAAGCTGACGTTGACAGCCTCTATTCTCTGGTGGTATTGTCCTAGGCGAAGTCCACAGCCTGTCAGGCCCATTCGTATGACTCGCCCAGCAACTACGGCATCACAAAGTGGAGTGCCAGTTCGCATTCGCCTGCACAAGGTAAGCGCGGATCACCATCGGTGGAATCCGATACTATATGTTCGGAGGTGAAGGAATGGACAAGGCCATCGGGCACTATCTTCCATCGGCTGACGAGATTTGGCAGCGTGTTTGTGCCTTCGCGCAGAATGCCAGAGAGAAGCAGCAGCCAGTCTTTACCCTTCATCAGCGCGTACGTAACTTCATCACAGACGTCAAATCTGACAGCATTGGGAGGAAATCAGATAGAGGACAGTCGAACACAAGCCGCGTGACTCGGTCGATGGTCAAGGATGTGTGGGACTCGCTCCTCAAATCAGGTCAGACTGGCACTCCACCAGGGGTACTCTATTTTACTCTTGCTCTCATGCGCGACGCTCTTCCCGATATCTTGGAGTACCGTGGCAGCGACGAGCTGGCCCTTCGGAATGACATGGGGATGACGACTGACGAACACTTTAGGAAACTGGAACGGATGTATGGCAAGGCTCCGTGCAACGAGTACTACTCTCCCGAGCTCACCATCTCCAAGGGTGCTGCCGTTTTAGTCATACCGGTTCAGCAGAGGTTCTATCATTCGGTCCACGCCGTGCATGGCTCAGTGTATTTCAAGGCTCTCGACGACGCTGCTTTTTTCGCCGTTAATTCTCTCGTTGAAGATGTCTTTGTACTGACGGTGTCATTTAACATCCACCTGTTCCGACCAGTCGAATCTGGCGACATGAAAGCTATCGGCAAGGTGGTACAAGCGTCAAAGACCATGTTCATCGCAGAGGCAACACTCACAAACAGTGATAGTGAGGAGATTGCACGGGGAATAGGCACATATGTCAGAGGCAAAGCCCCCTTATCGCCGGACATCGGCTATGATTAGGACTTCACCCAATTCCCCTTGTATCCAAGCTGAGGTTGGGGGTCATTGGCAGCAAGGCCACTTCAATCCTAGATTTGGCCATGCCTGATGAAGGCATAAACCTTGCCCCGGCGAACTAACAGCCATGTGATCCAGCCGAGCACAACTAGGCCCACCAGTTCCGATACCAAGAATTTGGCTACGTCCAGCCCACCAGTCACACCCTGCTCTGAATTGGGGTAGTAAACCGTGGGAAAGGAGAAGCCCTGCAGTGGCCACAAAAGAGTGTGCGTATCCAGCCACATTTCGTCCAGGACAAGATGCATGAAGATACCGAACCCCAGAACCAGTAGCCAGTTTCTGTGACGGCTGGTATAGAGGTAGAGCCCGGCGCAGGTAATAACCACCAAGAAAAGGAGAGAGTGACAGAACAGTCGGCACCAGAATGTGCCAAAGACGAAAAGTCCTAAGGGCTTGTCAATAATGTCAGGAAGAAGCGACCCCACGAGTAGCACCCTCAGGTCGATTCGCCGGCCCAGGGAGACAAACCATGCCTCGGCGGAGTGCGACTTGGCCGCTGTTTCTGCGGAAGAGTAGGCTCTCTCGGTTGTCTTGTTTTCTGAACGACCGCCGATGAGGCCATTCAGGAGCACTGCTGTGCCGAGGGTAATTCCAGTGTGAGCAAATAACCACACTGTACCAGATGATATGCCTGTTTATATCCGACTGCAAGGCTGGGGAGTAGACGTCTCGCTGACCTTATAGGAGCCAACTCTCCCGCCAGCACCTTGCAGAACTTCAGTCTCTCCCTTGTCCATAACATCTTCCATCCTGAGAAGAGCCTGGGAGATGGAGTTGGCCAGGGTCGGCCTTACGGCAGCTCAGGCAATGGTTCTGTACTTCCTTCACGTCTCCCCGAATCCCTTGACTCCCGGGGGCCTGTCACGCCTGTTAGGCAGAGAAGCGCACACCGTTTCTGCCCTGGTGATGCGCATCGAGGCTCAAGGCCTTGTAAAGAGAACCAAAGACCTGCCTAGAAAGGACTGGGTCAGAGTGTCACTGACAAAGGAGGGTAAGGAAGCCTTCAAACGCCAACTGAGTAAAAGGAAAGTCAGGAATATCACTGAACGCCTCTCGAAGAAAGAGCTTGACGCTTTGAATGCAACAAACAGGAAACTGCGTGACAGAGGCATTGAACTAATCCGCCAGATGCAGCCAACGCCCTACGATGAACCACTTGAGTGACAGCGAGCCGTTCACTGCCTAACTCAGCGGCTGTTTATAGAACTTCAGCCCATGCCCCTCTGTATCCAAGCTAAGGTTGGGGTGGTAGATATAACAAGCACAGGTTGACACCCACTGTTGCCTTATGCTAATGTCCCAGGCGAATACAGTTGATACGACCTCATAGGAACTAATGTCGTCGGCGCGAGACGAGTTATCAGAGGGGGTAGAGCATAATGGGTGTAGCGAAGACAAAGAGTATTGCTATTGTGTTGCTCCTGCTTGTCGTTGGTCTCAGTTGCCTTGCTATCTATCTCGATCACGCAACCTTGGTGGTTGCCAAGGCACTAGATCCGTACGCAGAGAGGACTTATGCCGACAGTAGTGGGCGAGGAATAGTTGCAGTCGAAGTGGCTGGGAAGCCGCCGGACACAAAGTCTCCGGCAGCAGATGCCCCAACGCCCGATATTGCAGCAGGGATCAATGTCCTCTCCAACGTGCCAGCCTTTGAGTGGAGCTATGGATGCTCGCCCACCTCTGCTGCGATGTTGTTTGGCTACTATGACCGCACTGGCTACAGCAATATGTACGCCGGACCTACTAACGGTGGCGTGTGTCCCCTCGATAATTCAATATGGGGCTACACAGTATACCCCAGCGTGACCTGTTACGAATGCCCGTTGAGTGCAACACATCAGGGCACAGACAACCGTGCGTCGAAGGGTCACGTGGATGACTATTGGATTGATTATGGCAATTCCGGGCCGGACCCGTATATCAGTGGTGGCTGGACGGAACACACGCAGGGGGACTGTACCGGCGATTTCATGGGGACCAACCAGTCGAAGTTTGGCAACGTCGACGGGGGGACAATGTTTGGGTACTACGCCAATGGCGATCCTTTCTATGATTATGCAGGTTCCGCATCTATCCGGGACGGCTGCCATGGCATGAGGCTATTCGCTGAATCTCGAGGCTACAGCGTGGAAACAGACTTCACCCAGCTCATACAGGGCCAGGGCACTGACCCTGCCAAGGGTTTCACCTTTGCCCAATACTGCGCTGAAATCGACGCTGGCCGGCCGGTGCTTATTCAAGTTACTAACCATACTATGCTGGGCTATGGCTACAACACCACGGGGAGCGTGGTCTACCTTCACGATACTTGGGACCACCTCATCCACACCATGACCTGGGGTGGCAGCTATTCAGGGCTTCAGCAATTGGGCGTCACCGTGATACAACTAAGCCCAGCCACAATTACTGTGAAAACGTCCGGCCTTGTTCCATCTAATCCAGCAACGGTTCACTATGTGCAGGCAGGAGTACCTGAGACTGCCACGATAGATGGTATCTGGAGCGACAACGTTGACTACGGCTCCACGCTAAGCATCGACAACACCGTTGCGGTCTCCTCGACTAAGCGGTACTCTACCACTGATACAACCTCCTGGACCGTAACTCAAGCAGCAACATACTCAGTGAACTACGCAACACAGGATTACCTGACGGTTCAATCAGAGCGTGGCAACCCCGAGGGCACGGGATGGTACGACCAAGGGTCTACTGTGCAATTCTATGTGGATTCCATAGTCAACGAGACTGATGGTATCCGCTATGTCTTTAACGGCTGGAGTGGCGACTCAACCCAAATTGATAATACCTCGTCCTTGGTAATGACTTCGCCCAAGACTGTAATTGCGAACTGGAAACTACAGTATTTCCTTACCATTCACTCTGATCAGGGCAATGCTCAAGGCGTGGGCTGGTACGACAGCGGCACCACGGCTCAGTTTTCTGTACCATCTTTGGTTGATCAGGGAGATGGAACCGGTTATGCTTTCAACGGCTGGAGTGGCGACTCAACCCAAATTGATAATACCTCATCCCTGGTAATGACTTCGCCCAAGACTGTAACTGCGAACTGGAAAGAACAGTGTGAGCTCACCGTTACCATTGTCCCGCCCGGCGTTACAGCGGGTGTCGGTGCAGGGTGGTATGACAAGGGTACCACTGCAACGATTAGTATGCCTGATGTCATAGGTGCTGGCACAGGTATCCAGTACGTCTTCTCTGGCTGGGAGGTCGACGGGGGCCGAGTTGCTGGAAACTCAATATCTGTGGAGATGTACAGCCATCACAGTGCTCTTGCAAAATACACTCTCCAGTACTACTTGACCATCCAGTCAGATATGGGTACTCCCCAAGGCATCGGCTGGTACACTTCAGGTACCCAGGCTAGCATCTCGGTTACATCGCCCTTAGGGGCGATTGTCCGACATGTGTTTACTGGGTGGAGTGGGGATTCAAGTGGAACCTCAGCCGCTACTACTATTAGTATGGACAGCCCGAAATCGGTAATTGCAAACTGGCGAACTGACTATACACAGCTTTACATACTTATTGGGGGTATCTTAGCTGTAGGAATGTTAGCGACTTGTACAATCCTGCTGTTACGGAAAAGAAGTAAAGCAGGAACCCACTAGATACAGGATCGATCACTGGAGCCCCACCATCCCCTGTAGGACTTCAGTCTCCCCCTATGTATCCAAGCTGAGGTTGGGTTGTATAATGTCTGAAGGATATTTCCCATAATGCGACTACCGCAAATCATAATCTCAATAGGGGGGTCATGAGGTTCCTTGGTGCTGTGAGCCTGGTACTACTGTCCCTTGCACTGATTCTTGGCTCAGCAAGCTGCGCTACGAGTGAAATACCCCCACAAGGTAACTCATCAACGGATAACACGAATACCACTAATATGTCAGTGTACTGCATGGGCGACAGCCTGACCTATGGCACTCCCACGTACAACCGATATGAAGACAAACTATCGAGTCTTCTGGGAGCAGGTTGGACGGTGGTGAATAAGGGCATTGGGTGGACAAACCACTTCCCAGATGCTGGCAAGGTTCAATGCTGATGTTCTCTCTCATAATCCAGACTGGGTAATTATATGGGGTGGAGTCAATGATGTTCACACTGATGTATCAGCGGCCGCCATCGAGTCAAACCTCCAGTCAATGTATAGCCAAGCCCACAATGCAGGGATCAAGGTAATAGCAGTAAATATCGGGCCCTTCAAGCCGAATGCGTGGACTTCTACAAGACAAAGCGTGGCAGATAGTGTCAACTCTTGGATTGCTAACATCGCAACGGCTGTCGATTTCAGGATTGATGTTTATTCCCAACTCGAAGATCCTTCACATCCAGACCAGTTGTTACCTGCCTATGACTATGGCGATCATGCTCACATGACAAATGCAGGATATGATCGAGTTGGGCAGACTATCTACGATGGAGTCAATTGGAATTTGGAATAAGGCAAATTGTTTACAGTCACTGAAGGAACTAAGTCCTCCAGTGATCTTCAAATCCCTTGAAAACGTAGGCACTTGGGGAGTTACCATAGACCTTACTGCTGGGTTTAGCTGTATAACCTGCTCCAAGAGATGGCTGTTGGCTGCTGATAATGGCTAGAGTCGAGCATATGTGGCGAGCTTGTCAAGCAGCCATGCCTTGTAGAACTTCAGTCTGTCCCTAGGCTACCTACTGCGTGCGACATCAACGGTTTTATCTGCACTACCACTGGGGGTCAAGGGTGCTGTGCAACTTCAATTCTCTCGTCTTTAGCCAGGATAGCCTGCAGACCCTCACGAACAACCGGATTGAAATCAATCAGCAGGACCCCCAGATTGTTACCTTCGCGTTGTCTGACTATCATCGTGGGGCACCCCCTTGGTACACTTTGGTGTACCATTCTATACCCCCCACCCCCCCGTTTTGTCAAGTCCTATCAGGCACCATCGATTAGATTAGCCGAACCAGCACCAACATGCCTGTCAAATACCCTACTAAGAGGCTTGAGGCCCCGGGATTCAAGGTACATACTTATATTAACTGGTGGGACTATACCCAGTTCATGGCTAGTGGGGGGCGGGCAGATAAGGTAACGGACAAGTCTGTGGAGTTCCTCTGGAGGCTAATTCATGCGAATAGAGTTGAAATGGGAAAATCCGGAGTCATGGCTCTGCTATCCCAATAGAATTTATCTTAGAAGCCTGATGCTATCAGGTTTGGCTAGGTGGGAGGATGAGTGCCAGATTTGACAAATCGACGTTTGTGTGATATAAAAGATAATAGTTTGTGTGTTTTTGCAGTAAAAGAGATCCCTCCAGGCCTGTTACCAAGAGGGATCAGGGGCAAGTTGCGGGGGACGCAACTACGCTCGTTTATTATGATATACAATGTTCTTATGGTTGTCAAGGAGTGTGTCCAACGAATGTCGCCATTTTTGAGCGGTTCAGCGAGTAATATGAATTATGATAGAGGTGAGCCAGACAAGTTGAAGACTTAGTGAACATCGGTGGAGGGCTTAAGGGGGGGTATTGACCTGCTATCTGTAAGTGGTCAGTTGTGATAGTGGGGAGCCAATAGTGAAATCGACCCCTTTGAGGTCGGTTTTTTATTATCGGTTGTTATTTTGAAAGTTTAGAGAGAGGGCGGAGATTTTCGAGATCGAATCATAGTTAGGTAGTATGTCTGGCTGGGGGCGTTGAACTGCGACCCGTATGTGGTCACTTGGGTAGCAGGGAGCCAATAGTGAAACCGACCTGATGAAACGGTCGGCTTTTTTATTATCGGTTGTTATTTTGAAAGCTTCAGAGAGAACGGAGATTTTCGAGATCGAATCATAGTTAGGTAGTATGTCTGGCTGGGGGTGTTGAACTGCGACCTGTATGTGGTCACTTGGGTAGCAGGGAGCCAATAGTGAAACCGACCCGATGAAATGGTCGGTTTTTCTTTTTTCGGGCTAGGCGGCAAGGATTAGGAAAGGAAATGAGGGCAGTATCATGAGTGCACAGTCTAGAGCCAAAGTTCTGGGTATTCCGGATCAACTAGGAATAGAGAGTGACCTTTCGTCAATGGACACCGTCGTGAAATTCCCGGAAGTCCGATCCGGCATCATAGCCACTATTGTCATTCCCGCATACAATGAAGAAGGAGGGATCCAGGTCGTCCTTGAGAGTCTATTCAGATCAGTCGATGGCCAGTGCGAAGTGCTGGTAGTGGATGACGGGTCTAGTGATGCCACCTCGCGTGTTGCCTCCCAATTTCCCTGTGGAGTCATACGACACGGACGGAACCGGGGAAAGGGAGAGGCCATGAAGACGGGGGTAAAACATGCTCGCGGGGAGAGCGTAATCTTCATCGATGCTGACGGCACCTATCCTACAGACGCCATACCGCGCATGACCGAGGCTTTGGAATCCTGTGATGTAGTCTACTGTTCAAGGGATTCTGGCCGTGACAATATACCAGCCCTCAACCGACTTGGCAATGCGCTTTTCCAGGGAATAATGAGGCATGTCTATTGCTTTGAAGCTTGTGATTATGCCACCGGGCTGTATGGAATAAAGAAACGCCATCTGCAGAAGATGAGGATTTCGTCCAGTGGTTGGGCCATAGAGCCAGAGATTGCCATCAAAGCCTGCCGAATGAAGCTGAAGATTCATGATATACCTATACACTATCACCCGCGAATAGGACAGACCAAGCTTTCTGGCTTCAACGCTGGCATTGATCATCTGCGGACCATGATGAAGCTGCTGTTGTGGAGCCCGAAGCAGAGATACGAGTGGGACAGCCCAAAGTAAGCGTCATCATTGCCACATATGCCACGGAGCGTCTGAAGGACGTCCAAGAAGCAGTGCACTCGGTCCTTTTTCAGACGTTGAAGCCTCACGAGGTAATAGTGGCCGTGGACAACCACGAAGAGCTTTTCCACAAGCTCCGGGCCGAACTGCCAGACCAGGTGTCTGTAGTTCAAAATAACGGACTCCGTGGCTGTTCTCAGACCAGAAACACCGCCATCTCATGCTCCACCGGCGAAATAATCGCCAGTATAGATGACGACGCTGTTGCCGAACAGTCGTGGCTTGAGAACCTCGTCCAACCGTTCGAGGACCCGGAAGTCATGGCGGTAGGAGGGAAGGCTGTTCCCACGTGGCCAGAGGGTAGGCCCCCATTCTGGTTCCCAGAGGAATTTGATTTTGTCATTGGCTGCACCGGTCATAAGAAGTTGGTTATGCAGCCGGACGGCCAGATCAGGAATGTGACAGGCAGCAATATGGCCTTCAGGAGGGAGGTATTCGAGAGAGCGGGTCTGCTGGACGCCGGATTCGGCAGAACTGGTGAACTCGGGGTGAGCAGACTGGCCCCTGTTGGTGGTGAGGAGGCCGAACTTTGCATTAGAATAAGGGGCAAGATACCTGGAGCCAAGATAATGTTCAAGCCAGAGGCTGTGGTACATCACAAGGTCACGCCGCGGCGAGCTACTCTCGCATACGAATTTGACTTCTGTCTTCGAGAGGGCAACACCAGGGCTATGCTGGGAAGAACTGTCTCTCGACAGCACTATGGTTCGATGACCGCCGAAAACACCTTCCTTAACCGACTTGTCTTCAGGTCGGTCCCCCAGAGGCTGCTCCACTTCTACAAGCCGTCAAACCTGGCTCAGGTCGGAGTGATTACCGCAAATGTGTCCCTCATGGGCACGGGGTATTTCTTGGGAAGGTGTTTCCACAAGTGATCTGGCGAAGCAACCAGCGCCGTTCTGCCTCTGTGTCTCTGGGACGGAGCCCGCGGAGTGCTGACCTCACTGCCACAGGTTCGCAGTTGTGCTCGAGATTGGTCGGAGACCACCGCAAGTCGGTAACGTGGCTATGAAAGCCAGAGTCGCTGTGGTGGGCTTGGGCAAAATGGCCTTGCTTCATGCGAGCATTCTGAGTGCATTGAACAGCGTGGAGCTTGTGTCATTCTGTGAGATAAGTCCTCTGGTCCGCAGGTTTGGCAAGAAGGTCATCCCTAGTGTCGGAATAGTTGCTGGAGTTCAAGAACTTGCTGGGATGGGGCTAGACGCCGTGTATGTGACAACGCCTCCGCGCTCCCATTTCGGCATCGTGAGGGAAATCTATGACGCCGGGATTGCCCACCACGTATTTGTTGAGAAGCCATTGGCATCCAGCTACTTCGAGGCGCAAGAGCTATGTCGTCTGGCAGAGAAGCATGGCGGTATCAATATGGTGGGTTATGACAGAAGGTTCTCGGTCACATTCGGGAAGGCGAAACGAATTCTGGACGAAGGGACTCTTGGCCAACTGTCCTCCTTCGAAGCGTATGCTTACTCCTCCGATTTCCTGGGATCCAAAGGCAGATCAAAGGCTTCATCCAGAGGAGGTGTTATCAGCGATCTGGCATGCCATGCGGTAGACATCGCACTGTGGTTTTTCGGACGGCTGGAGGTCAAGAGCGCCAAAGTCGAGTCACTCCTCGGTGACGGCTCCCAAGATGCGGTGGACTTCCAGGTGGCCTCACCCGCGAGTCTAGAGGGGTGGATCAGAAGTTCATGGTGCAAGGAGGGCTACCGTATGCCGGAGATTGGGTTGATTGTCAGGGGATCCAGCGGAACCATGAAGGTGGATGAAGACAAGGTGGAGGTCAATCTAGGCAAGGACGCTCCCTTCTTGTGGCATAAGCATGATCTTGGAGACAATGTGCCTTTCTTTATCGGCGGGACAGACTATGTGCGCGAGGACGAGTTCTTTATTCGCTCGGTCTTAAATGGCTCCCCAGCAGAGCCAAGCTTCTCGACAGCCTCCAAAGTCGAAGAGATCATCGAACATGTAAAAAGGATGAGCGATGACTCAAAGTGAGACAGAACGGAGAACGCTCCTACTTGTTGGAGATAATCCCTTCCACGGCATAAGCCATCTATCGCAGCAGAGGGCTGTGGCAAGAGGGTATGACTTGACCAATCCAAGCTATGCTGCGAACCTGGTCAACATCTCTCTGGACAACGGGGCGGATGGGTTCATGTTCACAGTGAGTGAAACGACCCTTTCCATACTTCGGATCTTGAACAAGGGGAGACGCCGCGAGGATTTGCATCTCTATGCCATAATACCTTACGCATATGAGTTTGTCAGATTGGCCGTTCTTGCTGGGGGAGTACCGGGTTTGGCACGAAAGCTCGGACAGCAAATAGTCCTCTCAGGGAACTGGAGAGCGATAACAAGTGGTGTGAAGGGCGCTCTCGCAACGGACCCGTCGAGTCTGCTGGAGGGCTATCTCTACTTTGAGATGGCCCGGCTGAGATCTGCGGCCGGTAGGAAGGCAACCGTAGATACCATAATGCTGCACGAGTTGGTAACAGATATGGCTCTTGCCCTCAATATGGATTGGGTCTTCAAGACGCACACCGAGTTCATGTTGGCCCACCGGATAAGACCCGGGTTCGAAACCCGCAACTTCGCCTATCTCGTCAAGAAGTTCGAAGAGTGGCGGATAGACTTTGGGAAAGTGACAATTGCCGCCCCATTCAATTCACTGGGGTTTCAAATGTGCCCTTCGCGGAAGGAATGTGAAGAGGCGCTGGGAAGAATCCCCGAAGGCGAAGTGATCGCCTTCAGCGTTTTGGCGGCTGGATACCTCAAGCTTCCGGATGCCGTCGCCTACACCGCCAACTTCCCCACCTTGAGGGGTATCGCTGTTGGCGTGTCTAAGGAACAGCATGCTCGGGAGACCTTCAACATGCTCCGGGAGAACACTCGTTAGACAGCATTCTAGTCCCGGAGTAAGATACTTCTGCCAGATTCGAGCAAAGGCAGACCACTATTGGGTTGGTAACGGCTGTCGGATGACTAGGGTAGCATTCTCATGGCAAGAGGCCGAACGAGCATACAGGGAATGAGCGTAACCACAATCAACTTGACCAGGATAAGTCCGCAAAACAGACTGCTCATGTGGATCCTGTTGCTGCTTCTCAGTGCAGCACTCCTGTTGTTCCCTGTAAACATGGTCTACCAGTACCATGCAATCCAGGCCCCGTATATCTTCAACAACCTGCCCCTGTTCGGGGCCATTTTCTGCGTTTGGATTTTCCTGTTGCTTCTGATGCTCTTCTCCAGGGAGGAGAAGGGGGATACGGTCGATTGGCACAATCTAATGCTCGCTTGCGTATTTGGCTTGGTGTTCATCGGTTTCTGGGTACTGATAACTCCTCAGGGGAGCTACGGCGACGACATGTCTAACATGGGGATCGTGAGATGGCTCATGCAGCATGGGAGCATCCCCGTCGGCAGTGAGAATCTTGCCTACTTCGAATTTCCTGGTATGCATCTACTGGTCTCCGCCATCTGTATGTCCACTGGGCTGGGAGTGTTCGAGGGCAGAATGCTGTTTATGTTGTTCAATGCAGCGCTCTTCTCTGGTCTATTCTATCTGTTCGCCGTCAGGATTCTGAAGAGCAACCGCCTCGCTTGCTTTGCCACGATTGTGGTGCTAATGGGAAGCGTTATATTGATATCCAGGATGCGCATATTTGCGCCAGCGGCTTTCGGATACACTATGTTGGCTGGGTTCTTGTTGATGCTGACTAGATCTGAAAGCAAGCTTCTGGGAGCGACGTTGTTCGATAGACTTGTTCTGCTCGTGCTGTTCTCAGTCATCGTCGGTTCCTACCTCCCGGTCTCGCTGTTGATTCCATTGATCCTGCTAGGCATATACGCCATCTACGTGATAAGAAGGAACAACGCATCGCGACCAAGCATAGTAATGATATGTCTATTCCTGGTTATGGTACTGGCCTGGGAAGTCTTCTGGTCATGGCATACCTTCCCGTATTCCGCTGCATTCCTGCCGAGCCTCTGGAATCAGCTGTTGTCGTTGGGTTTCGTGAAAGCCGCCTTGACTATGGGATCCGCCAATGTGGGCGGTGCATTGCCTCTTTGGGCAAACCTTGTCCGGTTATTCTGGTGGGCTGTCTTGGGCATTGGGACCATCGTCGGCGTGTGCAACCTGTTCAGGATCAAGCGCCTGAGCTTGGCAGACCAAATGATCACTGGCGGATTACTGGGCGTTGTGGTAGAGACGGTGATTGGCATGATCGCTGTGTGGGGAGGGTACCAGTTCCAGAGGTTCCTGCTCTATGCTCCTCTCGTCTGCACCCCTCTTCTGCTGTTGTTCATGTCGAGGTCAGGCACTCTGGGAAAGATAGGGCTGGCTTTGTTAGCCACTCTTGTGTTCGCGCTGGCTGTTCCCAGTTTCCTGTCCAGCGTCAACCAGGTTGCCACTGATGCCATCTATCCCCATGAAATTGCCGCCGGACAGTTCCTTGAGTCGCACAGCCAGAATGAAGGTGAAAGCCACATTGTCTATAGTTATGACCCAACCTCTGTTGCATGGCTTGACTACTATGCTCCAAATGCTGCCACGGAGCGTGTCGAAGAGATCACAGCTTATGAGGCAAGCATTGATGAACTCTGGCAGGATCTGGACAGGCTCGTTGCAGACTTCTCTGTAGAGAAACCTGGTCTATTGCAGCAGAGGATATTTGTGGTTGCCGAGAAAAGCACAGAGGGATATCAGCATTTGAGGGGTATCTCTCCCGACGACCCACATTGGGAGAAGCTGAACGAGGTGCTCTCCGGGACAAATAGAATCTACGATGATGGACATCTCCAGATGTACGCGTCTTGGTCATGACCTCCTCTGACGCCGGAATCAGGTTGTAGGAGTTGGCCTTCAGACTGTTCGTTTGCTGAGGATCAGGCCAGGACACAGGGAGGCAGTCTAATGAGGAGGCAATGTGAGGAGAAACCGCACATGTTGTGCTGTGCAGAGCAGGATCAACTGAGTCATGACTAAGATACTCTTCATAAGCGGCATAGACAGCCATGCAACGACCTTCGATCTCAGCAGGGGCAGTGCTGCAGTGGCCATTGCAACGGTGCGAATGCTTCGAGAGCAAGTACCGAATGCTCAGTTTGCCAGCTTCGTCCAATTCACTCCTGGTTTTGCAGACAGCCTTGACGTAAGGGTAATTAGGAGCAAGCTGTTCTATCACAAGCGCTTCTCACTTGGTACTATGCTGGAATCATCTCTCAATCTGGTTCGATGTGCTCTGTGGGCGTTACTGCACAAACGTTGTCCTCGAATTGCTGCGATCCTAATAAACAACAGAAAACTGAGGAGGTTCGCGAGGGCTGATGTTATCCTGCACTTGGGCACGGACACCTACAGTGACGACTACGGGATACTCGGAGTCATCGAGCACAGCAAAGATATCTTGCTGGGCGTTCTCCTGGGAAAGCCGGTGGTGATCTGGGCCGAGTCCGTTGGCCCGTTTACTTCACTTCTGACTTCAAGGTTGGCAAGGTTCACTCTCAGCAAGGTAGCCTTGATAACTGTGAGGGAAGAAATCTCGCTGAATGTTCTGCAGGACCTTGGCGTTAGTGGCCCGCCTATATATCTGACTGCCGATCCGGCTTTTCTTATGGAGCCAGCCCCTAAGGAAAGGGCCGGTGAAATACTGTCCGCCGAGGGGGTCGATGCAGGTCACAGACCACTCATAGGGGTAACTATGGGTTGGACACTCCTTGTGGGAAAGGCCAAGAGATCAAGGTACTTACGGTACATGAAGGAAGGTTATTGGATAACACGCGCGGTCATGCCTGAGAGTCTGTTTCAACTGATACTGAGAAAGGCCAGCCGTTTCAAGAGACTGGACATATCCAGTTACACCAATACACAGGAGACGGTTCAAGTAATCGACCACCTTGTTGAGAGACTCGATGCCACTGTGATTCTCATACCGCATGACTACAGCCCCGCAGCCGACGATAGGGTGCTCCTCAAGAAGATCCTTCAGGAGGTGAAGCATAAGAGTCACGTCAGACTACTGGATGGTAACTACTCCGCTCCGGAACTGAAAGCTGTCATTGGGCAGTGCGATCTGCTTGTCTCCGGCAGAATGCACGCCAACATCGCCGCACTGTCGATGCATGTTCCCGTGGTGGCGATACCATACGGCCACAAGTTCCGCGGGATCATGAGGATGGTGGGGCAGGAGCACTATGTTTGCGACGACACGGCTCCAGAGGCAATAGTATCAAAGGTAGTTGAGGCATGGTCCTGCAGAGAGAGAATCAGGGCTGAACTCATGATAACTATAGACGCCACGAAGAATCTTGCACTACACAACGCTCAGTTGGTCGCAGATCTAGTCAGGCACCGTGGTTCCGGTAGCGCTGCCGTATAACCCTTCTCATCTGCAGCCGGGAGATGGCGAAGGAAGGTGCTCCCAATAACCTAACACTCCAAAGCGGAGCATGATTGAGGATTTTCCATACCCAACGCCTTGAGAATAGAACGGAAGTGTTGAACTGCTGCAGGATGGCGTAGGCATAATCAAGAGTATCTGGGTGCAGGCAATTGCTGGGCTGCAGGACATCGCTACGGAACAGTCTTATATGGGCGCCTATTTCTTTCTTCTTTCGATACAGTGATCCGATCTGAGAACGGACGACGTCCCTGGGGCTTGCTTTCTCCAGTACCACCCGCCCTAGCAGCGCCGCGTCGTGAAGCAACTGCTCACCGACTTCATTCCTGGAGACTATGATTGACGTCCCCAATTTATCATGCTGCAGTTCAGGGAGCCAAGCGTCACCGAATGAGATATCTGCCAGTTCGGCAGTTTCATCGCAGCAGACCCTGCAAGACTTGGGAACCGACAGCCGGAGACCGTGCCAGGTCAGGTAGTGGCGGAGAGGGACTCTCTTCCGACTCCCGCCTCTTTCGTTGACTACCGCTATCATGGATCCCGGCCACCCGCATCCTCGATAATCGAGATGGGCCACCGTTTTGCTGCTGATCCCATGTCTACTCAGTATGTGTTCAGTGTTGAAAAACGTATCGACATGCTCGCAGAAGAGTCCGAAATGAATCCGTATCGCTCGCCGCAGTCTCTCATCCGTTATCTCTGCCTTCCGCAGGCCGTGGATATGACAGGGGAGCCCAACCACCGCAAACCGTTCTCCCTCTTTCGCTGCCAGGATCTCCTTCAACGCAATGTTGGCCGGCACCGGACAGTACTTCGATCCAGCGGCCGAGATTACCTCCTCTTTCTTTCGCGCAATGAAGGGCTCGGGCTGAAGCGGCCGGCTGGACTTCATTCTCGTGACCAAAACTCCGTCAACAATGCCCGACTCGAGAGCATACAGGAGGAGCGCTGTTACCATGCCCCCCGAAGACGAGTTGTACCTGATTTCGTGGTCGGCCGCGTACCCGATGTAGCAGTTCTCGTAATTCCCCAGGAGTATGTCACCGGGCTCCCGCCCAAAAATGTCCAGATTCAGCCGTCCGAAGTCGACTGACCTTCCGGGGCAGATTTCCAAGCACGCACCGCACTGATTGCACCTCTCCGTGTTCAAGCACGGGACATAGATCCCTGCGCTGCGGTCCACCAGCATCTCTACCGCATCTCTGGGACAGATTGCCGCGCAGGTGCCACATCCTGTGCAAAGCCCGTGTTCGGAAACCGAGGTGATGTTGGTAGTGTCATTCACAGCCGGAGTAAGTGTACTTCACGACCGGAGTGACGTCAATTCATGACAACAACAACTGTCGCACGCCAGTGGATTCAACCTATTGAAGCACATTGTCCCTGACAACAGTGTGTGCTCCAACGACTTCGATGCTGTGGGAGACATTGCTCAGGGTATTGTTATTGATGGTACTGTAATCTGCTATTCCAGATTCCCTTATCCCATAAACAGCATTGGCATTGTTGTTGCCATTGATGACGTTAAGGTTCACTTGACATTGCTGGCAGTCGATAAGCTGTATTCCAGAAGACCAACCAGTTACCTTGCCAAAGTCAGAGATGGTATTGCCTTCAACCGTACAGTTATTGGGGTAGTAGGTTACACCATACACCGTTTTCGTTTGGATCAGGACTCCGTGCCAACTGGTGTGGCTTATCTGGTTGTTGCTGATGGTCACGGTTGGTATTCCGAGGTCTGCGATGCCAAACTCGGTATTGGTGACTGTATTGTTGTCGATAAGGATGTCGCCACCATGGCCGTAGCCCCATATCATGTAGCTTACCATTATGCCTGCTGAGTTGGGGCAGTTGCTTACGCTGTTGTTAGTGATGGTGACTCTCATGCCACCCTCGCTGTAGATGGCTCCGTCCCACGAATAGTTAGGGTCTTGATCAGCACCTTCAATAACATTCCCATCAACCAGTACATCTGTGCTGTTGCAGGTGTCAATAGCCATACAAGCAATATTTATGAAAGTGTTGTCTAGAATACGCCAGCCATTGCAGGTATTTCCCAAAGCGAATTGTTCACCATATGTCGCCATAAGGGGAGAGTTCTTGAAGGTGCATCCCTGGACTAGAGTATCTATACTATCAATGGTTGAAGCATCATTGACGACACCCCCTCCTGACATCTTTACCGTGATTCCATCAAACAGGCAGCTCAAAATCTGGACATGCTGGCTATGCTGGACATACAGCATTCCCATTCTGTTAGAAGAGACAACCTGCAAATTCTCAAACAACATTCCATTAACATTACTTGCCCAGACAGGATTTGTCTTAACTGCCGCAGTCCCCATATCAATCCCCAGGTTGCTCAGGCCAATATTGGTATAAGGCCCAAGTCCTGAATCTGCGTAGAAAGCTCTGTTACTTCCAGATGACGTTGGCTTAGATATTATTGTCGATGTAGGCCCTTTGCCTAGAATGAGAACATTGCTTTTTAGAACGATATTGCTATTAGCCCCTATGATAAACGTACCAGCAGAGAGTTGGACGACCCCCCCGGTGGTAGTGAGCGTGGCAATGGCCGTATTGATCTGAACCTCATCATCCACGCCGTCACAGACATAATCAGCGCCCTCCGGATGTAACGAGTCATGGGCGGCAACCACTAGCGTTGGCGAGGTGAAGGCCGCTATGGTATGGTTTCCGGTAACATTGGTGAAGGTATAGCTGCTCACCGCCCCAACTGAGGAACCATCCACTAGAACATCATTAATACAGTAGTGGGCGCCAGGAACAATGGAGAAGGTCTGATCTGAGCCATAGGCCACCATCACTGTGCCAGAGGGCGATATCGAGCTATGGGCATCGGCACTCGCCGTTATGGTGTAGGAGGTATCAAGGGCAAAGCTGGCCGCTATGGTATGGTTTCCGGTGACATTGGTGAAGGTATAGCTGCTCACCGCCCCAACTGAGGAACCATCCACCAGAACATCCTCGATATGGTAGGGAGCGGCGGCGGGAACGATGGCAAAGGACTGATCCGAGCCCTGGTCTATCGTCACTGTGCCGGAGGGCGATATCGAGCCATGGGCATCGGCACTCGCCGTTATGGTGCAGGAGGTGTCAAGGGCAAAGCTGGCCGCTATGGTATGGTTTCCGGTGACATTGGTGAAGGTGTAGCCGCCCACCGCCCCAACTGAGGAACCGTCCACCAGAACATCCTCGATATGGTAGAGAGCGGCGGGAACGATGGTAAAGGACTGATCCGAGCCCTGGTCTATCGTCACTGTGCCGGAGGGCGATATCGAGCCATGGGCATCGGCACTCGCCGTTATGGTGCAGGAGGTATCAAGGGCAAAGCTGGCCGCTATGGTATGGTTTCCGGTGACATTGGTGAAGGTATAGCTGCTCACCGCCCCAACTGAGGAACCGTCCACCAGAACATCCTCGATATGGTAGGGAGCGGCGGCGGGAACGATGGTAAAGGACTGATCCGAGCCCTGGTCTATCGTCACTGTGCCGGAGGGCGATATCGAGCCATGGGCATCGGCACTCGCCGTTATGGTGCAGGAGGTATCAAGGGCAAAGCTGGCCGCTATGGTATGGTTTCCGGTGACATTGGTGAAGGTATAGCTGCTCACCGCCCCAACTGAGGAACCGTCCACCAGAACATCCTCGATATGGTAGGGAGCGGCGGCGGGAACGATGGTAAAGGACTGATCCGAGCCCTGGTCTATCGTCACTGTGCCGGAGGGCGATATCGAGCCATGGGCATCGGCACTCGCCGTGATGATGATAGGGCCTTGCGGTGTAGAGTTCGGGCTAGGGTTGCGCATCGCCGCGTCCGATATCGCTGGCGCTGCTTGTATCGACCATGGAGATAATGGCCCAAGGAAGACTAGAACGAGGGCGAGTCCCACGGCCACCACAAGGGCAAGCCCCAACCGAAGATCCAGGAGTCCACCAATCTTGAGCATCCCTGGATTTCTCCTACCGACACTGGGCTGCTGGCGACCTCCGACATGGCTACGAATCGCCTTGGTGGAACTTGGTTTCGAATTGCTGACTTGCCACCTCATCTAACTATTCCTCCCCAGTCTTTTGTTGAGTGCTGCCCATTTAGGAGTAGTACTTGTATCTCAGAATCGCTGGCTGTGTCACACTCACACGTTTTGATCTATCTATGATTGAATCAGTCACGCCATATTCTTTTAGAGTAGGCTGCCGGATGAATGTCGGGCCGACTGATTAGTCACTACACCCGCTGTGTAGTCGTTTTACTCATGGATGTGGTGATCGGATCCATGAGTTCTGTCACTACTCTGTAACTACTCTATTACTACCCTATCACACCACCCTTACATCCACGTCTCAAAGGCGACAGGGAGTTATCACAAAGAAATCTCATTGGGGCCACGGGGAGTGCATTGCCACCTGGGGCTTGACGAAGACGGGACTGAAAGCGGGTCATTCTTCGTGAGGTGACTGTGAGAGTCTCTGACTGTATGTTGCCACAGGTTGGGAGACGGTAGGGATATCCGGGATGTCGCCCTGGCTTTGGAATGGGAACAAAGTCATGGCAAGAAAGCATCTGGCACATACGAAGTAGCTGCCATGAATCATCAGGCTGATGATGAAGCTAAGGAGTCAGTGCGCCGCTGGTTGGCCGTAGCAAGGTAGAAGGGAATTGTCACAGTGGCATGGGGAAAGACATATTGGTCATCATGCTGTGGTCCCTAGTACGTCAAATCGCCCCAGCCCAAAATGCTGACTATCTCAGAATACCCAGTGAGAATTACGGAGACCCAGTTTGTCAAAGAGTACCGAATAATGCGGTTGATCACTGCCCGACTTATCTTAGGTATGGGACGATAGCCAGGTCTAACCCGTGGCAGGAAGAGAACGGCACCGATGACAAGCGGCACAGTGCTTGCGATTCCCCCAGGCAGACACCATCCCGAACGCGCCGAACAAGGCAGCTAAGGGAACGAGCAGGCCTACCCTGAGTACGTTGAACATGGTCCCCTTTGCCAAGGTATAACCGGCGCTCCTCATGCCGATGAGTGCTCGATCCTGAACAATGAACATGGCTGCCATGGCCACGAAAATGACAAAGGCAGCAGCATAAAATGGCTTGTCGTGAAGGAAAAGGAGCGCCGGAGGCCAGAACTGAAGACCGGCCAGGAAGACCGCGGCCATGGCAATGGACGCTAGCCCAGTGACGGTGAGGCAGGTGTTGATCAATGTGATGGAATCATCGGTCGCCTCCGGTAGAAACCTCACCAACGCGTAGTCCAGGCTTAGGTTCGCCAGCAGTGTCAGCAGCAAGATCGCCGAAACCGTAGCTGAAGCAAGGCCAACATCGTCGGCGACGTAGAGTCTGGCCGCTACCACCCAGAAGATCAAACCGAAGGCACCTGTGAGCACCTGGTTTATCATCAAGTAGCTGGCGTTTCTATAGAGGGGCATCTTGTTGCTGCCTCAAGTTGTGCCTGGAGGCAGCGATGGCCGCAAGACCTCCAAACAGGCTCTTGATGCGTGAAGTAGGTTGCTTCAACAAAACGTCCCCATTATCACTATTATCGGACCTGCTTGACTGACACTTTCATTCATGTATAATATCAGTCTCTGGATGTGCTCAACATGATTTCGACCCTGGTGACTGCGACCACTGCTTCACAGCATCTTTCTGCAGCATGTGTGATCGGCTTGATCCTATTGCTGGCCGCGCATGAGCTAGCCGAGCCCAGTGACAGTCCCTCAGCTAAGGTGTTCAGACGGAACCTGGTTATCTTCTCCATACCCTTGCTTATCGTCTTTGCCGCCATCGTGGCCGTGGCCTGTCTCAATATCATTAATGCCAAGTGACAAAGGGAAAGGTTAAGTTCACTAATGGTTGGCAAAGGCTCCGTAGCAAGAAGCAAATTGCATCAAAACCAACCATTTAACTTAGCCAAGGGAAACACCAGATACAGGCCG
The DNA here is from genome assembly GCA_963720375.1 of uncultured Chloroflexia bacterium. Lineage (GTDB taxonomy): Bacteria > Chloroflexota > Dehalococcoidia > UBA2247 > RBG-13-53-26 > JAPLHP01. Next base: position 15,262 of record CAVRFM010000010.1, on the reverse strand, counting down.
ATATTGATCAGGCCATGGGAGAGGCTCACTCCCAGTATAGAGCCGCTTCGCTTCACAGTCCACCCAAAGAGAAGGGCCATGGCAAAAGCAAGTATCCAATGCACAACAGAGTGCTGTCCTATCTGAAGCATTGACGATAGAACTGCCGTGTAGACCCACCCCCATGACCCAAGCGCTTCTGCCTCGTGCTGTATCACTCCACGGAAGATCACCTCCTCTACGAATCCAGTAGCGAAGAGCAGAATAAGGGCTGGCAACACAAGGCCACGCAAGCTCAGCGCTGAGATAAGGGGCTCCCTCAGAACAACAAGGGGCTCTGGCCTCAGAACAACGTAGTCAAGCAGCCCGATGCCGATGCCACATGAGGCTACCAGAATCTGAAGAGGGATTGCTCGAACAGCGAGGCCAATCTCCACCAAGCGACGATTGAGGACCCTTACAATGGCAAAGGCTGCAAAGATCAGAGGAAACGACATAATCAAATACCAATACAGCCGGGATAGATAGGCAGAAGGCATGGACAGGCTCACTATTCTTATGAGAGGAACCAGGCCGAGAGCCAGGAATAGTCCAGGAGACTGATGCTTGCTCGCTTTCGCGCTGGCAACAATGAGGCCAAAGAGTAGAACAAAGTTCAACACGATCCCCCACAGTGGGTTGACCAGAGCAGTTACAGCCTCTGCACCCGCGAAAGCCGCTAGATATATCAAAGCAATGGTGACCACGATCAGGCCCCTTCCCTTACATCAAGCCAGAGAGTGAGTACGCGGTAAGGATCAATGCCGTCTCCCTTGTACAACAAGAACTCGGCCTTCTGACCTGTACCAGCCTTCTCTGGATAGAGGGTAATTTTCTGCTCCCAACTTGCGCCGTTGGACAGTCCAATTGGGCTGATTTCCTGCACATTGACATCACCAAGGCTCACCTCGATCCGGTAGGTGGTGTATTCATGTTCCTGATTTGTCACCCCCACCGTCACCTCGACTGGTTGACCAACGACCGCATCGTAAGGATAATCTGCTGCCTCCCCCGCCGAACCCAGCATATAGAACTCAGTGAATTTCTCCGTTGGTCTGGCAGATGCTGCTACATAGACGAGAGTTGCTATCGCTGCCATTATTGATAAAAGGAGGATGCAGGAGAGGGCCTTATCCAACTTGGTCCCGCCTCTCCAGCGTGGCATGCGGAGATGCATTCTGAGCTGGAACCTCTGCTCCACAGATAGCTTCCTGCGACGGAATATGGCAATTGCAGAGGCTACCAGGGTAAACATGACAACAGAGACAACAACGGGGTAAATGCGGATCCCCCAAGGGGTGTAGTTTAGTGCAAAGCATATCAGGGGGATGACCGCCAGGCTCAGTACAAAACTCAGGGCAACGCGCTCACTCGCACGAAGGCTATCTTTCGCTGGGAAAAGGGCGGCCAACAGGGCATAGCCAGGACAGAACACCAGGAAGGCGAATCCGAGGACAATTCTCGCTACTCCTGTGGTAAACGCCACCACTGGCAACATGCATAGAGCGAGAACAACGAGAAGAGCCAGCTCCATATCTGTCCGTCTTGACCAGAGACAAGTCTACACTCCCTAATCCCACTGAGCAAATTCGCACAAGAAGAGATAACCCGAGATGAAAACATGCGGGGAGTGTCATGGTATGAGCCGGTGGCGAATCTGCTGCTACTTCGGTTGGCTATCGGTATGCCCGAGACAATCCTGAAGGAGTCTGTAATACGTCCACTGGCGTCGCCGGCAGAGGAATGCCGCGTGCTTACTGCTCAAAGTGCTGCTCGTTGGGTTTCAATTCCTTGATGTGTCTCGCCGGGTTCCCGGCAACAATCCAGTGAGGTCGTACGTCCCGAGTAACAAGGGATCCTGCAGAGATGACAGAACCTTCTCCAACAGTGACACCAGGCAACAAGATTGCCCCAACTCCTATCCACACGTTGTTTCCGACCGTCAAAGGAGCCACGAACGACTCAACCTGCCCCTTGAAGTACTCGGGGGGCTTCGAATGAGCCACAAGGAAACAGCCATCTGACAGAGCAACCCCATCACCGATGGTGACAAAACGGGGGTACACATCATCTATAGTGACGTTATAACCGATTAGCACATCTTTACCTATCCTCACTCCCCTAGCACGGTGCAAAATGATCCGCATTCTTGAATTCGGCACAAACAGTACCATCCATCTGAGGCAAACATCGATCGAGAACCGCAAGCCATACGCAAGATATTGGAAACGACCAGTATAGCCGTGCTCGACAGCCGCCCTTTTCAGCCTTGGTAACCACGGCCCCCGCTGGGAATATCGGACCTCCATTCTAGAATGTCCCTGTTTCTTCCCAGAGGTCCCTGCAGGGGACGCACTCTCAGTCGTTTCAAGTACAGGCTTGTCCGGCGCAGCGTCACTGTCGACACGCTGACGCGCGTTCCCATTCATTTTCTCTCCCGTCACCTTCGTCGACCTCGTTGTCGTGAGTATCGTGCTCTACCAGCCAATGGAGGGCAATCGGTGTCCTGAGTAACACATGTCCCTACTCTAAACTGAGCCAGAGAAATACACGGATAGCGCCGACCATGATTCCGGATCCCGAATTCCACTGCCCTTGCCTGACCGCACACATAAACAACTTGCTGAGCTGAATCCCTCTCCTATGTGCATACGATATATAGCATGGCCTCATTGGCCATGTCAAGCATGCGACCGGGTTTCGGTAACAGTTTATTTTGATGCAACACGGCATGCGGGCAGGTCACCACCAAGGCATCCCCTGGGACGACGGATACATACGGCAAATTGATGGGTGAACTGCTCAACCGTACAGTCTTGCCACACTCACCCACGGAAACTACTGGTTGCCCACTGGAGGCAGGAATACAGTCAGTCCCTGGCAGCATGGCTCATTGCGCTGCAAGCCACCCGATCCCGAAGCCGAACTGCCTCTGCCTCCAGTGCCGTCAATGGTACTATCTCCCGGAGGACATCGGTGTCAATAGCACCTGTTGCACGCCGGTGGATTCAGCCTATTGAAGTACATTGCCGTAGACAACAGTGTGTGCTCCAACTTTTCCTATGCTGTATTTAACCTTGCTCAGGGTGTTGTTGTTGATGGTATTATAGTCTGCTTTCCCAGACTCACTTATCCCATAAACAGCATTGGCATTGTTGTTGCCATTGATGACGTTAAGGTTCACTTGACATTGCTGGCAGTCGATAAGCTGTACTCCAGAAGACCAACCAGTTACCTTGCCAAAGTCAGAGATGGTATTGCCTTCAACCGTACAGTTATTGGGGTAGTAGTTTACACCATACACCGTTTTCGTTTGGATCAGGACTCCGTGCCAACTGGTGTGGCTTATCTGGTTGTTGCTGATGGTCACGGTTGGTATTCCCAGAGATGCGATGCCAAACTCGGTATTGGTGACCACGTTATTGTCGATGAGGATATTGCCACCATGGCCATAGCCATAGATCGAATAGCTTACCATTATGCCTGCTGAGATGGGGCAGTTATTTACCCTGTTGTTAGTGATGGTGACTCTTATGCCACCCTCGCTGTAGATGGCTCCGTTCCACGACAGATTAAGACAAGCCCCATCAATAACGTTGCCGGAAATCAATACGTCAGGGCTGTTGCAGGTGTCAATAGCCATATAAGGACAATTCGAGAAGGTGTTATTCAGAATACGGAAGTTCTTGCACGTATTCCCCAGGGCAAAGTTATTCGAATCCGCCGGAGTGTTCTTGAAGGTGCACCCTTGGACCAAGGCATTCTGGGAATCAATGGTCGCAGCAGAATTCGTCTGAGTCGTTCCTGCTATCTGCACATTGGCTCCATTAAACAGACACCCCAACAGTTGCATATTGCTGCTGTGCTGAATGTAGACTTGCCCCTTTCGGGAGGAGGAGAGAACTTGAACATTGTTGAGCAATAGTCCGTTTACGTGATCTCCCCAGAAAGCGTACGCAAAACCAGACTGACTCCCTAGGTCGATTTTCATGTCAGTCAAGCTGAGATTATAGTGCGGGGAATAATAAGAATCTGCAAAGAATACTCTGGAACTTCCCGATGACCATGGTTTGGATACCGTTGTCAATGCAGGCCCTTCGCCTTTCACAGTAATGTTACTGGGCAGACGAACACAGTCATTGGCCCCTATAATGAAAGTGCCATCAAGGAGCTGGACTACCCCACCTGCAGGAAGCTTAGCAATGGCTGCATTGATCTGAACCTCATCATTTACGCCGTCGCAGACATAATTAGCACCAGCCGGATGTAAGGAGTTGTGAGCAGCAACCACTAGTGTTGGCGTGGTGACGCTGTCCGCTAATGTTGGCGACCACGTGCCTAACACCCCAAGGGAGACTAGACCGACGATGACTCCTACAACCAGCATAAGGGCAAACCCCTGGCGAAGCTTCAGATGTCCGCCAATCCCGGTCATCACTCGTTTCACCAGACGAACACCGGGCAACATCTGACTCATGATACGGTTATGAGTTGCCCGGGGCGGATTCAGTTTTGAATTCTTCTCTTGCCATCTCATTTAATATGCCTCCTTAGTTTTCATCAATAGAGCAACAGGAAAGCCAGCACGGCCAGCAAAAACTCAGCGTGTGTTTCAGGTAGTTCCTTGGCATGAGTGTTTACCTCCATCATGTCTTCTACGTTGTTCTAACCAGGCTTACATTTGCTTCACCCGTCCCAGCAGGCACGTGGCGTGTCAGACTACAACTATCCCACAGTGGTATTAGCCAACGACTGCAGATGCTGGTGCCACGATTCGGGCGGTGTGGGTAGCTTATTCTGTTAGATGTAGCTGTAGGTGGATAGTGATGGAATGTGTGGTGGGGCGCGGTTCTGCGAAACCTGCATACTGCGGCATGGACGAGAGTTCTTCTCATTGTGGCAAGGACTGCACAGCCATTGCATGAGACTCCGGCTTCCGCCGGCTGAGCTCGCAGCTGAGGTCAGGCAGCGATCACGAGCTCTGTGCCAGAAGGGCACGATGAGTCGCTCAGTGAAGATTTCGAGGGCGGTGCTGCAGGCGGTATCGCAGAAGAGGTAGGTTATGAGAACGAGGATTAAGAGGAGGTCTGTTCTATTGGACCATTCGGTATTGAGCGCGGAGTTTGTTGCGGCCTTGCATTGGAAGTAGAAGCAAGCTCCGCCACTCATGACTAAAGGCAAGAGCCTTCCTCTCGTGTCTCGAACCAGTCCCATCAGCGAGTTGCGCCTCGCCGACAATCCTCTTCCGAAGAGCGAGAGGATACTTAATGGGGGGATATAGGACCTCGACGTATAGTCTCTCACCACCTATCCTTCCTTGCGCAGTCCACACCCCCCTCGGGACTGAGCAAGTATTTCCCACGAGCTTCAGGCAAGTAGATTTGTAACCCTGTTTTTATTTTACATGACCTGTCAAGTGGGTGCTCTGTTCGGTTCTGCTTGCTTATGCTTGATAATGTAACTTATATGACATATAGACCTGATCTGTATATAAAGTTCCCTCGTGAAATGATGCCACCAGGGGTAGTAGATAGAAAGTAATGCAGGACTGTTTATCCTTGAAGCGTCGATCTTCGTTGCTGACCCGACTGAACAGGGGTCTCTCCGCCACCTTCAGTCCAAATGCCGGATGGCTATGGGGCTCAAGATTCGCAAAAGAGGCAAGGGCAGTTTCTTCCACAAACCGGATGCCAGGTCATACTTGATTCCGCATCTGTCTGATGAAACCATGTTTCGGCCCTTCGGATAGTAGTTATAGTACAACGTCTTCTTCTCTGCCCCCCACTTCTTCTTGAACTGGGCCAGTCTGACGTTGTCTGAGTCTGTCTTGCCAAGATCGAAGCACCGGCAACCTTCACTGCCGCTGTCTTCTATTGCCTGCCATGTAACGGCGTCGTTGGGATAGTGCTGTAGATAACTGCTGTCTGAAGCCGCATAGCCATAATCGGTCATCCCATTGAAGGTAATATCGATGGCACCCGCAACAACCTTACCTTCAACCTCTGCCAGATAGAGGCGGAAGTGACCGTTCATGTGTTTACGCATGGCCTTGAAGAAGCTGATAGGGTGAGCAGGCACCCCGTGTTCTCTCTTGTTCCTCAGATTCAGATCATAGAATGCCTCTAGGCCTCGAGCGGAATCATCAACCTTGACTGCCACGCCTTCTCTCCTGGCCTTGCCAACTGCCCAACGCGCTCGCCTATCGACTCTCTCCCACACCATTCGCGATTCGGATAGTTCTAATACATAGGTAAGAAAAAACTCGCTCACATCCAGACCTAGCGACAATGGCTGTGCTGTCCTGATCTCTACATATAGGCATCTCATTTCATCACAGAGGCTCTTTGCCCTGTTCACGAGAGCCTCGATTGTGTCTGACGAATCCGCTATGGGGCCGCATGCGTTTGAGAATGGCAGGGAAACTAGTCGGCTGCCGGTCAACGCACTCCCGATGTGGAATAGAGGCAGGACTCCACATAGCTTCCCCTCTTCGTTCTTGGCGAAGATATAGAATGGCTTGTGGCCCAAGCCCTCTTTGATGACGGCTTGCCACTGGGGAAGGTGATAATATGTCCCCTCATGGTGGCTCTCCACATAAGTGCCCCACTCCTCGACAGAGACTTTAGGATTGACTTCGACGACTGGCATTACTGATCACCTCAACCCTATTTGTAGTCCCAGTATGAACATTTCCTTGGTGAGATTTGCTCCAGCGTGTGCCACCATAGCCAATCAACTGCTCGGCCAACCACACCGTTTCTTCTGCTCCTCCGTACCTATCATTTCATCGTCTGTCCTCATCGCAGCTGTCCCGCCTTCAGTAGTTGTACACCTTCTCAAGTCGCAGTTGCAGGGGTTTGACCTGTCCCAATAAGTGTAACACTTCCTAAGTTAGATGTGCTACCAGTTTTGGAAGTACCCACATCACTGCACCGGCTGCCACTGGAAGTATGATTGCATAAATGGTTTGGGTAAATAGTTCCTTAATCCTATTCCACAGGCTACGGCATCCGACTCACCGCCGTATCTCAGCCGAGGTCGTTCGTCTCACAGTATCCTCACTGCCATTCCGGGAAGGCCGGCACCTAAATCGGGAACGGGATTAGACATGCCCAGGCCGCTGGAGAGCCCAATTCCAGCTGTCTTGGGTAAAGCTCACTTTTACTTGATAATATGTCATATATGATATACTGGTATGCCAAAACTAGGGTAAGGGTCATATGAGATAGAATGACAGATTGAGAGGATGTGATAGAATGACGATATATGGCGATATAATGATTGCTCTCCTATCTCTTGGACGCCGGAGGTTGGCAGCCTTATGCTTCCATCGAATATGACCCTTATACACCACTTCCTGGAAGAGAGTGCCAGGAAATACCCTGATAAGATTGCGCTTATTCATGAACAGACTCGCGCGACCTATGAACAAATCAATGCCATGGCAAACCGGATTGCCCGTGCTCTCGCCGGTATGGGAGTCGGTGCCGATACGCGCGTTGCCGTCATTCTTCACAATTCCATCGAGTATGTGGCAAGCTACTACGGCGTATTGAAGACCGGCGCGGCCTTTGTATCCCTTGGCACGGAAATCAGGCCGGATAAACTTGCTCCACTGCTGCAGGAAATCGAGCCGGCGGCCATAATATCATCCACGCGATTTGAGAATCTTCTCTCGGATACGCCGCTTTCCTCGTCCGGTGTACGGGCGCTCATCATGTCACAGCCGAAAATGAAATGGATGGCCATGCCGTTTCCGGTGATCAGGCTTGAGGATATTGCCAGTGAAGGCGATGCGTCCAATCCCGGCCTGGCGATCGACCCATCGAACCTCGCATGCATTATCTACACGTCAGGCTCTACCGGAGTGCCAAAAGGAGCAATGCTTACTCATTGCAATATTGTTAATAACACGGACTCCATTTGTGCGTATCTCAATCTGACGCCCGATGATCGCCAGATGGTGGTTCTCCCGTTCTTCTACGTAATGGGGAAGTCGCTCCTCAATACCCACTTCGCGGTTGGTGGTTCGGTAGTCATCAACAATACATTCGCGTATACTGGCGCTCTCATCAAACAGATGATCGATGAGCAGGTGACCGGAATGTCGGGGGTGCCTTCGACCTACGCCTATCTGCTGCACCGGTCTCCTCTGGCAGCAAGCAGGGATAAGCTGGTCTCTCTCAGGTATTGTTCGCAGGCCGGCGGGCACATGTCGCGGCAGATCAAACAGGATCTGCGGCGGGCGCTGCCGGCACACACTCTGATATACATCATGTACGGCGCGACAGAGGCATCAGCGCGGTTGAGCTACCTTGACCCAGCGGATTTCGAACGGAAGATGGATTCAATCGGCAAGGCGATCTCGGGTGTCACGCTTCGCGTTCTAGATGAGAATGGCGCTGAAGTGCCGATCGGACAGACTGGCGAGCTAACCGCGTCGGGACCCAATATAATGAAGGGCTACTGGAAGGACCCGGAAACCTCGGCACGCGTGCTGGACCACAATGGCTATCATACCGGCGACCTGGCTTACGCAGACGATGAGGGATACTTCTATCTGGTGGGACGCAAGGATAACCTCCTGAAAGTCAGCGGCCACCGTATCAATCCCCAGGAAATTGAGGATGTGATAATGGAAAGCAGCCTCATTGTGGAGGTCGCTGTTTTGGGGAAGCCGGATCAACTGAAGGGGAATAGTCTTGTGGCAGTCGCCGTGCCTATACGAGACAATTGCGAAGCAAACGATGTGCTGGATTACTGCGCGGCGAAACTCCCCAGATTCAAGCTCCCCGACAGAATCGTTTTTGTCCGGGCTTTGCCCAAGAAATCGACTGGCAAGATTGACCGGGAGAAATGCAAGGAAGTGATCGGATAGTGTCAGAACCACGCAGAATGGGGTGAGATCATCGGAGCACACTGTCACCTTCCTGGGCACAGCCGGTGCAAGAATAATGCTCGCCAGTCAGTAGCTGGATTCAGGGGGACTCCGCTTCAATCCACCAAACGCAAGCTGAAGGCAACCAAGGGTTAAGTTCACTAATGGTTGGCAAAGGCTCCGCAGCAAGAAGCAAATTGCATCAAAATCAACCCAGATTTAACCTAACCACTCACAGCGGCAACTTGACAAATCATTTGGCTAGATTAGTATATAACTACTATGGAAGACGACGGTGTGTTCTTCCATAGGGACTGACAGGTGGGGAGTTGGTCGAAGCGTAGTGGTGACTCGGGCGAGACACGATGGCGCGGAGGCCTGAGGAGCCCCAAGCGACCAGCTGTGAGGAGACGACCAAGTGCAGCCAACCAGGAGGTAGTGTTTTGACAGGTAAGCGAAACGCAAGAGAAGACATTAGAGATCAGTTAAAAAAGCACATCAGTGACAACTTCATGTCCCCGGAAGAAAGCCTGAGGGATGATGCGTCCCTTCTGGAAGAGGGAATCCTGGATTCCACAGGCGTCCTGGACTTAGTGATGTTCATTGAAGAGACATTTGGCATCGAAGTGAAAGACGAAGAACTGGTGCCGGAGAACTTGGATTCGGTAAACAAGCTCGTAGTCTTTGTGGGGAGGAAGACCGGACGTGCTGTTTAGCGAGTTTCTGGAGATGCGTAGTAATGCATTTCCGAACAAGGAGGCTCTGGCATGTCAGGGCCAGAGAGTGGCTTGGGGTAGCATCGAGGCGTATGTCAATTCACTTCGGAGCGCCTTGATTAACGATGGTTTGCGTAAGCAGGACAGTGCAGCAGTGTATCTGGGCAGCTCCGTTGACTCAGTTGTCTCGGTGTTTGGAGCATTGAAGGCCTTCGTGGTATCCCAGTGCATTGAGTCCTGTCGACATCTGCCTAAGACGTCTGCTTGGGAGAGTCATCAGGAGAAACCTAGTGAAAGTGAAGGCGGTGCATAGTATGGCATTTCATAGAGATGTTCTTCGGATCGATTGTGAAGCTGAGACGCAACGGATCTGTTCCTTCATTCAGAAACAAGTCGGTGGCATGAGAAGAGGTGGTGCTGTGATTGGACTGAGTGGGGGCATCGATTCTGCTTTGAGCGCCTCACTGTGTGTGAGAGCGCTCGGTAAGGATAAGGTATTGGGATTGATTATGCCCGAAAGGGAATCCAATCCCATTAGCGCAGAATACGCGGCAAAGCTTGCCCGGAAGATGGGGATTGCCGTTGAGACTATTGACCTCACTCCCACACTGAAGGCGTTTGGAACTTATGAGAAGCGTGACAATGCTATCAGAGCAGTCTTCCCTGATTACGATGGCTCGTGGAAGTCGAAGATCGTCCTCCCCGCCGATCTGCTCTCAAGAGATGCTTTCAATTTCTTCACGCTGAAGGTAGAGGACAGTCATGGCAATATCCGTTCCGCCAGACTGAACAATGAAACCCTTCATGGCATAGTTGCTGCCACCGATACCAAACACAGAACCAGGATGCTTTGCTTGTACTACTATGGCGAGAGAGACAACTCTCTCGTATGTGGGACAACCAATAGAACTGAGCTGGTTCAGGGGTTCTTCGTGAAGTACGGAGATGGCGGGGTGGATATCGAACCCCTGGCTCATCTGTACAAGACCCAGGTATACCAGATCGCCGAGTACCTGGGAGTCATAAGAGAGATCATCGACAGGGCGCCGAGCCCGGACACCTTCAGTTTCACAGTGACCGATGAGGAGTTCTATTTCCGCATTCCATATGACAGGCTAGATCTTCTGATCTACGCGTGGGAGAATAGTGTTCCTGTTGCAGAGGTGTGCGCAGCGATGGATCTGACCGAGGAACAGGTCAAGAGAGCTTTCAGAGACTTCACTTCCAAGCACAATGCAACAAGGCATTTGCGAGCGCCCCCGCCAACGCTTGACATACGAACCTGACTGGTTTTGATGGCTGGAGGAGAAATGTGACGATGTCACCGAGAGTCTGCGTCAACTGCGTTCTACCGGAGACATTCCCCAGAATCCGTTTCGACGAACATGGCACATTAGCCTGCATTGTTCAATCCAGCAAGACTGAGACCCTAATCCTCAACGTCTCGGCTACCCCTACCACAAGCCCTCCCAGAGCAAACAATCAGGGCCAGTCGCAACGTAGTGACCTAGTACTTGAGCCGTTCGCTGGTTGTGGTACAACCGTCACTGTTGCTGAGGGACTTAACCGAAAGTGGATTGGTTGCAGCCTTCGAGAAGGCGCAACCCAAGGGCAAAGGCGAGCCAACACAGCAAGCCTGGTCAACACCCCTATTCAAACAGCGATGACACTGGGACTTTCAACGCCTTTGCAATAGCAACAATCTCAACATCTGATACGGGTCGTCGCCCTGTCTCGATCTTCGATAGGCGACCCTGATCTATCTTGGTTCCCAACACTTGAAGGCGTGCCACCAACTCCAACTGGGTGACAGGTGGCTTGGCAGGCCTTCCTTGCCTTCCGAATTCGGGCACCAACGATATTCCTCTTGGCCACAAGTCAGATGATAATGAATATTCTAGCGGCAAATATTCCCCTGGAGAATATTTTGTGGTAAAATGAGCAATGGATTGCACAGGGACTCCGCGCGCAGGAAGGGGGGAGGAAACATGAGTCGCTCAATGGTGATCTGACCGGATCAGGCTGGAAGACAAGGGTTCTACCATAACGTATTGAGGAGGATGGAAGATAGATGAAGACCATAGCGGTGTTAATTGCACTAGTTGCTCTGGCAATTTCGTTCGCTGGCTGTGCCAGCGACACCACCGCACCCAGCATTACCGGAGTCGCCGCTTCCGGCATCACCGCCAGCGGTGCCACCATCACCTGGACCACGGACGAGCCAGCCTCAAGCCAGGTGGAGTATGGGCTGACTGCAAGCTATGGCTCGACTACTACATCGGATACCAATATGGTTACCAGCCACAGCGTCACCCTGAGCGGGCTTTCCCCCAGCACCACCTATCACTACGTGAGCAGTCTCCCTTGATAAGGCAGGCAACAAGGCCACCTCGCTCGACTGGTACTTCACTACCCTGACGCAGTTCACGCTCACGAGCTCACAGGTGATGGCCGACGGCGGCATGCCTGCTCTGCAAGTCCAGTTCACCGCCACTGACTACATCTCTCTAATACTCACAAACCCCGACGGTGTCCAGACAGGATCAGCCTCTGCCGACAAGGGGGTGACTGCAGTCATCCTGGACATGGCTGGTCCCTACAAGACCGCTGCTGCCGGTGCGTACACCCTCATTGTGGAGGAATCTTCGGGCACACAGATTGCCACGCACAGCTTCACTTACCTGGGAGGCAGCGCCTCCATCAGTGACGTGTCATTGACCTGGTCCTGGTCGACTCTGACTCTGGATTACACCCTGGAAGGGATCAGCTTCAAGGTGAGCAACAGTGGTGACCTGCCCGTCTCTGTCTACGAGGCTGATCTCTCCGTCGACGGAGGGCAGGACACATTCTACATACCGGATGTCATCCTGCCGGGAGGGCAGAAGACCGCCACGGACACAACTTTGTTTCTGAGCGGCATCTCATCGGGGCAGCAAACACTGACTCGTAACGCTCAAGGATAGTGATGAGAAGGTGGTTTGCACCTATTCCGGAACGGTGACTCCGTCATAGGCAGAGCTTTGTAATGACCTTGAGGGGGAGTTGATAATGGTTCAGACAGCGAGCGTTCCCAGACAATTGTTTGACGGAGAAGCAGAAGAACAACTGCCGAAACACTCCACTTACCATCGGACAATAATACAGACTCAGGGGCGGGCCATACTCAAGGGCCGGAGGCCGCCGGGGCCCATGTCATCGCGTGAGAAGGAAGCCATCCTGCAGTATCTGAAGGACCTGGCGGGACGCTTGGGAGCCACATCCCTGAGCACCCGACAGGTGACGAAGGAGGGGCATATCAGCCCGAGCACGATCATTCGCGCCTTCGGTGGCTTCAGTGAGGCCCTGAGACAGGCGGGGCTGAGACCCAGCCGGACTTACAAGCGAAACCGGGAGGCCATGCTGACGGAACTGGCCAGTCTCCTGGATGGCTTAGGGAGAGCGCCGTCGAAGACTGAGATCAGCGAGAATCTCAGCCTCAATGCAGGACAATATGAGAAGGAGTTCGGCAGCATTGCCAAAGCACTGGCTCTGATCAAAGGAGAACACCGAAACAGCGGTGAGCCTGCCTCCGAGCAGGTGGCCCCGGCAGTCCCGGAGAGCCTGACGGCGTCGAAATCGAAAGCGAAATCGCGGAGGAAGTATGGGCGCACCATTGACTTTCGCGGGCTGCGGTACGCACCGACAAACGAGCTGGGTGTGGTGTTACTCTTTGGAAAGCTGGCCGAGGAACTGGGTATTGTGGTTGAGGGTGTTCAAAATGGATTTCCGGACTGTGATGCGAAACTGAAACGATCTGACGGTTCGTATGAAGGCGTTCGCATCGAGTTTGAGTACAACAGCCAGTCGTTTGAACGCCATGGTCACAATCCCAATGAATGTGACCTGATCGTTTGCTGGATACATGACTGGAGCGACTGCCCGCTTGAAGTGATAGAGCTTTCCTCCATTGTCACAGGCATCAGCCGCGTTATTCGCACATCTGGTGTTCCAAGGTATAAGGAGAGGAGACGCACATGAAAACTATAGACGATGATGAAGCCAACGATGATGAAGACCTGGAAGAAGAGTGTGGGGTTGAGGAGCTGTATGGTCTGCCTCCTTACGTCGCCGAAGAAGAGCCACGGGCCTTAGAGGCAGTGACCCTGCAGCATTTAGCCCTCGTTCAGCTTTGGGATGGCGTGGGATTCTGGCCGAATTGATTGAGCCAGCCCCAGGAGTGATTCAGAAGGCTATTGGCCACTGGCATTGGGACAAACGCTCCGGGACTGTAGGCAACGGCAAAGAAAGAATCAATTGCCGAGTTGGCCGCTGGGAAAGTGCGGCTGGCCACCTCAAACACTTTGCCGAACGTGCCAATGGACGGCCACTAACAACATGTGGCCGTCCCGATGCTGCCTAAATGAACATCAAAGGCTTTTCTCTCGCCGAACCGAACTGCTCTTCGCCTTCCTGAGCATCTTGTCTACCTTATATCCCTTGATGCCCTTAAGGTTGATGCGGTCAAGGGGTGATGAGACGCCACCATGAAGGAGAGCGTCACTTTCGGCATAATGAACATATCTCCCGACCATATCCAATTTGCTGTGGCCCAGGATATGCTTCAATTGGAAGACATCGCCGCACTTGTGCACCAGAAAATTGGTGGCGTATGTGTGCCTGCACAGGTGAGCGTGCAGACGAGGCACTCCGGCGCTCTTTCCCCATCGCTTGAGAAGCAGTCTGATCGAGTTGGGCTGCAATCCCCTGCCGTCCAGGGTGAGGAAGAGGCGATTGTCCTCCGGGGTCGACGGCTCGGGCCTGAAGTGGAGAACGTAGCGCCACACGGCTTTCTGGGCTACTGCGCCGGTGGGAACAATCCTTTCTTTCGAACCCTTGCCCATCACCTTCACATATCCCTCATCGATATGGGCGTCCTCCCATTTGATCCCTGCCAGCTCGCTGAGCCTGAGCCCTGTGGCCAGGAATGTCAGCAGTATGGCTTGGTCACGGCTGCCGAGATGAGTTAGCGGATCTCCGTACTTTCAGCAAATCCTCAATCTCGGCTGGTGTCAGTGGCTCTATCAGCTTCAATGGCACCTTGGGCAGCTTCAGCTTGGATAACCTGTTCTCTTTCGTATATGTCTCGTTGAAGAGCCAGGTACTGATAGCCCTTAGCGTCTTGGCGTCGGCAAGGATGGTGAAGGGCGAGAGGCCTCGTTCTTGTTCGTGGACGATAAACTCTCTCGCTGTCTCCAGGTTGAAATTGGCCAGAGTGGGTTTTCGTCCCGTTTCAACCAGAAAGCGAACGAAGTGGGAACCCCTCTCGAAGTACCATGCAACCGTGTTGGGAGATTTGCCCTCCGCCCGGCATGAGTGGGCGAAATGCAGAAGCAATCTCTCCATTTGAAGCTCAGCCATCCTTTGTCTCCTACTGGAATTGGTGCTTGACGTGATCATATACTTGCCCAGCCTCCTTCGTACAGTGTCCAGTGGGCAAGCAGGGAAGGACGACTCCTGACAGTGGATTTCGGAACCAGTCAGGCGCTCACTTCTGGGGTAAAAGATGAGCCACCCTTGGTCTTTGGGGTGGCTCTGTCCATGTAGGACTTAGCTACGAATTTCAGCTTGGCATGGTGGCCTTAGGAGACGGCCGCTTGACATAATGGAAGCT
>CAVRFM010000009.1:0-116801 GCA_963720375.1 uncultured Chloroflexia bacterium | reverse complement strand
GGAATCGTGGAGAACGGAGGTGCGGTGTGATTAAGCTGAACCGAGAGAGGATGAGCAGGAGGTAGGGATTCAGAAGCGTCCCGGAACGGAGAAGGTGGCTCCGCCCCGGGACTTGACCTTCGGGAGCAGCAACTCCCGTGGTCCATCTTGAGCATGATTGCGGCTCGCCGCGATGGCAAGTCCCGATCCATTGCCGTCTGCGGATCTGTCTATTGAAGGGGTGCGAGAAGTGGTTTTCGCCCCTTCATCCTCGGGCGCGGCACTGTAGCGAAGCCTGCCGCGAGTCGGCGCGGCAGTGGTCGGTGTGGCAGGCTGCGCGGCGGTATCGGGCGAGCGAGCGGGGCAAGGAGTGCCGCCGCCAGCAGGCCTGCCGTTACCGCGAGCGTGTGCATCAGCAGCGCGAACGGTCCGAGGGGCAGCCGGCGGCGGCCTGCGAGGGCCATCAGAAGGGGGAGATTCTGAAAAAATCCCCTGTTTGCGGCCGGGCTGCTACGAGTTGTTCCTGCCCGAGCGGCGCTCGCCGTTGAGAAAGTTCTGTTCGTGCTTGTGCCGTGAGGCTTTACGGCGAGTTCGCCAGCGTGAAGCCCGCCGGGGACGGCATCTGCAAGTGGTTCCGACGAGGATCGTTGGGAGCGATTGGGCGGTCCGCCGGACGGCTTCCGCTAGCTGTCGAATATTGTGGCAGCTTGGGAAAGGCCTGGATCCCACGTCCGCTGGCCATCGGCTGACAAAACGGGGGCCGGGCGCCCTCGGGGGTTCGATTCGGCCGTTTTCGGCGAGGCACCGGGAGCCAGTCCCCGTTTTGTCAGGGCCTGAAGGGAAGTACGGGTTCCAGGAAGGGACGAGGAGAGGCCTTTGTCTTCCATCGAGGTGTGCCGTGTCGAACTGGTCTGCGGGCAGTTCGGGCCTTGCCCTTGGAGGAGATCGACGTGCGGTATGGCCGCTATCGCCTGGCGGTGCTGGAGGCTGAAGAGGCGATGGCCCGCAGCCTGCGGCGTTACGGGCAGATTTCTGGTTCATCCGACTAAAGCGTACTTGGTTTGATGGATTCCGAGTATTTTGAGTCGGAAGAACTCTTGGTCTCGAAACCCATAGGCTTGGCGTTTCATGGTTTTGATTTTGTTGTTGGTGCCTTCCAACGGGCCGGTGGAAGGCACCAACAACAAAATACTCTTGATCCAATCTCGCCACCGACGCCCTGGCTTGCACTTTCGGGAGGAACAGCCAGAGAATTGGCCGTGTCGAAGTACCTCTCCTTCGTCCGCGAATCATACGCCCTACCGGCACTAATCTCTTCAGGCGACCACCGTTTATGGCATAATGATCCTCCCTCTGCACCTCACGTCATGCGGTCCGAGATGTCGAACGACCCAGCCAGGCAGCGGCTTGAGATCGGATACATCCTGCATGGCTCCGGCTTGCATCCCTGCAAGATGTCGCCGCATCCATGCCGGCGACCGGGGGCTCATTGCCGCCCTCTGGACCCCGCTAGCCTTTCTCTGTGTTCCGGGAGGGAAGTGGGGGAATTCCTCGAAAACTTTACCCGTCCCCGCGATAGTGGCCGCGCGGTCGAAGCCGAATAGCGGCTCGGAGCGGTCTCCCGACCCCCACCCCCCCTCGCTGGGCAGGGCGTGGTTGTCGGGCAACCGGTACGGCGGGCTATTCGCGACAGGTTTCTCTCCTTGACTGTAGTATCATCCGATGATACTATTGGGGACAGGATGAATCAGAAGCATCAACAGACGCTAGAAGCGGTTTTCGACGATCCGGTCAGGTTCAACATTCCCTGGCGGGACATCGAAGGCATGCTCAGGGCGGTCGGTGCGGAAATCACCGAGGGCGAGGGATCACGGGTCAGAATCGCCCTGAACGGGGTGCGGGCGGTTTTTCACCGGCCACACCCGCAAAAGGAGACCGACAAGGGAGCGGTTCGTTCCATGCGCCGGTCCCTGACAGAGGCAGGAGTGATGTAATCAGCAACAATCGCCATAGCAAACGAGGCCCAGAAGCTTCGGAATCCACCTGTAACTCCTTACAATAGCTAAGAGAAGCAGGAGGGCTACAGCTTCGAGCAGACCTGTCAACCCTCCGCAGACCACAGGTCCATAGGCTCCAGAACTCGTGCCATCAAAGCCATTAACCCTTGAACCCATCCACACTACGAGACGGCTACCACGAACTCGCCGACTGGAAGCCCAAAATCAATCTGGTTTTCCCGAATACTTGCAGGCTCGGATTGTTACCTGCTATAATGCCAGCCAAATCCAACATCTGGATCAGACTACAAAGAAAAGGGGGGTCAGAAAGAGACATGAGAAGTCGGTTGTACCTATTACTGGCTGCATTACTACTAGTAGCTGCAGTTATCCCTATAGCGGGATGCGGCGGGAACGAAGCGAATGAGCCATATAAGGTGGGGGCCATCTTTGCAACCACCGGTTTCAATTCCCCGCTCGGCGAACCGGAGCAACAGACAGTGGATATGATGGTGGACCAGATCAATGCTGCGGGCGGCATCAACGGACACCCCATAGAAGTCGTTTCCTACAACAGTGAAAGTGTTGCAGCCAACTGTGCAACATTGGCAGACAAGCTTATCAATGACGATAAGGTGGTAGCCATAATCGGGCCTACCGGCACCGGTGACACCAACGCTATCCTCGACGTGTGCGATAACGCGGAGATCCCTCTGATCTCCTGTGCTGCCGGCGTATCGATAGTCACCCCATACGCCGCCCCGGCCACAACAAATGACAGGCACTGGATCTTCAGCACTCCACAAACCAGCGTAATGGTGGTTCAGAGGCTCTATGGCTACCTCCAGTCACAGAACATCTCCAAGATCGGTATCATCACTGACACCGCCGGGTTCGGTGCAGACGGTAAAGCCAATCTCACGGCCCAGGCCTCTGCGTATGGTATCACCATCACCTAGGCCCAGACATACAATACAGACGATGTCGACATGCTGACGCAGCTTGGCATCATCAAGGATTCCGGCGCTCAAGCAGTGATTTGCTGGGGCACCAACCCCGGGCCGGCTATTGTGGCCCGCAACATGGTAACACTGGGCATGACGATTCCCCTGTTCTGCAGCCATGGCATCGCCTTCCAGTCATTCATTGATCTTGCCGGTAGCGCTGCCAATGGGGTCATATTCCCCGCCGGCAAGCTGCCGATTGCTGACAATCTTAGTGATACCGATCCGCAGAAGGCACTCCTCTTGAAATATCGGGATGACTTCGATGCCATTGTACGGCACCGGGACAGCCAATACCTTCGGAGGGCATGCCTACGATGCCCTAAACATGGTAGTGACAGCTCTGAAGAACGCAGTCCAGGAGAGTCCGAAGGCCATAAACTCCAATGATGACACGCTGAAAACCGTAAGAGCGAAGATCAGGGATTACATCGAGAGCAGCATCAACAGCACTGGTTTCCCTGAAACTGGCGGCTTCGTCGGTATCAGTGGCATTTACAACATGTCTGCATCCAACCACAATGGACTATCGATGGACTGTCTTGTGATGGTCAAGATTGTCAATAAGCAGTGGACTTTGTTGCAGTAAGTCAACCTGATTCCTAGGCCAAAGACGCTCAATGAGGGGGAAAGTGCCACTTTCCCCCTCATTTTCTAGTAGAACCAGCCAAGAGACGTGTTGAATGACGACAGGGCTTTTCGTTCAGAGCCTCATATCTGGTCTCACCCAAGGTTGCATATATGCCCTGATAGGTCTGGGGTTCACCATCATATTCAGTGTGACCGGCATCATCAATTTCGCTCAAGGCGATTTTGTGATGCTGGGCGGCATGCTGTCCTTCTTCCTAGCTAAATCTGCCGGGCTCTCCATCTTCCCCGCCCTGCTCCTTTCAATAATCATCGCCACACTTATTGGTGCAGCTTTGTACTTGCTGGCCATCAGAACAGCGAGAAGGGCTTCCGTGGTAAGCCTGATCATAATCACCATCGGAGCCTCCATTTTCGTTGAGGGCATCGCCGGCCGGATATGGGGGGCAAACCCCGTGGCCCCACCTTTCTTCACCGGTGACAGTCGCGCTGTCCATCTTCGGAGCCAGTATTCAACCACAGGCACTTTGGATAATCGGCACCACCTTGGCAGCAACAATCGTCCTGCATCTGTTCTTCTCCTACACCATGATGGGCAAAGCCCTAAAGGCCTGCGCCATGAACCGGACTGCCGCCACTTTCGTCGGTATCAACCCCAAGACAATGGCGCTGATCGCCTTCGCGATGGCAGCAGCGCTGGGCGCTTTAGGCGGAGTAATCATAGCCCCCCTAAGTACAACATCCTACAATGTGGGAGCCATGCTTGGTCTCAAGGGCTTCGTGGCGGCTTCTGTGGGGGGATTCAGAAGCCAGATCGTCACGGTTATCGGCGGCATTATGCTGGGATTAGTGGAGTCACTGGCAGTCGCACTCAACTGGGGACCTTTCACTTCCGCCTACAAAGAGGCTATCGCACTTGTTGTTCTTCTGTTGATACTGCTCATTAGGTCGCGCAAGCTGTCGGAGGAGGAGAGGGCAGGCTGATGCTGGCCACATTGAAGAAAAACAAGTGGTCATACCTGGCAATGGTCGCATTTCTGCTTCTCTTGATCCTGCTCCCCTCTCAATGGTTCCTGGGGCAGAAGACTTTCCTCCTGACCCTTATCGGTATCAGCACCATGGTTACCGTTGGGTTATGCCTACTCATGGGATACACGGGGCAGGTATCTCTGGGGCAAGCCGCTTTCTTTGGTACAGGGGCCTACATCTCCGCAATCCTGAGCACAAGGTACAACATCAACCCGTGGCTGGCAATGCTGATAGCCGCAACGGGCACCGGCATCTTCGCATATGCCATTGGCTTGCCCATTTTCAGGCTGAAAGGCAATTATTTGGCCATGGCCACCCTCGGCCTGGGCATAATCGTATGGATTCTGTTCAGGGAATTGAGCCAGTACACCGGGGGGCCGGATGGACTGGGTGGCATTCCCAACCTTTCCATTGGCGGTTTCGCCTTCGACAGCAATCTAAAGCGCTACTTTCTGGTATGGTTCTTCTGTGTGTGTGTTTTGTTGATCTCGCAGAACATCGTCAGATCACGAACAGGTAGGGCCCTCAGAGCCATCCATAGCAGCGAGGCTGCCGCTGAGTCGATAGGCATCAATGCAGCTCAATTCAAGGTGAAGATTTTCGTGCTCAGCGCCGTATTCGCCTCGCTGGCCGGCAGTCTATATGCCCACCACACTCATGCTATCGGCCCCAGTTCCTTCGACTTCCTCGGTTCAGTGATGATTCTGGTAATGGCTGTAGTAGGAGGACTGGCCAGTATCTGGGGAGCCATCTTCGGCGCAGCAACTATCCAGTACTTGAAGAGCGAGGTTCTGGTGCAACTGGGTAATAACGATGTCATTGTGTACGGATTACTACTGATGCTGGTAATGATCTTCATGCCGAAGGGCCTGTTTGTAAGCCTGAGAGATGTCTACAATGGCTGGCGCCAAAGGCGTTCCCAAAGAGGAGCTGTGACTTGAGCAGTTCGGTCCTGGAGGCCAAAGGTCTGAGTAAGGTTTTCGGCGGATTGACAGCCCTCGACAAGGTTGACCTTGCTGTGGAGGCCGGTAAGATCACTTCCGTTATCGGCCCCAACGGAGCAGGCAAGACCACCCTGTTCAATCTCATAGCCGGCGTCTATGCACCAAGCAGCGGTGAGATATACTTTCAGGGGAAGTCCCTCGGCAACGCCCCACCTCACAGAAGGGCTGCGCTGGGCATCGCCCGCACATTTCAAAACGTCCTCCTCTTCGACAACATGACAGCACTAGAGAACGTTATGTCAGGGCAGCATGTCCGCAGCCGATACGGCTTTCTGGAGGCAGCCATCCGTCTGCCCAAGGCACGTCGCGAAGAGGAAAGCATCTCCCTTAAAGCCACGAGATACCTTAACCTGGTCGGGCTGGGAATGCATGCACAGCAGAACGCCCTCAGCCTGCCACTGGGCCAGCAGAAGATTCTGGCCATAGCCCGAGCTCTGGCCACCGAACCTAAGCTTCTGCTGCTTGACGAGCCAGGTGCTGGTTTGAACGCACTGGAGAAACAAGGGCTGGGTGAGTTGATCCGGCGCATTCGTGACATGGGAACCAGCATCATCCTGGTAGAGCACGACATGGACCTGGTCATGGGCATCGCTGAATGGGTCATTGTCCTTGACAGCGGGCAGAAGATAGCCGAAGGCACTGCCTCCCAGATTCAGAAGGACCGGAGGGTTATCGCGGCCTACCTTGGCGAAGAAGAGAAGGTCGAGTAATGCTGCGCATTGAGAATATCTCTGTGGCCTACGGCCTCTCTACGGCAGTGAGAGAGGTTTCCCTTGTGGTGAACACTGGAGAAATCGTTACCATCATTGGCTCAAACGGCGCGGGAAAAACCAGCCTGCTCAATGCTATATCAGGGATGGTGCCGGTCAAGAGCGGCAGTATCTGGCTTGATGAAGTGCGACTTTCTGGCCGTCCCCCCCATAAAACGGTAAGATTAGGTATAGGGTATGTCCCTGAGGGGAGGCAGATCTTCGGCTCTATGTCGGTAATGGACAACCTGATACTGGGCAGTTACTCTCAATACACCCGGAGATGGTTCCGCAACCTGGGATATGCAGGTTGGGCTCTCCGAGATCAATCGGTTCAGCCTAACCTGGATAAGGTATTCCAACTCTTCCCCCGACTCAAGGAGCGGCTCAGTCAACAAGCCGGCAGCCTGAGCGGCGGTGAGCAGCAGATGTTAGCCATTGGAAGAGCGCTGATGTCATCCCCAAAGATATTGCTCCTTGATGAGCCTTCTCTCGGGCTGGCGCCAATGCTGGTAAAGGAAATCCTCCGTCTCCTGGCCAAGTTGAGAGAAGAGGGAATGACTATGTTGCTCGTTGAGCAGGATGCAGTGGCTGCCCTGAAGATAGCCGACAGAGGATATGTTATGGAGAGAGGGCGCATAGTCCTCGAGGGCAGCGCCGGAGAACTACTGGGAAACGATCAGGTAAGACAAGCTTATCTCGGCAAGGCCAGGGGCTAGCGCGAAGAAATGGCAATCATGAAGAGACTACTATCAGGAAATGAAGCCATGGCCCTCGGAGCATACCATGCCGGTGTAAGTGTGGCTACCGCCTACCCGGGAACTCCCAGTACCGAGATACTGGAAAACCTGGCCAAGATGGAAGGTATCTACGTTGAATGGTCCACGAATGAGAAGGTGGCTATGGAAGTAGCCATGGGGGCTTCTTATGGTGGAGTGAGGGCCTTGGTTTCTATGAAGCACGTGGGGTTGAATGTGGCCGCAGACCCCTTTTTTGCTGCTTCAGTGACAGGAGTAAGGGGAGGGCTGGTGGTCATATGCTGCGATGATCCCGGCATGCACAGTTCCCAGAACGAGCAAGACAACCGCCACTACGCTCGATTTGCCAAAGTGCCCATACTCGAGCCCAGCGACAGCCAGGAAGCCTACAATCTCATGGAGCAGGCCTTTAAGATGAGTGAGGAATTTGATACGCCGGTGCTCTTTCGCAGCACTACAAGGATCTCACACTGCAAGACGGTGGCTAACGTCAAAGAAGCAACAGATATCAAGAGAAAACAACCCAGGTTTATCCGGGACCCCTACAAGTTCGTTATGGTTCCTTCCAATGCCCGGCCCAGGCACCCTCTGATGGAGGAGCGCATACAGAAGCTATCCTCCTACGTGGAGGACTTCCCTCTCAACGAGATGATCATCGGAGACCGAAGTATAGGGATTATCTCCGCCGGAGCTGCCTATCAATACGCCCGGGAAGTATTCCACAACGCCAGCTTCTTGAAGCTGGTAACTACCTACCCACTCCCCCAAAACCTTATCAAAAGGTTTGCCTCGGAGGTAGCCAGGGTTGTGGTAATCGAGGAACTGGACCCATTCCTTGAGGATATCATCAAGGTTATGGGAATACAGGTAATAGGCAAGGAACTGGTACCCATTGTCGGAGAGTTGAACCCTCAGATCCTGGAGGAAAGAGCCATTAACGCTGGCCTTCTGCCCCGGCCACAGCAAATGTCTCAATCAACGAAAAAGGCAGAGCGTGCGCTTCCATTGCGTCCACCGCTGCTATGTCCCGGCTGTCCCCATGCAGCAACATCTTATGCGCTCAGAAGGTTGGGGTTCTACCATGTCGAGCCGCATGATGAGCAAGCTTCGGAGAAACGAGCGATGGCACGGCAGAAGCGCCAGGGGATCATAGTCACCAGCGACATAGGATGTTACACTCTGGCAGTCTATCCACCGCTTCTGGCCCTGGACACCTGCGCCTGTATGGGAGCCAGCATCGGACAGGCCCACGGGCTGGAGAAGGCCGGAGTAACCAACAAGATAGTAAGCGTCATCGGCGACTCCACCTTCCTCCACTCAGGCATTACCAGCCTGGTGGACGTCGTATATAATAAAGGCCACGGCACAGTGATCATTCTGGATAACAATACCACGGCCATGACTGGCCACCAGGGTCATCCGGGGACCGGCATATCGGCCAGAGGCGAAGAAACCCAGAAAGTCATAATAGAGGACCTTGTGCGTGGTATCGGTGTCCGGGATGTAAACGTAGTGAACGCCTTTGATCTGCCACTCATTGAAGCCACCATCAAAAGATGCGTGGAAACAGATGAACCTTCAGTAATCATCGTCCGTGGCCCCTGTCCGCTCAGGGTTAGAATAAAGGGCAAGCCACTTGTAGTAGACCTGGAGCAATGCGACAAATGCTTCAATTGCCTCAGGGTAGGCTGCGCCGCCATAACCAAGGACGGGGACAAGATCACCATAGACACTGCACTCTGTGTCGGTGATAGATGTTCGCTCTGCCTCCAGGTATGCCATCGCCAGGCCTTCAAGGTGAGTGAGGGATGACAAAGACCGATATATTGATGACCGGGGTCGGCGGCCAGGGTGTAATCCTGGCCAGTGATGCCCTGGCAGAAATAGCCATGAAAGCCGGCTACGACGTGAAGAAATCAGATTCCCTGGGCATGTCTCAGAGAGGTGGCAGCGTGGTGAGCCATTTAAGAATGGGCGAACACATTTTCTCACCCATGATAAAGAAGGGAGATGTTGACTTTCTGCTGGCTTTCGAGAGACTGGAGGGAGCCAGGTGGGCAGACTACCTCAGAAGAGGTGGCATCGCCATTATCAACAACATGGCTATTCCACCGCTCTCTGTGGTGGGCGGCACCTCAACATACCCCAGCACGGTGGAGGTAGAGGAGATCATACGCCAGTATACAGATGAGATTTACTTTATCCCAGCCACTGAAATCGCCGTGGAGCTTGGCAATCCGCAGGTCCTTAACGTACTGCTGGTCGGTTTTCTCTCCCTCTTTCTGGATATAGAGGAGAAAAACTATATTGACGACCTATCCCAGCGAGTGCCCCAAAAATTCCTTCAGCTTAACCTGAAGGCTTTCGCCCGAGGTAGAGAAGAAGCACTGATCAGAAAACAAAACAGATAACATTGACTCAGGAGGCAACACAGATGATCTGGAATTCCAAATATGAAACCATGCCCCGAGGGGAACTGGAAAAGCTTCAACTGGAGAGACTCAAGTCCCAACTTGCCAGGGTCTATGAGAAAGTCCCTTTCTATCGGCATGCTTTCCAGCAGCGAGGCGTAACGCCTGACAGCATCAACTCTCTGGCCGACCTCTCAAAATTACCTCTTACCACAAAGCAGGACTTCCGGGACAACTACCCATTTGGATTGCTTGCCGTCCCTCTGGAACAGGTATGCAGAGTGCATGCCTCCAGCGGCACCACGGGGAAGCCGGTAGTAGCTCCCTATACTGCCAACGACTTGAGAATGTGGACCGAGGTGATGGCCAGGACTCTGACTTGCGCCGGAGTGACCAAGAATGACGTCATGCAAAACGCCTACGGCTACGGGCTGTTCACCGGCGGGCTTGGCTTCCACTACGGCGGCGAGAGGGTGGGGGCTACTGTAATACCCACCTCGACCGGTAACACTAAAAGACAACTCATGCTCATTCAAGACCTGGGTACCACCGTCATCACCTGCACCCCTTCCTACTCGCTGATTCTGGCCGAAGCAGCAGTGGAGATGGGCCTGGATCTAAAACTTACCAAACTCAGGTTGGGGGTATGCGGTGCCGAGCCATGGTCCGAGCAGATGAGAGCAGAGATAGAAGCCAAGCTGCCTATCAAAGCTATGGACATATATGGACTTACTGAGGTGGTGGGCCCCGGGGTATCTGTAGAGTGTCCTCACAAATGCGGCCTGCATATCTTCGAAGACAACTTCCTGCCTGAGATAGTCAATCCTCAGACGGGAGAACGGCTTCCTTACGGCGAGATAGGAGAACTGGTACTGACCACTCTAACCAAAGAAGCGCAGCCCGTGATCCGCTTCCGCACCAGGGATATCGCCTCTCTGAATCCGGAACCCTGCAAGTGCGGAAGAACTCTGGTGCGCATGACCAAGGTGACCGGCAGGACAGACGATATGCTCAAGATCCGCGGAGTCAATGTCTTCCCGTCACAGATTGAAAGCGTCCTCCTGCAGGTCGAAGGTGTAGAGCCCCATTACCTCATCATCGTTGACCGCGAGCGCCACCTGGATGAGCTGGAGATATGGGTAGAGGTCTCGGAAGAGGTATTCTCGGATGAGATGCGCAAGATGGAAACCCTCCAGAAGCGCGTCACGGAGGAAGTGGAGAGTACGCTGGGCATCGGCGTCCGTATAAAGCTGGTAGAACCGAAGTCCATAGCCCGTACAGAAGGCAAAGCCAAGAGGGTTGTTGACAGGCGAGAGCTTAACACTAACGGAGGAGGCAGTCGAAGATGAAGATAAAGCAAGTATCTGTCTTTATGGAAAACCAGCCAGGACGGCTGGTGGCTATGCTTGAAACGCTAAAGGCCCAGAACATAAACATACAAGCTCTCTGTGTTGCAGAAGGCTCCGATTTCGGAATAGTACGCCTGATTCTATCCGAGGTAACTAAGGGTGCCGAAGTTCTGCGCAAAGCCGGCTTCACGGTGACAGAGACTGTTGTTCTCCAGGTAGAAATGCCTGACAAGCCAGGCGGTCTGCTGGAATCAGTGGCCAAGCCTCTGGCAAAGGCAGGAATCAACCTGGAATACTTTTACGCCTTTATCGACCCCACCCCCGGGAAAGCCGTTATCGTACTCAAGGTGAGTGACCCTGATCGGGCCGAGAAGGTAATCAGCCAGTAGAAGAATGCCCATGAAATTCTCTTCACTTCGCTAACATAGGAGTGATTGTATTGCACTCATACTGGGGCAAGTACCTCATCATTGACCTGACAGCACAGAAGAGCGAGGTCCGAGAATTGCCCGAGTCGCTGCTCAGAAACTACCTGGGTGGAGTGGGATTGGGCACGCGACTCCTGCTGGAATGGGCCAAGCCGGGTACTGATGCTCTGAGTCCAGACAATCCCCTCATCTTCGCCTCCAGCGGGCTGGCGGGCACCATGGCTCCCGCCTCCGGCAATCATGCTGTGGTCACCAAGTCTCCGCTCAGTGGATTCGTCAGCGACTCGGTATCCTCCGGTCACTGGTCGCTTTCATTGAAACGCGCCGGCTACGATGCTGTGGTAATTACCGGTGCAGCTTCCTCTCCGGTCTACGTATTTGTGGACAATGAAATAGTCCACTTTCATAAGGCAGACCACCTGATCGGACAAGGCAGCTTTCAGACCGCAGAAGCCATTCGCAGGCACATAGGTGACGATAGAGTACAGGTAGCTTCCATCGGTCCCGGTGGTGAGAACATGGTACGCTACGCCTGCATTAATGACAGCTACTGCCGGGCAACTCGGGGTGGCGCTGGCGCGGTCATGGGATCGAAGAAGCTTAAGGCCATCGCTATTAGAGGAACCAGGGCTGTCTCAGCATATGACCTTCACGGGCTGGAAAGGGCCTCCATCGATCTTTATGCCAGAGCTCAGGCGGAAACTGCCTCGGGACACAAGAACCCGAGAACGCCAGACAACCTCCTGACCATAAACCGTCTGGATGCTCTGCCCACCAGAAACTTCCAGCAGTCCGGTTTTGAGCAGGCCAACATCGCCGAGGAATACCTGAACACAAACCATCCGGTCAAGGTAATCGCCTGTCCCACCTGCCCTGCCGCCTGTGAACACCTCTATCGGGTTGGGGACGGAGGGCCAGAAGTGGCATTGGACTACGAAAGCCTGGCAGCTTTAGGCCCCCTATGCGGCATTGACTCCGTACCGGCAATATTGAAAGCAGTGGAATTATGTCAATTCCACGGAATGGATACGGTGAGCACTGGAAGCTCCATCGCCTGGGCCATGGAAAGCTTTGAGAAAGGGCTGTTGACCAAGGAATACACGCAGGGAATCAATTTATCCTTTGGAAACCCTGAAGCTCTAGTGGCAATAGTGGAGAGCATCGGAAAGCGCAACGGTATAGGCGATCTGCTGGCAGAAGGAACGAAACGGGCTTCGGCCAAAATCGGTCGGGGCTCCGAGCGCTGGGCTATGCATTCCAAGGGACTGGAACTGGCGGGCTACGATCCCAGAATCATGAGGAGCCAGGCTTTAAGGTTTGCAGTCGGTCTGGAAATAGAATCCAATGATTACTTTCATTGCGGGGATGAGGATATACACTCATCCTCCAGCACCGGCCTTTCAAATCAGGAGAGGGAAGACACAGCCGCTGTCTCTAATTCTCTTATGATCTGCGGACTGATTCATGGCTGCTTTTCAGACTTCCTGTCAGAGGCATCTCATCTCTATACCCTGGCAACCGGAATCCACATCAGCCCTGCTGAGTTGAAGCAAGCAGGAGAGAGAATCAACAACCTGAAGAAGACTCTCAATATCCGTGAGGGATGGAGGCGCAGTGATGATTGGCTCCCACCCCGCCTGTTCAAAGACCCCATAACTTCCGGGAAAGCAAAGGGCGCTGTCCTCTCCGATAAGGAGTTGCAGGCAATGATAGATGGACTACTACCAGTCCCGGGGCTGGACTACCGAAGGCCTGATTCCGACAGGAAAACTGAAGGCGCTCGGAATGGATGACATACTGGAAATGGCGAAAGGAAGCTGGCATGGAGCGTCGCTACATACAGTGCGACAGGGATAAGTGCACCGGCTGTCTCATATGTGAGTTTGCCTGCTCAGCCTCAAAGGAGGGCAGCTTCGACCTGGAGCGTTCCAGAATACATGTGATCCAGCCAACTCCCTCTATGATAGCTGTCGCAGTCTGTCAATTCTGCAGGAACAGTCCCTGCATCAAGGCCTGCCCCAGAGATGCCCTCACCATGGATGAGGCAACTCACACTCTCAAACTAGAAAAGGCGCGCTGCGCCGGGTGCGGTTGGTGCATCGAGGCCTGCCCGTTTGGGGCCATCACCCTGAACGAGAGTACCAAATCAGTGGTTATGTGTGACCTGTGCCCTGATCATCCCCAACCCAGGTGTATCGAGGTCTGCCCTCAAAAAGCCCTCAGCCTCTACGTCTCAAAGAGAAACCAGAGCAGGGAACCGACCTAGGGGTTAGGCCAAATCAGAGGATTGCTTTCAGACGTACCACCAGACTCAGATGGTCTGAATCCGAAGGGGCAGCGGGAATTTCTACTCTATCCTTCCGAGATTTATATGACTTCCAGAGTCCAATCGCTGTTAATCCAGGCGCCCACTATTCTTTTTACCGGCAGATTCCAGGAGCGCACCACATTGATGCTTTCCACTATTTGTCTCCGGTGCTCTTGCTCCGCAACGGGATTGCCAGCACAGTCATAGTGACCAGCAATCAGAATGGTATCTGACCCATGCGCCTTGACCGAGATCAAAACGCGCGCTTTTATCGAATCCTTCTGATCTGTTGTACCTTGTGTCAAAAGCTTGTCGGGGCCGGGCTCGGTGACCATATCCACATAGTCGAGAGAATAGTTCTTCTTCAGCCAGTCTATGACTGGTAACTGAACGCGCCCATCCATACAGTTAATGGCTGTACCGAACTTCCCTTTGTGCTTTTGCTCATCTCCACCTGCCGGTCTTGAGGCAGCCGAACGGCTGATCGAAGGCCAGGTAGGAATCCTGCCTTTGGGCACTTGCTGTTTATCCATGACGCCTCACAATCGGATTTGGTTCTATAATCTATGTCGTGGCCTTGTTATACCACAGGGCTCCACCTCCATCCAAGTGACATGTCTATGGCTGAACCTATCTATAAAGGAAAGGGCTGACCTCAGTCAGCCCTTTAACAGCCTACAGTTTACCTATTCTGCTGTAGCAGTTCACCCTGCTGGGGCGGCATGACCTAACGGGAGCACCTCTCTGCCGAAGAGTGCGTTGATCATTATAGCTGCTGCACAATACCAAGCCAACAACGCAACCAATATTCCACCGTAGCCAGCCACCTTGTGTACAGTAGAATTCCACTCACCAATGGCGAGCAAGAAGAAGACAATAGTAAGCGGCACAAACACCGCCACGAGTGCCTTCGATACCCTGAAGGATGCAACAGTAGCGATTAGTGTAAAGATGCCCCAGCCAATAAAGAGAACACCCATACCCTCTCTCGGCACCACACCTATTACACCGTTAGTCTCAAGGAGAATCATGGTTGCCACCGAGATCCAGAACATGCCATAGGAGGAGAAGCAAGTAGCACCAAAGATATCTCCGCGTTTGACATCCCACATCCCGGCACAGAATTGCGCCAAGCCACCATAGAAGAGGGCCAGAGGCAATACTATGCCCACGTTATCCCCGGAGATCAGCCCTGCATTAACAACGCTCAGTGCGAACGTCGTTAAGGCAAAACCACCTAGACCAAGAGCGCCTGGGTTTGCTAACTTGTTTTCACTCACTGAGGATTCTCATCTCCTTTCTTCTAAACTTAAACTCCCTGAGGGAAACTCTCAGGTAGCCCGTCTCAGATGTACACCGCGACTGACATTGCCATTGGGGTCAGCTAAAGTGCTGATGACGTCTCCCGTAAAGTATCCCCCTCTTTCTACGATGGTGTGAAGGCCTGCTATACAACAGGCCTTCATTTCCACAGAGTCCTAAACTCGAAAAGATGCTGCCCTATTTCTTTGCCACGGGTCCCAATGGAAGCATGACTTTTCCATACACTTCATTCAGCACCTGAGCCAAGGCAGCATATGCCGCGGAAGCCCCGCAGATAATTCCCTCCCAGCCCGTGACTTTGCCGAATGTCGCATTACCGGTACCCTTTGTAATGGCTAACATAAAGAACAGTATTGCCAATGTACCAAACACGACCTGTAGCGCTTTATTCAGCCTCAGTGTACCCACAAACATGACGGCTGTAAATATGCCCCACGCAAGGAAATATGCTACCAACGCTGCTTTCTGGTTGCCGCCCATTGCTGCCGGAAATTCCAACAGACCAACAAGAGAAAACCAGAAGAGCCCGTAGGATGTGAATGCAGTCGCCCCAAAAGTGTTGCCCTTCTTCCACTCCATGATGCCGACAATCACCTGAGCCAAACCACCATAGAATATGCCCATGGCCACTATCATTGTCCCAAAGCCAAAAAAACCGGCGTTATGCAGGTTCAAGAGGATGGTCGTCATGCCGAATCCCAACAAGCCAAGCGGCGCAGGGTTTGCAGTGGTGTCTTTGATCTTTGTTTCCGTTTCCCCTTGCACTATTCCCTCCTTATATTGTATTTTCCCCCATATATAGTTATGGACATCGCTGCCTGATTTGGAGAGGTGCCTGCATGGTATCCATGCAGGCACCAAACAAACCTGTTATCCGAACTTGAGGTCTGCCGCCCTCGGCAGCTTCTTGCGCCCCTCTACGAGGGTATTCACCACTCCAGGATCAGCCAGGGTGCTGGTATCACCCAGATTGGTGGTCTCATCCTTGGCAATGAGCTTCAAGATACGGCGCATGATCTTGCCACTGCGGGTCTTGGGCAGTCCTTCAGCGAACTGAATGATGTCCGGAGTGGCAATGGGACCGATTTCCTTGCGGACGTGAGCCGTCAGTTCCTTCTTCAGGTCATCCGACGGTATCTTGCCGGTCTTCAGCGTGACGTAGGCGTAGATGCCATCGCCCTTGATCTCGTGCGGATAGCCAACCACGGCCGCCTCGGCGACTGCCAGATGGGACACCAGAGCACTCTCAACCTCGGCGGTGCCCAGGCGGTGTCCGGAAACGTTGATGACGTCGTCAACACGCCCCATCAGCCAGTAGTAGCCGTCCTCGTCCTTGCGGGCGCCATCGCCAGTGAGGTAGTACCCGGGGAAGCGGCTGAAGTAGGTCTCCTTGAACCGCTCATGTCCTCCCTTGCCATACACACCTCTCATCATGCCCGGCCAGGGTTCGGTGATAAGGAGCTAGCCACCTTCATTGATGCCAACCTCCACACCATCCTCACCGACAATCTTGGCACCTACGCCGGGGAAGGGCAGTGTAGCCGAGCCTGGCTTGATCGGTATGGCGCCAGGCAGAGGAGTTATCAGGATGCCACCGGTCTCGGTCTGCCACCAGGTATCCACGATGGGGCAGTTGCCCTTGCCGATGACATTGTAGTACCACATCCAGGCCTCGGGGTTGATCGGCTCACCCACGCTGCCCAGAATTCTGAGGCTGCTCAGGTCATGCTTGTTGGGCCACTCCTCACCATCCCTCATCATGGCGCGGATAGCTGTGGGCGCGGTATAGAAGATATTGACCTTGTATTTCTCCACTATCTCCCAGAAGCGGTCTGGCTTAGGATAGTTGGGGACGCCTTCGAACATGACGCTGGTAGCGCCGTTGGCCAGCGGTCCATAGACGATGTAGCTATGCCCGGTGACCCAGCCGATGTCAGCGGTGCACCAGAAGGTGTCCTCATCGTGGTAGTCAAAGATCCACTTGAAGGTCTGGTAAACGTACATCAGGTAGCCCGCCTGGGTATGCAGCACACCCTTGGGCTTGCCGGTGCTGCCGCTGGTGTAGAGAATGAAGAGCGGGTCCTCAGCATCCATGACCTCAGGCTTGCATTCGGCAGTTGATGCCGTCGGCGGCCATCACCTCATGCCACCAGAAATCCCTGCCCTGCATCATGGTGCACGGTGCTCCGGACCTCTTGGCGACAATGACCTTGCTAACGTCAGGACATTGAGTCAGGGCAGTATCCGCATTCTGCTTTGAAGGGACTGTCTTGCCGCTGCGATAGGCAGCATCGCAGGTGACAAGGAACGTGGCACCGCAGTCAATAATGCGGTCTCGCAGGGCCTCGGCGCTGAATCCGCCGAATACAATGCTGTGGATGGCGCCAATGCGGGCGCAGGCCAGCATGGCAATAGCCAGCTCAGGAATCATAGGCAGGTAGATCGAGACGCGGTCGCCCTTCTTCACGCCCATCTTCTTCAGAACGTTGGCGAACTTGCAGACTTCGTAATGCAATTGCTGGTAGGTGTACGTCCTGCTCTCGCCAACCGGTTCGCCTTCCCAGATGATGGCGGCCTTGTTCTTCCGCTCGGTGGTCAGGTGGCGGTCCAGGCAGTTATAGGTCACGTTTATCTTGCCACCCTGAAACCACTTGATATTCGCTTCTACGAAGTCATATTCCCTTACCTTATCCCACTTCTTGAACCAGTCCAGTTGCTCAGCCATCTCTCCCCAGAACCCCTCCGGGTCCTCCATGGAGCGCTGATATATCTTCTTGTACTGAGCCATGCTCTTGATGTAGGCCCGCTTGCTCAGTTCCTTTGGAGGAGCAAACTTCCTTTTCTCCTCCATTACGCTGCTGTATCCCTTGGATTTTGATTTCTCATTCACGGGTTCTGCCATATGGTATATCTCTCCTCCTTTTAATGCTTACAAGGCCACATACCTTTTGTACGTGCCGTATCTTACTTTATATTAACTTGCTTTGCCTCTTCGCCTCCTGGTAGTTTCTTCACCCCTTTCCGGTCCCAATCTGGCTAGGACGCCATCAAAACAGTCAACTATAGATAGGTTTGAGGTAAGGGTCACTTCGAGGTGATGACTGCAGAGGTATGTCTAGCCGAAGGAATTCCTTGCTATAGGTGTTCATTCTGTCAGTAACTAATATGGCCACCAATCGCTGTTTCCTAAATCAACTAATAGCTTATCATAACGGCCAGTCACATGTCTAGTTGAGAGCGGGCACGGTAGTCCATAAACCTACCGATAGCACGCGCAGCCCTGAAGAGGGAGGGATAAAAGGCTACCCCGCTTTCCTGGCACATTTTGCGGGTACTGGCCAGAATCCTCAAGCCCGCGTCGCTTTGCACGGCATGAACAATGACCGCTTTCGGCTTCTTAATGCCCTTAAATATCTCAAAGATGGTGCGCCTCAGGTCAACCACGAACTGGAGGAAGGACTCATCATGAAGAGCCTCAATGTCGGTAGCAATCTGCCAAAGCAACATATCCGTTTCTTCCCAGTTATCGAGCGTCTGGAGTACCGGTGTCCAATCATAAGCATAATGCCCCGGGTCGATAGGATTCCTGAGCATACTGCCCGGAGGGACAATGCGCCTCAACTCTGCCCTGACATCCTCCGGGGCAGGAGGAAGGATCAAGCCACCAGCCTCACATTCATCCGAGGCTCGAACACCGGCACCACCACCCACACCCATCAACACAGCCCTTCTGCTGCGAGGAAGTGGGAGGAAGACAAAGGTCACCATCAGATCAATCATCTCTTCAAGATCCTCCACCCGGATGGCGCCAGCCTGCTTGATGAGGCTATCCCAAACAGAATCATCCCCGGCCAGGGCTCCCGTATGGGAACTGGCCCCTCTTTTACCAGCCTCGGTGCTCCCCTTCTTAATGATGATCACTGGCTTCTTCGAAGCAGCTCTGGTGAGCACCTTTGCCAATCCCGGACCGTCCCTGGTTCCCTCCAGATAGGCGCCGATGATCTCTGTTTCCGGGTCATCTGCCAGATAATCCAGAAGATCGATCTCATTGATGTCACTGGCATTGCCATAGCTCACCACCTTGCTGAAACGCAACCCACAGGCAGCAGCACCACGGACCATCAGCAGAGTGTAACTGCCGCTCTGAGAGATGAAGGCAATATTACCAGGCTGCTTAGGGAAGTCCGCAGCATACGACATCCCCGATGCCGGACAGTACACCCCCATGCAGTTGGGGCCGAGGATGCGAAGACCACCTCTGCGTGCAATGTCAGCCAACTTTGACTGGAGCTTGCTCTCATTGTCCTCACCGGTCTCGGCAAAACCAGCGGTGTAGATATGGATGGCTTTCACTCCCTTGGCCACGCAGTCTTGAACCAGTTGGGGCGTGGCTGCGGCAGGAATGATGCAGATAACATAGTCCACCGGACCGGGCACATCCCTCACATTTCGGTAGACCTTCAGCCCCGATACCTCATCGCCCTTGATATTGATGGGGTAGATTTTGCCCTTATACCCGTGGGCAATCAGGGAATAAAGGAATATCTGGGTATGAGGATTAAAGGGACCTGGGGTAGCACCAACAACCGCTACCGAGCGGGGATGGAAGATATCGTCCAGTGACATACTCGATTAGTAAAATTGTACTCGTGCGCTGCCGCAATGACAAGGAGCCGATCTACTCATGCCCGCCCTAACGAAGGAGATCGCCTCAAAGCCGCGGAATTTTCACTCTTCGCCAAACTTGCGGATAAACCAGGTCTTCACCATCTGGGTAAGGAAAACGTAGCTTATCAACATTCCCAGAAGAAACAGCCAAAAAGTAGCCGGCAACGAAGTGAAGCCAAGCGCATGAGCCAGTGGTGAATAGGTCAATCCGGCGGCAACGCCAACTATGATGAGAGTGCTGCATATCATTGCCCAGCTGGCCCGGCTCTGAATGAACGGTATCTTATTGGTACGGATGACGTGGACAATCAGTGTCTGGGTGAAAATCGACTCTACAAACCAGCCGGTGTGAAAGAGGTCCGGGTTGGACCAAGTCTTGAAGAAGTACAGCATCAGTAAGAAGGTGGCATAGTCGAATATGGAACTGATCGGCCCTATGAACATGATGAACCGGCGGATATTCCCGATAGACCACTTCCTCGGCTTGGCAATCCACTCAGCATCCACCTTGTCGGTGGGGATGGTAGTCTGAGAGAAGTCGTAAAGCAAATTGTTCACCAGCACCTGCAGCGGCTCCATAGGAAGGAAGGGCAGGAAAATGCTGGCGCCAACCACGCTGAACATATTGCCGAAGTTGGAACTGGCTGCCATTCTCAGGTATTTGATGATGTTTCCAAATACTTTGCGGCCTTCGATTACACCTTCTTCCAGCACGAGCAAGCTGGTCTCCAGCAGTATGATATCCGAAGACTCCTTGGCAATATCTACTGCCGTATCAACCGATATACCCACATCGGCAGCCTTCAGGGCAGGGGCGTCATTGATGCCGTCGCCAAGGAAGCCTACAACGTGTCCTTTTCGCTGCAATGCCCGTATTATGCGCTCTTTGTGGGCCGGGGCCAGCTTGGCAAAGACCGTCGTTTCCTCGACCACATTCCTAAGCTGTTCGTCCGACATCTCGTCAATCGCAGAACCAATCAGTATGTGTTCCGCGGATAACCCGACCTTCCGGCAGATGGTGCCAGTGACGACATCATTGTCACCCGTCAGAATCTTAACGGCGATGCCATGCTGGTTGAGTCTGCTTAGGGCTTCGGCGGCGGTCTCTTTGGGTGGATCAAGAAAAGCCAGGAAACCCAGCAGGATGAGGTCTGCTTCGTCTCGAACAGAATAGACTGGGTTGTCACTCTCGTTGGAAAGCATTTTGCAGGACAGTGCCACGACACGAAAACCGTCCAAGTTGAGACTCCGCACCAGGGCATCAATCCGAGTCTTGTGCTCCGGACCAAGAGTTATCGCCTTCCCACCCAAACCAACCTGGGTGCACAAAGGCACAACTTGTTCTGGAGCGCCTTTGCAGATTAAGGTGTGTTGGTCTTCTTTGTCTTCGACTACTACGGTCATCCTCTTGCGCACAAAATCGAAAGGTACCTCGTCTATCCTTCGGTAGTGTCTATCCTGAACAATCCGCTTTTCGAGATCAGCATGATTGAGCACGGCCACATCCATCAGATTCTTCAGGCCCGTCTGGAAATAGCTGTTCAGGTAGGCATATTCCAGAATCTCATCCCTTTCATGTCCCCAAATGTCCAAGTGCTTTTCGAGCACGATTCTCCCCAGAGTTATCGTTCCGGTTTTGTCAGTGCACAGTACGTCCATGGCTCCAAAATTCTGGATGGAACTCAGTCGCTTAACGATCACTTTCTTATTCGACATGGTGATAGCGCCCTTGGCTAGGTTGACGGTAACAATCATGGGCAGCATCTCAGGGGTCAAGCCAACAGCCACAGCCAAAGCAAATAGCAGGGCCTGCACCCAATCATGTTTCGTCAGACCGTTCAACAGGAACACGAGGGGTACCATGACCAGCATGAAGGTGATCATTAGCCAGGTGAAACTATTGACACCTTTGTCGAAGCTGGTCATCTGACTTCGTCCCACCACTTTGCCGGCCAGTCTACCAAAGTACGTTTCGCCGCCAGTCAAGACCACAACCCCAGTGGCCGTGCCGCTCTCCACGTTGGATCCAAGGAAGCAAATGTTGGGCATTTCCAAGGCGTCCTTGCCCTTGGGGTTAGGTACTGGAGTTTTCTCGACGGGCAGTGACTCTCCTGTTAAGGTGGCTTGGTTAACGAAGAGGTCCTTGGCCGACAGAATTCGGATGTCTGCCGGCACCATGTCTCCTGCTGACAGCATGACAATGTCCCCTGGTACCACCTGACTTAGATCGATCTCTCTTTTTTGGCCGTCTCTCCAGACGGTGGCAGTGGTACGAACCATTGCCTTCAGCTTTTCCGCAGCTTTATCTGCTCTCCTTTCCTGGAAAAACCGCATGACCACCGCTATGGCTATCATGCAGACAATCGTAATAGTCGAAACGTATTCACCTATGACAATGGACACTACGGCCAGCACTGCCAGCAAGATCACCAGTGGGTTTCTCAGAATGGTGAATAAACGCGCCCAAGCGGACAGACGCTTCTCGCGAGCGATGGCATTCGGGCCGTATTGCTCCAGACGCGCTTCAGCCTCGGTTGAGGTCAAGCCATTGACCGAGGTATTCAACTGCTGGAGAGTAGAAGCAGCATCGGTAAGCGCGACATCAACCAGTTTATTGACCGATCTCTTGGCAACAGGCATACGCTTTGAACGGTGTTTTAGCCTGGCGGTTAGAGCACCGACAAAGCTCATTGAGATACCCCCTGCAGATTAGTCAACAAGAAAAGCCCACTGGACACTCTGGTCCCGTGAGCTTAGGTCTCACTGCACAAGGCCCGGCTCATCCTCCCCCGAGAGAGCCTGCTCCGCATCAATCGTACGCCATGGTAATCTATTTATCTGTGGCGTAATAATGATAAAGATTACTCATTGCGCCCGTCAAGTTCGTGTTACATACCTTCGCTTGGTCATTCACAACACCCTGTGATATCATAATCACCACACATCAAAGCAGGCATAGATTAATGGCCGCTTCTCATAAAGATAGCGACGCATAGAAACCTGGATAGGACGGTAAGCACACTATGATAGTAGAGATGAAAAGAGGCGCCAGTCATGCCGAGGTAGATGCCGTAGTGCAGCGGGCCAAGTCTTTCAACCTGGATGTTCAGTTGAATCTGGGTACCGACAAGACTGTGGTAGCCCTGCTGGGAAGCAACACGGGGCAATTATCGACCGACCTTTTCGCCGTGCTCCCTGGCGTCGAGCATGTAGCCCGCATCATGAAACCTTACAAGCTGGCCTCCCGGGAATTCAAACCGAATGATAGCATCGTTACCATCGACGGGATTGATATCGGCAGCAAGCGTATTGTGGTCATGGCCGGACCCTGCGCCGTGGAAAGCGAACAGCAGCTCATAGATGCGGCAAAGGCCGTCAAGAAGGCCGGAGCCTCCATCCTCCGCGGTGGTGCCTTCAAACCAAGGACATCTCCCTTCAGCTTTCAAGGTCTGGAGAAGGCTGGCCTGGAGTTACTGGCGCGAGCCAAAGAGCAAATCGGCATGCCGGTGGTCACTGAAGTAGTGGAACCTCATGATGTCAGCCTGGTTTACAAATACGCGGATATACTTCAAGTAGGCGCCCGCAACATGCAGAACTTCGCTCTGTTGACCAGGATCGGCAAGAGCAAGCGTCCGGTCATCCTCAAAAGAGGATTCTCGTGCACCGTTACCGAATGGCTCACCGCAGCCGACTATCTACTGGCAGAGGGAAACAGCCAGGTTATACTTTGCGAGAGGGGAATCAGAACCTTCGAGGATAGCACCCGCTTCTCCCTGGACATATCTTCAATACCAGTAGTAAAGAAATTCAGCCACCTGCCTATTATCGTTGATCCCAGTCACGCCGCCGGACACTACTCCCTGGTTCCGGCTATCGCCAAGGCAGCAGTAGCTGCCGGCGCCGACGGGCTGCTCATAGAAGTTCATCCCAATCCCAAGGAAGCCCTGGTCGATGGTCTTCAGTCACTCACCCCTTCGGACTTCGCCCGTCTGATGAGAGAACTCAAGCTGATAGCAGAGGCAACGGGCCGATTCATCTAGGCAAAGCGCAATCCTGCTCTGCAACGATGGAATCTATCATTCTCAGGCGCTGGCAATGAGCACCTCTTCAAGCCTGCCCCTGTTTCTCCTGGGGGTTATAGGCATCTCACTCAGCGGGGTGATGATGCCAGGGCCAGTCACCGCAGTAACCATCTCGAAAGGGACACAGCACAAAGCTGCTGGCGTCATGGTTGCCATTGGCCATGCCATAATCGAACTACCACTGATAGCTCTCATCTATTTTGGCCTTTCCAGATTCCTGAAACTGGATGGAGTGCAAATCGGGCTGGGCTTGGCTGGGGGATTGGTGCTCATCTGGATGGCGCTCGGCGTTTTCAGGACCCGGACGACGTCCCCCGACACTAAGTACGAGAATCCGCACCAGGGCGCAATATTCGCGGGTGTGTTAACCACTGCAGTCAGCCCCTTTTTCTTCCTGTGGTGGGCTACCGTCGGGGCCAATATGATCGCAGACGCTCAGGCCTTTGGTAAAGCTGGCATCGTGGCTCTGGGAGCTACGCACTGGCTTTGCGATGCGGGCTGGCTTCTTCTGATCTCATGGGTGGTGTTCCAGTCTAAGCGGCTATGGACGCCAGCCGTTCACCGTTGGATATTCGGTATATGCGCGCTTACGCTAGCCGGATTCGGAGTCTATTTCATTTTCTCCAGCGTTAAACTGGCACTTGCCGTCTGACTTTAACGACACAGAGGGGAATGAAAATCCAGAAGATGGAGCATGATCTATTATCAGCAGGCCCCACCCGAAGAGGCTAGATTTTTACCAGCTTGGCTGTATAGATATCGGGGATAGCCAGTATCTGCCGGATCTGCTCTTCATTCAATGGCTCGTCCAATTCCAATACCATCAGTGCCTGCCCTCGGGGCTTGAGACGGCTTAACTGCATCGAGCTGACATTGATGTCAGCATTGCCAGTTACGTTGCCAACCGCTCCGATGAGTCCCGGGCGGTCCAGGTGGTCACTGAAGAGGAAATACCCTCCCTTGGCCACAATATCGATCCAGTAGTCATTGACCCTAACAATATGCAGTTCACCGCGCATTACAGTCCCTGCTGCCATGGTGACCCCGGCACTGGTAGCAACGGCTACTGTGATCAGGCTGGCATAGTTTTCGCAGGCAGTGTCTTTATGTTCGGTGACCCTGAGCCCGCGCCTCTGGGCAACGATATTGGCATTGACAACGTTGATCCGCTCCTCGCTTATTCCCTCCAGCAAGCCACCGATAGCAGCCGCTTTCAATGCGGTCATATCGTAGTTAGCTATCTCACCCTCATATCCAATATCAATGCTGCTCATCTGTCCTTCTCCAAGCTGAGCCACCATCCTGCCCACAGCAGTAGCCACATTGAGGTACGGTGCAAGTATGGGAAGAATCTCGGCAGAAATGAGCGGGGCATTTACAGCATATCTGACAGGCCGGCCTTTGAGTACTGCTATCACCTGTTCAGCAGCATCTATAGCCACATTAGCCTGTGCCTCCAGTGTAGAGGCCCCCAGGTGAGGTGTGACAATCACCTTCTCATTTTTCAATAGCGGGCTATCTTTGGGAGGTTCCTGGCAGAAAACGTCCAGAGCAGCTCCGGCCACCCTGCCCTCCTCGATAGCCTGCTGCAGCGCCTGTTCATCAATCAGTCCGCCTCTGGCGCAGTTGATAATCCTCACGGTAGGCTTGACCAGGGACATCTCCTTGGCGCCGATCAGGTTCCTGGACTGGGATGTCAAAGGAATATGCAGGGTGATAAAATCCGACTCTCTCAACAACCTGTCAAAGGGAACAAGCTCTACTCTCAGATTGCGAGCATACTCCGGAGAGACGAAGGGGTCATGGGCAATGACCTTCATCTGAAACCCCTGCACCCTGCGGGCCACCTCCGATCCCACATTGCCCAGGCCGACTATTCCCAAGGTCTTGTTCCTGACCTCCACCCCAACGAAGTTCTGGCGCATCCAGGCGCCTCCGCTGAGGTTAGCATGGGCCTGGGGGATGTGCCTGGCCAGGGCAAGCATCATGGCTATGGTGTGTTCAGCAGCGGCCATCGTGTTGGCAGTGGGGGCGTTGACCACCACAATGCCTCTCTGAGTAGCCGCCTCAACATCGATATTGTCAATACCCACCCCGGCACGGGCGATGACCTGGAGCTTCTTCCCTGCTTCGATAACCTTCTGGGTCACCTTGGTCTCACTGCGCACCATCAGAGCATCGTACTGACCAATGATAGAGATAAGCTCCTCAGGCTTGAGGTTTGTCTTCACATCAACTTCAGCATTCTGCTTCAGAACCTCAATTCCTTCGGCAGCAATGCGATCGGCAACCAGGACTTTCATGATTCTTACTACCTTTACCCTTCTGACACCCGATTCACTGAACTACCACGCCCAAATTCAAATCAATATTGTAGCATATAAGGTTCAGGCCTTCGCCCGAGGCAAGGCCTTCTTCAAGGCAGAGGTGACTTCCGCCATATCAGCCTCAGTCACCCATCCCAGGTGGCCGATGCGGAAGATCTTTCCTTCCAGTTTCTGCTGCCCACCGGAAAGAACTACGCCGTACTCCTCACGCATTATCTGCAGCAGCTTCTTGGCATCGACACCCTGCGGGATATTGATGGCCGTCACAGTGTTAGAGGCACAGGATTCCTTGGGGAAGAGAGACAGCCCCAGCGATTTTGCGCCGTCACGGGCTGCTTTGGCCGCGCGGGCATGGCGGGCAAACACATTCGGCAGCTTCTCTTTCTCAATCAGGTCAAGACCAACGTCCAGGGCATAGAACGTCGAGACCGCCGGCGTCCAGGGAGTCTGCCCCTTCTCATCAAGTATCTTCCTGGCCCGGCCCAGATCCCAGTACACGCGCGGCATCTTGGCCTTGTCATATGCCTGCCAGGCCTTCTGGCTCATGCTCACCATAGCCAGCCCCGGGGGAGTCATCCATCCCTTCTGAGAACCGGTGACCACAACGTCACATTGCCATTCATCCACCGGCAGGTTGATGGAGCCAACGCTGCTGACACCATCAACCAGAATCAGCTTGTCAAACTC
Organism: uncultured Chloroflexia bacterium; assembly: GCA_963720375.1. GTDB lineage: Bacteria > Chloroflexota > Dehalococcoidia > UBA2247 > RBG-13-53-26 > JAPLHP01. The sequence continues at coordinate 90,110 of CAVRFM010000009.1, read as the reverse complement.
CCTCACCACCTTAGTAATTGAAGCCAAATCGTTCGTTACACCGGTGGAGGTTTCGTTATGTGTGACCAGCACCGCTTTGACTGCCGGATCAGCCTTGAGAGCTTGGCGCACTGCCTCAGGATCGGCAGCGGTCCCCCATTCAAAGGGAAGCATCTTCACATCAGCGCCGTAGGCCCTGGCAATATCGGCAAAGCGCTCTCCGAAGTAGCCGATGGAGACGCAGAGCACTCTATCGCCAGGCGAGAGTGTATTAACAACAGCAGCTTCCATTCCCCCCGTACCGGAACCCGTAAGGATGAGGACATCCCCTTTGGTCTGAAAACAGCGCTTGAGCTGTTCGGTTATCTTGCGGATCAATACACCGAATTCTTTCCCGCGATGATTGATCATCTGCTTGGTCTGGGCCCGAAGAACCTCTTCAGGGCAAGGGGTAGGGCCGGGGATACGTAGCTGCATGCTTATGCCTCCATCTTAAGTACTAATAATAAAGCAGGCCTTTGGCCTGCCTTCTCTTCTAGTCGGACTATAGAAGACTGGCCCTCGGGGTCAGTCGCTACCACTGCCAGCGTTCATGTCTATCATTATACGACAAAAACGCCGCTTGCCTACCTTGACCAGAGCGCCGGAAGCCACTTTGAACTCAATGTCAGTCACCGTTTCGCCATCCACATCCACCGCACTCTGCATGATCAATCGCTTCGCCTCGCCACGGCTCTTTGCAAGCCCGGCATCGACAAGCACCAACATGAGGGGCTTCGACCTGATGATGGTCGCCTTTTCTTCGGCCCCACCTCTGTCCATAGCTTGTATGTGTACCACATCGACCGTCTCTGGCATCTCCCTCTTCTGCACTTCCTTGGCAAAGCGCTCTTCGGCCTTCCGCGCCTCCTCGGCGCCATGAAACTGCGTCACGATGTCTCGTGCCAAGCGCTTCTTGAGTTCCATTGGGTGAACCGACTGGGAATCAAGCTGCTGCTTCATCTCTCCCAGTTCCTTGCCAGCAACATCAGTCAGGAGTTCGAAGTAGGGCATAATCAAATTGTCCGGGATGGACATCACCTTGCCGTAAATATCATAGGGCGGCTCATCAATGCCGATGTAGTTGCCCAGGCTCTTGCTCATCTTATGGACGCCATCGGTGCCCACCAGAAGAGGAACCAGGAACACCTGCTGCTGGCGCTGTCCCACCATCCCCTGCAGCTCCCGACCTACCAGGCAGTTGAACTTCTGGTCGATGCCGCCGAACTCCACGTCGGCCTCGATGGCCACCGAGTCGTATGCCTGGAGCAAAGGATAGAGAAGCTCAGTGATGGCGATGGGCTGGCTGCTGTCAAAGCGTTTCCTGAAGTCCTCCCGGGCCAGGAACTGGGCCACGGTGAACTTGCTGGTCAGTCTGATAACGTCGCTCAGGTTGAATTTGCCGAACCACTCGCTCTGCAGCCTCACCTGGGTCCTGCTCTTGTCCACCACTCTGAAGAACTGCTGCAGATACGTCTCGGCGTTGCGCCTCACTTCTTCGGCGGTCAGCATGGGACGGGTAATTGACTGGCCGCTGGGGTCCCCGATCTGGGCCGTCCAGTCGCCGACAATGAGAATGACCTGATGCCCCATCTCCTGGAACTGGCGCAACTTGCGGAGCCCGACAACGTGCCCCAGATGAATATCAGGGCGGCTGGGATCAAACCCCTGCTTCAGTCGCAGCGGCCTGCCGGATTCCAGGAGCTTCACCATCTCCTGCTCACTGATGATTTCCGCTACCCCCCGCTTCAGCAGGGAGGCCGGCACCCTGGCAGTCATCTTTCCACCTTCTCCAATATCGACATTGCCTTTTCCACGTCCCGGTTTATCTGGGCCTTGAGGTCCTCCGGGGTAGGAAAGCGCTTCTCGTCCCGCAACCGCTCTATTATCTCAATCTTGATTTCCTTCCCGTAGGCCACACCGTTAAAACCAATGAGGTAAACCTCGACAGTCCGGTCTCCCTTCCCGAAGGTGGGCCTCCTGCCGATGTTGGTCACTGAAGCATATGTATGGCTGCCAAGGTAAGCCCTGGTGACATACACTCCGTCTTCAGGCAGCGCCTGGATGGTGGGTACAGTCAGGTTGGCAGTGGGAAAGCCCAACTGCTTGCCCCGCTCGTCTCCATGAGTAACCTGCCCGCTCAGGGCAAAAGACCGCCCCAGAAGCCGGTTTGCCTTGGCTACTTCACCTTTTGCCAGAGCCTGGCGGATGGCGGTGCTGCTGATCACATCTCCGTTTATCATTCCGGGCGAAACAACGTCTACCCAGAAACCAACCTCCTTCCCCAGATCATGGAGTGAGAAAACATCCCCCTCCCTGTTCCTGCCCAGTGCAAAATCAGGGCCGATAACCAGGCCGCGCATCTTGAGGTGTTTTTGCAGCAAAGCGATGAAATGGCGAGCCGAAAGTTGGGCCAACTCCTGATCAAAGGAAAGAGGAACGACAAGATCAATACCCAACTCACGGATGAGCCTGAGTCTTTCCTCCAGGGTAGTCAGCTGAGGCAATGAAGTTCGGGGCGACAGCACCTGCTGCGGGTGAGGGCAGAAGGTCACCACTCCGGGGACATAATCCCTTGTTGCGGCCTCCCTCTTCAGGTAATCTATCAGGCGCTGGTGGCCCAGATGAACGCCGTCAAAAACACCGATAGTGAGTACGGTCTCACGCTGCGGGGTAAACCCTCTTAGCTCGTCCTCAGCCCTCATACCCTTCTAATCCTAAGCCCTTTTCCCAGCCACACTGCGCCCCATGGCAGCAGCTACAGGAGACCAGCTGCCTCATGAGATCCTGGAAGTGCTCGAAGGTGAGGGACTGAGCACCATCCTTAAGGGCCGTATCAGGAGTAGGATGAACCTCAATCATCAGACCGTTTGCTCCGGCAGCCACAGCAGCCAGGGCCAGCGGCGCCACCAGATACCATTTGCCGGTGCCGTGGCTCGGGTCAGCCACAATCGGCAGATGGCTCAGCTTGTGAATTATGGGTATAGCACTGACATCCATGGTATTGCGGGTGTAGGTCTCGAAGGTCCTGATGCCTCTTTCACAGAGAATCACCTGGCGGTTCCCCTGGGACAATATATATTCCACCGCCAAAAGCCATTCCTGAATAGTCGCTGACATGCCCCTCTTGAGCATTACCGGCTTGTTGGCCCTCCCGACCTCATCCAGCAGGATGAAGTTCTGCATATTGCGCGCTCCCACCTGGAGGATGTCAGCATACCTGACTACCAGCTCCACGTCATCAGGTGTGAGCACCTCGGTAATCAGCGGCAGCCCTGTTTCTTCCTTGGCCTCAGCCAGAAGCTTGAGGCCCTCCTCTCCCAGACCTCTAAATGAATAGGGCGAGGTGCTCGGTTTAAAAGCACCACCCCTGAGGATGCTGGCGCCTGCCGCCTTCACCGCCCGCGCTGTGCTCATTACCTGTTCCCTGGTCTCCGCAGCACAGGGGCCAGCCATGACCACCACTTCATTCCCGCCTATTTTTACTCCGCCAACCTTGATGACGGTGTCTTCAGGTTTGAACTCCCGGCTGGCCAGCTTGTACGGCTTGGAGATCGGCACCACATCCTCCACTCCGGGGATCATCGATAACCTCTCGCGCAGATCAGGGACGGCGGCGGTAACACCCACTACCCCGATCACCGTACGCTCCACACCTCTGGACAGGTGCCCCTTCAGTCCCAGGTTATCCAGCCGCGCCAATACATCCGCGATCTCCCTATCCTGGGACTCTGTCTTCATCACTATGATCAAGTTCTCTTCCCCCCGTTATCCGGCGATTGCCTCAGCACTTCGGCCCCCTTGATATACACATGCACAATATCTTCAGCCTTCTTCTCAGTATTGAAGAGGATCATGATCCGGACACACCGGGGCAGGCTATGAGGAACATCCATCTCATGGCCGCACATGAGAGCCGTTTCTGTCCAGCCCAACTGGCGTGCTGCGACAGCCGGAAATTCTGCGTTAAGGTCAGGTGTAGTGGTAAAAAACATGCAGGTTACCGCCTCCTTCTCCACCTGGTTGGAGTCAACCATCTTTTGCAGCAATTCCCGTGTTGCAGCCAGGATATCCTCCCTCTTGTTCGCCGCCGCCACGGTAGCCCCCCTGATGCCTCTACACCACATCGTTCAGTCTCTTGACTAAAGTAAATATTCATTATGACACAGCCACATTTAATCAACAAGGACGAGGTGGTCACTACTCCGGGTAACAGCCTCACAGCACCCGCATGGGCCAATCGTCGGCCAATAGAGTGTTTCACCCTGATAGTTAATTTGACAGTAATCAGCGACGCATGCTAAATTTAAGTTTGGTTTGCTGGCCACCAAAGCTGAAGTCCTAGTGACGACCTAAAGGAGGATATCATTCATGGAGTTGATCGTTTGCGTGAAGCAAGTACCCGACCCCGAAGCACCACCCGCCAGCTTCAAGGTTGACCCGAGCAGCAACAAGGTTGTCCCCCCGCCAGGCGTTCCACCTGTAATCAGCACCTTCGACGAGACGGCTGTCGAGGCTGCGCTGAAGGTCAAGGACGCCAAGGCCGGCAGCAAGATAACCGTACTGAGCCTGGGCAACAATCTGGTACGAGATGTGGTGAAGAAGCCTCTGGCAATGGGAGCCGACCAACTGATTCTTCTGGAAGACCCGGCCTATGAGGAAGGCGATAGCTGGTCCACTGCCTATGCTCTGGCGATGGCCATAAAGAAGATCGGCAAATTTGACATCATCTTCTGCGGAAGACAGGCAGCAGACTGGGACGCTGGCCAGGTTGGCGTGGGAATAGCTGAGATACTGGGCATTCCCTGCATAACCCTGGCCAAGAAAATTGAGGTTGTTGACAGCAAGGTCCTGGTAGAAAGAGTGGTGGCTGACGGCTTTGAGGTAGTGGAGGCACCGATGCCCTGCCTCATCACAGTGACCAACGAGCTTGGCGAACCCCGCTACGCGGCGCTCAAGGGTATCATGAAAGCGGCCAAGATACAGCCTATCATCTGGAAGCCCCAGGACATCGGCGTGGATGCTGCAAAGATCGGCGCCAAGGGACGGCGCACCAAGCTGGTCAAGCTATTCCAGCCGGTTAAAGAAGGGAAATGCGAGATTGTTGAGGGCGAGAATGCAGCCGATGCTGCAGCCAAACTGGCTGTCCGCCTGAGAGAAGCCAAGGTACTCTAATAGTATTGCAGCAGATGAGGACAGAGACATTTCTTAAGAGGCAAAACTAGAAGATGCCGTGCTGTGGAATCACCATCGAATACATCTACGCCAGGCTGAAAGCTGCTGAAATCCCCGGCTCGGGAACAGCAGACAAGCTGCTGGACCAACTATTATCTGTTGACGAAAACCCTCTTGTTGATGCAGGCGAAGGTGAAGAAGCAGAGATTTCAACCGGGAAAAAGGAAAGTACGCACTGCGAGAGGATAGCAACTTAAGGAGGAACTAATGGCAGATAACAAAGGCGTGTTAGTGGTTGGCGATATCGTCGAAGGCAAAGTGGCAGCCATTACTTCGGAAATGCTGGGCTGCGGCCGGAAACTGGCTGACAAGCTGGGCGAAGGACTGTCCGCAGTTCTGCTGGGAAGCGGAGTCAAGGGGCTGGCAGCAGAAGCTATCGCCTTCGGCGCAGACAAGGTCTATGTTGTTGATGACCCATTGCTCAAAGACTATCAGAGTGATGCCTATGTTGCGGCAATGGAGAATGTTATAAAGCAGGTGATGCCCAAGGTAGTCCTGATGGGACAGACTACGATGGGCCGCGACCTGGCTCCAAGGCTGGCTTTCAGGCTGAACACAGCGATCTCCATGGACTGTGTTGATCTCGATATCGATGCACAGACCAAGCACCTTGTCCAGACACGGCCGGTCTACGGCGGCAACGCCAAGGCGATTTTCAGCATGGAAAGCCTGCCCCAGCTGGCCACCGTGCGCGTCAAGGCTATGACAGCCCTACCACGCGATGCCGCAAGAAAGGGCGAAGTAGTTGATATTGCCGCCGGCATAGACGCATCAAAGATAAGAACCAAGTTCGTGAAGAAGGTCAAGGAAGAGGTAGCCGGCGTGAAGCTGGAGGATGCACCGGCAGTAGTGGCCGGCGGAAGGGGCATCGGCGGGGTAGAAGGCTTCAAGCAACTGGAGGAGCTGGCCAAATTGTTCAAAGGAGCGGTTGGCGCCACCAGACCTGCTGTCGATAATGCCTGGGTACCGGCGAGCATACAGGTAGGGCTTACCGGCAAGATTGTGGCCCCTGACGTCTATATCGCTATAGCCCTCTCCGGATCAAGCCAGCATATGGCAGGCTGCTCAGGGTCAAAGACCATCATCGCCATCAACAAGGACCCGGAGGCCAATATCTTCAGAGAGGCGCGATTTGGCATAGTAGCAGACTGGAAGCAGGCACTCCCTCCATTCACCCAGAAGATCAAGGAACTGCTGAAGGAATAAGGGCAGAAACCCGGCGGACCTGTAAACTGATTGAGGAGCCATTCTAATGGCTCCTCAACTTTATTCCGGGGGAATACTCCTGAGACAGCGTAGGGGCAGGTCTTAAGACCTCTCCCTACGTAATGGACTGCTAAGCCTTCTCTTTTTCCTTCTCGGCTGCCCGCTCACTGATGATCTTCTCAGCCTGGTAAGCCGGCACCTCTTCGTAACGGGTGTACTCCATTTTATAGGTGCCCCGCCCCTGGGTAATAGACCTCAGGTCCACGGCATACCGCAGGACTTCGGACAATGGCACCTGGGCCTCAATCACCTGGCTGCCATATTCCTGGGTCATCCCCAGCACCCTGGCGCGCTTGGTATTAAGGTCGGAGATAATATCACCGGTGAAGGACTCGGGGACAGTGACCTTAAGACGCATTATCGGTTCAAGCAAAACAGCCTGCCCCTGCGAAAGAGCCTTCTTCAAAGCCTGCGCCGCCGCGATCTTGAAGGACATTTCCGAGGAGTCCACCGGGTGAGCGCTGCCGTCATAGAGCGTGACCCTGACATCAACTATAGGATAGCGGGCCAGCACACCCTCATGCCGTGCCTCCATAACGCCCTTCTCCACAGCAGGAATGAAGTTCCTGGGAACCGCACCCCCAACCACCCTGTCGGCAAATTCAAAGCCGGTGCCTCTCGGCAGAGGCTCAACCTCGATTAAGACATGCCCATACTGCCCGTGCCCGCCGGTCTGTTTCTTATGCTTATATTCCGATTTCACCGACGAAGTTACAGTCTCCTTGTACGGAACCCTGGGCACCTTCAGCTCCACCCCCACTCCAAACTTGCGCTGCATCCTTTCAGCCGTTACATCCACATGCGTGTCGCCCATACCTGAGAGAACGGTCTCTCCGGTATCGGCATCCTTGCGTACACGAATGGTGGGGTCTTCCTCTACCAATCTGGGCAAGACCGTCCCCAGCTTGTCCACATCCGTTTTCGTCTTGGGATGCAGGGAAACACTGAACACCGGCTCAGGAAATTCAATCGGTGCCAGCTTCAGTTGACGCTCCTTGGCGGAGAGCGTATCACCGGTGACAGTGACGGCCAGCTTACCCACAGAACCGATGTCTCCAGCAACAACCTTGGGCACCGCCTCCTGTGTTTTACCCTTGAACATGAAGAGCTGACCGATCCGCTCCGCCTGCCCCTTATTAGCATTCCACACCTGAGAGTTGCTGCTGATGGAGCCGGAGTAAACCCGGAAATGGGTCACCTTACCCACGTAGGGGTCAGCGCTGGTCATGAATACCAGAGCAGTTAAAGGAGCACTTTCCTCAGGCTTGACCGACTCCGGCTGCTGGGTAGCAGCATTAACGGCTTCTACTGATGCCGTCTCTTTCGGCGAAGGCAGGTACTGGCACACCGCATCCAGAAGACGCCAGACAGCCACGTTCTGCAGCGCCGAGCCTGTAAGAATAGGGACTATCTTACCGGCCTTTACTCCCGACACCATGACACGGAGAAGGGCCTCCGTTGCTATCTCCTGCCCCTCAAGGTACTTCACGGTAAGATCATCATCGAGTTCAACTATGGTTTCCACCATCTTATCGCGAAAAGAACCTGCCTGGCCCTCCAAAGCGGCAGGTATTGCGTCCTCTTTCTGGCTGTCCTTCTTGTAGGCCTTCATACCGATAAGATCCACCACCCCTTCAAAGCCGGCATGCTCTCCTATGGGTATCTGAATGGGAACACAATGCCGGCCGAATTTACTCTGAAGTTGCTCCACCACCTTGTAGAAATCGGCATTCTCCCGGTCCATCTTATTGATGAAGATAAGGCGAGGCAGAGCCCGGTCCTCAGCGGCTTGCCACATCGACTCGGTGCCCACCTCCACACCTGAGGAGGCGCAGACAACGATAACCGCCCCATCGGCCACCCGGATACCCGATATGGCGCCACCCACGAAGTCGGCGTAGCCGGGCACATCGAGGATATTGATCTTGGTGTTCTTCCATTCACAGGGCAAGAGGGAGAGGTTGATACTGATCTTCCGTTTTATCTCATCCGGATCGTAGTCAGAGGTAGTGCTGCCGTCATCCACCCGGCCCAATCGGGAGATGGCCCCGGCAGCGAACAGCATCGCTTCAGACAGCGAGGTCTTGCCTGCCCCACAGTGTGAAAGTAAGACCACATTACGTATGCTTTCAGCGCTGTAACTCTGCATCAGACCACTCCCCTTTCGCTAGTCTAGAAAATTGCGCGGGATACCGTGATACCAGAGACCGAGTATCCCAGTATAATCATAACGGCTCGCTTTTTCCAGTCCCTTCGCTCTTATTTCTCATCCAGATGGAGAACTACCCACTTCACAACAAGGCCTACCAGCGATAGAATATATCGCAATTGCGGCCCTTCACGCAGGACTTTGCACACAGAACGCATATTATGTCTTCGGTCTTCATCGACTTTGCTGGAACCCTACCAGACAAGAACGAGCGCGTCGTTGTGCTGGCATCGCTTGCTGCCAATGAATCCCAGCTACAATGCATCACCGACAGACTTTCGCCTCTGAAGACTATGGTGTCTCAGTGGGTGAATGTCAATGATTCAAGTTTTGAATTCCACGCGTCTGACATATTCAACGGCCGCAACATCTGGCGGCCTCTCCCGAGACATCAGAGACCAGTGGTCCTACGTCAATTACGAAAGACGTTCCTGGATATGAACCTAGCCACTGCCCTTGTCCTGGTAGACAAGGACCAGGGTGGCATACGCGGTCTCGACGACCTCAAGGTCGAGATAGCTGATATCTCCAAACGAGCTGAAGCGACCTACCCCGATCTTGCCAAGTCCCTCCAAGAATCCTTTCCGAACCTATCGAAAGACGGTTTTGGACCCCTTGGGAACCTGACAGGACTGCTCCTCGGGCTAACCTCAGGACTGATGGATAAGTGCGACATCGCCGGAGATGCACCCATCTTTGCTGATGAACAATGCCTCAAAGCGCTGCCACGCTGGGAGATGATTCTGACCTCCCTCGCATCCGCTTGGCCATATCTAAGCATACTTGATCCGATTGCCGTTGGGTCTCGCCCCCTGTCCGGGAAATGGCGGCAGGAGATCGAATTACCCAGGTTGATTCCTGTTCCAACCAGGGTGTCCAACTCGCGGACTTTGTTGCATTTACCACAAAAATTTCTTGGAAATTCGACGCGTACAGGAATCTACCGTCATCGACAGAGCCGCTGTTCACAAATTCAGAGACTACTTGGGCGTCTGGGTTGCAGTATCACAGCGCGAATTAAACGAATTTATGAAACGCAGACGATCCAAGAAGCCCAGATCATCCCATACGCAATAGCTCAGCTACTCCCACAACATGGCTCAGTGTGGGCTGAACGACCCATGATCGACCTGGTCGACACTACTCCCGAGCCGCTCGTCCCCTCCCACCGCCAGCGCCCCGCGCAAGTGCGCCAGCAGCCATGCGCTTCGCTCCTCGCCGCGCCGTCGTCACCACCTAGACGCAGTGCCCCTTCTTTGTATCCAAGCTGAGGTCTGGCTGCACAATGGTCAAGGTCGGTGCCATCAACCAACCGCCCCTATTTCCCGCAGCTCACTGATGCGGTTATCGGTGTAACCTATCTCACGTAGAATCTCGTTGGTATGCTGCCCAAAACCGGTGGCCCAGTTCCTCACCTCTACCGGAGAATCACTGAGCTTATGCATGGAGCCAATCTGCTTCAGCCGGCCCGCTTTGGGATGATCGGACTCCAGGATCATCCGCCGCGCAATCAATTGGGGATCGAATTCCACCTCATCGATACCCAGGACCGGTGCAAAACATGTATCGGCATCCATCAGCAGCGCTGTCCATTCATCCCGCGTTTTAGTCCGGAATTTCTCCGTAAAGAACTTGGAATATCTCATCCCGCTTCTCTCCCTCGTCGAACTGATGCGGGATGAACTCCTCGCAGCCCAGAAGCCGGCACAGGTTGGCGAAAAACTTCGGCTCAAATGTGGCAATGGTGATATGCTTCCTGTCCTTTGTTTCATAGACGTTGTACCAGGGATACATCCCGTTCCAAATAGTCTCGCCTCTCTTTGGGACTGTTCCGCGTTTGTAGAGATAGGGGTTTGTCTGCATGGATGTCACTTCCGTTATGGCATCTGCAATGGAAACATCCAGGAACTGGCCCTCTCCCGTCCGCTCCCGCGCCATCAGCGCCGCCAAAATGCCCACTCCGGCAGACAAGCCCCCACACCAATCAGCAACAACTGAGCCCGGTATGGCAGGTTTCCCACCCTTCGGCCCGGTCAAGTCCAGAAAACCGCTGATCGCCAGATAGTTCAATTCATGCCCGACTATGTCCCGGTAGGGCCCATCCTGCCCGTAGCCGGACAAGGACGTATAGACGATCCGCGGGTTGATTTCCTTGATAGTATCGTAGTCAATACCCAGGCGCTTGACCACACCCGGGCGGAATCCTTCCATCAAAACATCGGCGCTCTTCGCCAGGTCCTTATAGACCTCTCTACCCGCCTCCGTTTTCAGATTGACGCCGAATGTCCGGCAGTTGCGCAGACCCGGATAGTCACTGAACACCATCATGGTCAGCGCACCAAGGGTCTCCGGATGGACATCAGCGATTCTGATTACATCAGCGCCCAGGTCACTCAGCATCTCGGTGCAAAAAGCACCAGGGCCGGTCCAGCACATGTTCATTATCTTTATGCCATCAAGCGCCAGTCCCATTTTTGTCAGCTCCTTCTCAGATTCATTGTGGTGTATGAGATAACCCCTCTATGCCTGTTTAACTGCATCTATTACATACTATCTATTGAGGTACTTGAGTGGCAAATCACAATAACTAAAAGCAGCCGCTCCAATGCCAGCAACCGTAACCCGGGAAGTGGTACAATTTCTGGCGGCAGGTCATCACAATCTCAGGCCGGAAGAACGGAGGGAGCAACACGCCAATGGAGAAGAATGAAACATGCGCCTTCTGCGATATCGTTGCAGGCAGAGCGGAGGCTTACAAGATCTTCGAGGATGACAAGTCACTCTGCATCCTGGACATAAACCCCTACACGAAGGGGCATAGCCTGGTCATTTCCAAGAGACATGTTCCCTGGTGGCATGACCTGGACGAGGATGAGACCCGAGCCTCTTCCGGGTTGCCAGAACATGTCGCCAAAAAATGATGAAGGCCTTGTCGCCGGAGTTTCGTCTTTATGTATGCCCGGGGGCGGCGGATTCCCCATACTCACATCTTCCTCATTCCCGCTTTAAAGACGATGTTCTCGACCGTTTCTTCCATGCCCTGGAGAAATTCCAGGAATCTCCCAAAGACATGGCCCAGCTCAAGGAAGCAGAGCAGATGATCGAGGCTATGGAGCTTCTTCGAAACACCGAACACACTGAAGAATGATCTGCCCCCGGAACCGGTTCAGGCGGAACGTGAAATAGGGCCGCTCACGATGCCTCGTTATCCTTTGCCGCTTTGCCCTTCTTCTTCTCATCCTTGCCGAAGTCACGCATTACTTTGGCCAGCTGCTCCAGGCGCTTCTGAACACGGCCGTTGATGGAGCCTTCCTCAAACTTGCCATCCTCAAGACGCTTGCCCGCTTTGACGCCGGTGAGGATCTCGATCCCTTCATCCACACTACCCACGCTGTATATGGCGAACTTGCCCTGCCGTATCGCCTCCACGACATCTTCTCGAAGCATAAGGTTCTGGACATTGCTCGATGGGACAATCACACCCTGCTTGCCCGTTAATCCTTTGGCTTTGCAGATATCGTAGAAGCCTTCGATCTTCTGGTTCACTCCCCCGATAGCCTGCACCTCACCCTTTTGATCGATAGAGCCCGTCACGGCAATGCTCTGCTTTATGGGAGCGCCTGACAGGCTGGAGAGAAGAGCATAGAGTTCAGTGCTGGAGGCGCTATCGCCCTCCACCTCCGAATAGCTCTGCTCAAAGACAAGGCGGGCAGCCAGGGAGAGAGGCATGTTGCCGGCATAGCGTTCCGCAATAAGGCCGCTGAGGATGAGGACACCCTTGGTGTGAATAGGTCCTCCCAGCTTCGCCTCCCGCTCTATATCGATCAGCCCTTCACGGCCGGCGGAAATGCTGGCTGTGATGCGGCTGGGTGTCCCGAAAGTAAGGTCGCCGAGGTCAATCACCGACAGGCCGTTTACCTGCCCCACCACCTCTCCCTCCGTCTCAATTTTGAGAACGCCGCGCCCTATCACCTCCCGGATGCGCTCCTGGACCAGGTCAGAGCGGTACACTTTCTTTTCAATGGCCCTGGAGACATGTCCGCTATTGACCAGATTCTTGCCGTCCAACCCGGCCCAGTAGTTGGCCTCCCTGATGATATCCGCTATCTCGGCAAATCTGGTGGACAGCTTCTGCTGATCCTCCGCCAGCCTGGAGCTGTGTTCGATGATCTTGGCCACCGCCGTGTTATCCAGGTGGTGCAGGTTCTCTTTATCACAAACGGTACAGAGTGTGGCCGCATACTGCCTCACATTTTCAGCATTCCAATCCATCCGGCTATCGAAATCCGCCTTCACCTTGAATTGTTCGGGAAATTCGCGGTCCAGTTTGTACAGCATATGGTAGTAGAGGCTGTCGCCGATGAGGATAACCTTGATACTCAGGGGTATCGGCTCCGGCTGAATACCCTTGACGGTGATAAAGCCAAACCGCTCGGCCAGCTCTTCAATAATGATCTTCCGCTCCCGGAGGCATCTTTTGAGAGCCTCCCAGGACATGAGTTCCGGAAGAATGTCCTCTATCCTGATCACCAGATAGCCGCCGTTGGCCCTGTGGATAGATCCGGGACGGATCATGGTGAAGTCGCTGGTGAGAGCACCAAACTGCGCCTCTTTCTCAAGACGGCCGATGAGGTTATTGAAGGTGGGATTCATCTCGATAACCACCGGAGCGCCCTTCACCTTTGTGTTATCGACAAGGACATTCACCTCGTATTTTTTAAGGGCCTCAACCATAACCCTCGCAATAAAGGGATTGCTGTCATTAGCCTCGGGGGGTGAGCGGAAGAGGTCCTTGTTCTCGATGATATCCCCCTGTACCGCCTTTATATACTCCACCACGCCGGGGGCATCACCGTACTTCTTCTCCAGTTCTTCGATGGGCACCTGCAGGATGAATTGAACCACTTCATGGTCCATCTTCTCGACCTGCTCCCTGATCTCCCTGTCCCAGTTCCTCAACTCGGCCATGGCTTCTTTGATCTGGCCCTGTATAGACTCCTGGTGTTTTCCCATCTGCTCCTTCACCTCGGGGTTCAGCGCCAGCACCTCCTGCTCGCTGAGGGGTTTGCCGTCCACCAGCGGGATAAGGACTATCCCCATGGGAGATACCTGAATGGCAAAACCATTTTCATGGGCTACCTGGTTGAGCTGATTGAATAGTTTCTCCCTCTTCTCGTTGAAAGCACGCCCTATTCCATCCCGCCTTTTGATATACTCCTCGCTTTCGAACGCCTTGCGAATACCCGTTTGGGCAGCCTCAGTGAATTTCTTCATATCCCTCTGGAACTGGGCCGCCATGCCGGCCCCCAGCTTAAGGGCTCTGGGCCTGTATGGATCATCGAAGTTGTGAACGTAGCACCAGTCGGGCGGCGTGTCCTTGCCTCTAGCCACGCGTTCCAGGAAAGCGGTAATGGCGGTCATCTTTCCGGTGCCGGGCAGACCGGCGGCATAGATATTGAAGCCGGAGTTCTGTATCTCCAGGCCAAACTGAAGTGCCTGAAGGGCCCGGCTCTGGCCGATGATGGTCGGCGCCGCCTCCAACTTCTCCGTGCTTTCAAATCCCAAACTCGCCGGAGAGCAGGTTTTTCTCACCTCTTCGGCAGTCAGTTGCTTGATCATAGTTGTCTTGCCCCTCCTTCAAATTCAGACATACTGGCAATAATTCGTGTGTGGTTATTTTACCACAGCTCCCTATGGCTCTGGAAAGGCCACGCATGATGCCGCCATCGAGCCCAGGCATACCTGAGGCACAGTATCATCAGTCAGCTTGACGTACCCAACAGAAGACTGGCAATATTCGTAATGGTGACCCCATACAGCCAGGAGAATACTGCCTTAGAGCATAAGAAATGGACCCGACGATAAAAGCCAGGCTGACAGCAGAAAGACAGGAAGCCCTCTATAAACGGTGGCAGAGTTGCAGCCTTTGCCCCAGGAATTGTCAGGTAAACAGACTGGAGGGTCAAACAGGCTATTGCGGGGCGGGTAAAGACCTGGTCGTCTATACCGCCTTTCTTCATCACGGGGAAGAGCCGGGCATCAGCGGGCAGAGGGGCAGCGGCACCATATTCTTCTCGGGGTGCAACCTGAAATGCGCCTACTGTCAGAACTACCGGTTCTCTCACTCTCTGGAAGGGAACAAGATAACCGGCAGCGAACTGGCCCAAATTATGTTAAGTCTGCAGGAGAGGGGCGCCGAGAACATCAACCTGGTCACCCCGACGCACTTCCTGCCTCAGATTCTGGAGGCGCTCGCTATCTCTTTTCAGAACGGGCTCAGATTGCCTCTGGTCTATAACACCTCGGGCTATGAGACAGAGGAGACCGTAGAAATCCTGGGGGAAATCGTGGATGTTTATCTGGCGGATATGCGGTATGTCACCCCATCCCTGGCAGAGAGGTATTCCAACGCTCCGGACTACCCTCCGGTGAATCAAAGGGCTCTTCACAAGATGTACAGGCAGAAGCAGGCCATCTGGGAGGGGGATTTGCTGAAGGAGGGTCTCGTTATCCGTCATCTGGTCCTCCCCGGCCACATAGACGAAACAATCAAGGTGCTTTCGTGGATAAACGAGAATACCCCCCAGGCAGTCATCAGCCTGATGTTCCAATACCAGCCGTATTTCAAGGCCGACCTCTATCCGGAGATCAACCGCAGGGTGAATGAGGCTGAATACGAGCAGATAATGAAGTTCCTGGATAGACTAGGATTGGAGGGCTGGGTCCAAGACCTTTCCCCAGGAGAGGAACTGGCCGGAGTGCATTTCAAACCTTCGCTTGAAGGGCTGCTCTAAACCCCGCAGGAGGACCCATGCCTGACACAGAGGAAAGCTTCGTTCTGCATCACAGAGAAAGGAATTTGCTGCTTTTGAACGCTTAAGGGCTTTCCGGCTCTTCACCCTTGTCCTTATGGGCATGGGTATGGGCGGGGGGTTCTTTGTGAAGCGGTTTTATGAAGGGTTCATCGGGTTGGAGCTGTGGGCGGGACCCTCCCCTTCTGCCCTCCTTACTGTGCTTGCCCCTGTTCTTCTTGGCACCCTTCAACTGAGTCCTGCTCGACATTTACTATACTCCTTCCGTACCAGCCTATTTCATGAACTGCGGCACCAGTGCTACCAAATAACCTCTATCCAAGCTCAATCAGCACAGTGCCATTTACCACGCTTTGTCCTGCGGCAACACAGACCTTCCTCACCACACCATCGCAGGTCGCCATAATATTCAATTCCATCTTCATCGATTCCATAACACAGACCTCTTGCCCGTGCTTCACCCGATCCCCCTCCCTCACCCTCACGACCAAAACCACGCCAGGCATCGGAGCAGTAACAACCTTATCTCCGGAGGCTGCAGGCACTCCTGACGTCGCCCTGGTTGGCGTTTGTTGGGATGCATTTCTTGCTGCAACCGGAGACGACGCCGGACCTGCATCCGCTGCTGCCTTCGTTACAGTGTCCGGTGTGGCAGCCGCCTTATAATCCTCTTTTTCCAGATCGACGTGAAAGACCTCTCCATCGACCCGCACCGCAATAGGAGAATCGGAAAGGCGGCCCACTTCCACAGTGTACGGTCTGCCATTTACTATGATTTTGAAGGTCTTCCCCATTGTGGTGCACTACCTTTCCTCGAGAGCGCATCTGCTGCTCCCTGCCGGCAATGATCCAGGGGCCCTCCCCGGCCCCGTGCACGGGAACCATCGCCTCTTGCCCTCTTGCAGAGGCTGCCTCACCCTCTTCCATAAGCCATGCCAAGCCCACGGCCATGGCAGCAATACTGGCCTTGCTGGGGTGCTCTGATTCATCAGTTTTGGATACTGTCTGTCGAATTTCGATGCCCGTCTTCTTGCCCAACGCCACCTTCCGAAGCATCATATTGAGTTGGATTCTACATTGTTTCAGTATCGTTGGCAATCTTGAGCCAGGTCAGGTATCAGCCCTCTTCGTTGAACCTTTCCACCTGCACCAGGCATGCTATTTCACTAACTTCATGGTCATAGCATCGGGAGCACAGGACAACACGCAGACACCGCAGCCGAAGCACTTCTCTCTGTCAACCGAGGCCTTCAGTTTCTTCGCCGAGGGATATTTCTTCATCTCTATGGCACTGAAAAAGCACCTTTCAACGCAGTCCTGGCAGCCCGTGCAGGAATCCTGAGCCACCTCAGCCCTCAGGTGGCTCTTCTCCAGAATCCGGCTTATGGTGCCGAACTTGAAGCCGGCATCGAAGATAGCACAACAGTCAATACAGCAGTTGCACACCTCGTTGAGACGGGGGGAACCCGCTACTGCGAAGGGCCAGGTATGAACCAGGCCGGCTTCCTCAGCCTGGCCGAAGATAGCCATGGCCTCCTCCGCAGAAATCCTGCGGCCTGCTCCCCGGCCTATAGCATACTCAGCACCCCGGTTAAATTGAATGCAGTTCTCGACTGCAGCCTTACACCGCCGCATCGATCTGCGACAGGTACAGGGGACCACCGCGATCACCTCCGCGCTCTTGACCAGCTCCTTCAGGTTCTCTTCGAAACGAAGCTCCTGAAGGGAGACGCTCGGGCTGCGCTCAACAGCCTTCCAGGCAGGCACGACCCTGACGTACTGCACATAGGAGTCTGTGGGGATGGTCTTCATGGTATCAAACCACTCGCCTTCGTAGAACTCCTTCCACATGTCGAGAAGCTCACTATCAACCCACTTATCCGAACTGGACAGATTAGCGTCGTGCAACTGGGTGACATCGCGGACAAACCGGAGGCCCTTGCTCGACTTGATGATCAATCCCTTCTCCACAAGTTCCTGCAGTTTTGCCTGCACGGTTTGCTCATCCAACCCTGACTTCTGGGCAAGCACAGCGGGTTCGGCAGGCAACTCCAGCAATAATTGGCCTTCCACAGGTGTCACCAGCTTCTGCAGTATCCCCCGCAGATGTTTCGAATTGGGGTACTTCAACCTCTCCATCAATCCGGTATAGACATCGCTCGTCTCCATGTTAACCTCCCCGGAGATGCAGTACCGCCAGCGTACTTATTCATCTCCTAAACTCTGCTTTGATCGGCCCTGCTCTCCGCCACAAACCTGTGGTAACCGGCAAACCGACGCAGCGCCCGGCAGGCCCTGCGCAGGGAGCCATAGGTAGTTATACCGGACTGCCTCAGATCGCGGACAAACTCTGCTGCCTCAGCAGGCTTCTCCTGCTCGTTAATTGCCGCGACCACCGGCTTGCCCGTGGGGCCCTTATTATTGAAATCCACGATGCAGGCCTTGAATTCGGCCAGTGCCTGAGGGGAGAACCACTTTGCATAATCAGCGCCCATGTGCAGCACGATGATATCTATCAGAGGGTCAGCAGCCAACGCCTCCAGTGCCCGCCGCAGCATAGCCATACTGCCAAATACGCTGCCGGCATCCATCGGATTAACCACGCTCTGATTTACCAGGGTTATAAACTCCAAAAGCCTGGCTCTCGTCTCCGCAGAGGGGGCTGGCAGTTCCAGACCTTCCTCAGCACAGGTGTCGGCGGTGGCCACGTTATTGCCTCCGCCGCCTCCGAGCACGGCCAAACGCGCACCCGGCGATGGTTTCAACTGGAGCAACGTCATGCTGACATCGGCCATCTCTTCAATCGAGCCGACCTGTATCGCTCCGGTCTGTTTGAAGAAGGCATCCCAGATCTGACCGTCTCCCGCCAGAGAACCGGTGTGCGTCGCCGCAGCCCTCGCCCCTGAGGCAGTGAGGCCTCCCTTCCAGACAACGATTGGCTTGTGAGAGTCTATCTGCCTCACCAGTTCGACGAGCCTGCGGCCGTCCCTGATACCCTCAAGGTACATACATATGATGCGGGTCTCCAGATCGGTAGCCAGATACTCCAGGAAATCGGTGCAGTCCATCATCAGCGCATTCCCGTAGCTGATCACCTTGCTGAAGCCAATGCCGAAGGCCGGCCCAATCCTCACATAACCCTGGCCGTGGCCCCCGCTCTGTGAGAGGAAGGCCACCGGGCCCTGGGCCAGCACGATCTTGTCATACATCTGCATGCGGGCAGACGGCACATGGTAGCCCAGGCAGTTCGGCCCCACTACGCGAAGGCCTCCTCTCAAGGCGATCTCCCGCACCTTAGCTTCCATTTCTCTACCTGCAGCCTCACCGGTTTCAGAGAAACCCGCAGTGGCAATCTGCACATTAACCGCCCCGGCAGCCACACAGTCTTCCAGCACCCGGGGCACCGCTGCCAGCGGCACCGCGACTATGACCAGGTCCAGCGGCTCAGGAATGGCTGTAACGCTGGGGTATACTTTCAGGTCTGCGATAACGCTGGCATTAGGGTTAACCGGATAGATATGCCCTTCGAACCCGGCCTGCTGCAGCAGGCGCAGAAAGGTGTATCCCGTATAACCCGGCGGATGGTTGGCCTCACTCCTGGGAACGCCAACAATAGCAACGGATTTGGGATGAAAAGCCCTCTCCAGATCCGAATGCATCGTCATAAGACTGCCACTTCACCCCGACAATGCCATATCTGCATGCAATTATGCCCCTCCTTCTCCTGCCAAACAGCCCTGGTGGACATTAAGCACCTCCGTTCAGACCTGATGCAGGGAGCCTACCCTTCCAGTTTGAACTCCCACTGGCAATGAATATCGTCCTTCTTCTTCCTCGGAGGCAGCTTCAGCGGGGTAACTTTGATCCGCGGGTTTATGGTGTGCGCTCTCAGTCCAATCAGTTCGGTCTCAATCTGGCGGCAGATGCGGCGCTCCCTGCCCTCTCCCTCTTTCTCCAGAGCCAGCAGTGTGGGGCAGCGAGTCACCGTCCAAACCCCGTGATTGGCATTCTTCAACTCAAAATGGTGCTCCAGATTCCACGTCCAGGGGCTCATTTGCAGTGCTTTGATCAAGGCCGCCACATCCATGCTCCCGATTTTGAACAGCTTGCAGGTCGTCTCCACGTCATGGACCTCCATCTTGTCCCACACCAGCCTGTCGCAGGCAAAGGCCATGTCGTCATCCGTCTGCTGCTTCACCGTAAGATACCAGATACCGTCCAGCTTCCGAATGTAGCCCGCATATGCCTTCAAAGCCTTCAGCAGGAAATCCTTGGAAAAGTTCTCGTAGGTGACACCGGGATCGAATTCCCCGCTGTAGTCGCTCAATTCATTCATACCGAGCCTCCTCACTATGAAACAGCATACCTCACTTCACAGAACACGGGCAACCCGTAATCTCAATGCTTCTGATCGGAGGTAATCTCAGGGGTCGCAAGTCATCAGGGCAGACCATCGACAAAAACGATCTGGCTTGTCTGTTATCCAGGACTGCCCGTATACTCAGAAAAGCAAACCCCGGTGGTTGCGGCAGTAAAGCAGCAACTATTGGAAAGGAGGCCGTTCTCATGAGCAAGCCAGCGAGCCTTGAAGCCCGAATCAAAACCCTGGAGGACATCGAAGCCATCAAGAGGCTGAAATGCAAATATTGGCGCTGCGTCGACAGGAAGCTGTGGAATGAACTCGCCGAGTGTTTCACAGAAGATGCGGTAGCCGACTATGGGCCGCGCCGAAAGTGTCAAGGAAGAGAGGCCATAATCCAGTTCTTAAAGCAAAGCCTGGGGCAAGAGTCCTCTACCACCTTCCATATGGGCCATAACGCCGAGATTGAGATAACCGGCGACAACACCGCCAGAGGTACATGGGTATTGAATGACTATATAGTCATACAGTCAAACACTAAGAGGAAGGGCTGGGGCTTCTACGACGACGAATACGTCAGGGAAAATGACCAGTGGAAAAAGAAGGCTACTAAAATGACCGTTGTCTTCGAAGAATGGGAGCCGAGCAGGGGCTAGCACACGACTCCTTCATACGGCCTCCATCCAGTCTTTCGAACAAAACCTATCCTGCAGAACTTCAGACTGCCAGCAAACGCGGCAGAGCAGTTATGCCCCTGCATCATCTCCAGGATTCCTACGAGGTGTCTCCCGCTATCCGGACTCCCATTCCAGCGGGCATGTCCCGTCACGATATCCTCACCGGCAATACCCCATCCGGCCGCTTGTACCTGGCATGATATGCGCACAGGTAAACAAGCCCAGCCCTATAACGCGGGAACCTCCTGCAATAGGCGCAAGTTACTCTGCAAGTTGCTCTACGTCTCATTACCTTCCCCCGACCATAATTCTGGCCCCCTTGCAGGCTAACTTCAGCGACTTATGTCACACTGCGGCAAAGGGAAGTTGCCCCTACCCACCAATCATCGGACAATACGCGGGCCATCCTGCCAAAAGGACAGTCCGTGCAGATGATGACAGCCTGAGGCACATCGTGTATTATCTAGTCGAAATTCGAGTGACTGACTCCGAGGTAAGTCTTGTAGCCTCCGTCTCAATCGACTGAGTGAAAAGTCTGGCAGCACTGTTCAGATACGGAACCAGAGGAGGAGAGGCCGAAATTGACAGGCTTCTGGAATAAGACAAGCGCGCTGGTTCTGACTCTGGCTATTGTGGCTCTTGCATTTCTGCTATCCCGGCCAGTCTCCGCAGATGGCTCGCCGACGGCTGACTTCTCGGCCACACCAACCAGCGGGACTGAGCCACTGACCGTGGCTTTCACTGACCTGTCCACCTCCAATGATGGCATCGTCTCCTGGCTGTGGGACTTCGGCGATGGCCAGACCAGCATCGAGCAGAATCCGTCTCACCAATACACCCAGGATGGTGTCTACACAGTGACGCTTACTGTCACTGAGACCGACAGTGACAGTGACCTTGAAACAAAGGCTGACTACATCATGGTCTCTGATACCACACCAGCGGCTGACTTCTCAGCCACACCAACCAGCGGGACTGAGCCACTGACCGTGGCTTTCACTGACCTGTCCACCTCCTATGACGGCATCGTCTCCTGGCTGTGGGACTTCGGCGATGGCCAGACCAGCACCCAGCAGAATCCGTCTCACCAATACACCCAGGATGGTGTCTACACAGTGATGCTTACTGTCACTGAGGCCGACGCGGACCACGATAGCAGGACAAAGGTGGATTACATCAGCATCTCGCCGGCATCGCCCACCATAAGCTCGGTCAGCCCTAACCAGGGCATTCAGGGGCAGACCTTGAGCAGTGTTACCCTTACCGGCACCTATCTTAGCGGGGCCACCTCGGTCAGCTTTGGCACGGGCATAACGGTGAATAGCCTAACCGTGAACAGTCCAACCCAGATAACCGCCAATATCACTATCGACCCCGCTGCCGCGCCAGGAGCAAGGAGCGTGACTGTGACCACTCCAGGTGGCTCATCAGCCCCCCTGGCCAATACCTTCACAGTCAATCAGGCTCCTCCCACCATTAGCTTGGTCAGCCCTAACCATGGCATTCAGGGACAGACCTTGAGCAATGTTACCCTCACCGGCACCTACCTTACCGGGGCCACTTCAGTCAGTTTTGGCACAAGCATAACGGTGAATAGCCTAACCGTGAACAGTCCAACTCAGATAACCGCCAATATCACTATCGACCCCGCTGCCGCGCCAGGAGCAAGGAGCGTGACTGTGACCACCCCAGGAGGGACGGGCACTCTCACCAGTGGCTTCACCGTAAATCAGGCATCGCCGACCATAAGCAACGTCAGCCCTAACCAGGGAATTCAGGGACAGACCTTGAGCAGTGTTATCCTCACCGGCACCTACCTTACCGGGGCTACCTCAGTCAGCTTTGGCACGGGCATAACGGTGAATAGCCTCACTGTGAACAGTCCAACCCAGATAACCACCAATATCACCATCAGTAGCACTGCCACTCCTGGGTCAAGGAATATCTCAGTGACCACTCCAGGAGGCATAGCTACTCTGACTGATGGCTTCACGGTGAATCAGGCGCTGCCCACGATAAGCAACGTCAGCCCTAACCAGGGCATTCAGGGGCAGACCTTGAGCAATGTTACCCTCACCGGCACCTATCTTACCGGGGCCACTTCAGTCAGTTTTGGCACGAGCATAACGGTGAATAGCCTAACCGTGAACAGTCCAACTCAGATAACCGCCAATATCACTATCGACCCCGCTGCCGCGCCAGGAGCAAGGAGCGTGACTGTGACCACCCCAGGTGGTTCATCAGCCCCCCTGGCTAATGCCTTCACAGTCAATCCGGCTCCTCCCACCATAACAGGTGTCAGCCCTAACCAGGGCATTCAGGGGCAGACCTTGAGCAATGTTATCCTTACCGGCACCTACCTTACCGGGGCTACCTCCGTTGACTTCGGCTCAGGCATAACAGCTACTATCGTCAGCATCGACAGCCCAACCCAGATAACCGCCAGTATTACTATTGACGGCACTGCTGCAGAAGGCACCAGGATTGTTTCCATAAACACCCCAGGTGGCACCGCAACGCTCCCCGGCGGTTTCACAGTAACCGCCCCCGTCCCTGTTCCTGTTCCACCTCCAACAATCACAGGAGTGAGTCCTGACTCTGCTGATCAAGACCAGGCATTGGATGTGGTGATCACCGGCAGCAATCTCAGTGGCGCGACAACGGTCGATTTCGGCGCTGGTATAACCGTCACCAGCTTCACTGTAAACAGCTCAACACAGATCACCGCCAATATCACTATCGACCCCGCTGCTGCGCCAGGAGCAAGGAGCATAACAGTGACCACCCCAGGTGGCTCATCAGCCCCTCTGGCCAATGCCTTCACAGTCAATCCGGCTCCTCCCACCGTAACTTCAATCAGCCCTAACCAGGGCATTCAGGGGCAGACCTTAAACGGTGTCATCATCACCGGCACCTATTTCACTGGAGCCACTTCGGTCAGCTTTGGCTCAGGCATAACGGTGAATAGCCTCGACGTGAACAGTCCAACTCAGATAACGGCTAATATCACTATCAACCCCGCTGCTGCTCCAGGAACAAGGAGCATAACAGTGACCACCCCAGGTGGCTCATCAGTCCCTCTGGCTAATGCCTTCACAGTCAACCCGGCTCTTCCCACCGTAACTTCAATCAGCCCTAACCAGGGCATTCAGGGGCAGACCTTAAACGGTGTCATCATCACCGGCACTTATCTTACCGGGGCCACTTCGGTCAGCTTTGGCTCAGGCATAACGGTGAATAGCCTCGACGTGAACAGTCCAACTCAGATAACGGCTAATATCACTATCAACCCCGCTGCTGCTCCAGGAACAAGGAGCATAACAGTGACCACCCCAGGTGGCTCATCAGCCCCTCTGGCTAATGCCTTCACAGTCAACCCGGCTCTTCCCACCGTAACTTCAATCAGCCCTAACCAGGGCATTCAGGGGCAGACCTTAAACGGTGTCATCATCACCGGCACTTATCTTACCGGGGCCACTTCCGTTGACTTCGGCTCAGGAATAACAGCCACTATCGTCAGCATCGACAGCTCAACTCAGATAACCGCCAGCCTTACTATTGACGGCATTGCTGCAGAAGGTACCAGGATTGTCTCCATCAACACACCAGGTGGCACCGCAACACTCCCCGGCGGTTTCACAGTAACCGTCCCCGTCCCTGTTCCTTCCACCTCCAACAATCACAGGAGTGAGCTCCGCCTCTGGTTCCCCTGGGGAAACGCTCACCATAATTATCACCGGGGTAAATTTGGACGGCGTGCTTGAAGTCAGTCTGGGTGATGGCATCAGAGTAGAGAGCTTCACTGTGGATAGTCCGACTCAGATAACCGCTACAATAACGATTGATCAGACAGCCACGGTTGGTCTAAGAAATGTATCAGTGACCACAGCGAGTGATACTGCAACCCTGTCTGACAGCTTCAGTATCCAAGCCCAACAGACGTCCCATGCCTCCTCAGCCTGGCTCTGGCTGGGCATCGTGCTGGTTTCTCTGCTCCTAGTTTTCATGTTTGTGGTGACAAGGCCAAAGAAACCTGTAGAGAGACAGACTATTATTGATCCGCAGGATCCACGGTGGCAGAGGAGACCACGTCCATCACACACCGGTCTATTTCTACTAAACCACGCAAATAGGCCTTGATACCTGCTCAGAGGGTAAGCCCCCAATCTCGTGGCCAGCCTTTCAAAGACATTTGACTACTGAAGGTACTTCGACAGTGACTTGAACCAATCCGGCAGCTCAAGTTGAGCCTTGCATCTGTCAGGCGTATAGGGTCTTATATCTAAGACCGGCGTATGGTTGAAGGCATCAAGCCCATCGACCCTCAGGATATTTCCATCCCTTCCCAAAAGCCTGGTGATAGTCAACCCTATGGGATTTGGCCTGTGGGGTGAATCCAAGCAGAAGACACCGACTAGAGGCAGGTCTTCAGGTCTCAGGCCGTATTTGATGAACCTCTTCGGCCTGGCTTTGAGGGTCCCCCTCTGTGCCTCTGTAGTCTCATGCATATAGAACAACACGATCAAGTGGGAAAAGGCATCGATGCCGTCCAGGGCTTCAACGTAGTCTTCAAAAACCTCTATTTCAGCCTCAATTCCGTTGGGCCAGCTTCCCTTAACTTCGTCATTGCTGAGGTTTGTCCTCACTACCCCTACAGGCTTGAATTCAATCCTCAATCTCTCATATCTCCTTCTCTTTGGGTACCCAAGCTCCGACTACCTGCCTGGTAATCTGGTCGAGAGGCTGCGCATACAATCCGGGATCCGATTCTGCCGGACGTTATACAGATGCCTGGCTATATTTGGCCACCACCCCGCTCTTTATGCCACCCCTTTCCTTGTATTCAGCTTCCACCGTCATGGAGACCGGCTGCACCAGATGAACCAGATCTTGAAGAACACGGTTTACCGCGTGCTCCTGCAATATGCCCACATTGCGATAGGAGGTCAGGTAGTACTTCAGAGATTTGAGCTCCACCAGGGAATGGCGAGGGGTATAGCGAATCACAAGCCGGGCGAAATCGGGCAGCCCTGTCCAGGGACAGACAGAGGTAAACTCTTCGGTCTCATAGACGACCTCGGTTGCTGAGCCAGGATAGGCAAATGGTATAGCCTCCAGTACTTCGGTATCAATAGCCTTTTCCGGTTGAATATCAAACCTGCGTGCCGCGTATTTGTCGATGTCCATTCTAGCCCCCTACAAGGCTCTGGTGCGCCAGTAGCTGATGAGCTGGCCTGCAAGACTGCACCAGGACTCTAGTGCATTCTATCAATCAGTTCGGGAATCCACAAATATTGATGGGGGGAGATTCTCTCACAATTGCCTTCCCGAGACTCCCTCCACATTATTGCCCCACAGACACTCAGCATCACCCCAAAGATCATGCTGCTCGTAGAAAACTTGACAAACTCAATGATTGTCGTAGAATAATTCCCCCACATTACGAGATTACGAGGCCTATTAACACAATCAAGGAGGATGATACAGGCAGAAACATAGCAGACCGGGAAAGGCTGCTTTTTGGATTCTCAGGCGAGAACCGTCCTAAAAATCGAATGGCTGGCAGTCAATCTTAGAAGGGGGAGAATGTGACTCTGCGGTTTGAGTCACATTCGGTTGACTGGCCAGCCATCTCTATTACGTACCATTCCTCATTGAGGTATCGTCTCTGTTATACTCACGATTATCCATCATCTGAACTGGTGGTAACCATCATACCCCAACCCAGGAGACAAGCCAACAAACAAACGCCCCAGTCGGGCATCGACATGATTGCGCGCTAGTCAGTGGGGTGAACGCCCGACATCAGCGGCGCGAGGTACGAGCATCCGGCTGCATGCCATTGTTACCAGATGCTTTCATCTGTACAGACCTGAAAGGTAACTGGCGGCAGTGGGTGGAATCATCCCCAAGTCCATTTGCTGTTTAATGAAGTCTGCTTTCCCATGCGGCGGATAGCCAAGGTACCCTCTCAAGTCCCTGAACAGAGTAATCCAGTACGGATCGGGCTGAACCCACGCCATCCCCGTAGTTCCCCGCTTCTTCCGCGTCTTCCACGGCAACCCAAGATACTTCAAATCCTGTAGGTGTTTCGCAATGATATACAAGCTTTGGTACTTAATGAAATGAAGCTGATCGTCTCTGGACAGCGTCTTGAAGACCTGCTGGTCAAGGAAGTCTAGCGAAAAGATGGCGTCCCGTATCTCGTGATTCGGAAGGAATGCGCAGTCGCCTTTCTTGCAGGCGTCCCACAGGTCTTTGACTCTGTGCCCGAAGCCGAGAGCCTCATCAAAGTCACCAAAGAGCTTCGCGTGAGCTGCCTTCAGATACAGTTCAAGCGCATGTCCAACGGAAAAGATGAGCACACTAGGCACACCCGGTGGGGTACAAGCGTAGCCAACCAACCATTCATCGCCGTGATAGGCTAATGAGTGCCAATCATGCATCACTTGCCCTCGTCCACCCTCATAACATGGTCTTTTATCTTGCTACAACAGTTGCAGGAATCCTATGATGCAGTCGTCCAGGATGTCAAGATCTTAAACCATAGCCTAGTTGACAGAGTTGGACAGGACGCAATAATAGGATCACTATTTGATTATTATATTGCATAGAGATAATTATAGGACTATGTTAGCAACACTAAAGACTGGTCTCCCGAGCACTGCACATCCAAATGGAGTGCCCTGTTATAGGGATATCCATGGAGGACTCAATTCTCAGAAGTGGTAGGAAGTTTAGTAAGCCTGTAACTTGACGCAAAGGTGGCAAACCTAGCTTCTGCTCAATGCTATTCGCACAGTGAGTTCCTGACAGGTAAGACTGGCCTTTAGTTTGCTTTGTACAGTGCCGCGCAGGCTAATTGCTAATACGACCCTCTCCGGCCCACCCTCTTGCTGCTTGTTGAATCACTTCAGCCACTTACTGGCAGATGTGCCATCGACGCTAATGGTGCTGTGGGCCACGCTTTCCCTCACAAATCCAGGAGTAATGTCAGGACAATCCTTCAGGTCACTGGGGAACTCATCACCGAAAAGGTAAGGGAGAAACGGTTTTGCACCCTGATGGAACAGGGCTTCAATATCAGACATTTCAAAATCTGGCTGTAATTCTATGGAGACACAGAATACCTCGCCTGCCCACTTTAACAGATCGCCCAGCTTTGGAGGTTTAGGGTGAGTGAGCCAGAACTTGCCTGTCTCTGTTGTATTCACAATAAAATCGACTACTACATCAATGGGCACCAGATTGAGCCTGGCATCCGGGAGGCCTCTGACCCTGAATCTAGGCTCTGCTATAGGCAATCGAAGCGTGCCATCCAGACGTCTTTTCACCACCTCTTCGCGGTCATGAAGCACACATATCCCATGGGTAAGCAGATACGGTGCCTCCGTCGAAGCCTTGCTAGGGTTTTTGAGACTCGGGACAAGGATGCCGATCTTGAAGATTGTTTTCCTCTCAATCCCACAGGACTCCACAAGCTGCTCAGCCGCCTTCTTTGACTTCTCGTAGGCGTTCCTGCCTTTTTCAGTATAGGCTGTGCCCGCATAGAAGAGGTGGGGCACTGAGTTTAGCTCACAGAAGCGGATCACGTTGGCAGTACCGTTATAGTTTGTGGCCCATACCCTATCGTCACTCTTGGTGCCCAAGTTAATGTCGGCAGCCAGGTGATAGACGGCATCTACTTTCATCGGCACTTCAATGCCAAGATCATCCCGAACAATATCCCCCTGAATGATATCGCAGTCAGGAAACAGCCCCTTAGCCTTGGCCGCATCACGAACCAGTAATTTGAGACGATTCCCTCTTTCCAGAAAACGAGGTACTATCTCTCTCCCAAGTTGACCTGTAGCTCCTGTAACCAATATGTCCATTTCTTCTACCTCTAGGACTTCCCGTCAGAAGACTCCCCAAATATATATGGCTGGCCGGTCAACTAAGTGTGACTCAAATCACAGAGTCACATTCCCCCCCCTCATAGATTGCCTGCCAGCCACTTGTTCTATAACATCAAAAAGGGATATCATTTATGACAGATTTCTCAACTTTTGTCAACTTCCATACGGAGGAACGTAACGTTTAGGGCAAGGCTGATAGTCTGGAGACGACAATCTGGATAGAGTTCTGGGAAGGCATTGGAAAGCTAGTTTCAGAGTGAGAGTTTGAGCGTGGTCTCAGCGTGGGATATATCAGAAGCTCGGGGGTTGATGACAGACTGAAGTTCCACAGGGCGCTGGTGAGTCTACTTAGTATGTTTGATGAAGGTTCCTTTCTGATATTCTTCAAACGCTACTCTCAACTCTTCCTCGTTATTCATGACTATGGGGCCAGACCAGGCCACGGGTTCTCCGATAGGTTTCCCCGATACTAGTAAGAACCTTATCGGCTTGTCACCGGTGATCACAATGATCTCGTCACCAGTCTCGAATAAAACCAAATGTTCCTGATCCAACATGCTCTCTCTACTCAAACCGGAGTAGCCGGTACCGGCCACTTTAAGATCACGTGATTCTCGTCGATCATCAAAATAGCCTTCACCTTCTATAACATAGGCAAATGCATTATGATTGTTCGGGATACTGCGCCTGAAACTGGAATGCGGCAGCATGGCAACATCCAGATACTCTGGATTGATAACGATATCCCGGACAGGGCCTTCTACGCTGTTCACTTCTCCGCAGACGACTTTCACCGACACACCAGTATCAGTAAGTACTTCCGGAATTTGTGTACTTTTGATATCCCGATAGCGTGGGGGCATCATCTTATGTGATGCCGGAAGATTTGCCCAAAGTTGAAAGCCCCACATCAACCCGTCCTCTTGTCCTTTGGGCATTTCTTGATGAATGATACCGCTTCCGGCAGTCATCCATTGGACATCTCCAGAATGGATGACTCCTCCGTTGCCCATACTATCACCGTGCTCTACCTTGCCATGAAGGACGTAGGTAATAGTCTCTATTCCTCTGTGCGGATGCCACGGGAAACCCCTGATATAGTCATCAGGGTTAGTGGAATGAAAATCGTCGAGCAGCAGGAAAGGATCGAAAAGGGGAACCTGATGAAAGCCAAATGCTCTCTTTAGATTGACACCGGCTCCTTCCACTGTAGGTCTGCTTCTGAAAGTCCTCTTCACTCTCCGAACAGTACTCATCTGATATCTCCTTTCTTGCCGGCAAACCCAGGAACCGGGATTCGCGCCAAATCAACTCAAGCATGGTCGAGATTGTTTGAGACTGTTACACGGTGCAGCCAGAACACGTTGGGGCTCAACTATTCCTTGAGCTTGGCCACAAATTTCTTGCGGAACTTGGCTAACTTGGGAGCGATCACTACTTGGCAATAGGCCTGTTCGGGGTTCTTGCGGTAGTATTGCTGGTGGTACTCCTCAGCCGGGTAGAACGCGGTAAAGGGCCTGACCTCGGTGACAATGGGCTGATCCCACACCGCTGATGCTTCAAGCTCTCTTATCATGCCCTCTGCTTCGGCCTTCTGTTCAGGGGTATGATAGAAGATGGCCGAGCGATACTGAGTTCCGACATCGGCTCCTTGGCAATTCAGCGTCGTGGGATCGTGAATACTGAAGAAGACCTCCAGCAATTCGCGGAAAGAGATGACGCGAGGGTCAAACGTGATCTGAACCGCCTCAGCATGCCCTGTAGTCCCAGCTACAGACCTGACTGTAGGAGGGATTAGCGACATGTCCTCCTGCATAGCCGGATATCACACGCACTACCCCCTGCAGCCGTTCGAAGGTGGCCTCCAAACACCAGAAGCAGCCTCCTGCCAGGGTTCCGACTTCTCTTATTTCTTCCATGTCGTGCGCAATCAGCTTCCTCTATTCTACCTGAATTTCTTGACGGAAACCCTGTGACGAGGGCAATCAATATTGTACATAAGACGACTCTTAACTACTCCGCAAAGTTCAGCGCGGCGGAGTTGATGCAGTAGCGCAGTCTGGTTGGAGGCGGTCCATCATCAAACAAATGCCCCAGATGTGCCCCGCACCTTACGCATTTGACTTCTGTCCTTATCATCCCATGTGAGACGTCCGTGGCTGTTGTGACATTCTCTTCTGAAATCGGAGCCCAGAAGCTCGGCCAGCCTGTCCCGGAATCGAACTTTGTCTCTGAACTGAACAAGCTGTTGCCGCAACACACGCATCTGTAAATGCCTTTCTTCTTGAAGTCGTAGTATTCCCCAGTAAAGGGAGGCTCTGTTCCCTTCCTCCGGGTCACCTTATATTGCTGTGGCGTCAGTAATGACC
The DNA here is from genome assembly GCA_963720375.1 of uncultured Chloroflexia bacterium. Lineage (GTDB taxonomy): Bacteria > Chloroflexota > Dehalococcoidia > UBA2247 > RBG-13-53-26 > JAPLHP01. Next base: position 59,266 of record CAVRFM010000009.1, on the reverse strand, counting down.
GCCACTCTTTGTCGCTCCTTGTTATTCTAACTCTCATTGGTTTCCCTCTCGGCAAAATATCTAATCTAACTACTGTCGATTATGACCCAGTCTTCAGAAACTGCATGTGACTTCTGTCTCAGGGAAGAATGATGTGTCGCCACCTCAACCTTGGCTTGGATACAAGTAGGGAATGGCGTTGAGTCTCGCCTATACTCAAATGCACTTACTAGCCATGAATCACTGAAGTCGGTGCTGACCTCTTGACAGACCATGACTCTGTCGAGTAGTATGGCGTATACGCACCAAACGGACGAAATACTCCGTTGCGATTCTTCAAGAAAGGGGGGACAGGCCATGAGCACAGAATCTGGTGACAAAGAAGCCCGCTTCTTTCACAGATTCAAGGAGGCAGTGGCCAAGAGCAAGGCTCTAGCCAGAAACTGCCTCGCTTGAAAGTCCTGAAAGGGGAAGTAGTTGCCAGTTTGGCAACCAAAAACAATCGGAGGCTGGGCATCAGATCAGTAGTTGGAGATGTTGCCCAGTCTTCTTTTTTGCGGATGACCAACATCCAACCTTCTTGCACCGTTTGAGCGCGGCCATGATGCTGTGCGCAAATGGCTTATAGTGACCCACCTGATCTTGCGCAAGCTTAACCTCAGCCTGAAGCTCTACGAGGCATCGCTGCAGCAGGTCAATCATTTCAGAACCCAAAACAGGTATTCGCGGAACCCCTGAACCAGGTAGTTTTGCGGATAGCACCTGCTACAAACCCGTAATACTATCCAGTTGAAATGCAAACACCGACCGGAACAGGCACGCGCTGTAACATACGGAAACGAATAAAGCATACCTCTCCTCATAGATGTAGTTGTGAGGAGTACATATGCTTGATGAGACACAACAGAAAATAGTACCATAAGGAGGAAGACATGTGGCACACACATGAAGGAATGGGCTGGTGGATGGTCTTCGGTGGCATACTATGGCTCCTTTTCTGGGTAGGAATCATCGCACTGATAGCCTGGGGAATCGCGAAACTGGCAGGGGACAGAACTCCGGCAGCAAGTGCCAATAAAGGGAATGCATTGAACATAGCCAAGGAGCGATATGCCAGATGGGAGATCTCCAAGGAACAGTTCGAGCAAATCAAGAAGGATCTGCCCTAGTTGGTAACCGGGAGGGCACTAATTTTGGATTGTCTTCTTCGTTGTGCAAAGTCATAGATCTATCAGATTGAGCTAAACGAAGAATCAAGAGAGAAGGGAGGATCTGTGGAAAACTATAACGAGTTTCTGGCAGTTGCTCTTACGGCCATCATCGCTCTTACCGTCGGGTTCACCAGCACAGCTTTTGCCCTGGACTCCGTAGAGGGCAAATCTGATCGCAAGGGTGAGGCAATATTAAACGGCCTCGAGCGTAAGCAGGAGGTACATGTCTACGCAGACCGCTAGCACTGACGGCGTTGGCAATCCCGCCGCAGTTGATGAGGTCATCCGCTGTGAGCAGTTAACCAAGAGATATCCAGGCGACATCCTGGCCGTGGACCGGCTTGAATTGTCAGTGCGGCGGGGGGAGATCTTTGGGTTGCTCGGCCCCAACGGCGCAGGCAAGACGACGACCGTTGGCATGCTCACTACCCTGGTTATCCCGACGGGCGGCAAAGCCGTCGTGGCCGGCATCGATGTGGTCGCTCATCCGGCCCTAGCCAAGCAGGTGATCGGCGTGGTGACCCAGACCAATAACCTGGATCGAGCTCTGACTGTCCGGGAGAACCTCTACTACCACGGCCGCTTTTTCGGAATGAGTGCCAAGGCTGCACGGGCGGCGGCCGACGAATCGCTGGTCCAGTTCCGCCTCGCCAACCGAGCCAAGGCATCCGTGATGGACTTGTCAGGCGGCATGGCAAAACGGCTAATGGTCGCCCGGGCCCTCATGCACCATCCGTCGGTACTCTTCCTGGACGAGCCCACAGCTGGCCTGGACCCCCAGAGCCGCATAGCCCTATGGGAAATCCTCCGTGATCTGCATACACAGGGCCAGACTATCCTGATGACCACCCACTATATGGAGGAGGCAGACTCTCTCTGCGACCGATTAGCCATTATGGATCACGGCCGTGTCCTAGTCATCGATACCCCCAAGGCCCTCAAGGAGTCGGTCAGCGCGGACAGCATCGTGACCGTGTCCGCCGCTGGCGATCTCGATGCCTTTGCCCGGGTCCTTCAGGACCGGCTCGAGGGGGTGACCAAGAGCCAGCGGATCGAGAGCACTGTCCAACTCCACGTCAAAGGCACGAACGGCGTGCTACCCAAGGTGTTCGCCATCGCCGAGCAGGCAGGCTTCAATGTCACTGACCTGTCCGTGGCCGAGCCTACCCTCGAAACCGTCTTCATCAACCTGACCGGAAAGGAGCTGCGAGAATGACCACCGCCACCTCTGCCAACCTCAAGTAGCCTGACCGGGTCCACCCGGTCAGCGGCCGCTGCGAGCCTCACTGCTTTTAAGGCACTCCTACTGCGCGACCTCGCGGTACTGGAAAAGAACCTGGGCGTGTTCGTCGCACGCACGCTCGTCCAGCCCTTCCTCTTGGTCTTCGTTTTCTTGTACGTATTCCCCAAGATTGGCCAAGGCGTCGGCGGGGGCCAGGGTGTCGGCGGCGAATCTGCCTTTGCTACCGTGTTGGTAGCCGGTGTGGTCGGCCTGTCGATTATGTTCCAGGGAATCCAGGCAGTGGCCCTGCCCCTGGCCAACGAGTTCGGCTACACCAAGGAGATCGAGGACCGGGTGCTCGCACCACTCCCTGTGTCTCTGGTTGCCATCGGCAAGGTAGTGGCTGGAGCTATTCAGGGCCTGATCGCCGCAGTTATCGTATTCCCGATCGCGTTGGTTATCCATGCCAAGGGAATTGAGGTGCATCTGTCAGTGCACTGGCCGATCCTGCTCACCCTCATCCCGATCGCCTGTATCATGACGTCCAGCCTTGGACTGGTGCTCGGGACCCGCATCTCGCCGCGCAACATTAGCGTCATGTTCGGGTTCATCGTCCTGCCCATAACATTCCTCGGAGGCACCTATTATCCGTGGACGACGCTGTCGGCCGTCAAGGTCGGGGGCTTCTCCTGGCTGCAGGCCCTGGTATGCATCAATCCGCTGATTTACGTGACTGAGGGCTTCCGCGCTGCGTTGACCACGGCGGGGCACATGCACCTGTACGTGATCTACCCTGTGCTCCTGGCATTGTGTGCCCTGTTCCTCTGGGCCGGGATCGCGGGCTTCCGCAGGCGTGTCCTCAGCTAGCACCATCATCCGCACTACGAGTGGATTGCCCAGATGCATCGGCCAAACGAGAATGCGATTGGCGCTCGGCGCATGCGACACGCCAGAAACCGGCCATACCAATACGGCAAAGGCCAAGCCCGATCTAACTCACAATCTCACAGACTTCCTCAACAGGCCGTCGCGGCGGGGGTTCCGGACTCTCAGCCGGAGTAGCCAACAGGAATGAACGCCACCAGATTCATATCCGGTGGCACCCGGAGAATCTTCTGTATCTCTCCCGCAGCCTGCATGGGGCCTGTCATCCACACTGCCCCTAACCCCATGTTGTGCAAGACGAGGAGCAAATAAGCAGTAGCTGAAGCCACAGACTGTATTCGGGTATTAGCGGTATTGCGCCAAGCGCGCATTTGGCTCGCCTGGCGGTCAGTCTTCTCCCGAGCAGACAAAACTTTGTCGGCTACGGAATCATATTGGGCCGCGGCCACTGCAATAGCCGCCGGCGCGCTGCGGAAGAAACCTGCTCCGTCTTTCCATCTGGACACTTCACCTGCGAACTCCTTAGCCTCCGGCCAAGAGGCCATCTGGCCTGCAGTCTTCTGCACCTCGTCTGCAATCGACTTGATCGTGTTGCGGTTCGTAATGACATAGAAGCGCCAATTCTGCCTGTTGCCCCCGTTGGGAGCCCAGGTCGCTATCTCTATAGCCTGAGTCAATAGCCTCAAGGGCACTTCTTTGTCCTGCCACCGGCGGATAGAGCGTCGGCTCCTGATCAGGGTCGCCAAATCGCTGAGTTCCATATGCACCTCCCTTTTCTCCTTGACCCACGCCAAGCTGTTCCCCCATCTTCAAACCACATGCTGCTTGTCTCATACTAATCTGCCTTTGGACTGGCTTATCACTGCCGCCTGGACTGGATAACAGCTGCCTTTTCTTCTGAGAAAATCTATCCAAGGCAGCAAAGCCATGTCAAAGACCACTCCAAGCCTTGCCCCTTCAACTCATCAATAGGTTCCTGCAGCAGGTTCCTTGTCCGGGTGCAGACTGCGCCATTTGTTCAGGAGCTGTTCCTTGGTCTCGGGATGGCTGGGGTCAGCGATACAGGCATCCACCGGGCATACCTCCGCACAACGGGAGGACTTGTAGGCCCCGACACACTGAGTGCACCTGTCGGGGTTGATGACATAGGTCATCTCAACTTCGTTGATGGCTTTGTTGGGGCACTCCGGCTCACAGGCCCCGCAACTGATGCAATCATCCGTGATCTTGTATGCCACCGGATTCTGCTCCTCTTCTTTTCTGCAGAGCGCAATCCTAGAACTGCTCTGAACCTTTCCTTTGCTGCCTGACAGACGGGACATCTGTCAGGAGCTTGCCCTTCCACTGTATGCCCGCATACTTCACATATGAACATGGGCCCCAAGTCCATGTCCTCCTTGTTTGCTGCTGCCTGCTTGGCTTGCTGGTACATGGCAGCATGAATCTTCTCCGCTTGCCAGGCCCAATCGGTACTGCGCCGAGCAGCTGTTTCTCCCTGTAGTTCGGCCACTGCCCTGTAAGCAGGATACATATCCTCCACCTCGTAGGTCTCACCATCAATGGCTACCTGGAGGTTGTCAACACTGGACTTGATGGCTCCCAGTGCCCTGTAGTGGTTGGTGGCATGCACCCTTTCCGCAAAGGATATGGACCGGAAAAGCCTGGCAATATTCGGCTTGCCCTCTGATTCAGCAACATCAGCATAGATGTTGTATCTCATGTGGGCCATGCTCTCGCCAGCATAGGCGTTATTCAGATTTGCCTCTGTCATCTTCCTCATCTCAGTTGCCTCCTTTCTGCTTTAATGTATTCTGAAGCCTGCAGATACTACTCAGTGTCTCACTTTTGTGCAGCTTTGGGTGTGCCTTTTTCCTCCTCCGCTAACACTCTTCTCAAGACTTTGCCGATTATCGACTTCGGCAGACTATCCCTGAACTCCACCAGCTTAGGCACCTTGTACCGGGCCAGGTACTGCCGGCTGAACTCGATGATCTCTTCCGGTGTAGCAGCCTCACCCTCTTTGAGGACTATGGCCACTTTCACCGTTTGGCCGCGGTAGGCGTCAGGCAGGCCGTAAGCAACCACTTCTTTGACTTTGGGATGTGTCCGGAGAACCGCTTCGACCTCGCTAGGGTAGATATTGTAGCCACCAGCAATAATCATGTCTTTCTTGCGGTCCACGATGAATATGAAACCATCACCGTCCATCTTCGCCAGGTCGCCCGTATACAGCCAGCCGTCGCGCAGCACCATCTCTGTCTCTTTAGGCTGATGCCAGTATTCCTGCATCACTTGCGGTCCCTTGATAACCAACTCTCCGACTTCTCCGATCGGCAGTTCCTTGTCGGCAACGTTTGCATCCATGATCTTGGCTTCCACATCCGGCAAAGGCACACCGATGCTCCCCACCTTGCGCATACCGGTCAAGGGATTAGCGGTAACAACAACTGCAGCCTCGCTCAGACCGTATCCCTCCACCAGTTTGCCGCCAGTGAGTTCTTCGAACTTCGTCTGGACCTCCACCGGCAGTGGGGCCGCACCGCTGACGCAGGCTTTAACAGAATGCAGATTGTATTTGCTGACATCAGGATGGCTGTTAATAGCCACATACATGGTAGGCACTCCCGGGAAAAAGGCAGGCTTGTACCGATTGATAGCCTTAAGCACCTGATCGGTCTGCCAGCGAGGCAGCAACACCATTGCTGCGCCCATCATGATGGAGAAGTGCATCACAGTCACCATCCCATATGCATGGAAGAGAGGCATAACGCCCATTACCACTTCCTTCCCTTCCTTGAAGTTTATAGGGGTCGCCCAGGCTTTGAGCTGCGACACATTAGCAGTTACGCTGCGATGGGTGACTACGGCGCCCTTGCTGATACCAGTGGTTCCTCCCGTGTACTCCAACAAGGCGACATCGCTGGGGGCTACAGTTACGGGGGGTGGTTCCGGGCTGAAGCGTTGCAGCAGGTCGTGAAACGAATAGACCCCGGCTGCCCCAGATATGTTGGCACGGTGTCCCTCCTTTCGCTCGCGGAAAAGGGTGAAAAGCAGTCGACTCAGCGGAGGGAGGTACTCTTTGATATTGGTCACCACCAGATTCTTCAGGCCAGTCCGCTCCTTCAGACCTGCGACGGCAGGGTAGAGAAGGCTGAAAAGGATAATAGTCTCAGCTCCACAGTCTTTGATCTGGTACTCCAGTTCACGCGGGGAATACAGAGGATTAGTGGGCACTGCTACCCCTCCAGCCTTGAGGATCCCATAGTAGGCGATAACGAACTGGGGGCAGTTCGGCATCAGCAATGCCACCCTGTCGCCTTTCTTGACTCCAAGGTTCAGAAGAGCGTTCGCCATCCGGTTTACCTGCTGATTTAGCAGTCTGTAGCTAAGCCGGTAGGAATCCCCCAGGGCTCCCGGGAAGATCATGGCAGTGCTATCGGGGAAACGCCGTGTTGCTTCCTCAAGGAGCTGCTGCAAGGTTAATTGAGGATATTCGATAGTGGTAGGCACACCCGGATCATAGTGCTTCAGCCAGATTCTCTCCACAAATGTCTCCTTTCGTCCCGCGGCACTCCAAAACTACATCTATATCGGGCAATCATATGCTGCTTATACCAGCTCTTCTACTGTCTGAAAGGGAGTCAGCGATGTTCTCCTTTAACCAGCTTATGCTATAGTCCTGAACTTCTCCTTGGGAGCCCCGCATACCGGGCATTGGTCCGGCAGTTCCCCATCGGAGACGTAGCCACAGACCCCACAGACATAGTAGGTGGTATCCACATTCTGCATCATGTGATCCAAGGCCTTTTTGTAAAGCTTGGCATGGACTCGCTCTACATCACGGGAGAAGCTAAAGATAGTCGCCACGCTTGAATTCCCCTCCTCATTGGCCTCTCTGATGAATTCAGGGTAGGTCTTGCTGGCGAGGTTCTCTCTCTCAAAAGCAGCTTCCAGGTTCTCCTGGGTGTCCGACACTCCTCCGAGGAGACGCAGGTGGTTGAAGGCATGGATTCCTTCTGCCTCAGCAATCGCTCGGAATAGCCTGGCCACCTGGGTGAGCTCTTCTTGCTCAGCCTTCAGGGCAAAGGCCAGATCTCTCTGATGCGCCTGGGATTCAGCAACAAAGCCAGTCTTGAGGTTTTCCAGGGTCTTCATTCCCCTTATTCCAGGAACCTCATGTGGGACCAGCTTCTCCGCATCCGCACCACATACAGGACAATGCTTCGGTCTCTCAGCGGTGAGTTCCAGATGATGACAGTTGGTACACTTCCACATCGCTCTCTCCTATTGGCTCTGCCTCTCATGCAGGCTGGTCAACCATCTGAGTCAAGTGTTCTGATTTCATCACTCCCGCTCAAGTTTTGACGGATGAGAGTGCTTCAGCTACCCGAGCTACCCGATGGCCGAGAAACCTGGCCACCTTGAGATCACTCTCAGTAGGAGGCTTATCGGCTCCAGGACCGCTTACTGAACTGGCCCCGTACGGCGATCCGGCTGCAAATAGGGCAGGATCACCATAGCCTGGCGTCACTACGATCATGCCGTGATGGTACATGGGCATGAACATGGTTATTATCGTCATCTCATTCCCACCATGGGGCGTTGACGTGCTGGTGAAGGCTGCACCTACTTTGCCAAACAACTTGTTTTCTGCCCAGAGTCTTCCGGTGCTGTCGAAGAGCTTTTTCATGGACGCAGTCATATTGCCATATCTTGTTGGGGAGCCGAAGATGAGCGCATCTGCATCAGCCATCTCGTCCAGAGTCACCTGGGGAACGGCCTTGAATTTCTCATTGGCCTTGCGCCAGGACTCATTCTGCTCAATAATGACCTCGGGCTCGGTAATCTCGACCCGCCTGAGATGGACCTCAGTGCCTTTCACTTCGCGTGCTCCTTCAGCTATAGCTTCAGCCAGCCGATGTGTATTACCGTAACGTGTGTCAAAGATTATCAGGACTTTCTTCACGGTTACCTCCTTCTTCTAATCTGAGTTGCTTTGGGGGAATTATATCAGATATTCACTAGGACTTTATCGCCCTCGACCTTCACCTGGTAGGTTACCAGGGGTCTGGGAGACTTGAACAATTTGGCCATTCTAGCCATCAGCCCGGACCAGTCGGTCCATCGGACTACCCGGCCATCCTTGAGGTCAAACTGAGAGGCATGTTTAGGGCATGTGACCACAGTGCCTTCAAGCTTACCTTCAACCAGTTTTGCTCCCATATGGGGGCAGCGATTATCAGCCGCTAGGAATTTGCCACCCACCTTAGCTACGAGGATTTCACGTCCACTGATATTAAATGCCTTCATCTGCCCATCCTGCAGGTCATTGGCCTTCAGCAGTTCTTTGAACTCAGACATATACTCCCTCCTTTAGGAAATTCTTCATTGATTCAGTAACTACATCTTCTGGATTGCTATCGAATCCCATTGTTCCTGGTTAACCTAGTCCGGTAATTTCTTGGTCGGCCATTTCCTGAAGGCCTCGATCTCCTTCTGGAGGCTATTAGCCAGTGAGCGCCCATGCGATGCTGCCAGTAACCGGTACATCTCTATGGCTGTATCAGCCAGCTTGTCTTGAGCCCGCAGGATAAATACAGGTTCATCAGCACCAACCTTGGGTATGCTCAACTTGCCATATTTGCCTGAGATAGCCATTATAACCTCCTTTCACTTAAAGAATCATTTATCGGACAAGACCTACACTGCGCCATTGGTCTGTCTGACAATGATCTCTTCCAGCACTCTGGCATTGTTATGCTCGGTATCCCTTGCTGCATAGACAAGAGTCACTTTGCCATCCGAGGCCAAGCGGGTAAGTTTCCTTACAAGCTTGGCCTTAGCAGGAGAGCGCAGTTCCTCGGCGTATCTTTGCCTGAACTCTGCCCACTTCTCTGGCTGGTGAGCGAACCATCGACGCAGTTCATCGCTTGGAGCAACCTCTTTCATCCAATCGTCAATGCCGGCTTCAGCACGACTGAGTCCCCGGGGCCAGAGTCTGTCGACAAGCACTCTGATACCATCGCTGGGCTCCTTCGTGTCATAGGCTCTTTTTACTTTCAACATCTCCATCACCAGAAGAGCAAACCAACTCCTGCTGTGCGGACTTGCTCCCACATCTGGATTGGACCTCCGGTGCAGAACCAGTGACTCTTCTCGGTCGAAGAACCTTTCCCAGGTGCGGAGGCAACCCCTATCTCTGGGCCAGAATAATCTTCAGCTCGGCAATGTGTTCCTGTTCGTCTATAATGACATGCCTTACAGCATGTTCTAGAAACCAGAACTCATAAGGGAGGTCCTTCTTATGCTCTGCTATCTTGCTCAGTATCGTATTGTAGAAATCAACGGCTTCTTTCTCGTTGGCGAGATTCTGCTTCAAGATCTCGTCTATCGTCCCTGCTTTGTGAGTCTTGGCGATACCCATTGAAGGCACGCCTCCAAGGTAATCACCAATCAGGGTCCTGAACTCCTTCTGATGCTTGGCCTCATCACCCGCAGTCTCCTTGAGCCTGGCTATGATTGGCTCCGCTACCAGTCCATCAACCATTTCGGCATGACTCAAATATTGCACGTAGGCTGCATGCTCAAGCTCCAACGCCTTGTTCAATAGGCTGAGCAGTTCTTCTCTTACTTTCTTGTTTGGCATAGTTTCTACCTCCATTCGTCATTTCATTTCGTTGTGAGTAGAACCGTATCTATATGTCTACGTCGCGTAATCCTATTGCATCTGTACTTATTGTCGCCTCCTCCTTCCTTCTGCTGCTCCGCTCCCCAACAACCTCAGGCACAGCGGTCCTTGACCGCGTCCCAGTTCACGTTCGTGAAGAAAGCCTCAATATAGTCGGCCCGTTTCAGGCCATAGTCGATCATGAAGGCATGCTCGAAAACATCCATTACCAGGAGAGGCCTGCAGCCGGCAAGATGACCGGTTTCATGCTCATTGATCCACTGGTTGAATAGCCCTCCTGTCACGTTGTCCTGGTAAAGAATGGCCCAACCTATGCCACGCATTGCTCCCGTAGCCTTGAAATCCTTCAGCCAGGCCTCGTAGCTGCCGAAGGCATCGCTTAGCTTCTTGACCAGGGCAGTTGATTTGTCCAGCAGCGTCTTCCCTCCAAGATTCTCAAAGTAGTACTCATGAAGGCGCATGCCATTGAACTCGAAAGCCCATTCTCCGTTTCAATTCGGAATACTCAGGGGTACCGATCTTGCCTTCCTTGAGCATTTGGCTCGTTAGATCCACCAGCTTGTTAGTGTTCGATACATAACCCTGGTACAAGGTAAAGTGGTTCTTCAGTAGTGTTTCACTGAAGCCCTTCATCCCTATGAGGTTGCCGTAGTCTTTTGCTGAATAAATCATCTTTCTTTCCTCCCTAGATCTATATTCCTAAAAGTGTTGCTCATGTTCAGCCATGGTTCACACTCTTTAGTGACACGTATGAATCCAGCACTTTCTTCAGTTCTGCCAATGATCTCACACTATTGCGCTTGTTTGACCTTGCAGAGCCTCGACTATCGCCATGTTGAATTCACGTAAAAAAGCCGACTTGCCTGAAGTTATCAGATTCCCATCTCTAACCACTGGTTCATCAATCCAGATCGCCCCTGCATTCTTCAAATCCACGGCCACAGATGGCCACGAGGTCACACGGCGCCCCCTTACTATATCCGCAGATATCAACAATTGCGGGCCATGAGAAATAGCAGCCACGATCTTGCCTAAATCATGTGCCTTTCTTACGAAATCAATCATGGGTTGATGAAGCCGCATTTCATCAGGTGCGAAGCCACCCGGGATAATAACGGCATCAAAATCTTCAGCTCTCACCGCATCAGCAGCCGCATCAGCCATGATATTGGCTTCACGCCTCTTGCCCCAGTAGCTTCTTTGCGAGGCGCTGCCAACCACAATCACCGTAGCCCCTGCGGTTTTCATTGCCCGAAGGGATTCAGTGAGTTCAGAATCCGCAAAGTCCTGTTCTACCAGGATGGCAACCTTCTTCCCGTTAAGCATGGGCCTCGCACCTACCTTCTAAAGTTCCCGATATGGAGCCTCTTAGCTTTCCTGTTCCTGCCTCCGGCAACTTCACCTCTGGCAGGGATGCCTTCCGAGTATTCATAGGGCAGCCTTCTCTCCCCTTGCCACTGTCGGAAGCAATTGATCTCCTTCGACAACGCCTGGGCCACTTGGTAACCATGGGCCTCAGCCAAAAGCCGGTACATCTCAATAGCATCTTCGGCCAGCCTATCCTGAGCACGGAGAATGAATACTGGCTCGTCTTCGCCTACCATTGGGATCGTCAGTTTTCCATATGTCTGGGACAAGGCCATTTCCCCCTCCTTCTAGCACTGTTGTTGGCTATCGTCATTGATGCCGGATAGTTCGGGCAGGATATGAGTGTTATTAGAAACCTCCTGCTTTGACTTGACTGTGTAGTGATAGCGCCAGAGCTCTGTCATACCTGCCTGGCGGCATCCTGTAAAATTCCTTTCGCTGCATTGCGTTTATCCCATTCTGTGCCAGGTATCGCTGTGCTTTTCTTTTTGGTGCATCCTCAGACAGCACCAGATGATTGCTGAATTCCCTCTTTTCACCACACAACTTGCACGTCCCATTGCTCACCGGACCGTCTGCAACTCCAATAATCCAATAGTGGCGACATCCCAGTCTGGTTTCGTGCACAGCAGCAGTAGCCTGCCCGGGCCTTTCCTTGTCAGGCACATGTTGCCTCGGTTGTTGTCCCTTCCCGACCACCGCTGTGTTAGGATACATGGCATACATGAGTCCCGTACTCCCTTATCACTCTATCGTAGACTTCCATCAATGCCTGTCCCAGCTTCTGGCGGCCCAGCTTACGCAAAGGCAGAGACTTCTCATGCACTGCTGTAGGCTGGTAGCAGGTGTCGTAATATCCACCCTTTGCCCTGAGAACCTCCTCTTCGGGCGATAAGGTGAGTTCAATGTAGCCGCCGGAGTGCAATCCCTTCTCATTTTCAGTTATTGCAAAACAAATCATTTCATCATTACTGTTGCTGCGGCTGGCAGACGCTGTGGACGGCGGATAGTACTGCCAATCAACTATTTGAGCAAATTTGCAGCCGACACCGTCAATCAGAGCTCCAACCTGTACGGCGACATCGGCCATGATAGCCTTGACATTGTCAACCACTTGCCTCTCTCGATCTTCCAAAGAAGGTCTCAATTGTGTTTGATCAAAAGAGGTTGCTCCCTCTTCTACCGGGACTGTCTGCTGGACCATTTCTTCCTCCCTTCTTCAATAATTAAATATTGGCTGCGAGTACTGGCTCGCGTTCCGCCATCATTCGGGGAAACACAAATCCTTCGGATGCAGGTTGTGTGTCTGTTACCGTGGTTCCCCTTTGGAGGGATGCAAGGATGCCTTGGGAGTGGGCCTGGTACTCCAGTTTTTGTATAAGATTCTCTATGATGCGTCCCCACGTAAACTGCTCTGCTGTGTTCCGTGCCATCCTGCGGATCCTTGCATCCTCATCCGGGTGACTGACAAGGTAATCCACATAAGCCTCAATCTCCTGCGGATCTGCTGTCTCCAGAACCACTGAGTTCTGTAGATGAACCGCATAGTCCTCGCCCGTGGCGCCGGTGAAGGCAATACCGCCAGCAGCCATTGTCTCAAGTCCAACCAGTCCGAAGGGCTCGTGGCCGCTGTTGGCCAGTACTGCGTCGGAAGCACGGTAGACTATCCTCAAGAAGTCCTGAGTACAGTGAAACCTTATATTCAATACATCGGCATCATCCGAATCAGCGATGGCATCAAAGTAATCCTCGATGCTGCTATGCCCCGAGGTGTCGGTCTCTTTTACTTTGAGACCAATAGAACGGGCCCTGTCCATTACCTCGCAGCCGTGGGGCTCTATTCCACCCCTTGCCAGCAGCACGCTTTTCTGGCCCTTGGCTTTAAGCCTTCCGGCTGCCTCGATGGCCATATTCCAGCGTTTGTCAGGATGATAGCGAGCCACTTTGCTCAGCAGGACACCGGCAGTGATGGACTTCCTCAGCCTGGCAGCCAGGTCGTCGTCCACCCTGTTAAGCAGGTGAGCCGGAATTCCATTGGGAATCACCAGCGGGTTGACCCCCATCTTCCACATGGCATGTTTCATGTATCGGCTCACGGTCGTAATAGTCGTGGTGTAGGCCAGCCGGCCCCAGTTGATTCGCTCGAAGCCAAAGATATTGTTGGCATTCCAGAACATGACAGCCCTGTCTCTCATGCCCTGGCTATGCAGCAGATCACTGACTCGGCACATCACTTCCGCGGTATGCCACTCTTCACCCAGTATCACTAACAGTTTGTCCTGCTCCACTGCCGGTCTCACAATATGTTCCGCGATAAACCACGGGACTGAATCATTGAAGTCATGGAGCTTCTCATTCTCACCTTCGTATACTCCCATCGGGTAATACTGGCTTATCCACTGGCACCAGCGGTGAAGGATGAGACGCCGGTTAAGCCGTTGCTCCTCACCTGCCAGTCTGGGATCACCGATGAAGATAAGGTGCACGGGGAAGCCTGCAGCAGCAAGGGCATTCGTTAATCCCTCAACCCTCACGCCAAGGCCTCCAGCCAGCGAGTAAGCATCAGGTCCTTCGAAAGACAGGACCACAAATACGGTGTTATCGGGATTGATTCCTCTATAACCCATTCTCATCTTGCCCCTCAAGCTTCCCGGCTACCCTGTCTCACTTTCCCCGTGATAATGTATGAAACTCATCCTGATCCTCTTCGCTCTGACATCCCGCGGTTATGCCCGGGACTGTCATGTCAGGGAGGTCATAACTTACAACTAGAGACAGTATTGCAGGCGTTGACCGGAGCCACAATTCGCAAAAATACCTGATTGGGATACGTGCCAAATACCTGGTTTGTCGCAAGTAACCACGACTCCAATGGCAATTGAGTGCATTTCGGAAACCGATGGGAGAGGATTCCCGGATGATGATTTGCTGTGCCGCGGTGCAGGCCAGCTATTTGTACTGGGGCAAGATTTCGTGCTGAAGGGCGTAGCGGACTATTTCAGCCTGAGAGTGCAACCCGAGTTTACGCATCAGATTGAGGCGATGACCCTCAACTGTGCGACGGCTGACGCACAGCCGTTTGGCAATCTCAGCATTCTTGCAGCCCTCGCTGAGCAAGTACAACACTTCCCGCTCTCTCGGCGTCAATGTTTCGTGAGGTTCCAGTGCGGTATATTCAGTGGTTTGGGAATATGCCTCGATGGCACGTTCAGAAAGGGGTGTGGCCAGATAACGTTGGTTCGCAGCCGCTGCGCGGATGCCCTGCAACACCTCATCCCCCGAAGAGTCCTTGAGAATGTAAGCCTTCACGCCTGCTCGCAATGCCTCGACCACATAGCTTGTCTCGCCATACATGGACAGTATCACGACACGGGTTCTCGATGAGTGTCTCCTGACTTGACGGGCTATCTCGATGCCGCTCATGCCAGGCATCTTAAGATCAGCGACCAGGACGTCCGGATGCAGCTGCTCGACCAGTTCCAGGGCCTGGATGCCATTTTCGGCCTCGCCGACAATCTGAAAGCCTGGGGCTGCCTCCAGCAATCTTCGCAGTCCTTGCCGTACCACAAAGTGATCATCTGCCAACACGATGCTTATTGCCATGATCTCTCCTTTGTTTGGTTTTCCTTGTCGATCCCCCTGGCAGAGGTAGCTGGGCTGCTACATAGGTGCCGGCTCCTGGAGTGGACTCTATTGTCAGAGTGCCATTCAAGGCCAGTACACGTTCATTCATTCCGCTGAGGCCAATTGCTGCATCTCCTGATAGCCCGCCGGGGTCAAAGCCAACGCCACGGTCTTCAATTTCTATGAGAAGCGAGCCCTGATCCGCATGGACGCATACCATGGCTTCGCCTGCATGTGAGTGACGGGCTACGTTGGTTAGTGCTTCTTGCACAATACGGTAAGCGGCAATGCCGATGTTTGGTGGGAAGACCCTGCGCAGCCCAACATGCCTGAAGTTGATGCGCACGCCCGTCTGGTTCGTGTAGCGTTCGAAATACCACTGCAAAGTCGGTAACAGGCCCAGATCGTCCAGCATAGCCGGGCGGAGATCAAGCGAAAGCTCACGCACCTTTTTCAACAGTTCTTTGAGAAGTTGTTGGGCCTCAGCCGCACAACGGCCAGTGTCTCCCTTCTTTGTATCCGCGATTTCCTCTATGAGGAATTTCAGTCCGGTGAGGGATTGGCCTATTTCGTCGTGCAGTTCGCAGGCGATGGAGCGTCTTTCATCCTCCTGGATGTCTACAAGTTGGCGGGAAAGGGATCGCAGTTTATCTTCTGCCTCCTTCCGCTCTGTGATATCCAGTGCTACGCCTGCGACACCGACAATACGACCCTCAACATCATGAAATGGCTCAATACGGCTGTAGAGTGTACGTCCAGCCCAGCTCATCTCGTAGGTAATAGGTGTGCCCTGCAGGGCTTGGCGGTGTGCCACGTAGGGAGCAAAGTCCAGATCATCCACCTTCAATAATTCTGCGAGGGTCATTCCGACGATCTCATCAGGAAGAAGCTTCACGGCCGCCAATCCTGCACCTCGCGACGAGGTGAACCTGAGGTTGGTATCCATGGTCCATAATATGCACGGTACCTGTTCGAGCAGCAGCCGCAGCCTAGCTTCGCTCTGCTGCAATGCCAGCACGCCTTGTTTCCTCCTCGTGATGTCCCGGAGCGTGGCGAGGTGGACTGGAGTTCCTTCCCAGTCGGTATCCACAATACGCATCTCCGCTGTGGCTTTCTTGCCATTGTCCTTGTCTTTGACAACCTCAATCTCTATTCCCTCAACGAGCGGAAATCCGAATAAGGTACCCACCATCTGTTCCGCAGTCCGACCCAAGAAAGGCTTCAGCAGCCGGGTTCACGAAGCGGATGGTGCCATCTTTATCAATGATAATTATGCCATCAGCGCTGTTTGTGATGACGCGGCGGAAGCCTGATTCAGCCACCTGAGCCTCTCCTCAGTGATCCTCCGCTCTCGCCGGTTATCCGCCTCAACCAGTTCCCTCTCAATTGCTGGAATAAGACGTTTCAGGTTGCTCTTCATAATATAATCATGGGCACCGGCCTTCATGGCTGCCACAGCTGTCTCCTCGCCGATCTTGCCGGAGACGATGATGAAGGGCATATCGAGTCCTTTTTGTTTCAGGAGGCTCAAAGCAGCAAGTCCGTCGAACTGCGGCATGACAAAGTCAGAGATAACGACATCCCAGCTCTGCTCGTCGAGAGCAGCACTCATGGCCGCTGCCGTATAGACTCGTTTATGTACCGGTTTGTAGCCACCACGCCGCAGCTGCTGCAGCAGCAACAAAGCATCGTTTTCCGAATCCTCCACCAGAAGGACTCTGAGTGGCTTGCCCATTAGGCCATTGCTCCTCTCACCGGAGGTGGTTCATTCAAAACAAGCCAGTATTGTCCCAATTGCCGCACTGCCTCGGCAAATTGCTCGAAATTCACCGGCTTGCGAACGTAGCTGTTGGCACCAAACTTGTAGCTCTCCACCAGGTCCCTCTCCTCTTTCGATGAAGTCAGCACCACCACCGGGAGAAGCCGGGTCCTTTCATCAGCGCGCAGGCGTTTGAGCACTTCCAGACCACTGATTTTAGGGAGGTTCAAATCAAGCAGGATGACCTGAGGCGTGAGGCTCGGATCACGGCTGGCATATGCACCGGCAGCAAAGACATAGTCTAGAGCGTCGGCTCCATCTCGAACTACCACCAGTGTACTCACGATATTAGCTTTCCTGAGGGCACGCTCAGCTAAAGCCACATCGTCAGATTTATCTTCCACCAACAAAATGACTTTGTTATCCATTATCACCTCACTATCTCTTTTCTTGACGGTCGTTTAAGCGTGAAGTAGAATGTGGCACCTTTCCCCACCTCGCTCTCGCCCCATATGCGCCCACCATGACGATTGATGATGCGTCGCAATGTAGCCAGGCCGATGCCTGTCCCGGCAAAGTCATCTTCCGAGTGAAGACGTTGGAATGGTGTGAACAGCTTGTCGGCATATGCCATATCAAAACCGGCACCATTGTCACGGACAAAATAGACGGTCTGGCTACCGCGCCTGGCCACTCCGAATTCTATTCTGGGGCAGGAGACTTTCCCGGTAAACTTCCAGGCATTATCCAACAGGTTTCTGACAACCAGCCTGAGAAGTGTCGCGTCTCCGTAAGCAGACACACCCGGTTTGATGATAAACTCCACCTGCCGCTCCGGTTGAGTACCCTGAAGCTCCGAAGCAATTGACTCCGCCAATTCACTGAGATTCACCCTCTGCCAGCGTATTTCGGTACGTGTCACGCGTGACAGTGTAAGAATACCATCAATGAGCTCTGCCATGAATTGGCTGGCCGCTCTGATACGCTGCAGAAGGTCTTTGGCTTGAGCATCCAGTTTATCACCATAGTCCTCCAGCAATGCCAGGCTAAAGCCATCCATGCTGCGCAAAGGCCCGCGCAGGTCATGCGAGACAGAATAGCTGAATGCTTCCAATTCCGTATTTGCAGCCTCCAGCGCCTGGGCCCTGGCTTTCAAGATCTCGTTCAGGATTTTGATCTCCTCTTCTGCCTCCTTGCGCTCGGTGATATCCTGCCCCTGGGCAATGGTAGCCACAACTGTCCGGCCATCGGACGCATAGAGGTTGGCGGAGTTCCACAGAACGGTGCGGACTGTCCCATCCACGTGGAGAATCGGTATCTCCTGGACCTCCCACCGTTCTCCCGCCACGGCACGATAGATGTGGGTGAGCGATCTCTCCCGGCTTTGCTTTGGAAAGAGAATGTCCAGCTGTTTACCCAATACCTCACCGGCCTTGCGCCCGGTCAGACGTTCAAAAGCATGATTGAACCGCGTGATCCGGAAGGCAGGGTCCCACACAATAATAGGCGCATTAGCATAGTTGAGCAGGTTATCCAGGTAGTCCCGTGCCTGACGCAATGCCTCTTCCGCCTGCTTGCGCTCGGTGATGTCACGGTTGCTTGCCCTGCGTCCGAGCCATATCCCATCGCTTCCGAATACTGACTGGCAATAGTGGCTGATCCATCGAATCTCACCAGTTCTTGACTGGATGCGGAAATCTATCTCAGCAGGACCTGCAGACTCGACGAGACTGCTTTGTCTGTGATTATCAAAGATGGCCCAGTCCTCTGGGAGCACAAGTCGTGCCATGAGGTCCGGATCTCTCAGGAATTCTTCGGCACGATATCCCGTTATTCGCTCGCAGGATGGTGAAACATAAAGATAGTTCCTGTTCTGGTCTATCCAACTCTCCCAGTCATAGGTAAAGTCTGCAAGCAGCCGGAGTTCCTCTCGGCTCTTCAACAGTGCCTCTTCCGCCTGCTTGCGCTCGGTAATGTCATGTACCATCCCCACCGAACGGATAACCTGGCCGGATCCGTCCCGGATGTGCTTACATTTCTCATGGACGAAGCGGATCTCACCATTTGATTTTCTTACCACCCGGTGTTCGATCTCATATTCATCCCTCCCCTGACGCAGCGAGTTGGAATATGCATTGTCAACTGCTGCGCGGTCGTCCGGATGCACTGCATCGAGAAATGCCTCATAGGTAGCGCTGAACTCCTGCGGCTGCAGGCCGAAGATCCGATACACCTCATCTGACCAAAAGAGGCGATTATTCCGCAGATCGAGATCCCAACTGCCGAGGTGAGCGATCTCCTGTGCCTTCTTCAGCCGCTCTTCACTCCGCCGCAGGTCTTCTTCCATCTGCCTGTGCTCGGTTACGTCGCGGCCATATATTCGAATATGTTGAACATCTTCGACGGCGTACAGAACCTGCTCGTAGTATCGCTCGCCGACCTTTACTTCACGTGTCATGTGGCCACTCCCCAGCAACCGCCGAGACCGCATTAACTGCGCCAAGCCCTCAAGGTACGGGTGTCGGTTACTCTTCTCAGCCAAGTCCGGGAAAAGCTGCCTGGCTGCTGGGTTGATATACTCCACGGTGCCAAGCCTGTCTATTTCCACAACCGGCAGTGGGTTAATTTCCGGGAAGCTGGCGAGATAGGCCAGCTTCTGTTCCAGCAGCTTGCGCTCAGTGATGTCGTTATGCATCGCCACATTGCCCAGGTGGCGCCCAACCTCGTCGTAGATCCCCGAAGCGCTGCAAAGCGTCCACATCGTGGAACCGTCTTTCCGGCGCCACTTGTACTCATCATGGACTACTTGCCCTTCTTTGAGCCGTTTTCTAAAACTCGTGACTTGGTACTTCTGATCTGCGTCCATGAAGTCAAGGCCTGTCTTGCCAACCATTTCCTCCCTGGCATACCCGAGCATATCTGCCATTCTCTGATTGACAAAGACGAATCTGTTCTCCGGTGAGCCGATGATGATGCCCTCCTGGGCTGTCTCGACAATCCTGCGGTACCTCTCTTCGCTCTCGCGCAATGATTCCTCGAACCGCTTGCGCTCGGTGATATCGACAATGCCGGCAATGACACCTGAGAAGTTGCCCAGGTGATCAGTAAGTGGGGTTGCATTGATTATGACATGGAGAGGGCTGCCATCCTTGCGGCGGAATTCGAACTCTACCTGTTCTTTGACTCCCTGCCAGCGCCGTTCCATGCGCTCCCTGGCGAGGCTCAGATTAGATTCATCGATGAATGAAAAGAGAGGCTTTCCCATCATCTCAGCCACAGCATATCCCAGCATTGCTGCCATATGAGGGTTGACGAAGGCAGTGCGCATTTCCTTGTCGACCACCCAGACACCCTCTTGCAGACTTTCCATCAAGTCGCGGTATTTCCGTTCACTCTCCAGCAGCGCCTGCTGTGCCTGCTTATATGCCGCATTTTCAATCACCTCCCACCGGCTTCCCTTGCGGATGAGAGCGAATTCATGATTGCGGATGACATCCATCACGTCGGTGGCACTGCACTTGTCCAACCAGTAGGTGCAGAGGGCCATCATGTTATACTTGCCAATGACGCCGTTAATGGCAGCCTCGTATTCAGCAAAACCATCCCAATCGCTTCTCTCAAGCCATGCTGTATTGCCGGTAACCCTCATACCGGAACAGCCCTGAGCCGTTGCCTGATCCAGCTTACTAACCCAGCCATCCAGTACCCTGTTCAGGTTGAAAGAACCACCCTTCAGATACCACTCGGTGTGCGGAAGAATCTCTATTCGCCCCTTCTCAAGATACGAGGCGAAATCGGGCATCGCCTTGGCCATGGCTTCCCTGGCATCAGCCGGGGTGAGGGGATCAGCAGTAACCCACATGCCAAACTCATTGTTTTCCAGACCAGCTTTGAAGTAGGGGGGGAGAATCTCAAGCAAATCGTCTTTCGTCTGGTAAAACTGGCAGAAGTGTGTCCCCCACGGAACATCACCTATGATGTCAAGGCCTGACTTCACTAATTGCACACTCATGAGACCAACCACAAACTAGCTAACCCGACGGTCTTCGTCAGGTCGTTAAGAAATCCATCATCCACATAGCTCGTCACTTCCTGCAATCAGCAGCAGATCAATGGCCCCGGCTGTGTGTTCTTTCGACCAACCAGGGCCATGATGTCCGTACGATTATGAAATGCACCTCTTCCATCTGTCAAGGCTTCAGCAATCTGGTCAGTTCAGCTTTGAGAAGGCTGCAGCCCATGCAGGACTCCGTTTATTGCGGAGGTAATTCATATCATGCTTCCTCGACAGGACTAGTATTACAGGAGAAGACGTGGGTATCTATTAGCAAATCTACCTGATTTGGGGACGGGTAAAATACGCGGTCTGATAACCCGGGATCCAGTGCCCCAAGCAGCCCTTCACGCAGTGGCCGGTTGCGGTTTTGCCCAGAATCTCTCCACCAGTATCACCTTGACGAAGTCATTCGCCAGAAGGCAGGTGACAATCGAATAGGCCAGGACGGCCAAGGTCATCATTGGGTTTATCGGTGCAAGTTCATGTACACCGAAGGTCGAAATGAGGAATACGGCTGCTATGTCGCCCGCTATAGACAAAGCCAGCAGTCTGCTCGGTGCAGAACTCCAGAATCGCCCCCGTTCTCTTACGATCAGCATACTAAACAACGCCGAGAAGACCAGAAAATCAAAGACAAAGGTATATAGCTGATCTATGTGGTCATTTAATCCCAAATGGTAGAACGCTACGTAAAGCAGCAGCATTGCCTCCGCTACTATCAGAAGACCCAGAAACACCGCTACTTTGACCAGTCCTGTAATATTCCAGCTATCGGGCTTAGAGGAATAACGAACGTTGTCTGTTGAGATCGACAAGGTAACGAAGTCCGTCAGGAACAGGAGAAGAACCATGCTGAATATTGAAACTACGTATTCTCCAGTGAGGATAAACCCGAGAACTATGAAGACTACTATGAGAAAAGTCTTCACAATCTTATTTAAGATCCAGGTAATTATCCTCTGGTATATTTCCCTGCCGATCTTGACCAGCTCTACTATGCCCTCCAATCCTTCGACGGTCAGCACTACACTGGCGGCCTTTTTCGCCACATCGGCCGCATTGCTGGTGGCTATTCCAACCTCGGCTTGTTTCAAGGCCGGAGCATCATTTACCCCATCACCGGTCATGCCAACCACATGCCCTCTCGCCTGAAGACCCTTAACCACAAGGTGTTTATCCTCCGGATAAATCTCGGCAAAACCATCGCTTTCTTCGGCAATACGAAGACCATCATCTTCTTTCACAGCGTTCTTCAGGGCTGCTATGGTGTCAATGTTCTTGCCCAAGCCAACTTGCTCTGCCACCTCTTTGGCTATAGGCAGTGCATCGCCGGTCAGCATCTTCACAGATATCCCAAGGCTCTTCAGTTCTCGAATGAGCTTGGCAGAGTCAGGCCTCGGTTTATCGTAAAGAGCAGCCACACCTACCAACCTGAGTCCACCGCCTGTGCTACCTCTGGCAATAGCTATCATCCTGTGACCTCTGGCAGAGAGGTCTCCCAAGCCTGTACTAATGCTCGCCAGATCTGCTTCACCTTGTTTGCACAAGGGCAATATGACATTGACCGCACCTTTGAATACAGAGAACTCCTGGCCTTCTTGTCTTATCAAGGCTTCCGTCTTTCTGGTGGAAGCATCAAAGGGGACAAAGCTTTTCTGCGAATATCCCTCTAGGGAAACATGAGTTTCCTTCGCGGCTGTTAGAAAAGCCATATCTATAGGATCCTGGTTGGCCTCCTGTGAGGCCAACGCACCGTAGAGTACAACGTCCTCCTTCTTGTACCCCTCGACAGATATCACATCCACTATCGAAAGCCTGTTCAGGGTTAGCGTGCCGGTCTTGTCTACACAAAGCGCATCCATCGTGGCTGCATCCTCAGTGGCGCTCAACCTGGTAACCAGTACTCTCTTCTTGGCGAGCTCTGCAGAGCCTAGCGCCATGGTGATGGCGAACAATGTCGGCAAAGCGACCGGTATAGCCGAGACCAAGAGAATGGCTGCCAGCGGAAGGACTTCAATGACCCTCATGTGCTTCAACGCCGCAAGGACAAATCCTATTGCCAGGAGAGTACACACCATAATGAGAAGCCATCGAACAACCTTGGAGGTTACCTCTTCCATGTGCAACTTTGGCTTCGTCAATTGAACCAGTTCTACAGTCCGGCCGAGATAGGTCCTGGCACCCGTCAAGGTGACAAACCCGGTTGCTTCGCCTCTTCTGATCGTAGTCCCGGCAAGAACAACGTCGTTCGCTGTTTTCTCAATCAGAAGCGATTCCCCTGTAAGAGACGACTGGTCTACCTCTGTGCTTCCATTGGCTACTTTGACATCAGCAGGGACAAAGTCCCCCGCCCTCAACCTGATGACATCTCCAGGAACCAGCTCCCTTGCCGGAATCACCAGCCATTCCCTGCTCCTTCTTACTCTGGCGTTGATGCTTAACTTCTGTTTGAGAAGCTCAAGGGCTGCATTGGCCCTCTCTTCCTGAACAAAGCCTAACGCAGCGTTGAAGAGCAAAAGACCCAGTACTAAGTAGAACTCCAGGTGCTTCCCCAAGAACCATGTCAGCACCATGGTTATCTCTAGCATCCAAGGCGTTATGCCCCAGAATTTCTTGAGAAAGGCAACAATCCGGTTCTCTGTTTTCTCCGGAACCTCGTTATACCCATACTCACTGGTCCTTCTTTGAACCTCTTCGGAACTGAGGCCTTCTTCTAAGGCAGTTATAGTCTCGCTATTATGGCTTCCCATCACTCCATACTATATACGGATTAAGCCCACGCTGACTAGAAATACTCCCCCTCATTCCCTATCCTGACGAAGCGCCTAATGCTGTCGATTTGGTGAGGGGTCAAAGGGGCGTATCATCCCGTCAGTCGATGCCTCAGTAGTATTGCCATTACTACTTCTGAGGCAATGGCGGGATATCGTCTCTGTTGTACTTACGATTACCCATCTACTGAACCAGTGGTAACCATAATACCGCGACCCAGTCCTAGCAAGAACAGCCCTATTTAGATACTCGGAACGCACCAGCCTCAGCCATAGGAAGCGTCTGGTCCAGCGTGAGAACCGGGATAACATCTCCTGTCCCAATGCCCATAAGTAGCCCTAGTGCTCGCGTCAAAGTCGCATAGTCATCGGCTTCCACAGTGATGTAAAAAGTATGGTCCAATGGGGATACGGTTCCCACCAGCACTTTCACGCCTGGCGTTTTCTTCAGGGCCTGCCACCATTCGCCAGAGCGCTTTGCTGCCTCAGACGATCGCCCCGGACACGTTTCGCTGGTATGGGAATGAATAATTTGGAATAGCATGTTGACCTCCTTCTTAGATTGCGTATCGCGTTGATGGCCCTCCGAACCTGTGGTCGGCTACTTGAGTTCCGGGATCCGACGAGTCAGTTCTGCCCAGTCGTCTCCTATAGCCGCCTGAATAAGCTTGCTTGCTCCAGCAAACACCGGCTCAGGCATAACTTGCCGCCAAATCCTGGTCATATTCTCACGATCGTCATTCACGATGAGAGGATAAAGCCACGCGACGACTTCGGGGAAGCGTTCCTGGGGGACTTCCTCGGACATTTTACCCACGATGGCCCCCTGCTTGGGCAGCGACACACTTTCGTTAAATATTCGATAGAGATGTGCATCTTCCTTGTTCAGGTGAATGCCCAAGTGGAAGTTTAGTGCGGCAGTCGCACGTGCGGTCGCCAACGGATCGGAGGCGTTAGCTGCCTGGCGTATCAAGTCGCACAATGAGTCAAGCCCCCGATGGTCCCGCTCGTATGCTTCGGCCACTAGTGGAGCAACGCTTTCTAGCTCCGGGAATACGGCTTTCTCCTCTCCACTGGCGTGCCAGAATAGGATCTCGTTAAAGAAGGCAAAGCGCTTCAAGACTGCACTTAAGCCATCGCGTCCGCGAGCTGCTGCGTACGCAGCGGAATCTATCGCAGCCATGTCTTTGCGGAATCCGTTATGAAGCGCTCGAATTGCATCAATTGGAACAGCCATGATTATCTCCTGCTCTTGTTATTTTCTCAGATCAACCGTGATGATTTTCGAGGGGGCTATTTCCTGGTTGATCCGGACCTGGCGGGTTTCCTCTTCATTGGCTCTTCACAACAAATAATGTCACACACTTCAGTACACCCGCACGCCTCATCGACCGTTACTGCTAGTCCGCATACCCCGCAGACGTAGGACTCACCTTTGGCAGCATTCTTCTTCGCAGCTGCCTGCTTTGTTGATGCCTGCTTTTTCTCTGCCATCTACTTCCTCCTAATTAATCTTTTCGATCAAACGATAGACTCGGTTCCTCCACAAAGGTCAAGGACCACGCATTAGCACACTGTAAAAATGATCACCTCCCTCCCGCTGAGCATTTTCTTCGGTCATTATCCCGGCTCCTGACTAATCGTCAGGTGAGGCCGTTCAATTCCTACGACCATCCCCCATCTAGACATCAAAGTCTCTGCAGGTAACGGTGAGCCTGTAAAGCTGCCTTGGCACCTTCAGCGGCAGCGATCACTATCTGTTTATCCGGAAGATCAGTGACATCCCCGGCAGCGAATAGCCCCGGTATGCCGGTCTCGCAATTGCGATTCACCTCAATCTCACCAAATCTGTTGACCCTAGCTATATCCTTGACAAGCTCAGAACTTGGTATCCGCCCGATCTCGACAAAGACGCCTCCAACCTTGAGCCCTTTTTCGCTGCCGCTCTTTTTGTCTCTGATCCTGACGCCCTCCACAAGGTTTGACCCCTCGATCTCTACTACCTCCGACTCCGGAAGGACTGTAAGATTGGGGGCGGTTTTCAGCTTGTCGAAGAGTGCCTGATCAGCAGTGACCTGCGTAAGAGAAACGAGGTAAACATGGTCAGCTATCTTGATCATGTCATGTGCGGCTTCCACTGCAGAGTTCCCACCCCCAATTACAGCCACCTTCTCTTGACTGAAGAGGGGGCCATCACATACGGCGCAATATGATACACCTCTCCCTCTGAGTCTCTCCTCACCAGGCACATTAAGCTGACGGGGGTGCTTCCCGGTAGCTACTATCACCGCTTTCGCCTGGTAGGTTCCACCCCCAGCCATCCTGATCTCAAACCCGCCGTCCATCCTGGACAGTGTTACTATGTCCTCTCCTATCATCTGGTCCAGGGGAAATAGCTTCACATGGTCCTCGAATTTTCGCATCAAATCCGCACCTTCAATGAACTGGTAGCCCATGTAGTTTTCCACCTTTGTTGCCCAGACTGCTTGACCTCCAAGATCCTTACTCACCATCACGATGTGTAGTCTCTTCCTGGCAGCGTATACTGCTGCAGTCATCCCTGCCGGACCTGCGCCGATGATGATCAGGTCATACATAGCACACCTCCGCAAGTTTGCCCCGCACGGGAACAGGGGGCATTCCCATCTTTATTCCTCTGAGTTGATCTTTCAGCATATGGTTAATTAAACCCGGGAACTACTCATGCCCCTTCGTCAGGGGAGGAACGTGGCCCGCTTTGCTCTGATTCTATGGGGGGATTGACAGTCTCTTCTCATATCCTAAAGTACCTCCAGGCTCGCGATCCGCGTTTGCTGATCCCGTTAAGCCCTGGTCCGGGCTAACTGCCCGGCGGAGTCCTCCTGGCGAGTTGGAACAGTACCAGGCCCGTTCCACCAACAGCGATCCCGGTGACAACCATGAAGATACCGCTGACGGTGACCACAGTAGCTAAACCCAGACTGGCAACACCAAGATACAGATAGTTCTCCAGGTTCATCGCTTGTGCGTAGGCCAAATCCGTTGGATTGGTAGCATCGAATCTCCCCGTGGCCGATGCTTTTATGAGGGCATCGTAGGTTGGATAAATTGACTGACGGTGCTCCTTAATTTTGTCAGCAGCTAACTGGGCTGTAGCAGCAGAATCGATCAATTCCCCCGCCTGTGCTCCCTGAATACCAAGGTCCCCAAGGGTGACCTGTTCCTCACGCATCGAGTTTGTAATGTAGTTAGCTTTGAGCTGGCCCTCAACTACAAAGGCGATACCGATAGCCACCCCCACCACTCCCAATATCAGGATTGCAACCGCGATGTATCGGACTGAACGTGACATACCTTTGCACCTCCTTCCTCAAATTATGTCATGCTTCCTCGATAAACTAGTATCACAGAAGAGAACGTGAGTATCCATTAGCAAATCTACCTGATTTGGGGACGGGTAAAATACGCGGTCTTGTCACTACATGCGGAGAAACAAAGTCATCGACTCGGAGAGCAGCCCCCAATGCCCTGCTGCTCATATAAGTTAAGGAGTCTGCGTCTGGTATCCGGGGAGCCCTTTTCGGCACCTTAACCTGGTGAAAATCAGGGCCAGCTCTGCCTCAGAACCCCCGTTTTCGTGCCTAGTGAACCAAGTTCATTTTGGGGGTAGCATTCTGTATGGTAGGTAAAACTCCACGCTCGCACCCACTGAGCTTCACATCGACTCGCCTATCTGTTGCTGAGCCACTTACAGAAGTGGACCGAGAGTTGCCAGAACACTTAGTAGGTGTTCACAATAGGACAAGGCCTAGGCCTTGTCAAGAATCCCAGCTCTGCCCACCGGACAGCTCGGTGACCTGTATTTATGTAAATTTGGGCACCCAACGAAGGCGCAATCCTTGAGATTGAACAAGGATTCTATATGCCCTACTTGGTCACCAAGTGCTCCGGCATCCTTACCGCCACCACCTCTCCCCGGGCGCAAACAACCCCATCAGCCGATAACGTCGCTGCCATGGCGACCTTGCGCCCTTTGATCTCCTTCACCGACGCCCGCACCTCTATGGGTATACCCAGCGGCGTTGGACGAAGATAATCAACATGTAGTGAAGCCGTCACAAACCGCAGCGCTGGCTCAGTTCCCATAGCCCGTCCCTCGGCCCGATAAGAAGCAGCGGCCGCTGTACCCGTGCAGTGACAGTCAATCAGGGAGGCAATGAGGCCACCATACACATATCCGGGAATGGCTATATGGTACGGCTTAGGCTGGAAGCGGCAGACAGACTCCTCTCTATCCCAGTAGCTTTGGATGTGGAGACCGTTCTCGTTTAGTCGACCACAACCATAGCAGTGACTCAGTTGGTCTGGGTAGTACTCCTGAAACGCTTTCTCGCTCACCTCGATACCCTTTCTAAAGCCGCAATAACCATAATCAGCCTTGGAATGCACCGCCGTTGGAGAGACCTAGACCGGCCCCGATGGCTTGTGCTCAACCGCGAATTCCCACTGGCAATGCAGGTCTCTGCTCGTCTTTGGATTTGTAGTGTGCGCTCTGATCTGCAGCAGTTCAGTCTCGATCAAGCTGAATATCCTCTGCTCTCTTCCTTCCCCTTCTTTCTCCACAGCGGGGGCACTTACCTCAGCTTCATAACAGCTTCTTCTGCAGCATTCACTATCTGATAGGAAATTGGTGACGCACAGAGTGTCGGATGGGTACCCATCTGAAACAGCGAAACCTCATGGGCAGTCATCCTATGCTGGATGCAGGCACTGATGACATTGATCTGTTCACCCACACAGGTGCCACCTGATGCTTCCCCACCAAGAATTACCCCATCGTTCTTGGAGAAGATAAGTTTCACTGAAGTGGGCACTGCCCCTGGCATCCCACCCGGATGCTTGCTCGGTGCCTTGGCCTGACCGACCACTATGTTGTACCCTTCTTGCAATGCCTGTCTTTCGATTAGACCAGCAGCGGCAATAGCGTGTTCACCAATCTGCGTGGAAAAGACACCCAGTGTACCTAGCCCAGCCTGCTGTATCGCGAACAAATTGGCTGCTGCAAGGCGAGCTTCATTGGTAGCTACAGAAGCGAGCCATGTCTTTACTGGCTTTCCGCCAAAGAATGATACCTTTGTCGCGCAGTCACCGCAGGCAAAGACATGAGGATCCTCTCTGACCCGCTGGTGGCGGTCGACAGTGATTCCGCCTGTCGACGGGCTTACTTGAAGGCCGGCCTTCTCTGCCAGTTGGGTATTTGGCTGCACTCCTATGCTCACAATAACCACGTCAGCTTTCAACTCGGACCCGCTGGCTAAACGCACTCCCTTTACCTTCTTATCACCGACTATAGCCTCCACGGTATCCTTGGCGATGATTTTGACTCCTCTGTCGGTGAGTGATTTCTCAGCCTCGATGCAGAACTCGTCATCGAATGCTAACTGCAGGCAATGGGGAAGTTTCTCAACAATGGTGACGCTATTCTGACGGCCTTTCCGGCATTCATCCGCAAATTCTGCCCCAATAAAACCTCCTCCAATGACGACTATGTTGCTGGCTTGATTGACTGCTTCAAGCATGTGTTGCAGGTAACTGACATCCTTCCTTATTACGAAGACATTTTCTTTCTCAATGCCGGGAATTGGCAGAACTGCAGGTAGCGACCCCGTGGCCAGAACAAGTCTGTCATAGCTTATCTGGTCCCCAGCACCTGTATGAATGGTCTTCGTCTCCCTGTCTATCCTCTCGGCAGCGCCGACAACAATGCGCACGCCGTTGCCAGTCAACAACGTGTCCGGAATCAGATTCTTCTCCGGACTGCCCAGGGTTCCGAAAATATATGGTATGCCGCACGGAACCAGCACCTGCTTTTCCTGGCGTAGAAGGATGACAGTCTTGTCTGGATTCCTTCTCCGGCAGCTTACGGCTGCGGTGGCACCAGCAGCACTACCCCCGATGATAACTACATCAGCACGTTCCATTCTCCTGCACCTCCCATCTATTTTTCGCGGATCACTTCTTTGTAAGGTTGCCTTATGTCTTGGCCGCGGCCTGAAATCGACTCCTCACCCCTACAGCGCTCCACTTGAATAATGGCATTTCCAGCTTCACGGATACTCTTGCTGCTGGCAGCTATTATCACAGGCAGCATTGGACACTGCCATTAGCAATCTCACTTAGCTTGGGGTTGTGGAAGAGACTTGGATTGGCACAGCCCGGAGAATGGTGTTAG
This sequence comes from uncultured Chloroflexia bacterium, assembly GCA_963720375.1. Lineage (GTDB taxonomy): Bacteria > Chloroflexota > Dehalococcoidia > UBA2247 > RBG-13-53-26 > JAPLHP01. The sequence goes on along the minus strand of CAVRFM010000009.1, from coordinate 29,491 downwards.
CTCAGCAATTTGACAGGCATTGGACAGCCTGTTACGATGAATTACGAGCATATGCTCATTATAGTTTGGAGATGCATATATGTCAAGACCGTTCAAGTGCCGCAAAGTCTGCTTCGTCCCAGGTGTGACTTATTTCAAACCGGCGGGTATTCCTCTCAGAATGCTGGAGGAGAATTGCCTCTCCTTGGATGAGATGGAGGCGATACGGCTTCGAGACCTGGAACACTTGGAGCAACAGCAATGTGCTCAGAGAATGAGCATCTCAAGACCGACTTTTCAGCGAGTACTGGCTTCCGCCAGGAAGAAGATCGCTGATAGCCTCCTTGCCGGCAAGGCACTGAGGATCGAGGGTGGCAACTATGAGCTTGTTGCCAGTCGTTTCAGATGCAACGCCGGACATGAATGGGAGACAGGTGACGCACTCGGTCAATATCCAAGGGCGTGTCCAATATGTAACACGTCAAACGTTTTGCCTGCATCCACTGAAAAGGAGACAGGCTTGAAAACGGAAACACCGGTTGCAGCAGAAGGGGCATACCAGTCAGCAAAGACTAGAAGGAGGAAGAAGTGAAGATCGCGGTTGTATCAGATGATGGAACGACTATCAGCCAGCACTTCGGCAGAGCCATGTTCTACGTGGTGTTGACAGTGGAGGACGGGAAGGTTGTCAGCAAGGAGAAGAGGCCCAAAGCAGGGCACCATACCTTTGCCGTCCAGGAACAGCATCCAGAAGGAGAGCGCCACGGTTTTGACGCAGCCTCACAGGCCAAGCACCGCAGTATGGCCGACACCATAACCGACTGCCAGGTGCTCCTGGCCGGGGGCATGGGTCGGGGCGCTTACGAAAGCCTGAAAAGCTACAACATACAGTCCATTGTCACCGATGTCCAGAACATCGACGAAGCGGTCCAGCTCCACCTTGTCGGCAAACTACCCAATCTGATGGAGAGAGTGCACTAATCAGTGCCAGAGAAGGACAAACTGCTGCCCCATTTCTCAAGACGGTTAGACAGGAGTGAAAAAATGGTAACTGAAGAGCAAGTAAGAGGAAGCCTTGAGGGAGTCCTCGTGCCCGGCGCTATGCGCAGTCTGGTGAGGATGAACCTCGTCAGAGAGGTAGCTGTGTCCGACCACAAGGTCAAAGTGAGCCTGGCCTCAACAGCGCTTTATACGGGTGCCCTTGAATGGGTCAAGAGCAAGGTGGAGGAAGCTATAAAGGAGCTGCCTGATGTGAAGGAGGTGGAGACGGAGTTTGTCGAAGCCAAACCATCGGAAGTGAACGAAGTCAAACACGTAGTCGCCGTGATGAGTGGCAAGGGAGGCGTAGGGAAATCACTAGTGAGCGGCCTCCTAGCGCTTTCCCTGGCCCGGCAAGGCCTGGATGTGGGTATTCTGGATGGTGACATCACCGGCCCTAGCATTCCCCGGATGTTCGGCATGACGGTGCGGCCGACGGGCAGTGACAGCGGCATCATGCCGGTCTCCACCAAGGCTGGCATCGAAATGATCTCCATGAATCTCTTCCTGCCTCATGAGGATGATGCCGTCATCTGGCGGGGTCCCCTGATCGGCAAAGCCATCACCCAGTTCTGGGAGGAAGTCCTCTGGGGCAAGCTCGATTACCTCATAGTGGACCTGCCGCCGGGCACCGCCGATGCACCCCTGACTGTTCTGCAGTCGCTGCCTGTCTCCGGTGTCGTTGTCGTCTTCAGTCCACAGGAACTGGCCGCCATGGTGGTGCGCAAGGCCCTCCAGATGTGCCAGGAAATGAAAATACCCATCATAGGTGTTGTGGAGAACATGAGTTACCTGGTTCTACCGGACAGCGGTAAGCGGCTGGAAATCTTCGGCAAGAGCAAGGCGGAAGAGATGGCCAAGGCAGCCCAGGCACCCCTTCTGGCACAACTGCCCGTTGACCCTGAGTTGGCAAAACTGTGCGACGACGGTGATCTGGAGCAGTACGACTCACCATTGATCCCCGGTTTCGGTAAGGCCTTTGTTGAAGCCACATCGAAAAGAGGGAGACAGACACAGAAAAAATCCTGATAGGAGGTAGAGCAACATGGAAGCCCGTGCTACAACGTTGAGTGAAAACACAGCCTTCGTCAGGCCGCGGGGTTTGCTGGGCGAGTGGGGTCTGAGCGTCTTGGTGGAGAGAGATGACAGAAAGATACTGCTGGATGCTGGGGCCAGCATGTCGGCTGCTCGCAATGGCGGGCTCCTGGGCATAAACTGGGACCGCATCGATGCCATAGTCCTCAGTCACGGTCACTACGACCATACGGGTGGGTTGAGAGAAGTCCTGACCCGAATCAGGAAGCAGGTAAAGATTTTCGCCCATCCTGATGTCTTTGATGCGAAGTTCATTCAGATCAGCAAGGATGAGTCACACGAGTATATCGGCATCCCCTTTCAGAGGGCGGAATTGGAAAGTCTGGGTGCCGATTTCCAACTCACCAGCGAACCGATATGGCTGTCTGAGAATATGGTCACCAGCGGCGAGATCCCCATGATCACTGACTTTGAGACCATAGACCCTGGGCTATACGTTCGGGAAAACGGAGAGATGATCCCCGACCCACTGAGGGACGATCAAGCCCTTTTCATAAAGACAAGCCTCGGCCTCGTGGTTGTCCTGGGCTGTGCCCACCGAGGGGCTATCAATACACTGCACCACGCTCGAAATGTAACGGGGGTGGAAACGATATACTCCGTCATTGGGGGTACACACCTTATTCGGGCATCAGAGGTCCAGATGGAGATGACGATGGCTGCACTGAAGGAGTTCGGTGTGCAGAGGCTGGGGGTGTCGCATTGCACCGGCATGCCGGCGGCGATGCGACTGGCTCAAGAATTCGGCCCCGGCTTCTTCTTTAACAACTGCGGCAGTGTGATTGGGGTGTAGACAAGAACCACAGCCAACGTGGGGGTAGGCCGCAGAGCCAAGGGCGGCTCTAGGCACGGCAATGATGGACGAGATTCAAAATCACATTACGCGTATTGAGCTTCTCCCAGATCTTTCGCACTGCGTTGAGACTCGTGCCAAGCAGGAGTATGCCGCGACCATGAGCAAAATCCTGTCGGGCGACCAGTCGCCGGGACTTGAGGAGCGACTTGATCTTCTGAAGATGTTCCTGGAGACTGCTGACTTCAGTCGATTGCGTAGGGAATCAGAGGAGCACATGATACTAGGACGGAAGGTGAAGTTCGTAATATCTCGATTTGCTGGGCACAGCGAGTTATCTGTGCAGATGACATTGGAAGACTGATGCCACCCGGAATGCTCATTGGGTCTGATTCGGATCTGGAAGACTCGGCAAAGGGCGTATCCGTGACCCTGAACCCCGAGAGGGGGGCCGTTCTCTTTTGGTAGAAAAGGGCCAAAGCGTGAGATCAAGTTGATGGAATCATCAACAAAAACCAAACGGAACCCTCTATAAGGAATCGCTGTCCTGTAAACCCAAGCCTGTTCTTTTTCACACGAGGCTCTTCAATCAATAGACATTGATCTACCGATCACCCGTCTCATTCTTGTTGGAGCTAGTACTGAGGAGCCCCCTGTGATCTACCCCACATTTGTGATGTAGCCTTGGACGAGTGATGCCAGAATAATGGTGGAAATGAGATTTTGCGAAGTTAAGTGATCTTTCCATGCCTGGCGGCACGGACTTAACTTTGAAGTGGGCCTGAGTGTACAATACGCAGAACTTTTACCCTCTCCTTTGGTCTCACCAAGTTAATTCCGCAGAGAAATTCTGCCATTGTTGAAGCTCATGATCGAGCGGGAGCATACCAATGAGAATCCCTGTGATTGTTCGAGACTATGCCCCCCGTCAGATACCGGGGATAACTGGCCAGATTGCAGGTCAACTGGGTCAATCCAAGTGGTCAAAATGTCAAGTGTTTAGGACAAAGGGTTCCGTTCTCTTTTGGTTTAATGTCGCCATATGGGCATTGGCCATAATTCAACCGCTACCCCGAAACGCAAAAATAATTAGGTAGATGTTCAGGGCCAATAGCAATACAGACACGATGACTGTAAAGATGAAACCGTTTATCGGCAGTACTTTGGATTTAATCTCATCCACCTTATTTTCTTCGTACTTCCGCATCCTAGCAAGGAAATCCTTGCTGTGAGTACGGTCTTTTAAAGCTAACAACGAAATCAATACAACAAGTAATAGATTTCCGAATGCTAGGATTATCGCAGGGTGACCCTCAATAGTTTTGGTAAGGATAACCCCAAGAGCAGCACCTTCTATTGCGACCAGCGTTTGAAATCTAGACCAGAATAACTTGTCTTGATAGCGGAGGCTCTCGCAGTCTTGCTGATAGATTATTCGCCTATCTTCATTCATATTATCCTCCTTAAGGCTCATCTGAGACCTCCGAGTCTTGGTCTAATTATCTTCACCTTGCGGGGTCGTTTCTGTGGTTTGGAGTGTGTCGATGTAGTGATAACCCTTGGCGGTCTAGGGTGTGACTGGAGTTCGGTTTCCTTTGAGACAGGCAGTCTACTGAGTTCAGCCCAGTTCTTTACCCGATAGTCTATCTTCGCAGCTTCAGCGGGTGTCCTATCATTCAAGCCTTCGTGTGGTCTGAAGAAGTTGTAATAGACCAAGAAGCCATCTGTAAACTCAAGCAGCGTGTCCATGTCTTGGAAGCCACGCATGACCTTTGTTCTATCCTTCAACGTACCATGAAACCGCTCTATGAGTGCCGTGCTGTCCTTGAGTGCGAATGGTGAAGATTGAATATGCTCGGTATCAGAGCCAAACGTGTCCTCTATTCCCTCTAGGTATGAACGCAACTTGTCAGTGATAATGACCTTCGGAGACTTACCAGCACGTTTGGCAGCACTCCTCATAAGCATCTCAGCATCTACGCTTCTCCGAGTGAGTGAAGCTCTTGAAGCTAAGAGGAATCTCGTGTCAGAATCTATGATGTCCCAAAACCAGACCTTGTGCTTGTCCAAGTCGAGTACGGTTTCATCTGCAATCCAAGTATCTCCTACGATAGGTTTGTAGTCCTTGAAGTGGTTCACGGCTAAGGTGGTGTACTTATCTACCCATTTGAAGATAGCCGACTTTGAAGGTCGGTAGTCGTGCTCTTGCTGCATGTGGTCGGCTATATCCCGATAGCTCAAACCTCGGTAGAACATACTCAAAGCACTACTGATATGTGAAGCTGACACCTTCATGTGAAACAGGGTGTCATCTGCCTTGAACTTACGCTGGCAAGCTTTACAGAAGTAAAGCTGAGTGCCTTTGTACGTACCGAACTTAACCACTTCATCAGAGTGGCAGTGTTTGCACCTTCGGAGTTCATCTACAAGACTCATAGTATTTGCCCCTCTTTCGCTACTGGTACAAGGGAGATTCCTAGGTTACCCGAATCATCTACGTTAAGCCAGCAGCTATACTTCGATTCAGGTACACCTCTACCTCTCACCAATAATTCAAGTTCGTATGATTTATTTCTCTCCAATGCCCTTGGCACAGTAACATCACCGAAGCGAAGTTTTCTAGTCTTGGGAATCCAATTAAACATCACTATACGGTATGCGAATGTTCCCTCTGCGCTGGGATGTAATGTGAATTGCGTTTCCCCATTGGCATCACGTAGCCTTCTCTGTGTGATTGCGTTGAACTCAGCTAAATGGTGAAGGTGGCGGTCATTAGTCTGCTCCGATACTTTATCGAAGACGACCTCAACTTCATCTATTGAATCAGTGCTAATGTTTTCCATGCGTGCGCTACATTCGATAGACTTACCTTGTGAGCGTAGGTCATATGCCTTATCGAAGGTCAACCGAATCTTTATATGTTGCAGTTTAGCTACCTGTTTTCGCAAATCCTCTATCACCCCTTTGTGTTGAAGCATGAGACTAGCTTGTTCATTAGGAAATGTGAATACAAAATACCACACGAATTTGATGAGTACGGTAACGGTTATTGCTACGACTAACGCAATGAGAGCATATAGTGCCCAAATCGCATCACTATGGAGGTGCATCTTACCGAACCTCCATAGAAATATTAGATAGATTACTAATTGAATGGTGGCAAGAAGAATAGCATCTATGCTGGCCATCTTCTTGGCTTCTTGCCAAGATGCTACTCTGCGATCCGTCGTATATTGCCTCTGCCAGTTGTGGGGTGTATCTACCTTGGTAGAATCGTGGGGAGTCTGATTCATTCCATTGGGGTTGGAGAGGTATTCGGCAAGACCTTGGACTCTTGTATTTCGGTTTTTCCACCAGTGGATCAAGCGGTTCATATGACCATATTCTACCACCTAGGTCAACGAAAAGTGAACGATACCGGACAAAGTCCTAAAAACGAGCAAAAATACACTGCGGCACACTGTCATGAAAGGAGGCTTACAATGCAGGAAATACCGAGAACAAAGAGGCTGGAAGTAGCGCAATGCTTTCTCCTAGGCCATAGCTACAGGGAGATAGAGGAGGAGACCGGGGTATCCCATGGAAGCGTAGTAAACGTTGTCAAGGAACTCGAGACTGGTGGACTGGACATCCCTGGTACCGCATTTGACCAAGTAAAAGACCTGCATCAGTTGTCTCTTGACCTTAATAAGAAAGGGCTGTCTGCCTCTCAGGCACTTCTTGGGCTCTTGCTTTTTGAAAGATGCAGGAGTCTAGGAATAGACCTCGAACAACTTGACCAGTGGGCGCAGCTTGTCAGTAGATTCACCAGCGCTGAGTTTCCGAAAGAGGATTTCCTCCGAGCTGCCTTGAGACTCTATCAGCTCGAAAAGAGCCAGGGGAAGCCGTTCGAAGTCTTGGCTGAGGAATATGAGAGGACTAGAGAGCATCTTGGCCAACTCAATGCCGAAGTTGACTCCTCAGCGACCAAGAAAGAGCAACTTCTGAAGGAAATCAGGCCTCTGTCACTCCAGAAGGATATGTTAAGCAAAGAAAAGGGAGACCTGGAAAACCAGGTAAAGGTATTGACAAGAGGTGTGGCTGAAGTGGGATCGAGAGTGGCAGAGCTGGAAAAGGAAAGGTCCGGGCTGGCTAAAGAAATAAGGGAACTCAAACGCAGGAAGACCAAACTACTCTCCGAAGTGGAGGGGAAGGAAGAGTCCCTAGCCAGACTGAACGACATAGGTTTTCGGGATGAGGACCTGCTCCGGCTCAGGACCATCATTGAGAGAATAGCCAGGGACGACAATGCCGATGCCAAAGAGGTCAGGGAGAGGTTCTTCTTGGCATTGGGCTCTTGTCGCGATCTTGCCCAATTGGACAGGAGTAGGGAAGTTGAAATGGAAAACATGCGGCAAGTGGCTGAGAAGAAACATTCGCTGGAGGGAGAAGTTGTCGAGCTCGAAATGAGAAAGGCGATTCTTCTGGGTGAAGTCAGCCAGGCAGCCTCAACGGTTACCCAGGACATAAAAGAGGTTGGTGAGAAGGCGGTTTCCGAATTGCGATTACAGGTGGAGGATATCAGAGGCAATTTCAATACTCTAATTGCCGACACTGTGAGAACGGCTGGTGTCATTGGCAGAATGGAAGCTGAGGTGAAGAAGGGGGAAAGATCAGAAAAAGAGCTTAGAGATTTCATTACGGAAGTAAAGGCCGGATTGGGGAGAAACTGATGGGCGGTAACGATTGGAGCGAAGCTGTAGATGACCTGAGAGAGAAGCTGGTAGCCGTTGAGAGACGGGCGAACCACGTAGCCGTGCAATTACCCCCTCTATGCAGAATACTGGGGTCGCTTAAAGTTGACATCGTTAAATCTAAGCTGGAGAAAGAACGACGCCACGTGGCCCGAGTACGAGGTGTTGCCGCACTCCAGCAAGATGAGAGAAAGCTGGGCATCAGCCTGGGACTAGGGGTTGCCGGACTGGTCTTCGGAGGAATCTTAGGTCAAGACGGCCACTCGGCTTTAGGCGCTCTCGATGCTTCTCTGCAGAAGTTTGGTAAGTCACCATGGGCAGTGTCTCTGGACAGGGAAATGTTGGTTGTGCCAAGAGATCAGATTACTGCGGGGCAGGTTTGGGTCACATGGGAGAGTTTCAGTGAGGCCATGGAAAATCTAAGGAAGAAGACCCTGGCCGGAGAGCAACTAGGTGACCTTGAGGCAATCATCTCTGAACTGACGCAAGACCACGAAATCCAGAGATATCCTCTGATATCACTGGACAGACCGACAGAATTCTGGGAGTAGCTGCTAGAGTTGATCTGCCTCACTAACCCCTGAGCAGCCTTATGGCCAAATGAATTGACCTGCTCTATGGCTAAGTTACGCAGGAGCTATGTGGTAGACATCCGAACCCAAGCCAAAGCCATGTTGTCGTCTGGGGAATTAGGCAACTAAGCACTGGGCAGGCGGTTCCAAACTGCACTTTTCAGGCTTTTGTGTGATGCAACAGAATGGACTTCTGTTCAGTTCTATTATCGCTCCATCCTGCTCCTAACACAATTAGGCCAGAACTCTAAGCACTGCTACGATGCCGATAGAGCGATCCAGGTGCTCCTTTTTGAAGCTACCCAGAGCATAGCGTAGAATAAGGGGCTAGCAATGACAAAGGCTGTTTTCTTTGATTGGTCCAACACCGTAACTCGTTACTATCCCTTGAGGGAAGAGGCGTATGCTAAGGCAGGCGGTGATGTTGGACTTGAGGTGATGCCGGCCAGACTGGCTCAAGGTGTACTTCTTGCTGATCAATTCTGGAGTGAAGAGAATATCCGTCTCCCTATAAAGAAACGTGAGGCGAAGGAGCAGATAGAGGTCTACCTTCGGTATGGCCGGGTGGTATTCAAGGGAACTGGGGTAGAGGTCAATGATGATACCCTGCTGCGCATCATGAAAGAAGTGGCAGGAGCATTTTCAAAGCCAAGTTTTGCCCTTTACGATGATGTTCTCCCTGCCTTTGACCTGCTGAGGCAACGTGGTCTGGTGCTCGGACTGATCTCAAATATCGACCGAGACATAAAGCCTTTCTGTGAGGAATTGGGGCTTAGTTCCTACCTCAATTTCGTGGTCACCTCTCTTGAGGTAGGCTCGGACAAGCCCAATCCTCCAATATTCCTTGCTGCCTTAAAGAGAGCCGGTGTAAAGGCTTCAGAGGCAGTCTATGTAGGCGACCAATACAGCTCGGACATAGTTGGTGCCAGAGGAGTGGGTATGGAGGCACTGCTTATTGATCGCTACGATCTGTTTGGCGAGATTAAGGATTGTCCCAGGATAAGAACGCTGGTTGAGATAACGAAGTACCTATAGATCGGCGAGCTCATATTCATGGGTAAGACAGGTCGCCTTGTTAAGATCAGACTCATCTACACAGTTATTGACGCAGGGGACAAACGGGTCTTCATACCCAATTCGGTGATGATGGACAACGCCATTGAGCACAAGAAGGAGCCCCAAGGGCCTTAGCTTAAAATGCGCAACAGGCAAGGAACAAGATCGTCATTGAGCTCTCGGTCACGAAAGGAGGCAAGCTAATGACCAGTTACCCCGCTGATTTGCAGAAGGTGATTGATTTCCATGGCCATCTCTGCCCGGGTGTACTCATTGGATACCGCGCCAGCCTGATCGCTCTGCGACAGCTAGGCACTTCTCCAGCTGTAAACGAGGAACTGGTGGCGACTATCTACACTGACTCTTGTGCTGCCGACGCAGTGCAGGTAATGACCGGTTGCACCTTCGGCAAAGGGAATCTCATTTTTAAAGACCTTGGTAAGCATGTCTTTCTTTTCTCGAAGCGGGGTGAAATGCAATCGCTGCGCATTGCACTTCGATATGGTGCTCTGGGTAAAGACGCCACAAAAATGCTCTTTGACCTGCCTGATGACATGCTTTACAAGATGGCGCGTGTAGAAGTTGAGCCGCCGCCTCCTGCCAGGATATACCCCACAATTCAATGCTCAGTTTGTGGTGAAGGGGTGATGGAACCTAGGGCGAGGGTGAAGAATGGGAAGTTTGTATGCTTGGAGTGCGCTGAGAGTTAACAAAATGAGTGAAAGTGCAACGTCGGGGCATAGAGAGCAAGGCCCAGAATTGGGGCAGTATTGAACACTGAATGGCGCGGTACGCGTATTCTGCCATACAGCCCCATGAAATTGACAACGGGTTTTGGACAGGATATCTGGCCAGTATTGTCAATCGGCGGAGGAAGAGAGGGAGATGAAAGCGGCCTACTTTGACTGTTTTTCGGGCATCAGTGGAAATATGATCCTGGGCGCGTTAATAGACCTAGGGCTGGATATCGAGGAGTTAAGAGCGAGGCTGAGCTGCTTACCTCTGGGGGGATACCATATAGATGCTAGAAGGGTGAATAAACGAGGAATCACGGCTACGTTTGTGGATGTAATTACTCAAGGTGATGATAAGTCAAGAACGCTAGATGATGTCATTAATATTATTGAGCGAAGTTCCATAGATGAAGAGGTTAAGAAGGCAGGCAGGCAGATCTTTGCCAGATTGGCCGAAGCAGAGGCTAAGGTACATGACCATGATGTGGATATGATCCACCTGTATGAAGTAGGTGCAACTGATGCTATCATCGATGTTATTGGCTGCCTATTAGGGATGGAGATCATGGATATCGGGAGGGTGACCTGCTCACCGTTGAATTTGGGCAGGGGAATGGTGCAATGTAGTCACGGATGGCTGCCTATCCCAGCACCTGTCACTGCTGAGTTGGCGAAGGGAGTTAGAGTATATGCTGGCGATGTGGAGGCCGAACTGACTACACCCACTGGGGCGGCGATAATCACTGGCATAGCCACCGATTTTGGTGCTATGCCTGCCATGCGAGTAGAAGGGGTGGGCTACGGGGCTGGCAAAATGGATTTGGATGTGCCTAATGTTCTGCGCATCTTTGTTGGACAGGCTACAGAGCAAGTTGAGGATTACATGGTTGAGCTAGTTACGGTACTGGAGACGAATATCGATGATATGAATCCGCAGTTCTATGATCACATTATGGAGAGGCTTATGCAGACTGGGGCTCTGGACGTGTTCCTCACTTCAGTGCAGATGAAAAAGAACCGCCCGGGAACAATGCTCTCGGTGGTGGCTGCTGGCGGAGGTGTTGAGAAGCTGATCGACGTTATTTTCGCAGAGAGCACTACTTTAGGAGTGAGGGTTAGTGAAACGCGGCGTATATCTTTGCCCCGTTACTCTAGAATTATCAAGACCAAGTATGGCGAGATTGGGGTGAAGGTGGCTCATAGAGGTGATGCTGCAATCAGCATGGTTCCGGAGTATGAGGACTGCAGGAAGGCAGCCAAAACGCACAAAGTGGCCATTAGCCAGGTCTATGCTGAAGTTCAGGAGGCTTGGAAAGGGCAAAGGAGGATCCATGCCAGTGAAGAACCTTAGCAAGCCTTTCACTTGCCCATTGTGCCAGGCATGCAAGCCATGGCAAGCCAAGGCCACCTCCCAGCCCGAATGCACCAGCAGACCCGACACTATCGTTTCATCGTGTGTCTGTTTCGCTGTACGCTACGACCAGCAAACGGTAGACCAGTTGAGCATCTCATCGCGAATCGGTGTGCTCAAGATAAAAGGAGTGGGCGAGAACATGCTCGACGTGCCGGATGGATCAAGATATGATAAATCATGGTGGATATCAGAGACATTTATGTAGCATGGCGTCTCTGCATCAGGCACCTCCAAGCTCTGGGTGGATTTGGGCGATTAGATTCGAAATGGCTAGATGTAAGTGAAAGAACCTCAAAATAGGGCTCTACAGCCAAGACTATATCTGCTGCAGTCCGTTGCGGTGGACCATGACCCTGGCGATGCTCATCAGCGTTGCCAACGATTGTTAGCCACAGGCCAGCTTCTTCTAAATGAGTAGCGACATTCTGGGCAAACCTTCTTCGATCATTTCCAGAGTTGAATGAGTGAAAACAACCTCTGTCAAATACAAAACCAAAAGGAGCACCTTCAATTTTGCTCTGAAGAAAATCAACAAGCATGAAATGGCATTCAACATTGGCTCTGGAGGCTTTTTCTTTTGCCTTCACCAGAGCAATGTCCGAAGTGTCAGTACCAATAATATGGAAGCGGTTCTGCGCAAGCCATATGGAATTGTCTCCCGTTCCACAGCCGATATCCAAGACTTTGCAGCTCAGAATAGGTTTCGTGGTCACAACTTCGATAAGATTGAAATCTGGCCGGCCAACGTCCCAAGGAATATCCTCTGATTTGTATCTTTCTCTGTACTGCTCTTCAATGGTCATCTGATTGATCACTCCTTATAGAAATGGGGAACCGGCGCAAACGGGACAGTTGACCACTTTTGCCCTCCTCTTTTAGTTCGGCAAGCCTTAGTTCGGGTCATTTTGTATGTACTCAGGTTGGGAAAGGGCGAAGTTGCTCCTGGAGCAGGACTCGAACTCCTCCTGCAGCAAGTATAGCACACTGGGTGCTACGTCGGAACGCAACGGAGCGAGGCACTAACTTTTCCAGACAAGCCTAAGATACGGGGGCAGTAAAGTAATCGCATGTAATGCTAACAAAACTCAGGCAAATGGAGCTGGCCGTCTTTATGACTTGGGCTTGGGAAATGAATAGACACTATGTTTGGATAGTGAGGATGCTGGTTGACTATGATTGAGGCAGCAGGCCTACAGTGAACAGACTGAAGCCTGCAAGTGGACATAAACTAAAACCATTGACATCTGCAAACTCCATCTGCTATCTTCTCGCCAGATTTCCCAGACGATAGCCACTTTATAGGTCAGGCTTCCGCATATCTAGTGCCTGAGCGGGGTCAAGGCTACTCTTAAAGGGGGGCAACATGAGTAGGAAACTCTTTCTGGGGTTGTCAAAGTACGTACTTCTGGCGATTGTCTTCGCTGGATTGGTGGTGCTGCTCATTCCAGTCTCATCGGTCAAGGCTGATTCGGTCGTCACCTTCCCTGACCCAAATCTGGAAGCAGCCATAAGGCAGGCAATTAATAAGCCAACAGGAGATATTTATCAATCTGATCTTGTTGGTCTTACTTCCCTCGCTGCCGAGTCAGATAATATCACGAACCTCACTGGACTGGAACACTGCACCAGCCTGACGACCCTGGACCTTGACAACAACCAGACAAGCGACATCTCATCCCTATCCGGCCTGACCAGCCTGACGTTCCTGCTGCTTGAGAACAATGGAATAGGCGACATCTCGCCCCTATCCGGCCTGACCAACCTGGACACCCTGGATCTTGACAACAACCAGATAAGCCATCTCTCACCCCTATCCGGCCTGACCGGCCTGAGGCAGCTGGACCTTGACGGCAACCAGATAAGCCATCTCTCACCCCTATCCGGCCTGACCGGCCTGACGAACTTGCAGGTTTGGGATAACCAGATAAGCGACATCTCGCCTCTATCCGGCCTGACCAGCCTTCAGTTCCTGGGCCTTGACATCAACCAGATAAGCGACATCTCACCCTTGTCCGGCCTGACCAACCTGATGTCGGTCTTGCTTGGCAACACCCAGATAAGCGACATCTCGCCCCTATCCGGCCTGACCAACCTGAAGACCCTGGATCTTTCAAACAACCAGATAAGCGACATCTCACCCCTATCGGGCCTGACCAGCCTGTCGTGGCTCTGGCTTGACAACACCCAGATAGCCGATCTCTCACCTCTATCGGGCCTGACCAACCTGACGGTGCTCTTGCTTGACAACAACCAGATAAGCGACATAGGGCCTCTGGCAGGAAACACTGGCCTTGGCACAGGTGACTACGTGTATTTGTCCTCTAATCCACTCAGTCCGACTTCCATCAATGACTATATACCGCAACTGCAGGCTAAGGGGGTGACGGTCTACTACAGTTCAACCGCGTCAGCACCGACCATAGCCTCACTCCCCCCTCCCAACAACCACCCCATCTACCCCAGCAGCGGCGTTCAGGGGCAAACCTTAACCGTGTCCATCACGGGCAACTACTTCACCGGGGCCACCAGTGTCAGCTTTGGTTCAGGGATAACAGTGAACAATTTCACCGAGGTCACCGATTTGTTGATGAGCAATGTCATTGAGGCGACCACCGATATGATAGCCAGAATCACCATCAGCGGCAGTGCCACACCTGGCACCAGGGATGTTTCAGTCACAACACCTGGTGGCACGGCTACCGAGACAGGTGGCTTCACGGTCAAAGAGGCATCAAACCAGCCTCCTTATCAGCCGAGCAATGTTTCACCGGCCAATGGAGCGACGGGGTCAAGCATGACCCCAACGCTGCAATCTTCAGCGTTTTCTGACCCTGATGCTGGAGATACACATGCCGCATCCCAGTGGCAAATAACCACTACTTCAGGCGATTACTTAACCCCCACACTCGGTGTTACGAGCACCACAAGCCTAACCGAGTTCACTGTCCCGTCTGGAACACTGGACTATGGGGTGACCTACTACTGGCACGTCAAATACGAGGACAATCATGGCAACTGCTCAGACTGGTCTAATGAGACATCATTCACCACCGCTGCAGCCCAGGTGGAGACAGCCACAAGCACGGGGACGGCTGGGTTTACTCCAGACACAGGCACCATTGAAAGCCTCCAGGCAGTGTCTCAAAGCACTTTGCCTGCCTTGCCTCCCGAAGTCACTCAAAGCAACCTTAAATTCCCTGATGGTTTCTTCTCTTTCAACATAACAGGCCTGACCGACGGCGATAATGTAACCCTCACCATTACCCTCCCAACCGCTGTTCCAGACGATGCCCAGTACTGGAAATATTTGCCGACATCTGGCGAATGGCAAGAGATTCCCTGGACTCGCATTAGCAGCAATACAATCAGCATTACTCTGAAAGATGGTGGCCTCGGTGACGATGACCAGTCAGCTAATGGCACAATTGTTGACCCAGGTGGCCTAGGCGATCCTCCTACTCCGAGTGGGGGAGGTGCACATAGTGCGCCAGTCTTCCCCAACATATATGTTGGTATTGGAGCAGCACTGGGAGCAGGGATAGTGGCCTACTTCGTGCGAAGGAGGCTTATAGCCCAAAAGCACGGGTAGTGGTTACATTCAGATAAGCAGATAAGGGTGGATGTTGAGTCCACCCTTTCTCTTAATATGCACTTTGTATCCAAGGTGAGGTTGACAGCCTCTGGCGGCGAGTCTGGAGAACCAGTCAGGACACCACTGCACGGTCCCGAACCTGCCCGTCCGATTGGGTTTCTCCTGCCAATTGTCTTGGCTATGGTGGAGTAGTTCCTTCTTTCTCTACCTGCACCATATCCTGCAAGCGCCTTTCAGCCACTCTGGGGTTGACTCTCTGTGTGGCTTTCTCAAACCAATGGCGAGCCTCTCCAGCATTTCCAAGTCCTATGTTGCATAACCCCAGATAGTAGAACGGTTGGTAATCTCGCAGGCCAGGTTTTGCCACTCTTGCGAAATGGTCAGTGGCTTTGTCATATTCACCCAGTCTACGGTAGATGTCACCTAGCCTCAAATGCAGGGCCTGCGACAGAAAAGCGTCTTTGTCATCTGCCTTGGCATTCCCAACACCTTCCTTATACTCTGTGGTTTCCATCAGCCATTGCAGTGCAGACTTGTAGTCTCCGGCGTCGAAGTAAATGTCCGAAAGCTGTTCTTTCGCAGCATCGCAGTCGGGCAGGGCAGCCAGCGCTTTCTTGGAGATCTCGATAGCGGGTTCAAACTGTCTGAGAGAACGCAGTCTGTCTCCTTCAAGACAGTATAGACACGCTACCCTTCTGCTAGCATCTATGGGATGCTTGAGTCTGATAAGGAACCTGCCCATGGTATACATGACATTAGGCATAGGCCCAACAGGTTCGTCATTGTCATCGTGCAGGAGAAACCATGGTCTGTTCTGATGCTGGTTGAGAAATGACTCACACACAGCAAGCAGGCGCCCCTGGAAACTTGAAGCTGTATCATTGACTCTGCCTTGTAGGAGTTCATATGCCTCAGTAGTCTTGCCAATGGCCAACAGAGTGATCCCTTTGAAAACCCGAGCAAACTCGTACCTTTCGTCCTTGGCCACCGATTGTTCGAAGGCCTGAAGAGCATCGCTGAATCTCCTCGCATCGTAGTAGATTCTGCCAAGAAACATGTAGTAGACGGAGCTGGAAGGCTGTAGGTCTATCGCTTTGGAAATTGCGGCTACTGCATCCTCGTGTCTCCCAGCGTCTGATAGCGACAGCGCTTTGTGGAGGTGGATGCCAGCGTAGTTGGGATTCAACGAGAGGGCTTGGTCAAACACCTGGACTGCTTCTTCAAAGTTACCTTCGTTCGCAAGCCTCTGAGCCTTTGTGAACAGGCGCTCAGTCCTGATGGTCTTGACCATGCCTTTCATCTCGCTTGCCTCTCAGCCCAGTGAAACCATATGCATTGGCTACCCTAGGTCAACGGCGATAACAACATAACAGATGGATAACCCTCAATCTGCACAGGGCAGGAGTCTATTCTATCCCAACCTCAGCTTAGATACAAAGAGGGACAGCCTGAAGTTCTACAAGGCGATGGTGGGGTGATTTCGGGGCAGTTAGGAAAGCTCGCTTGTATTCTTTCTACAGATGCAAGTCTAGTTTCTTCGCTTTGAATATGGAGAAGGTTCCTGTTCCCTTGGCAACGAGACCCCCATCATTTGCTATCTCTGATTCCAAGGCAGCAAGTGTCCTGGTTCTGTGAAGAACTCTTGTATTGCAGGTCAGGGTACCAGATGTGACTGCCTTGAAATAGATGATTTGGATTTCCACAGTTGCACATAGCTCGTCGTGCTCCATGCAGGAGTAGAGCGCGCCTCCCATGCCAGTGTCCGCCATCGAATAGATGACACCGCCGTGCAGGACTTTGTGAGGGTTCAGCAACTGGTGGTTTACTTCTAGGATGCATTGGCTGTATCCGTCCGCACAGTTAACAAAATTCAAGCCTATCAGGTCGCCAAACGGATTGAAGCCCTTTGACCTTAAAGCAATTTCCTTCGGCATGGTGATTTCTTCGGAATCCCTATGCGGAATTATACCACCCAAACTCAGCTTGGACACAAAGAGGCATGGGGTTAAGTCCTACTCATAGCCGATGTCCGGCGATAAGCGGGCTTTGCTTCTGACATATGTGCCTATTCCCCGTGCAATCTCCTCACCATCACTGTTTGTGAGTGTTGCCTCTGCGATGAACATGGTCTTTGACTCTTGTACCACCTTGCCGATGGCTTTCAGGTCGCCGGATACGACTGGTCGGAACAGGTAGATGCTAAATGACACCGTCAGTACAAAGACATCTTCAACGAGAGAATTAACGGCGAAAAAAGCAGCGTCGTCGAGAGCCTTGAAATACACGGAGCCATGCACGGCGTGGACCGAATGATAGAACCTCTGCTGAACTGGTATGACTAAAATGGCAGCACCCCTGGAGATGGTGAGTTTAGGAGAGTAGTACTCGTTGCACGGAGCCTTGCCATACATCCGTTCTAGTTTCCTAAAGTGTTCGTCAGTTGTCATCCCCATGTCACTCCGAACTCTCGCTTCGATTTGTTTTGCTTGCCTGAAGCATTCTACCACCCCAGCCTCAGCTTGGATAGAAAGGGGGTTGCCACATGGTAGAATCGTTGGAGACTCGGGGTGGCAGAATAGGGCTGAGGCAGTGAAAGAAGTCTTAAAACGATGCTGCAGAACAAAGTCAATTTTAGGCTGCTAATTGCCTCTGTGGTCTCCCTGTTAGATGATGCCGTAATCCTGAGTCTTGCGATAATAATCTTCTCTCGATTCGGCATCCATACACCTGTCTGGCTCATCATCTCTATTGCCGTATTGTTCATCGGGTGGACTTTCGTATCATACCTCGCCATGAGGAGAAATCCGCACCTCGGTTTTGAGAACATGATTGGTGCCACTGGACTCACGCTCGATTCCCTGTCGCCAAGGGGCACAGTTAGAATTGGCCATGAGCAATGGGCAACCAAAGCCCGTGGTGGCAACATAGGAGCTGGAGTTGCAGTCGTGGTTGTCGGCCAGACTGGTCTGTTGCTCACAGTTGTCAGGAAAGATCAAATGGAGAGTACTGAACCACACCGCTAGCTAGGCATTCGTATATGTGGATATGGAGAACTCCGCGCACTACAAGCCCGCCTCATTCCGGCAGTTGGCTAGTTGGTTTATCATCAATATCATCTCATTAAGGCGTCCGGCACTTTTCTTGTTGTAAGAGAAGGTAATCCTGGCTTTCGAGCGTAGATCCGGTTCATCCGCCTCTTCCGGCAGTGCTGACGTTTTATATATCTTCCCTGACTTAATCACGTCCGGGAACGTCTCATTCAATAGGGCAATATGGCTATCCAGAAGCTCTTTTTCCAGTCTGATCACCAGCCTGTTTCGAACCTGTCGCGTTGAATGATAGATTGAATAGTAAGACTTTATCCAGTTTGCGGCTTCCTCTGGAGAATGCATGACTTTGTAGAACGATAGGTCCTCCTGACTGATGAGTCCTCGGGCCAGCAACTGCTGTCTGATGAATTTATCCCAGGTTTCCCAGTATTCTTCCCCGGGAAGCTCCATGAGTACTACGGGCATTGGTGGAGCTTTCCCTGTCTGTAACAATGTCAGCACTTCAAACCCTTCATCCTGTGTGCCAAAACCACCGGGGAATAGCGCTATGGCATCGGCTTCCATGACAAAGAATACCTTGCGGGTGAAAAAATACTTAAATGTCACCAGCTTGGGGTCGTCTTGGATGACTTTGGCAGGTGCTTGTTCAGAGGGCAGGAGGATGTTGACACCAAAGCTGTTCTCAGGCCTGGCACCTTCAATACCAGCCCGCATTATACCCTCTGCCGCTCCAGTGATTACCATGAAGCCCTTGTCAACCACCGAACGGCCGAATTTCACGGCAAACTCATAATAGGGACTGTTCTCTGTTACCCGTGCTGACCCAAAGATTGATACTTTACGAACTGATCTATATGGCTTGAAGACACAAGCGGCATGCTGGAACTCGGCCACTACCCGGTCTATCATCTTGAGGTCCAAAATATCCAGATCCTGGCACTTGACTGCATTCATAACTATATCTTTATAAAGAAAAGAGCGCAGGTCTTTCCCATCAGTTGTTAGGATTTCCTGCGCTGCTTTAAGGGCGTCCTCTGCGCTATGCGATTTTACCACGGCCAATACATCTCCCCTTTTGATGTCTAACCTCGGTCGAGAACCAGGTCTGTCTGGGAATGACATTATTCTAGCATTTCAAACCTCTCATTACCACGCTGGGTGTATATTGTCCGCACTTTCGAGATAGTCGAGGATTATTCAAAATTCAAAGGCTCAAGTTTTGTCATGCCCATAGCTATTTTGCGAGGAAACGCAACAGGTTACGACCAGAACTTGGCTCACTTCTCAGTCGCTTCACAGACCTGAGCAACGCACACTATGAGAACATAGTGTCGGTACCAAGCTGAAGCTTCCACTGTATGGGCGAATGGAATACTCAACCCGGTTCTTGAAGCCTCAACCTGCCGAGCTACGCAGGAGCCCTAAGGAAACAAGCGGTACAATCAACCGATACCGCTGGGTCTGCCTGGTTCATTCAGGCTAGGAGTGGCCTTGGCTTGTCATGAGATGGCCTTCAGGGCCATGCCCCAGCCCTCATCTCTTCGATTGTGGAACGACACATTCTGGACAAATGTTCAAGCCTACGAGCTATTCCGGCTGCTGCAAAACGGGGATGGACAGATGGAAGCGTCTGCAAATCACACGATCATATGCTCAGAAGTTGAGCGCTTATCAATATGTCTTTCAGGTCTATTGATCTCCTTAAAAGCAAGTTGTATGGCAGTTATGCTTACTCTGAATGCTGGTGGAATGGAGGTAAAAATGTCAAATGTTGGGACCCTGGTGTTCTTCCTGGTCGGTCTCTGAATTGCACCTCGCCCTATAGGCCGACTTGCTTCATAATCTTATCGATTCCGCTCACCATGTGCGGCAGCTCAAGCCTAGCAAGGATAGCCTTGCTCTGGGCAAAGGTCTGTGCCGCCTTTGCTTTACCGCCTATTGACGCATAGGCCAAGCCAATGCTGCCCAGATCAAGGCCCTCGGCCCGCAGATCCCCGATGCGGCGGTGTGCCTCCAGGGCTTCTTCAAGGAACCCGACCGCCTTGCGGTACTCGCCGAGATTACCGTAGGCGATGCCCATGTTGCCTAGGGTACTGCCCTCATCTTGCGCATTCCCGATGCGGCGTTCTATCTCCAAGGCCTGTTCATAGAATCCGATCGCCTTGCGATACTCGCCGAGTTGCAGATAGGCGTTGCCCGTGCTGCCTAGGGCAGCATCCTCGCCCCGCAGATCCCCGATGCGTCGCGCTATATCCAGGGCCTGTTCCTTGAGTCCAATCGCCTTGCTGTACTCGCCGAGTTGCACACAGGCACTGCCCATATTGGTTAGGGCAGTGCCCTCACCCCGCAGATCCCCGATGCGTCGCGCTATATCCAGGGCCTGTTCAAGGAAACCGATCGCTTTGCGGTACTCGCCGACTTGTAGATAGGCGCTGCCCATGTTAGCCAGGTCAGTGCCCTCGCCCCGCAGATCCCCGATGCGTCGCGCCATCTCCAGGGCTTGTTCAAGGAAACCGATCGCCTTGCTGTACTCGCCGAGATTAGCATAGGCGATGCCCATGCTGCCCAGGGCAGCCCCCTCGCCCCGCAGATCCCCGATGCGTCGCGCTATATCCAGGGCCTGTTCATGGAACCCGATCGCCTTGCGGTGCTCGCCGAGTTGCACACAGGCACTGCCCATGTTGGTCAGGATAACGCCCTCGCCTTGCACATCCCCGATGCGTCGCGCTATCTCCAGGGCTTGTTCATAGAGCCCGATCGCCTTGCGGTACTCGCCAAGATCCCTGTAGGCGTCGCCCATATTGCTCAGGGCAAATTCTTCAAGCTGGTCATGAGCATGCCCCCTGGCATAGGCAAGCACGTGCTCATACCGGCCTATGGCCGCCCGCCACTCGCAGATGGCATGAAAGATCTGTCCAGGGATACCATCTTTGATGGCCTCGGAATGCGTCTGCAGAGAGTCGATATACCAGGCCTGCACCTTGGCCTTCCAGTCCGGTGTGGTTTTGAGAGCCTTGTGATCCTGATAAGGTTCCTTCAGGGTTGCTTTCCAGAGTGCTTCTACCAGGTTACCGGTGTTAAGAAACAGCCGGGTGCTGTTGTCAAAGGCCTTGAACGGGTTCTTCCGTTCCTGCTCACGGATGTCTTCAATCTTGGGGCTGCCGGAGTGCTGTACCAGACATACCTTCTTGAGACTATCCGTTAGCGCCTCGATCTGCGGGGAAAGGTCGAATACATCCGAACAACTGTAACCCAGGATCAGGACCTGCTTGTGATCTCCCCGGCTGAATACGTGGCGTACAATGCCTGCCCTCGCTGCGGAGAGTTCCTGCTTGGCCACCTGACTCAGCGTGATGGCCATGGCCTGCGTATCATCTATGCTGCCATGGATCTTGATCAGGCGGCAGCGGTCCTGCGCCCAATCGATACGCTCGAAATCCTCCTCCCGGTAGATCACGTCACAGTCCTGGCCGGGTTGCATTCCTTGCTGATCCAGGGCCTTTTCTATGAGCTGGTCGAAATTGGTAGTTACGATGGTCCTGACCTTGCCGGTGGCAACGAGCCTGGCCAGCATCATATGGTTGGTGTTGGGCTCTACATGGGGCTCGTATGCCACCGCATCATAGATATCTGAATATCTCATCGATCTTGCTATTGTTGCGCAAAGTCTCCACGAAGGCTTCGAACGGCAGGCTATTGATAATCTTGCCAACAACCTCTGGCAACACTTCCATCCTCTCTGCGATGATCTGGTTCAATCTAACTTGGCGTTGCTGCACATCTGCGATGGTTCTCAGGCAGGCCTCGATGGCGGTGATCCCTTCGCTGCCGGCGCAGAGCGTCAAGAGCACATAGGGGACGAGCTCGTTCACGACAGGGAAGCCAGAGTCTCGCGAGATGCCTGCGCCGCAGAAAATGATGGTCTGACCGGCATTGATGCTGCTGGCGATTGCATTCATGGCGTTTTCAACCTCAGGCGGCAGCGTTTTCGTTTTTCGTGGTCTCATTAAGTTAACTCACTTACTGATGATGATTCCAGCCGGTTCCGTTTTGACGAGATGTGGGAGTCATTTTTCGGCCTAACATTCCCTCTTGTCTTGCTGCAATGTCCGATTCAGAGTTCATCGATCTCATGCAGCAAGGCGTGTTTGAGTAGGGTCGCGTTCAAGTGAGGTTCTGTACAGATACCGAAGGCCGACTTCGTTTCTGTTCCTTCATGGTCCTCTACTGCAAAGGGAAGAAAAGCACTATCTCCGTGTACTCTCTAGGCGATAGGTCGGGAGTGGCTGACGCTGACGTGGCACCGGTGTCTGAAGCTGGATTGGTCCTCCTTTCGGAAAGAGCCCATACGTCTATGCAATCAGCCCCCTTGTTCTCAGACTCAAGTATTCTCTTGAGATTGCCCAGTTGAACATTCTTCAATTGCAGTCGCAGGTTGAGTGTTCCGCGACTCAAGTAGGCCTGTTCTGCAAGCTCGATCTCCAGCTTTGGTCGATTGCCTGGATATGGGAGATAGAGCGGCGTTACGACTTCCCGGCTCGCAGCCCACCATGCCAGTCGCCATGCAGGTCCTGTGGGAACGGGCTTGGATTTTGTGACCAGCCCAGGAAACCATCGTGAACCCAATGCTATCCCGTGAAACAGTTCAAGATCTTCAATCAGTCGTCGCGTCATCGTCTCTATCGAGACCTCGAATCTTCGCGCCAACCGTTGAGAGTAATCGACAGGAGACAGTTCTTGGTCGCGACCCTCTAGTCGCTTCAGCTCAGCTTGTATCATATGGGGAGGCATCAGAATCTCCGATGCAAGCATGTTACAGAAAGTCTCCTCATCCTTTGGATCGGCATCATAAAGCGTTCTTTCGGGTGGTGAGGACTTCAAGTCATAGAAGTATGTGTGACCGATCTCATGTGCGAGTGTGAAACGTCGCCTCCTTTCGGTGCAGCGTCCTATTTCTACAGTAAAACCATCGATTGTCGTCAACAGCCTCGCGTCCTTCTGCATGTCCACGATTCTGCACTTGTTTGCGCGTCGAAGCTGAAGGATGGAGGTAATGTTGATGGGTGGATGAAGCTGGTTGGTGGATGAGAGGGCTCCATCAGCAATATGTCTCGCAATCTCTCTGGCCGTCATGTCGCCAAAAGTGGAGCGGAGCTGTCTGGCCAACCGACCGTCTTCACGAACGACTGGGGTTTTCATGCTCTTGCTGGTCCGATTTGGCTAGGCTCTCACGTATTGCCTGTTCGATGTCCGTCATGACTATGCTGCTGCCGCTATGTCCGGGATTCCTGGCCTTTGCTAGGACTCCCTCAACTGCTTGCTCAACGTGCAGCGCGGATCCGCTGCCGCCGATTTTGTCAGAGATGATGGACCTGAGCGCATCTGCGAAACGGCTATCACGGTCCTTGGGCATGCTCATTGGTGCGAACTTCCACTGACAGAGACCTCTCAAGGTCTGGATAGTTCGTGGATTCTGCTTGACGGACGGGACTGCGAAGACCTGAAGGCTCCACAGGAGATCATGAGCGGTCAAGATTGACTCCAGCGCTAGCCGGGTTGACCGGTCGTCAATTTCGCTTAGAGGGATGTGCTTCTCTCGCCATTCTACCAGCATCTTGGCGTATTTCTTGGCCATGTTCAGCTGGGGGCAGTATATCACATCACATCTCCGGGGTTCAGCCCACTCAGCGATGCCAATTGGTCCTCGACCTCGACGCGATTCTTCGGTTCTTTGTGGAATTCATCTATCATGCGCTGGGTCCAATTGAAACTCGGAACGGCTTCAGCTTCATTTCTGGTTAGAGTGTACACCCATTTGTAGAGTGACCGCTTGAGTAGGTTATCGCCCAGTCTACTCGCAATCGGATCCTTCGATTCTGCCAAGCGTGCAAGGAGTTGATCATCGCCAATGTTATAAAGGTCCTGAGCTTTCATTTTATGGCCGGTCTCGGAATGCATAGCAGCCCAGACTGCTCTGGCAAGCATGGCTGAGGAGCTGTTCTTGGCGTGATGGAAATAGACCTTCTCGCCAAGCGAGTAGCGGATTCTCAATAGGCTGCACAATTCAGAGAGTACGTCGCGGCGATGTCGTCCGTACTCGCGCTTCCAGAGGCGAACAATTAGGCGACGCGCCCTCTTGGGAGTAGCCTCACCTTTGTCTTTGTCTGCCTCAACATCCACTAGATCGAGGTACAGATACCTCAGAAACCTATCACTGAAACTCTCCTGGAGATTACAGAAGTACACATCCCTCTTGAGATAGTCAAGCAGGTCAGCACACAGGGTGTTATTCACAACATCAGAAATGTATGCGTAACGATCTAATGTCTCCACCTCCTCGTGCTTTGTGCCGATTACCTTGAGCAACAGATCGAAGTCGTCCTTACCTATTGCCGCTACTATCTTCTTCCCGATGTCCGAATCCTCAATAAGCAACTGACGCCGGTTCTGGTCCTCGTCATGTCTTGGGGAGACCACACATGCTTCGTCTTCCAACGTGTGCCCAAAGGGTACGTGCGACACATCGTGCAGCAAAGCTGCAAGCCGAATCAGTATCTCTTCTCGTGGCTCAACTCTCTTCTGGATACCCTCGCTCTTGGGATTGTTCTTCACATACTCGATCATCCTGCTGGCCTCAAACAGGGTACCCAGAGAGTGCTCAAATCGTGTATGGACTGCGGACGGATAGACCAGATATGAAGTACCTAATTGCTTCAACGCCCGCAACCTCTGAAACTCGCGAGTGTCGATTATGGCTGTTTCCAGGCGTCTCAGGGTGACGTCACCCGAGACTGCAATCCTGATAGTCTTGTACGGTTCCTCATCAGGTTCTGCATCATTGCTTTTGACAGACGATGATTGCACTGGCGCACTCGCAGCTTGTGTTGGCTGCCGAGCCGGCGGATCTTCAGGGGTCTTACCCTCGAACAGGCCAGGCTGCTTGTCTCCTGGTGCTAAACAGGTGATATGTGTCGCCTCGTATAGCTTAAGGCGGTCTGCGCCTCTTGGGAATGCACCCCCTCGGAAATAGTGCTCCACTGTCGTGATAGGAAGACCTATGCTCTCGGCAAATGAGGTCCTTGTTCTCCACGTGGTTTGCGCGTCAAACCACGTGCCAAGCTGAGCATACAGCTCCAGATGTTTGCGCTCCCTCTCCATGCTGCCCTCACATTCTCATAGCCCAGATCGACTGCAACTCTCTCTCACGAATTGTACATAGGAGTGGCCGTGGATGTCAAGCATATGGGAGAGAATCCGCCAAGGAAGATGCGTTGCGACCGACATCAGATAGCCAGGAATCACCAGGACGTCGTCGTCTGTGTCGCCTGGACTATGTATGACATTACAGACCAGAAAGGACTACAATAAAACTGTCAGGGAGCAGGATGATGGCCTCTAAAGCGTCTATTAGTTCGAAGGCCTAACTGTCCCGCTGTCGCTGACTGCATACACTTGGATCGTGAGGCCCGGGATTGGCAGTCAAGTCCTGTAGTTAAGGAGACGGAATCATGAAGAAGACTAGGGTGTACTTGGCTGGACCATTGTTTGGAATTGCTGATAGACACCACAATTTACTGCTTGCAGGAGAACTTGAAAAGCTTGGCTATGTGGTGGTTCTTCCCCAGAAGGAAGCACTCAGGTTCTTTGATGGACATCGCTTTGATCTGAAGAAGATAAGCGAAGACTGCAGGAGACAGTCAATGAAGAGTGATGTTATCATTGCAAATATCGACGGCCCTGAGGCTGATTCAGGGACCGCTGTCGAGGTTGGCATTGGGCTGTCGACGGCGTTGTCATCCAGGCAGAACAAACCAGCTGTTATTTGCGTGAGAACCGACTTCCGTACGGATCGTCAACAAGAGATCGGAATAAATGGAATGCTCGAGCTTGCTGACAAATTGATATATATGCCAGCCTTCGTAGGCACGCTGGAGGAGGTTGCCAAGTTCTACGAAGATCTGGCGAAGGAAATAGACTCATCGGTGCACGAACTGAAGTCCAAAAGATAGACCGAGAAGACTGACCCACATCGCAATTGTTCTCTTTCATTTCCTAAGGATCTGTGAGAGCTGATTCGCCTTAATGACCGCAGCAGCTCCTCGATAGGTCACAAGAGCCTGAAATGTGTCGTTTCATAAGCAAAAAGAGAGGGCTGGGGATTATCCCCAGCCCTCTTCTCCTGCCAGGCAAGACTAGAAGGTAAACAATGCTGGCTGTTCTGCTCTCCTCCTCTCTGCTTCCGCCTCTTTGTGCTGGCGTCGCTCCGCCCGATCCCTGTTGGCCCGCTCCTGCATCCTGGTGCGATAGAGCCAGGCTTTGAGACGGCCCAGGTCGTTGGTCTGTTCGTGGTTCAATGATGCTACGGCGATGTCGGCTGGCACCTTCCCCTTACCCCACCGCTCATAGCACTTGCCAGCGATGTAGAGGTAGATCTGGGTCCAGTCGTCATCCATAGGCGCTTCCAAGGAACGGGTATAGAGGTAAGCACAAGCCTCTGAGTCTGTGCCTGTCGCCTCTTCACCCTTCAGCACCATCATGTTCATCATCAGCCTTTCCATGGTGATAGACTCCTTGATCCACCCTGGGAGAGTGTCACCCCAGCCTCCAGGATAGACGATGATGGGATCGGTAAAGACGCCTGCCAGGTCGGATATAGCCTGGTCGGCTCTTGGTGTCGTATTCAATTGTATGCCCTCCTTTCCGGGCAAAATTACCCCTTGGGTAGTTTGGAAGAGACTAGCCCTCAGTCCTTGAATTGGATCAGCTCCAGGGACGCATAGCCCGGGGGCCGATAAGGGTCAATAGGGTTTTCGCCAAAGCCATTCCAGAAGTCCAGGAGCCACAGGGTGTAGCCCTGGTAATCCTGCTGGCGGAGATTAACTACCCTGTCGGTGAACACCCTGACGCTGCTCTCCTTGCTGCCCCAGAGCACGATAACGCCGGGCACGTAGCTGGGGTCATCCCGTCTATAGGGGTAATATTCCACCTGCAATCTGGCCAGCTTCAGGTTCTGCAGCCAGAAGTGGCTGCTTGATCCGCCGCAGTAGCCGATGTGGATATCCTTCCCCTCCAGGCTGTCCAGCAGGGCCATGAGTTGGCCCAGGGCTTCCCTTTTTCTCTTGAGAAGGGGTATCTGGGCTGTCCTGTGGCTCACCCTGGTTACCCTGACTTCTGTCATTGGCTCGGGCTGACTGACTGCCTTTTCTCCGAAAAGGCACAGTTGCCCCTTCATGTCTTTCACCTCCTTTCCTTTTTGGGCACTCTCAGTCTTGCCCGCTTTCGATTGGCTCGATAGCCAGTTTCGGCCATAGCTAACCTATCCATAACCTGGGAATAGGGTTGATGGTAGTGGTCATCTACGGCCTGGTAGCACCTCTCACAGACCTTGACACCCTTCGGTGAGTAGAACCGCAGGACTATCAGGCCAGTGGTGCTCTGTTGGCAAAGTTGGCATTTCATCAATACCCCTTTCTGGCCACAAAAAAGGGGTATCCTCACCCACGTTTGGGCAAGAATACCCCTTAAAAATGCAAAAAAGCGGGGTCACCCCCGCTTTCTGCGTGGCTGTTTTGTGAGTTCAAGCGTTCAAACTAGGCTCGTGCTAGTGCCTTTGCCTTGCCGATCGGCTTAGGCTGATTGTGCCTTTTGGCCTGTATCTTGACTGGTTCGGCTGGTGCAACCGCTCCAGCAATGGCTTCGGCTTGGGCTACCACGTCAACATCCTGTCCTGCGACCTTGGCTTTTGCTGCGACCTTGGGCTTGCTTGCAACGTCTGTCTTTGCCATCGGCATGAGCAACACCCGATAGCCATCCGTCCGCAAGAGTACCGCACTGTTGCCGTCCACCGCCTGAAGGTCTACCATGCCACCACAGGCCCTTAACGCCTGTGAGAGGTAGCCGCCGTTGAATCTGACCTTGACTGGCTGTCCTTCAACATCGGCCCTGATATCGGCCTGTCCCATGCTGTCAGGGTCACTCATACCCATGCCCCCTTCACCTATAGACAGGTCAACGGCGTATTGCTTCAGATCGACCAAGGCTTTCAGAGAGCCAAGGGCTTTCATGGCCTCTATAGTGTCGAAGTGGCAGACAGTGTTAGCGGTTGTCGGTATCAGTGGCTCGTAATCAGGGTAACTGCCAGCAACGCTGCTAAAGCGATAGGATACCAAGTCGGTCTCCAAGATCATGTCTTGGATGTCATCGACTTTGGGCTTTGCCTCAAAGCTGATTCTGGCCCTCTTAGCTCTCTTGAGAGCGTTGGGTATCCCTCTGAGGTCAGTGGAAGCTATCAGGGCTTGCCCCTCACCCTCAAAGTTGAGAGCAATAGTGGCCAGCCTGAAACCGTCCGCACCGACAAGGTGCAGCTTGCCCTCTTTGGCCACAAAGAACACAGACCGTAAGACAGGTCTGCTTTCCTCTTTGGCCGTGAAGGGCAACACCCTGTTGAGAGCTTCGGCCAGTTCCGTTGTGCCGATGTTGGGCATGATAGCACTGGATGAGGACACTCTGACCTCGCAAACGGTCAGAGGCGTTCCACCCCTGATAGTGCCTTTGCTGGCTGTTGGCTCTTTTATCCAAGCCTTGTCGCTGATATGACTGGTGGTAGCTCCACAGACAACCTTGATCTGCCTTTTGGCAGTGGTCTGCGATTCGCTAGCACCACTGCCATCTGGAACGATCTTAACTACATTGCTTCCAGACAGGCTTCTGAGGTAGTTTAACAGGCCCTTGCGCCCTATCGTAAAATCGAGAAGCACCACCCTTGCGGATAGTGCTCCGGATAAGGCATTGACCAGCACTGATTTGTGAGCTACAAAACCGTCGCCTGAACGCTTGCCCTCAATATTAAGTTGTTCTATGCCCCTTCCCCCTTCTGCCTTCGGGTTGAATCGGGCAAGATTTCAACCTCTGGCCAGTAGTAAGTCGCTGCCTAGCTGCAATTCGCTAGCCTATGCAGTGCTCCCACTATATATATCGCAATTTGGGCTTAAAATGTCAGTCCCTAGATCAAGGTAAGTCTGCTCATTCTTGCGCCATTTCCAAAGATACGTTCGCTCCCCATGAGTGAGGGCTTGCCCCTCGGTTGTCCTTTGAGCTATGGCTATCAACCTCTGAGGGCAACCACGCAAGAACGTTCTAACGTCTATCCACTCAGCAAGGTCTAGGGCTTTGTCATCGGCTATCAGCTCTCCCAGTTCGGTTGTATTGCCCTCTGTGTCTAGGATGGGCTTGGATAGCAGCTCTATGGAGAGGGCTTTGGGGCACTGGTGATGCTCATAGTCTTTGCTCAGCCAGTCCTTGAGACATTTGGCTCTCTGGCTCTGTCCACAGTGCCGACAGTCACACCCTTTGGTAGCTCTATAGTGCTCTCTCCAGTAGTCAGCTACCCTGCAACTGGCAATCCGATACATGGCTAGCTCGGTGAAGGGACTGTG
>CAVRFM010000008.1:0-135160 GCA_963720375.1 uncultured Chloroflexia bacterium | reverse complement strand
TCACTCTTCGAACCTGAAGCCGGATTTGGCAAAGGCCATCAGGCAAGCATGCACTACATCGGGGTCAAAGAGCGTACCGCCACCACGTGAAACCTCATCAAGTGCCTTATCTATGCCAATGGCAGGTCGATAGGGGCGATGGGAGGACATGGCTTCGACGACATCAGAGACAGCCAGGATGCGTGCCTCCAGGAGAATCTCATTGCCGCTAATACCTGAGGGATATCCGGAACCATCCATCCTTTCGTGGTGCTGCAGTGTAGTCCAGGCGACGGGCCACTGGAATTCTATGTTTTTCAGGATGTCGTAGCCAACCTTGGGATGGGCCTTGATCATGGCCATTTCCACCCCGGTCAACGGGCCGGGTTTACTGAGGATCTCAGTTGGCACAGAGATCTTGCCGATATCATGGACTAACCCTGCGACACGAATCCCTGCAATCTGAGTGTCGGATAGGCCCATCTCTCTGCCTATGGCACAGGCAAGCTGAGTCACTCGTCTCTGGTGGCCGGCCGTGTAGGGATCCCTTGTCTCCATGGTGTAAGAGATGGACTGGATACTAGCCTCCACGGTTCGCTCAATCTTTCGGATGCTTTCTTCAAGTAGTCCTGCCACCTGCTTGCGTTCACTAATATCCCGATCGATGCCCCGATAGCCAAGGAGAGCCCCGTCGTGGTCAAAGAAGGGAACACCATTTGTCTCGAGAATGACCGCATGACCGTCTTTGTGGAGGGCTGTGTTTTCGAGAAATGCAAAAGGCCTTTCCTCGGCGACAATCGATCCGAAAAGCTTGGCCACGCGGCGTGCCTCTTCGGGTGGCATGAAGTCAAAGGGAGTCTTGCCCAGAACCTCCTTATCTTCATAGCCCAGTATGTCGCTTACCTTCGGGCTCACATAGCTGTAGACGCCGTTTCGGTCCACTTCCCATACCCAGTCACTGGTAGCTTCTACAAGATTGCGGAACCGCACCTCGCTCTCGCGGAGTGCTTTTTCTGCCTTTTTGCGCTCTCTAATGTCTCGCAATACTCCCAGAACCTTGAAAGGCTGTCCATCCTGGTCCCAGATAAAGCGGTGCGTGCTCTCCGCCCAAACCGTGGAGCCATCCTTCCGCTTCATCTCTACCTCTAACGTTTGCGGCGCCAAGAGGGCTTCTTTTCTGGTGGCAAGCGCCACTGCCAAGGCATTCCTGCCAACTTTGGAAGAGGCGGGAGTCAACACCTCCTCGAATTTGAGGGCCATGGCCTCCTCGGCACTATAACCCAGCAAATGCATGACGGAGGGACTTAGGTAGGTAAGCCGAAGATCCATATCCGTGACCCAGAGGACATCCGAGACATTTTCGGCAAGCAGACGGTATCGCTTCTCGCTTTCTCTCAGGGCGTCTTCTGCCGCCTTGCGCTCAGTGATGTCATTGACAAAGCCCAGGATAGCAGGCCTCCCCTCCCAGGCAAATGGAACTGCGTTGACCTCCAGCCACTTCGTATGGCCGTTCCTATCAATGATCCGGAAGGAACAAATGTGGGGGACGTTCTCGCCCCCCAGCCTCATAAGGTGGTGTTCAACCGCCATCTGTTGATCATCAGGATGGACAAATTCTATGAAGGGCCTGGATCTCATCTCTTGATCCGAGTATTTTGTGAGTTCCAGTAGACTGTGATTGATGAACTTCACCATCCCATCCTGAATCACACCAATGCCCTCACTGGCGTTCTCTATCAGCAGGCGATTCTGTTCTGCTGATGCCCGCAACTGTTCCTTCATCAGTTTGTGCGTAGTGATATCTCTGAATGAGACCAGCCCTGCCAACTTTCCCCTATGCTCGGTCCTCACCCCAAGAGCACTAAGCCATATCTGTTTGCCCTCTCTGGTCACAGCCCTTAACTCCATGACTTCGTGCAGGTCTTTCTCAAACATATTCTCGGCAATCATGCGGGAGATGCGCTCCCTATCCTGTATTGGAATGCAGTCGAGAGGATTTACTCCGGTCATCTCTTCCGGTGAACCGAATCCGAATATTTTGGCAGCAGCCTGATTGGCCAGCACTATCCGCCCTGTTTCGGCATCAATAATCTCCATACCATCAAGAGCCGTCTCGAAGATAACTCTATATTCGAGGTCACTGCCCTGAGGATCTGTTTCCTTATCGATTCTTGTAGGTATAGGCTTTTCCATCAGTAATCAGTAAGAGGATCATCCATCACGATAATATTTACGATATTGTCGCTAAATTGTGGCGCTACCGGGCGTTCTTGCGAAGTACCAAATGGGTAGTATTTCCTGCCTTAGTGGCTCAAATAGGTGCAAGTCACGCTACTGCTGACCATAAATGGTGCGTCGGTGAGAGTCAATGATGTTCTCAGACTGGAATATGAGCGCTTTGGCTCATGATATTTGGCCATTTGGGGCTTTACGAATCATGTGATAGTGAGGAGAATTGAGCCGTTGTATAACACATCTAACGGAAGGAGGTGTGGAGTCTATGGCTACTAAGGCAAAGGTAGGAAAGCCCAAGGTTGCTGCCAAGGCAATCGCTACAAAGACCAAGAAAAGCAAGAGATAGAAGAGGTCATTAGCTGAAGAAAAGGCCCATCCATACGGATGGGCCTTCTTCGTTTGTATCCAGGCTGAGGTTGAGGTGATATAATGTCGCAATGGATGCTCTTATCTCAGAGAACGCATTGTTAGGTATGCTATCATGACGGAGAAGGTGACCTACATGACCTGCTATGGCTGCAAAGGCAAGGGCCACGTAGCGGGCGAGGTTTGCTCTATATGTGGTGGCCTGGGAAAGATCCCGGTACCTCCTGACCTGGCTCCCCCCCAGTCGAAGGAACCGAAGAAGCAGGGAGACACTTAGGAAATAAACGGGACTCCCGCTCCTCAAATAGTTTTGGAAGTTGCTTCCCTAGTGCCAAAGCCACCAGTGGCTCCGGCGAGGTGACAGATATGCGGAAGAGCAATAGCAAACTGGCTGAGGTAAAAGCACGGTGTCCCGAGAAGTTCGCCTCGGAGGATGAGATATTCAGCCATATCCACCGGGGTGACAGACTGTTCATAGGCACAGGCTGCGGACAACCTCAATACCTTATTCGGGCGCTCATGAAGTACGTAGAGTCCCATCCCAATGCATTCTTCGATGTCGAGGTAATCCATCTGTGGACTGTCGGGGTTGCCCCCTACACTGATGAGAGATTTAAGCGCAACTTCCGGCATACATCCTTCTTCGTCGGAAATAGTACCAGGGAGGCCGTGAACGAAGGCCTGGCCGACTACACCCCCATCGCCTTGTCACAACTCCCGGACCTGCTCTGCCGGGGAGTGATTCCTGTTGACGTAGCCCTGATACAGACTTCGACCCCCGATGAGCACGGCTACGTCAGCCTGGGCATAAACGTTGACATCACCAAGGCAGCAGCGGAGTGCGCCTCAACGGTCATAGCCCAGGTTAACGAGAACATGCCGCGTGTGCATGGTGACAGCTTCCTGAGCTTGGAAGAGTTGGATTTCATAGTCCCGTATGATGAACCCCTGCTGCAAATCACGCCGCGGCCTGCCGACGAGGTTGCCCAGAGGATTGGGAAATACGTGGCACGTCTGGTCCACGACGGTGATACCATTCAGGTTGGATTCGGAAGAATACCAAACGCGGTAGCACAGAGTCTGGCTGATAAGAAAGACCTCGGCGTGCATTCGGAAATCCTCACTGATGGTGTCGTCCAATTGATGAAGAAGGGCGCTGTCAATAACTCGAAGAAAACCCTGAATCACGGCAAGACGGTAGCCAGTTTCTGCATGGGCAGCAGGGAGACCTATGAGTACCTTAATGACAATCCCAAAATAGAGTTCAGGACCATTGACTATACGGACAATCCCCTGGTAGTGGCCCAGCATGAGAATATCAGCGCCATTAATAGCGCTCTACAGGTAGACCTCACCGGCCAGGCGACCGCTGAGTCCATCGGAAGGACATTCTACGCGGGCATTGGCGGCCAGGCTGATTTCTCCAGAGGTGCGATGCTGGCCCGCGGAGGAAGAACGATTGTTACCCTCCATTCGACCACCCAAAACGACACGATATCCCGGATTGTGCCCTATCTCAGCGAAGGGGCCGGAGTTACTCTGTGCAGGGGTGATATTCATTATGTAGTTACCGAGCATGGCATAGCTTATCTGCACGGGCAGAGTGTCAGACATAGAGCGATGCAGCTGATATCCATAGCCCATCCCAAATTCCGGAACTGGCTCATTGAGGAAGCCAGGAAAATGAATCTGATATACAAGGACCAGGTTTTCGTGGATGGCAAAGCAGGAGAGTATCCGGAGGAACTGGAAACACAGAGAGTCACAGCAAGCGGTGTTGAAGTGCTGCTCAGGCCTATCAGGATTAGCGACGAGCCGCTGCTCAAAGACTTCTGGTACCATCTCTCAGACCGGAGCATGTATCTCAGCTTTGTCTCGGCGAGAAAGGACATGTCGCACGAGCGTTTGCAGGAGATGATGGCTATTGACTATACACAGCAGATGGCGCTTGTCGCTGTCATATCACAGGATGAAAAACAGAACATCATCGGGGTAGCGCGGTATTTCATAACCCCTGATAAACGCATTGCAGAGGTAACCATTGTCGTGAGGGATGATTATCAGAGCAAAGGAGTGGGTAGAGAACTGTTCTCCTATCTCACCTACCTGGCCAAGAAGAATGGCCTCGTCGGTTTCACTGCAGAAGTTCTGGTCGCCAATACCGCCATCATCCGGCTCTTCAAGAGGATGGGCTTCGACATACAAACGATCAGCGAAGATGGCGGAGTGTATGAAATGAAGCTGATGTTCCGGTAGGACGTGAACGGCGTTTTGCCCGACCTGCCAGCATCTCTCCCCAAACAGAAAATGGAGCTGGGGGGACTCGAACCCCCGACCTTCTGACTGCCAGTCAGACGCTCTCCCTCTGAGCCACAGCCCCAAGTGCTAGATAGTTTACCAGAGTGTGCCCGTCTACTCAAGACGGACGGTGTCCATGCTTACCAAGGGCGATTGCCCATTAGACAGCCGCTCAGCTACGATGTCTTGATGCTGCTCCCTCCGGAGTCAGCAAAGGCATTGGATAGAGGGTGGCAGCCCCCATCTGTTCTTGGAATGGCTTGTGGCTTGTATGTCAGGATGCTCATTTGCGTTGATCCAGCTTCTCAGAGACTAGAGCAATCAGGCGTTCATTATTCTTTGCCAGCAGGTAAGCAACTGCATGAGCACTGGCCTCCTGTAATACAAGGAAATCACGGATGACTTTCTTGACATCTTTTTCCTTTCTCATCATTAGCCGTAGCTTGGCAAATTCCTTCCCCTCATCAGGAGTCTCGACATGTTGCCCTTCCTCCAAGAGTCTCTGTTCTATCTTATACTCGTCAATAGTTGCCTGCTGTAACTCAAGAAAAAGGTGATTGTGATCCAGAAGTTGTTTAGTTCTGTCGTCTGCCATATTTCCCCTCCTCAAATCAAATCTGCCACACTATAACACGTTATGCTGCTGGCGTGCCATCCTTGCTGACATAGCTCCAAAGGGAGCACAAGCCGTTTATTTACGTGGTTCTTGATCTGTTATAATTGGAGCCAGGAGAGTTGATAAACAATGAATATGCCACTAGGGACAGGAATTGGTGTCTGGGAATTATTCGGCTCTATAAGCGGTACCGGTAGGTTGAGGGATTACACGAATACGATCGAAGGTTTGAAGAATAGCCGCAGGATCAAGTCGGTTATCATCAATGTCGATTCGCCGGGGGGGCTGGCGACGGCTTCTGATGGCCTTTACTGCGCTGTTTCGAGGCTGTCGGCCAAGAAGCCGGTTGTAGCCTTCGTCAGCGGAACCTGCGCCTCGGGTTCCTACATGGCAAGCTGTGCTGCCACCAAGATTGTAGCCCTCCCCACGGCGGTGGTGGGGTCAATAGGCGTCCTCTCTGTCAGGCCCATATTGCAGGACCTGCTGCACAAGGTGGGTATCCACGTTGATGTCACCAAGAGCGGCCGCCTGAAGGATATGGGTGGTTTCTACCGGGAGCCGACTGAAGAGGAGAAGAGGAAGGAAGAAGAGCTCATCGCCGACTTTTACAACTATTTTGTCTCGGTTGTGGCTAAAGGCCGGAAGATGGACGAGGGTAAGGTGAGGGAACTGGCCACGGGAGAGGTTTTCCTGGGAGAGAAGGCCAAATCTCTGGGGCTTATTGATGAAGTGGGTGATTTTGACGTGGCCGTTGACCTGGCTGCCGATTTAGGCAAGGTGGCGCGCCGCCTTATTCCAGGTCAGACGGCGGCCCAGCTTGTCTGAAAGGCTTTTCTTGAGGTTTGCCGGTACTGCGCCTGAGGATTTTGTGACTGCAGCTGAGTCTTTGCTCAGCCGCCGCATCTACTATCGCTCCTGAGAGCACAGCGCTCTGTCTAGCGCAGGCGGACGACTGCTACCACGATACCCACTGCCAGCACCAGGATGTCGTACAGGCTGATATAGGTAAAGAAGGTCAGGGCATTCTCTGAGAAACCCACATTGCTCACGACGTAGCTCAAGGCGACACAAACGCCGGCGATAACCTGCAGGGCTGTGCCACGCTTGCGGTTCACGGAGCGACTGATCACCTCTCCTATCGCATAACCTGCACCGGCGGCCAACGCAATGCTGAGGAGAAGACTGGCGGAGAACAGAGGTATCAGGTCGCGGAGCCATGCCCAGGCTATGCCAATGGCGACAGCCAGAACCAACCCCAGACCGGCAGCCTTGAGGTATTGGAGAGGTTTGATCTGGTAGGTGGGCAGACGCTTGACCCTGGCGCAGTCTCTGCACCGGGCACCTACAGGGGTCTGCACCAGGCACTTGGGACAGATGGGGATGCCGCATTTTCCGCAGGCCAGGTTGGTCTCTACATTAGGATGAGCGGCGCATTTCATTCGCAGATCGTTTGATGGTTAGGGTGCCCTTTTCCGGCTGAGAGCGAAGAGACGCTTGATGCACTCGGGAGGTACTTTAACCCCCCCTATGGGGGTCTCAGTCGCGTTGTCTTGCCCATGGTAATCACTGCCTCCGGTGGCGATCAGCCCATGCTTGTTGGCTATGGAGGCCAATTGCTGGATTACCCTGGGATTATAGTTACTGTAATAGACCTCCAGGCCGATCAGCCCCACCACTCTGGAGCCGCGGGATGAGATCCTCCAGATTTTCCATGTCGGCCGGATGGGCCAGGACCGGAAGACCCCCCACCCTCACCAGCAGCTCCACCACCTCCTCAGGGGTCATCTTCTCCCGCTCCGCATAGGCCGGCCCTTCCCTGCCGATGTATTTGACGAAGGCTTCCTTGGAAGATTGGACATAGCCTTTCTCCATAATAGCCTGGGCAATGTGGGGCCGCCCTACGGAACCGCTCCCGGCTATCTCCTGCACTCTATCCCACTCGATGTGGATTCCCAGATTGGCCAGCTTGGCGATCATCTTCTGTGCCCGTATCTTCCGTGAACCACGCAGCTCTACCAGTTTTTTTATCAGCTCCGCGTCAGTGTAATCTATAAAATAACCCAGAACATGAACCTCGCCGTGGGGGACGTCAGTGCTGACCTCTACACCGGGGATGACCTTGAGGGTGGGGAATGCCTGCGCCGCTTTCAGGGCAGGGGCAATTCCCTCTACAGAGTCGTGGTCGGTAATGGCGATGACCTCCAGCCCCAGGGTGGCTGCTGTGCTTACCAGCTCTTCAGGGCTGTAGCGCCCATCCGAGGCGGTACTGTGGAGATGCAGGTCGAACTTCATGGTCTACGCTGCTTCTCTATCAACGCGGATGATGCTGGTGGCCCGTCCTGTGCCCAGTTCTACCTCCACCAGCACCGAATTGAAAATGTTGGCTCCCTTCCCCACTGATAGCCGACTGGGCATGTGTGTCAGGAAGCGCTTGATTACCTCGTCAACGTCATCACCAATGATGGAGTCGGAGGGGCCCACCATACCTATGTCAGTGACATAGGCTGTTCCTTTTGGCAGAATGCGTGTATCAATGGTTCCCACGTGCGTGTGTGTTCCCACCACAGCGCTGACCCTTCCGTCGAGATACCGTCCCATGGCATTCTTTTCCGAGGTTGCCTCAGCGTGGAAGTCGATCACAATGGCCTCAGGCTTGGTTTCGAGTTTCTGCAGCAGCTGGTTCATTGCCCTGAAGGGGCAGTCGGCTTCGCCCATGAAGGTGCGCCCTGCCAGGCTGACTACCAGGACGGTTTGCCACCACAAATACCCGCGGCCTGGGACGCCTGGGGCGTAGTTGAGCGGACGGAGAATGGGCATATCAGTGTCAAGAAGGGGGATGATATCCCTCTGCGCCCAGATGTGATTACCGGAAGTGAGGACATCGACGCCACTCTGGAGAAGCTCTTCAGCGGTTTCCGGGGTCAGCCCTTTCCCGCCAGCGGCATTCTCAGCGTTAGCAATGACCAGATCAAGCTGCAAATCACGACGCAGGCCTGGCATCAAGTTACGGACGGCTCTTCTGCCAGGCCTGCCGATGATGTCACCGACTAGTAGTATCCGCAATGGTTTCTAGTCACCTCTATTTGGCGTAGTCTACCGCCCTGGTTTCCCTGATGACAGTAATCTTTATTTGACCTGGATAGTTCAAACTTTCTTCTACTTTCTTTACAATGTCACGTGCGAGTCTCATTGACCCTATGTCGTCAATCTCTTCAGGCTTTACCATGATGCGGATTTCTCTGCCGGCCTGTATTGCGTAGGACCTTTCAACCCCGGCAAAGCTGTTGGCTATGCTCTCCAAGGCTTCCAGGTGTTTCAAGTATTGTTCCAGCGCTTCACGTCTTGCACCAGGCCTTGCTCCACTGATAGCGTCTGCAGCAGAGACAATGAAACTCTCAGCAGTGCTCATCTCCACCTCCCCATGGTGTGCTGCGATAGCCTGCACCACGTCCGGGGATTTCTCCCATTGTTTGACAATGTCGGCGCCTATCTGAGCATGGGGCCCTGCTGTTTCAAAGTCCACTGCCTTGCCAAGGTCATGAAGCAAACCTGCCCTTTTGGAGATTTCGATGTTGGCCTTTGCTTCGGTAGCTATCATACCGGCGAGTATAGCGACCTCAACGCTATGTGTCAGGACATTCTGTCCATAACTGAAGCGGTATTTCAGCCTACCAAGCATTTTGATAAGCTCAGGGGGTACCCCCTGCACCCCCGCTCTATTGGCTGCCTGCTCTCCTTCAGTGCGGATGGTTGTCTCAACCTCGTTCCTTGCCTTTTGCACCATTTCCTCAATTCGGGCCGGATGGATTCGGCCGTCGAGGATGAGCCTTTCCAGGGCAATACGGGCGATCTCCCGACGCACCGGGTCGAAGCAAGAGAGGGTGACTGTCCCCGGGGTGTCATCTATGATCAGGTCCACTCCGGTGGCATGTTCCAGCGCTCTGATGTTTCGTCCCTCGCGTCCGATGAGGCGACCCTTCATCTCATCCCCTGGCAGGGGAACAACTGAGACAGTGCTCTCTGCCACCACATCGCTGGCGCAACGCTGAATAGCTTGAGACAGGATATCTCGAGCTCTTTTGTCGCTTTCCTCTTTGACCGCTGTTTCCATCTCGCGCACCCGTCGGGATGCTTCGTCCCGAATCTCGTTATCCACCCGCTGGAGCAGGAATTCCTTTGCCTCGGCAGAAGACATATTGGCTACCATTTCCAGTTGTTGCTGCTGCTTTTGCCGCAGCTCTTCCACTCGAACCCGCGTTCTGTCGCTCTCTCTTTCCTTGGCCGTGATATTGTGGTCACGGCGCTGGAGGGCCTCGTCCCTGTGTTCCAGGTTCTCTTCTTTCTGAGTGAGACGTCTCTCCAGCTTCTGCAGCTCAGTACGGGTCTCACGGTAGCTGGCTTCTGCCTCGGCCTTCATGTTGATGGCTGCTTCTTTAGCCTCGAGGAGGATGGCCTTTTGTTTCTCCTGTGCTTCGGCAATAAGCTTCTGGGCCTCCTCAGCCGCTGTGCGAACTCTGCGGCTGGCTATCATCTGCCTGGCCAAGAATACAACTGCACCCCCAACGACGAAGCAAGCCAAGCCAACAAGTGCCAATATTAAGTTGGAAGCCACCTTCACCTGCCTTTCTATCTGAAGCTTCCAGGCTGGGGGGTAGACTACTACGATGCGTATATTAAACGCCTTATGCCACTTGGTGTCAAGCAATGGCTTCGGTGCGTGAGTGATCAGCGTTTAAGATAGCATCATATGGGAAATAGGAGACTAGGGACTGGATTACAGGAGGAATGGCAAACCTAGGCTCAAAGCACTGTGGGTCCGGTAAGAGGCTGTCCTTCCGGCAGGTAATCTGTCTAGGTTACCAGCACCAGGTTATTTCGGTGCATCACCTCGGCGCCATATTCGTAGCCGAGGAGGGGCATGATCTTCTCGGAATGGACGCCTTTGATAGCCTGGATGTCAGATGAGCTGTAGTTTGATATCCCGCAGGCTATGTGGTTGCCCTGCAGATCAACGATATCGACGAGGTCGCCGCGGTGGAATTCTCTTTCTGTGTCCTTGATCCCGGCGGGCAGCAAGCTGCCCTTTCCTTTTTTGAGAGCCGTTGCTGCCCCGTCATCGACAATAATCCTCCCCCGTGAAGACAGCCTGCTGACCATCCACCTCTTTCTGCTCTCCAGTTTGGTCGTTGTGGGCAGGAAAAGGGTGCCGATGGATTCTCCCTCAGCCAGCTTGGTGATAACGTCAGGCAGGCTGCCATCCGCAATGGCTACAGCTATGGCTGAACTGGTAGCTACCTTGGCTGCTGCGATCTTGGTGACCATCCCGCCGGTGCCGCGGCTCGTGCCGGCGCCGCCAGCTATGCGCTCAATATCGGCATCGATCCTCTTCACTGTGGGAATGAGTCTGGCTTTGGAATCAAGGCGGGGGTCCGCTGTATAGAGCCCGGCAACATCGCTGAGCAGTATCAGGAGATTGGCGTCCACCAGGTTGGCCACCATGGCAGAAAGGTTATCGTTGTCCCCGAATTTGGCCTCTTTGATCTCGTCGGTGGCTACTACATCGTTTTCATTGATGATGGGCACTACCCTTAAGTCAAGCAAGGATAGAAGGGTGTTGCGGGCATTAAGATAGCCGGCACGGTCCGAGAGGTCGGCTTTGGTGAGCAAAGCCTGGGCGACAACGATGCCGTGTTTGTCGAAGAGTTGCTCATAGGTGTGCATCAGGCAACCCTGCCCTACTGCAGCCAGTACCTGTCTGAAGGGGATGTCCTTGCGGTCCCGTTTGAGTCTCAACTTGTCTCTGCCGGCAGCAATAGCGCCGGAGGAAACAAGGATTATCTCATGGCCCTGCTGATGCAGCTTGGCTACCTGGCCTACCAGATGTGTCATCGTGTCAGGATCAAGGCGTCCGGTACCACCGGTGAGCAGATTGGTGCCAAGTTTGATTACCAAACGGTGGTAATGAAGGGCCTTCGACGATGTGACGTTTTCTTTAGGTTTTGTTCGTTTCGTCCTGTCCATTGTTTGAGTTCCGCTGCAAACCAGCCTAGATTATATAACTGCACCTGGGCCTCCACAAGCATGAGCTGAGAAACACCTTAACCTGTGGGCCCTGTCGTATCTTTGTCACCCCCATCACTATAGGGGCTACGGTTAGTATCGCAAGAATACCAGGCTAAATCTCATCCTTTGACTTTGACTGACATCAGGCTGGCCTGTAGAATTAGCCCTCTCAGGGGATTGAGTCTGGAGTGATTGGGGAGGACATGGGTCCATCGGCATCGTCATATCCCGAGTTGGATTTGCACCGCTTCACTACCGACGAGGCTATAGTGAAGGCGGAGCAGTTCCTGTATGAAGCTTATTGCACTGGTGTGCCTGTTGTCCGGATAGTTCATGGTAAGGGAACCGGGGCTTTAAGGAGCAAGATTCGGGCGTGGTTGCCAAAACAGAGCTTGGTCAAATCCTTTCGATCAGGCTGGTCGTGGGAGGGCGGCGATGGTGTTACCATCGTGGAACTGGGGGACTAGCCATACCAGCGATCAGATTACCTGGCACTTAGGGCAGAAATAGGCGCCCCGCCCGCGTAAAGAAATCCGCTCGATTGGAGTATCGCAGCTGTAACATCGCTCTCCGCGGCGGTGGGCGACTTTGAAAAAGAGGTGGGCGAACCCCGGCTCGCCGTTGGGCTGTTGATAGGTGTTGATGCTGGCGCCGCAGCGAGCGATGGCTTCAATCAATACGTGGACAATAGCCCTGTAGAGGCGCTCATTTTCCCCCGTAGATATATCTTTCGCTTTCCTCAGCGGATGGATCCGGGCTTCGAAGAGGGCTTCGTCGGCATACATGTTGCCGATCCCGGCGATGACGGTCTGGTCGCAGAGCAAAACCTTTATAGGGGTATTATGTTGTGACAGGGCTTTGCGCAGAGCCCATGCAGTGAAGCGGCGGTCCAGTGGCTCGGGGCCGAGCGTGCCAGTGACGTCCTTTTCGTCTGCCACCAGCCACATGGCCCCGAACTTACGCTGGTCGAAGAAGTGAAGGTCAGTGTCATTGTCCAGATGTAATATGACCCTACTGTGGGATTCGGGGGTGGTAGGAGAGGGCTGAAGCAGCAGGCAGCCGGTCATTTTGAGATGCAGGATCAACTTGTTGTCATTGGTCAGGTCAAAGAGCAGATATTTCCCTCTGCGGCGAATATCCTTTACCGTCTGACCGGTGAGCCGTTGGCGAAACTTTTCGGGTGATGGCTGACGGACCAGATCCGGCCAGAGCAGGGTGACCTTGTCAAAACGACGACCTACTACATCAGGAATGAGGGCATTCTTTATGGTCTCTACTTCTGGTAGTTCAGGCATCTTTCTCTAACTTCCTTCTTTAGACTATTTCCCCAATTCCAGTCGCTGGAAGATCTGATCTATATGCTTCAGGTAGTAGTCATAATTGAAAAGTGACTCCAACTCTGCTGCTGGCAGATGGGCAGTAACATCCGCATCATCCTCCAGAAGCTGCAGGAAATCACCTCTTTCCCTCCAGGCCTTCATAGCATTGCGCTGCACCAGTTCGTAGGCCTTCTGGCGGGTGAGGCCTTTGTCAATGAGGGCCAGCAGCACTCGCTGAGAGAAGATCAGCCCGCCGGTAAGCTCGAGGTTCTCTTTCATGCGCTGAGGATAGACCTGAAGGCCGCTCATGATTTTGATAAAGAGGCTCAGGATGTAGTCCAGCGCCAGGCAGGAATCGGGCAGGATGATGCGCTCGGCGGAGGAGTGGCTGATGTCGCGCTCATGCCACAGGGGGATATTCTCCATTGAGGTGAGGGCATAGCCCCGCAGGAGTCGGGCCAGGCCGCAGATGCGCTCGCAAAGCTCCGGATTGCGCTTATGCGGCATGGCGGAACTGCCTGTTTGCCCGGGTTCGAAGGGCTCCTCTGCCTCAAGAACTTCGGTCTTTTGAAGTGCCCGGATTTCGGTGGCGAATTTCTCCAGGGAGCCGGCGATGATGGCCAGAGTGGTGACAAACTGGGCGTGGCGGTCCCGTTGTAGAACCTGACTGGAGACGGGAGCCGGCTCAAGTCCCAGTTTGGTGCAGGCTATCTGTTCCACCTCTGGCTGCACTGTGGCATAGGTGCCTACGGCTCCGGAGATTTTGCCTACCCCGATAACCTTTCTGGCTTCAGCCAGGCGGTGAGCATTCCGCTTCATCTCTTCCACCCAGATCGCCAGCTTGAGCCCGAAGGTGATGGGCTCCGCATGGACGCCGTGGGTGCGCCCTATCATGATGGTATGTTTGTGTTCAATGGCCCTTTTTCGCAGGACAGTCGTGAGTTCGCCGATATCCTGGCGCCAGGATATCGGCAGCCTCCAGCAACTGGAGGCTGAGGGCGGTGTCCATGATGTCGGAGGAGGTCAGCCCCAGATGGATAAAGCGGCTTTCTTCACCGAGGCTCTCGGCCACTGTGTTGAGGAAGGCCGTCACATCGTGATGGGTCACCTTGAGGGTTTCATCGAAGCGCTTCTGGTCGAAGCGGGCCTTCTTTATCTTTGGTAGCTCTTCTTTGGGAATAACCCCCAGCTCTGCCCAGGCCTCGCAGACGGCGATCTCTACCTGGAGCCATTTGTGGAATTTGCTCTCGTCTGACCAGACCTTTTTCATGGCTGGTCTGGAATACCGCTCAATCATCTCTCA
The DNA here is from genome assembly GCA_963720375.1 of uncultured Chloroflexia bacterium. GTDB lineage: Bacteria > Chloroflexota > Dehalococcoidia > UBA2247 > RBG-13-53-26 > JAPLHP01. Next base: position 120,981 of record CAVRFM010000008.1, on the reverse strand, counting down.
CTCCCGTTCTGATTGCAGTCAGAGTTAAAATAGGTTTCCGGATCAACTCCCCTGTGCCAATTTTCTCCGATATGCTGCATAGGCTTCCCTTATCCCGTCGTGCTTCAGCCCCAGTATCTGGGCGGCGAAGAGAGCGGCGTTCTTGGCTCCGGCGGAACCGATGGCTACGCAGGCTACGGGGACCCCGCCCGGCATCTGAATGATGGAAAGCAGGCTGTCGACGCCCTTCAGGTCGCTGGTGGGCAGAGGGACGCCGATAACAGGAAGGGTAGTCCAACTGGCGAGCACGCCGGGGAGATGGGCGGCTGCCCCGGCGCCGGCAATGATGACCTCCAGCCCTCGCTCCTGGGCCTTGAGACCGTATTCGCGGGCCTTCTCAGGTGTGCGGTGGGCGGAGATGACCCGAACCTCGTAGGGAATCCCCAGTTCCTCCAGCATGTCCAATGTCGTTTTCATTAGAGGTTCGTCAGACCGGCTGCCCATTACCACCCCGACGATAGGCATAGCTTGTTTAGGATTTGTCATTTCTAACCTCACCTGCTCATATACTTAATAAGTCCAGGAGACCTTCAAAAGGCTCAACTCTCTCCCTGATGGTGATGTAGGATTCCTCACCCCGCAGCACGCGGCAGCAAGCCCTCCAGAGGCGGTCGCTCCGCTCCACGAGACCGAAATACAACCAGGGGGACCAGGTGAAGAGCCGTGTGAAGGCCCGGGCGGCTTTCAGCTCGGGCATTATCTCTCTGTTCACCGCATCCTCATAGTCTTTAAGTTCCGTGTCACCTCTCTGCAAACATCGGCTGATAGCCGGGGCGGCAATTTGAGCGCTCTTGACGGCATGATAGATACCCTCACCGGTCAGCGGGTCCACCAAGCCGGCGGCATCCCCGAGCAACAGGACTCTTTTCGATTGGATCGCCATTCCCTTCTTGCGCACCGGCAGATAGTGACTCCTTAACCTGGTGACCGATTGATTTTCCAGACCGTATGACTTCAACACTGCCTGGTATCCGGACCTGAGCCTTTTCACTTGGCGGAGCGGGCCTCCTATCCCCACTGATAGATGGTCCCTCTTGGGAAAGACCCAACCATATCCCCCCCGAATGTGCCCCAGGTTCAATCCCACCAGAGAGTCCCATTGTAGCAATTTTTCAGTTGGAACTGAAATCTCTGCTTCCATGCCAATGCCAAAGTCTATATTCTGCATCAGGCCGGCACCGGCAGCAACCACGCTCCTTGCGCCATCTGCGCCAGCGAGAACCTGTGCCGTAAAAGTATGGTTCGTGGTTGTGACCTTGGCTCCCTGACCGTTTGCCTCTATCTGGCAGGCCTTTTCATTTTCCATTACCACTGCCCCTGCCTCCCTGGCTCTCTGGACCAGGAGGTGATCGAAGTCACTGCGCATCACCATGTAAATCAGGGGTTTGTCATACCATTTGGTGAAGGCTCTGCTATTCTTGTAAGCTACCCTGGCCCCTTGCACTGTATCCCGCACTACCGGACTGAAGTCGAAGCCAAGCAGCTTGGCTGTCTTGACGGTGATCCCTCCGGCGCAGGGTTTATATCGAGGCAGTCGCTCTTTCTCCAGGATGAGCACGTCTATCCCCTTCTTGGCCAGCTCGTAGCCCAGGGTGGACCCGGCTGGTCCTGCGCCGATGATAACGACGTCATAGGAGTGGTTGAAGGAATGTGCCATGCGCGGGATCCTCTAGTTTTCCAGTTTCGTCGCTAAGTTCGGGAGTCTGCCGGACTGCAAGGCGTTCAACGTGAAGCTGCTCTTCTCAAGCGGTCCATTATAGCGACCCCCATTCCCTTTTCCTCCACTTTCTCTATTATTATCTCGTCCACGCCCAGTTCATCCAGTTCGCGCATTATGGCGAACATCTGTCTGGCATATGCCTTGAGCTCCTGTGGCATCAACCTCACGATTACTCTGTTATTCTGAGGGGAAGGTGCTTGGCGGGCGACTACTCCTACCCTGCTCCCTTTCCTGGTGCATTGCTCAACCAACCGCGTCATTGCTTCCGGGTTGGCCTCTTCCACCAGAGTGACCCGTGCCCTGGGACTGTAGTGTCGATAACTGGTGCCTGGAGAGCGTCTTAGAGCCTTTTCCCCCGTACCCATAATCACTTTGCCAATGAGGGGCTCCAATTCCTCCGGCGTTATTGCCCCGGGCCTCAGTATGACCGGAGGCCGACGGGAGATGTCCAGCACGGTAGATTCCAGCCCTACCTCAACGGGGCCGCCGTCGAGGATCAGATCGATCTTCCCGTCCAGGTCCTGGAAAACATGTCTGCCGGTAGTGGTGCTGGGACGCCCCGACAGGTTGGCGCTGGGGGCGGCAATGGGATGGCCGAGGGCTCTGATCAGAGCGAGAGCGATATTGTTCCTGGGCATCCTGACGGCTACCGTGTCCTGCCCGCCCGTCACAGTGGCGGGCACCCTGTCGGACTTCTTGAAGATCAGTGTTAAGGGCCCGGGCCAGTACCGCTTCATCAGCGGAATTGCCTCAGGTAAAACATCATCCGTGAGGACACCCAGATCTTCCAATGCGGCGACATGGACTATTATGGGGTTGTCCGGAGGTCTTCCTTTGGCGACGAATATTTTTTTCACTGCCTCGGGATTCAGGGCGTCTGCTCCCAGCCCGTAGACTGTTTCGGTAGGAAAGGCCACCAGTCCTCCTCTCCTTAGTACCTCGGCTGCTCTGCTGATAACCTCATTATCAGGGTCTGCGGGATTGACCTCTATCATCAGGGTTTGGTGATTCATCCGGCACTCTCGAGGGGGGCGCTGGGGACGGCGTTGAGATCGAGTCCGGACACTTCTCCGTATTTCAACCTGGCAGCGCCGGCGGCAGCTACCATAGCTGCATTGTCTGTACACAGGTCAAGCTGAGGGAAGAAAACACGGAGACCTTCACGGCGGCAGGCGTCTGAGAACGATTCTCTCAGTCGTCTGTTGATGGACACCCCTCCGGTAACACTGACGGCAGGTACCATTTTGTGCTGGGCAGCCTGGAGGGTCTTGGATACCAGAACATCTACGACGGCTTCCTGAAAACTGGCGGCAATGTCCGGCAGGGGGAGTGTTTCCCTGTCCTTATCTTTAAACATATTGACCACGGCGGTCTTTAAGCCGCTGAAGCTGAAATCGAAGGATCGGCTGCGCCCCAACGGCCTGGGAAGAGCGAAGGCCGATTTGTTTCCCTGAACTGAGAGCTTCTCTATTGCAGGTCCACCAGGGAAACCGAGTCCGAGGAATTTGGCGACCTTGTCGAAGGCCTCACCGGCGGCGTCATCCAGTGTGTTGCCCATCACCTCATATTGGCACATATCCTTGACATAAACAAGCATGGTGTGCCCGCCGGAGACGGTCAGACAAACATGTGGCAGAGGCATCTCCGGGTTACTAAGGATATTGGCAAAGATATGTCCTTCGATGTGATGTATGCCTACCAGTGGCACTTTGAGGGCATAGGCCAGGGATTTGGCGGCTGACACCCCTACGATGAGGGAGCCGATCAAGCCATGCCTTGAAGTGACAGCGATGGCCTCTATTTCTGAGAGCGTTTTCCTGGCTGAATCGATGGCTTCTCTGGTGACATAGCCGATAGCCTCTACATGTTGTCTGGAGGCCACCTCCGGGACCACACCACCGAATCTGGCATGCAGGTCTATCTGTGAGGCGATGACATTGGAAAGGATAGTGCCATCTGCGACCAGAGCCGCCGACGTCTCGTCACAGGATGTTTCAATACCCAGAATCAACATGTTAATCCGTAACACTCAAGATGCGGGAGATTTGCCTGATGATTCTTGTTGCCGTTTGAGCAGCAATGCCTGGGCTAGAGATTCCTTTAAGTATAAGGGCACCAGGGAGAGGGCATCATCGGTATTACCTCTTTCGAAGCGGGGCAGAGACAGCCAGGCGAACACGCACCCGCTCGGGGAGTCTGATGGACTGCCGAAGTTCGCCAGAGAGCCCAGTTCCCTGGCTATGATCTGGCGATAAAGATGTGCTGGCTTCCCCAGGAAGAGGGTGGGTTCCTTGATGATCCTGGTTAGTTCCTTTATGCTGCCCACATAATACTCGCCTTTTCTGGCAAGGTTTTTCCCCATGGGACGGTAGAAAGCGGCATAAATATTCTCTTTGCCGGCATCGATAAGCGGACATAGGAGGCTGGGTGCATTTCTGGCTTGATATGCCAGAGCCTCCAGGGATGATATACCGCAGACAGGTCTATTGGCTGCATAAGCCAGGGTCTTGGCTACCGTTACCCCTACTCTCAGCCCGGTCCATGACCCGGGTCCTATGCCTACCGCCAGCCCGTCGACCTCTGCCAGAGTGAGCCCGCCGCGTTTCAGCACCAGGTCGATATTAAGGATTATCCTCTGAAGCGAATTGTCCCTGGCCTCCCAGGAGAGCTCTGCCAGCACCAGATCGCCATCGATCAAGCCGATGGTGTTGGAGAGACTTGAAGTATCAAACCCCAGTATTTTCATAGGTTGCCCAGTTCATCAAGCAGTTTGCCAAAGCTCTCGCCGAAGGCGGTGAGCACTATCTCGCGCTTTCTGAGAGAAAGGACAGAGAACTCCACCGCCAAGTGATTATCAGGGAGGAGCGGAAGTATTTTATCTGCCCACTCTATTATGGCCACCCCTGATGCAGCCCTGGTAAAATAGTCCAATATTCCCACTTCAAGACCCATGGCCGCATTTTCCAGCCGATACAGGTCGAGGTGGAACACAGGGAGTCTGCCTTCATATTCATTGACGAAAGCGAACGTGGGGCTGTTCACGCACCGTTTGGGAATGCCGAGTCCGGCGCACAGGCCTTTCGTAAAACACGTCTTCCCGCAGCCGAGTTCCCCTATCAGGGCGATGATGCTGCCGGGACCAAGCTTTTCACCTATTCTCCTGCCGAGCTCCTGTGTGGCCGAAGGGCTGCTTGTCAGACACAGGCGTTTCCTCATCTTGATCCTGGAGTTTCTCTTGAGCGTTGTTCCGGACACTGTTGACTATTCCTCTGAACGAAAATAAGTCTCTGGGAGTACTTAGCCTTGATATGCTGCAACTAGATTATAAGGCCGCCTCTCTGGCGGCGATGTCTCTTCGGTAGTGGCAGCCTTCGAAATGGATGCGTGGTATGTTGGCATAGACCTTGGCTCGCGCATCGGTTAATGTCTTGCCCTTGGCTGCCACTGTCAGCACCCTGCCTCCATTGGTGACTGCGCCCTCTTTAACAGTTGTTCCGGCATGAAAGACAAGGATATCTTTGTCCAGCTTATCCAGTCCCGTGATGGGGAAACCGGTCTTATATTTTCCCGGATAACCCCCCGAAGCCATCACCACTCCAACGCAGGCCTCGTTGCTCCATTCGATCTTCATCTTGTTCAGCTTCCTCTCAATTACAGCCAGCATTATATCCACCAGGTCAGTATTGAGTCGAGGAATTATGGCTTGAGTCTCCGGATCACCGAACCTGGCGTTGAACTCCAGCACTTTGATGCCATCTGGGGTGACCATCAGCCCGGCGTAGAGTACGCCTTTGTAAGGCATACCTTCGCTGGCCATGGCCTGCACCGCTGGCTCCAGAACAGTGCGCTGTGCCTCTTCGACTTGAGATTGATCGAAGAAGCCGGGCGGGCTGTAGCTTCCCATGCCGCCGGTGTTCGGCCCCTGGTCAGAATCGAATACCCGCTTATAGTCGCAGGCGGGAACAAGAGGACAGACAGTCTTGCCATCGGTAAAGGCGAGCAGGCTTACCTCTTTGCCGCTGAGGCATTCTTCAACGATGACCCTGTCGCCGGCATTGCCCAGAGTCTTCCTTTCTATGACGTCGGACAATGCCTCCAGGGCTTGTTTCTTTGAGGTGGCTACGACGACCCCCTTGCCTGCTGCCAAGCCATCTGCTTTTATGACCAGGGGGGCTGGCTGAGATTGGACGTAGTCCCTGGCCTCTGGATATGACGAGAAGATCATGCCCTGAGCACAGGGTATGCCATATTTCTGCATCAGGTTTTTGGAGAATACCTTGCTGGATTCGATTTGGGCTGCAGCCTTTGTGGGGCCGAAGACGGGTAGGCGGAGCTTCTGGAACAGATCAACAACGCCTGAGGCCAAGGGGGCTTCAGGCCCTACCACGGTCAGGTCTATCTGATACTTTTGCGCTGCTTTGGCCAAGGCTTTGACATCCCCGGCAGGGATATCCACATTTTCGGCAATTGCCGCAGTTCCGGCGTTCCCTGGAGCAACATAAATCTTACCTGCCTTTGGGCTTTGTTTGAGCTTCCACACCAGGGCGTGCTCCCGAGCGCCATTCCCGATGACCATTACGTTCACAGTTCTACCTCCAAGAGTTCACCAGACTTTGGCTTTGATATGCGAATACTTGAAATCTGTAGAGAGCGTTTTTATAGCAGTGTCGCTGTCTGAATATGTGGGGAACCCCCATGTTTCCCAGGCTTCGGTTCATCGCTAGCGTTAAAGAGTACCTGTGTGATATCGGCCGCAGGATGTTGTAGACGCCGCTCCATTGGCACCTGCTAGTGGATGCAAATGCGGGAAACCCTTACTCCTCTTTTAAGCTTGAAGTCATGACGAGATCTGCCTGTTTCGCGATGCCTTCACATGGCGAGATAGTTCGGTATCAGAGGCCTTCCTTCTTGAACTTGGCTGCCTGAGTGGGATCAAGCTTCTGGATCAGCTTGGTCAGCTCGGCAAAGTGCTCCTTTTCATCGTCGCGGATGTGCCCCAGGATCTGCCTGGCCTCTTCGTTATCAAGCGTATCAATATGGTCCTGGTATTGATTGATGGCCTGCAGTTCGCCTATAACATCCTCCCGGAGCAGTTCCAGGTCTATTTCCTTTTCATCAAACTCGCCCATTTCCTCATCGCAGTCGTGCATCGCTCTTCCTCCTTTTCATTCCCATTCAATCGTGGCTGGCGGCTTGGACGATATATCATACACCACTCGGTTTACACCGGGGACTTCGTTGACAATACGGTTGGAGATCTGCGCCAGCAGCTCCGGGGGAAGGTGGGCCCAGTCAGCGGTCATGGCATCTTCGCTGGTCACTGCTCTAATGGCGACCAGATAGCCGTAGGTTCTATAGTCACCCATTACCCCGACGCTCCTGATGTTAGTGAGCACGGCAAAGCTCTGCCAGATCTGGCGGTAAAGGTTGGCCTTCTTGATTTCATTCATGACAATCCAATCGGCTGCTCTCAGCACCTCCAGCCGCTCCCGGGTAACCTCGCCGATAATACGCACTGACAACCCCGGACCCGGGAAAGGTTGCCGCCAGATGACATCTTCAGGCAGGCCCAGAGCCAATCCCACCTTTCTTACCTCGTCTTTAAAGAGGTAGCGCAGGGGTTCCAGCAGCTTGAGGGCCATCTTGGCAGGCAGTCCCCCCACGTTGTGATGGGACTTTATTCTGGCTGAAGCTTTCAGATCAGGAGTGGTGCTCTCAATGACATCAGGGTAAAGGGTTCCCTGGGCCAGGAAGTCCACTTTGCCTATCTTGGTGGCTTCCTCCTCGAAGACACGGATGAACTCCTCCCCCACTACATGGCGCTTTTGTTCAGGATCGGTCACGCCCTTCAGGCGCTCCAGGAATCTATCTGTGGCATTCACATAAACGATGTTCATCTTCAGGTTCTTTCGGAAGGCGTTTATAGTCCGCTCCGCCTCTTCCCTGCGCAACAGGCCATTGTTGACAAAGATGCAGGTCAACTGGTCGCCTACTGCATGGTGAATCAGGGTGGCGGCAACGGCGGAATCAACTCCTCCGGAGAGAGCGCAGATGACTTTCCCTGTGCCTACCTGTTGGGTGATCTTCTCGATACTTTCGGTGATAAAGCTCCTTGCTGTCCAGTTGCCCTGGCAGCCGCAGACATTGTAGAGGAAGTTCTTCAAGACGGTTTTCCCATCCGGTGTATGGGCTACCTCGGGGTGAAACTGCAAACCGAAGAACCCCTGATCGTTGCCCATGACAGCAACAGGGCAGTTGTCCGTGTAGGCGAGGGCAGTGAAGCCAGGTGGCATCTCCACCACCTGGTCGCCATGGCTCATCCACACTGGCATTGAGAAGGGTAGGTAAGCGAGGAGGGGTGAATCTGCGCCTTGGTGCAGGGTGGCGTGTCCATATTCCCGCTTTGTCTGCCGAACTACCTTTCCCCCCAGTTGCTGAGCCATAGCGTGCATGCCGTAACAGATGCCCAGCACCGGCACCCCGCTCTCATAGATGTAGGATGGAGCCAGAGGGGCCCCCGGCTCATAGACACTAGCCGGGCCGCCGGAGAGGATGAAACCTTTGGGATTCAGATGGGCGATGTTCTTCCAGGGGGTGTCGTGGGGCACGATCTCGCAGTATACCTGGCACTCGCGGACGCGACGGGCGATGAGCATGCTGTACTGGGAACCGAAATCGAAGATGACCACTGCCTCACGCTCGCCACCAGGGGCTGGGGCCTTCTGAAGGATGGGCTGTTCCCCCCCCTTCTTCTTGGCTATTTCGAGGTAGGTGGATACCTCGACATCGTCACTGGTCGCTACTCTATGGTCGCCTGACATGTCTTTAGACCCGGGGATTTCTGAAGGGCTTCTCGAAGATCCTGCAGTGGTCACTTTGGTAGATTATACTAGGAGTATCTTGCCACCACAACCATCATAGTCTCTTCCATCTTGGTTTGCTGCAGCGTCTGGCCTGAAGTATACTGCGATATTGTTTCCTTTGGTCTGATTCGGCCGGCGCAGGCCGGTCGTCATACATGGAAGAGAAAAACAATCCTCCGGTTGATGATGCCCATTGTGGGCCAGCTCACGGACATGTACGGCCGGAAATGGGTCTGCATCCAGGCGATGATAGATATCCAATGAGAGTAGTGTGTTTTCAGCCGCACAATGATGACTGCGCCATAGCTATTGGCGGCATAATGCAGAAACTGTTGAAGCATGGAGGGGAGGTAACCTATGTCTATGTTACCGACGGCCGCCATGGCAGCGATGTTATACCGCCTCAAGAATTGGTTGAAGTGAGGAGGGCGGAGGCGCGGGGGGAGAGGAGCTTGCTTGGTATTCATCACTACTTTGAATTGGGTGTGGAGGATGGATCAGTCGGCAGGTTACGTGGCGTGCGCCTGGAGTCATTGAAGCAGGAGGTGGTGTCGATTCTTGCTGATAGCAGAGCCGATCTGATCTTCGTGCCGACAAGAAGCGATATGCATCCCGATCACAGGGCAACCCATGACCTGGTGCTCGAAGTAGTAGAGGATATAAAGCCTGCTTCCCTGGTGATCAAGTACTTCGTCTGGTTGTTTCCTGACTTCTATAAGAAACTGCCGGACGTTGCCGATCGGGTTCTGATGGTTGGCATCGACCATGAGATGACTACTAAGATGGCAGCTATCAGGGTGCACCAGTCGCAGGTCACCAGGGGTGCCTTTGATTCAATGGTGCAGATGCTCAATGCCTACCTCGCCTATGCCTTTAGAGCACCTGCCGCCGTAGGCTCTCGCTATGTAGAGATAGTGGGCTTATTCGGCTCCAGTCAATATCCCCGTGTGACTAGCGAGCTTCTCAAGGTTCTCGAACCCTGTGCCGATATCAGCAACATCCTGCACGGCAGGCTTTCTCAAGATATCAGGGCTCAGCTTCAGTGACATCCCCTGATTATGGTGTGTTTGACTGAGCAACCTCTTCTTTCTCTTCACCGGACTTGGGATGGCAGACGAAGGGATAGAGGGTGTCTTCTGTAGAGAGGTGCTTTCGTATTGACAGGATTTGTTGTCATGAGATGGACTATAATGTATTCTCATGACATTTGAACGATTTCATGGTCAATGTTCTGGGAGAGACTATGAAGAACCATGAAGGCAAACTGAGGAAGAATTGGAAAGACAATAGTGAAAAGGTTTGACATCATTGACCACACTGCGGATACCGGCATTGTGGCCTATGGGACGGATCTGAAGGAAGCCTTCGCCAATGCAGCCTATGCCATGTTTTCACTGATAGCCGACCTGGGAAGTGTAAAGGAAGAGGCCTGCCGGAAGATAGCAGTGGAGGCCGCGGATCGCGAAAGCCTGGTAGTAGCATGGCTGAATGAGCTCCTGTATCTGTTTGATGTAGAGAGGATTGTCTTCAAAAGGTTCGATATTACTGAACTGGCTGACACCAGTCTCAAGGCCGAGGGCTATGGTGAGGAGATGGATGAATCGCGCCATAACTTAAGGGTGGGGGTGAAGGCGGCCACCTATCATATGCTCAGGGTGACGAAGGACAGTGGTTACTACAGTATCCGGGTGATTTTTGACGTGTAGAAGGTGAAGGATATGGCACGCTGGGACGGGCCGTTAAACAGGATCGACGACTACCGCTGGGAGATTCCGAAGAACTACAAACCGGGGATGCGGGTCCCCGGGCTGATCTATGCCAGCGAAGAGATGCTGGAAAGCATCCGGGAGGAGCAGGCTGCGGAGCAGGTGGTCAATGTGGCTTTCCTGCCCGGTATCGTGGGGCACTCACTGGCAATGCCTGACATCCACTGGGGCTATGGCTTCCCTATCGGCGGGGTGGCGGCTACCAGGGTGGAGGATGGGGTAGTTTCCCCCGGTGGCGTTGGATATGACATCAACTGCGGGGTGAGACTCTTGCGCACTAACCTGCGTGAATCAGAGGTACGGCCCAAGATGGAGAAATTGCTTTCAGGTCTCTTTCACGACATCCCTTCGGGGCTTGGCTCCACAGGCAAAATAAAGGTCGGCAAGAAGGAACTGGATGAGATTCTGACCGGGGGTGCTCGCTGGGCGGTAAAGCGGGGATTCGGTACGCAGGAAGACCTGGAGGTGAGTGAAGAAGGGGGCTGTCTCAATGGTGCAGATCCGGACAAGGTCAGCAGCAAGGCTAAGGAGCGTGGTTTGCCTCAATCAGGGACTCTCGGCTCCGGAAACCATTTCCTTGAAGTCCAGGTGGTGGGCGAGATATATGAGCCAGCTACGGCTCGCGGCATGGGTATTGAGGAAGTAGGGCAGGTTCTATTTCTGGTGCATACAGGAAGCCGTGGGCTTGGTCATCAGGTCTGCGGTGATTACGTGAGCATTCTGCGGGAAGCGATGCAAAGGTATGACATTGACATTCCCGATCGAGAGCTGGCCTGTGCTCCGGTGAAGTCGGCGGAGGGACGGGATTATCTGGCAGCTATGGCATGTGCTGCCAATTATGCCTGGGCTAACCGGCAGTGCATTACTCACTGGGCCAGAGAGTGTTTTATGAAGGTATTTGGCAAAAGCCCGCGGCAGATCGGACTGGAGATGGTCTATGACGTGGCACATAATATCGCCAAGATCGAAAGCTATGAGGTGGAGGGGAAGAAACTCAGCCTCTGTGTGCATCGCAAAGGGGCTACCAGGGCTTTCCCGCCCGGCCACCCTGGCATTCCTGCCAGGTATAAAGAGATAGGACAGCCGGTGCTTATTCCCGGGGATATGGGCCGCTACTCCTTTGTGGCTGTAGGAGCTCCGGGTGCGATAAAAGAGTCCTTTGGCTCTGTCTGCCATGGTGCGGGAAGGGCAATGAGCCGCCATGCTGCCAGGAAGGGTGTGCGGGATGCGGATGTGGCTCGAGAGCTAGCCGCAAGAGGGATTCTGGCCATGTCAGCGAGCAGGGGGGGGTTGGCAGAGGAAGCCTCGGAAGCATATAAGGATGTAGCCGAGGTGGTAGAAGTATGCCACCGGGCGGGGCTATGCCGGAAAGTGGCCAAAGCGTACCCTATAGGAGTGGTTAAGGGCTAGCCCTCTAGCCTGAAAGCAGATAATACCTGAGTCTCCACTGCCGGGAGTCACGTTACTCAAGCAACGCAACTATTCGAGTGGCCTGGAGGATTGGTCGCTCGCTGAGGCACTGAGCCTCCTTTGCCCTCCAATGAGTCAAGGGAACAGTCTTTAGCTACAGAGTGGCTGTTTCTTAAGGCTGCTGTCGATTGCTCTGACGAACCTTGGTGTAGCACTCGCTGCAATAGACTGGTCTCTCTGATCGAGGTTGGAAGGGTACCTGGGTTTCCTTCCCACACTGGGCGCACACTGCGGGAAACATCTGCCTGGGCCCGCCGTAACCGCCATCTCCCTGACGCTGCGATTTCCTTGCCTGACGACAGGTTGGGCAACGCTTTGGTTCGTTGGTGTACCCCTTCGATTCGTAGAACTCCTGTTCGGATGCGGTAAAGGCGAAGTTAGCTCCGCATTCCGCGCACTGAAGTTGCTTGTCTACGTAACCCATTAGATGGCCTCCTCTTGAATAGTATCCCGGCTAGAGTTCGGGTCATCCGATGCTGTCAGTGAATTCTGAAAGAGATTCGACATAAGCCTGATAACCTGAACTTCAACCTTGGTTGGGAATATACAGCAAAAGGGTAACCGTTTGCAACTGGTGGTTTTAGATAACGGGATCTGCTATTCAGGCCCTGATTGAAATGTTGATTTTCTCGGGAAAGCAGGATATAAACATTCCTTATATTTAAACCAACTGTTGGTTCCGTTTATGGATTCAGCGGAGGGGAGTTATTGACACATGCTGGAGTTGATATTATGGGTGATTGGGATAACGAGCTTCACCTTTTTCGGGTCCTGGTATGCCAGGAAATTTGATAGGCCCGATGCACTTATAGCCCTTTATGTGGTATTCGTTGCTGTCAGCCAGATCACTGCTACAAAGATAGCCCAATATAACCTCGGATTCATCACTGTTGAAGCCCCCGCTGCGGTACTGGTCTACTCTGTCACCTACCTCTTTACTGACATTGTGAATGAGAGGTTTGGCCGCAGAGAAGCTCACAGAATGATATTCATCGCCTTTGTCACCCAGGTAGCCATGGTCTTCTTCCTCTGGCTGGCCACCAGGTTGGCACCAGCACCTTTCTGGAATAAACAGCAGGACTGGGACGCGATAATAAGCCTGGTACCCCGGATCACCATGGCATCGTGGGTGGCTTTCCTGGTGAGCGAGAACCTTGACGCCTGGATATACGACGTATTCAAAAAGATGACTAAAGGCAAGTATCTCTGGACGCGGAATGCCTTCAGCTCAATTCCTGCCCTGACGGTGGATACGTTTCTCTTTATTACTCTGGCCTTTGCCGGAACAATGCCCCTCTGGGCTTTGATAGAGGGACAACTCCTTACCAAATGGCTGGTAGGTCTGATAAATATACCGTTTATGTATTTCAACAGGTGGCTGATCTTCAGGCCTTCTCAGAAGGATGTCACTCGGTGATGGTTATACTGGCTGTCTGGCCGCAGGGTGGCAAGTTTGGATATTATCCGCAGTTTCCCTTACAATAATAGCTTAGTATATTCTTTGTCGGTCATGTCCCGATCTCGTCCATTATCCCGGGGCAAGCTGATAGAGTGATTGTTGTAGGTGTAGGTAAGAATGGGTATATTGATCACTGATACCACGCTTCGTGATGCGCACCAGTCCCTGATAGCTACGCGAATGCGCACCAGGGATATGCTTCCCATAGCCGAGAAGCTCGATAAGGTGGGCTTCTTCTCCCTCGAGGTATGGGGTGGGGCTACATTTGATTCCTGCATCAGGTTCCTGAATGAAGACCCCTGGGAGCGCCTGAGAGCGTTACGGTCGGCGATAAAGAATACACGCCTGCAGATGCTGCTTCGGGGGCAGAACATTGTGGGGTACCGGCACTATCCTGATGATGTGGTACGGGAATTCGTCCGCCTCTCAGTGAAAAATGGCATTGATGTCTTCCGCGTGTTTGATGCCCTCAACGACATAAGGAATCTGGAATTTGCCATAAAAGTGGCGAAAGAGTATAAGGCGCATGTTCAGGGCACTATCTGCTATACCATCAGCCCGGTGCACACCGTGAAAGGCTTTGCCGATATGGCTGAAAAGCTGGAGCGCCTGGGTTGTGACTCCATCTGCATAAAGGATATGGCCGGGCTGATTGCGCCGGCGGCATCTGGCGAGCTGGTCAGGGCCATCAAGAACCGAGTGAAGGTTCCTGTTGACCTCCACTCGCACTGCTCCAGTGGGATGGCGCCTCTGAGTTACTATGCTGCGGCCCTGGCCGGTGTTGATATTCTGGATACTGCTTTCTCCGCTTTCGGGTGGGGAACGTCTCAACCCACCACCGAAAGTTTGGTTGCTGCTCTCAAAGATACTCCTTATGACACCGGGTTGGACCTCGGTTTACTCTATGATATAGGTGAGTATTTCGCTGCCGTAGGCGCAAAGTACAAGGCTTTGTTTACCGGTGAGGCAACTCGTCCCAATCTCAACGTCCTCCTCCATCAAATACCGGGGGGAATGCTTTCCAGCCTGGTGAGTCAGCTCAGTGAGCAGGACGCTCTGGACAGGTTCGATGATGTTCTGAAAGAGGTTCCGCATGTGCGGGCTGACCTTGGTTATCCCCCGCTGGTAACTCCCACGAGTCAACTGGTGGGGATACAGGCGGTATTGAATGTGCTAGCAGGTAAGCGCTACAGTAAGGTGACTCAGGAGGTCAGGAACTATTTCCTCGGCCAATATGGCAGACCGCCAGGTAAGGTGAATGATGAGGTGAGGAAAGCGGTCACAGGCGATGAGAAGCCCATCACTGTTCGCCCTGCCGACCTCCTGGAGCCGGAGTTGGAGAAGTTGCAGCAGGAGGGGCGCAAGCTGGGTATTCTCAGGCGGGAGGAGGATCTGATTACCTATGCCCTCTATCCCCAGGTAGCGGTCAAGTTCCTGCGCGGTGAACTAAGTGAGGAGACGTTGCTGACTGTGGCTGCGCGAAGCAAGGTTCCGAACGTTCTGGACATTCCTTCGGAGTTCAGCGTGGATGTGGATGGCGAGACCTTCACCGTCAGGATAACCCCTGTGCTCGATGGTAATGGTGGGGTACGAGTGGGGAAGGTGGAGACATCGAAGGCAGGCCCATCACAAAGACCGTCTCGGGATGCTGTGATCTGTCCAATGCCTGGGATGATAGTCGCCGTGAAGGTCAAGGTCGGGGATAAGGTGAGAGAGGGTGATGTGGTAGCGGTGCTTGAAGCCATGAAAATGCAGAATGAGATACATTGTCCTCACGGTGGGGTGGTGAAGCAGATTATGGTTCATGATGGTGATCTGGTGAAATCCAATACTGTTCTGATGGTAGTGGAGAGGGATGGGAAATAAGGTTCTGGTAGCCAATCGTGGCGAGATAGCCATTCGTGTGATGCGCGCCTGCCGCGAGTTGGGTATCAGGTCTGTTGCCGTGTACTCTGCAGCGGACAGCGAGGCACTCTTTGCCAAGTATGCTGACGAGGCGTATCCCTTAGGTGCAGCTCCGGCGACGCAGAGCTACCTCAATATTGAGAAGATCATTGAAGTGGCCAAGCAAAGTGGTGCTGATGCCATTCACCCCGGCTATGGGTTCCTGGCTGAGAATCCTCGCTTTGCCGTTGCCTGTGAGAGGGAGGGGATAAAGTTCATTGGGCCGTCGAGCAAGGTGATTCAGCTTATGGGCGATAAGGTGGCGGCACGGCGGGAGATGCGAAGGGCCGGTATACCTGTAGTGCCGGGTATTGATGAGAACATCTCTGACCCTGGCGAGGCGGGAGCGGCGGCAGAGGAGCTTGGCTATCCTATATTGGTAAAGCCGTCTGGTGGTGGGGGTGGGATAGGGATGATTATTGCCAACGACGAAGAGGAGCTTCATAGAGCGCTGGAATCAGCCCAGAGGATTGCCGCCAATACGTTCGGTATATCCAGCGTCTACTTGGAGAGATACATACCGCATGCCCGTCACATAGAGGTTCAGATATTAGGAGACTCCCAGGGCAATGTCATACATCTGGGTGAAAGAGAGTGCTCGATACAGCGGCGGCATCAGAAGCTGATCGAAGAATCCCCTTCACCGGCACTGACCCCTCAACTGCGTCGAAAGATGACTGCGACGGCGGTGAAAGCCGCCAGGTGGGTCAACTATGAGGGTGCCGGAACTATCGAGTTCATTTTCTCTGATGGGAAGTTCTACTTCCTGGAGGCTAACACCAGAATTCAGGTGGAGCACCCCGTGACCGAGATGGTGACTGGCATTGATATTGTGAAAGAGCAGATTAAGATAGGGTTGGGATCACCCCTGAGCATCAACCAGAAGGATGTTCATTCCAATGGGTGGGCTATAGAGTGCCGTATCAATGCTGAGGACCCCTTCAACAACTTCGCTCCGACTCCGAGCAAGCTGAGGGGATACCGCTCTCCCGGTGGCATCGGAGTTCGTGTGGACAGCGGAGTCCATACCGGCTATGAGATACCTCCTGTTTATGATCCGATGATATCGAAGCTGATCGTGTGGGGCAGGACCCGTGAGGAAGCCATTCTCAGAATGCGGCGGGCGCTCTATGAGTACATTATCGTCGGCCCGAAAACGAACATACCCTTCCATAAGGCGGTAATGGAGAACCCCCGCTTTGTAAAGGGCGAATTGGAGACGCGTTTTATCGATCTGGAGACCGACCTGATTGACGATATGAAGAAGATTGCGGACCGCGAGCGGCCTCTGGTCGAGAAGCTATCCCAGGTATTTGACGAGAAGAAGAAGGCGGCGGTGGCCGGCGCCTTGGCCGTCGTGACGCAGATGATTCAAAATTCTATTGATAAGCAGCGACAGTAATCCCCGAATGGCGTATCACCCTGGTATGCAAGCTCCTCAGTATCTTATGTCATTCCTGTGCAGATGGAAATCCGGAATCCACTCCGCTGTGGGCTGTAGGGACAGGTCTATAGACCTGTCAGTTGCCTTTGCAGGAAGTTGACGTAGTCCACCGGCACTGAGTATGCTTGTTATCGTTTGATCCTGGCACTGCAGCTAATAGCGAATCGAAGGAGGTAGCCACAAGTGCAGTACAAGAACATCGTTCTGGAGAAAGAAAAACATGTTGTCACTCTGATGTTCAATCGCCCTGATAAAATGAACACCATTTCTATGGAGATGAGGGAAGAGATAGTCGAGGCGTTCAATGAGGTGAATGCGGATGATGATGCCCGTGTGCTCGTTCTCACCGGTGCCGGAGAGCGCGCCTTCTGTGCCGGTGTCGATGTCGGCGTTATGTCGGCCCGCATCGCCGGGCAGGTGGAGGAGACGAACCGCCGCAAGCTCACCCAGCGGATAGGCTGGCACATACCGCGGTTGAGAGAGATGCGAACGCCGACCATAGCGGCTGTCAATGGTGTTGCCGCAGGCATGGGCGTATCTTTCATCACGGCGTGTGACCTCAGGATAGCCTCAGACAAATCCCGATTTACCTGTGCCTGGGTGAACAGAGGGTTGGTCCCTGACGGCGGGGTGACCTATCTGCTGCCGCAGATAGTGGGCATAGAGAAGGCCCTGGAGCTCTTCTATACCGGGGACGTTATTGATGCCCCGGAAGCCCTGCGGATTGGGCTGGTGGGTCGTGTTGTCCCTCAGGCTGATCTGATGAAGGTGGTCAAAGAGCTGGCTGAAAGGATCGCTGCCGGGCCGCCCATTGCCCATGAGATGGCGAAGTACGGAGTGTATCGAGGACTGGAGAGCGACATTAAAGGCACCCTCGACTTCGAAAGCTATGCCGTGAAGGTTTGCACGGCCACCGAAGATTTCAAAGAGGGAGTGAAGTCCTTCGTCGAGAAGCGGAAGCCTGAATTCAAGGGACGCTAGCCAGAGTACTGCGCCGGATATTCATTGAGAGTGGCGGGATGTATTCCCGCCACTCTTTGTTATTTTCAGCTAACCAGGGATTAGAACTACTCCGGTTTGCCTGAGTAGGAGTCTTCCAGGGCACGTTGAAAGATCAAGCCCTTTGTATCCAAGCTGAGGTTGGGGTTGATATAATGTCGCAGAGGATTCTGACCCGGTGGCGGCCAGGGAAGGCGAAGGAGGAATTATGCGGGACTACGTCAAACAGTGCATGACAGACTACCTGGGATCGGTCTGGAGAAATGCTATGCGGTGCGAACGGGACAAGAAGGCTGTGAGACGTGGGACAAAAGCCTTGCTCGAACTGACTGCCGAAAAGGGGTGTGGATCTTGGGTCTCTGGCAAAGAGATCAGGTCTCGGGCAAGATTAGAGCAAGGAACCGGCCTTTGGCCATGGATTGAAGCCGGGGTGGTTGAGAAGACACGGGGTGTACGCCGCATCAGGCCTGAATTCTACCCGGCGATGCAGCGGGCAATGGATGAGTCCGGGCAACGGCCCATCCAGACCAGCTTCTTGCGAAGGTGAGATTTATGGGAGTCAGGGCGACTGTCCCTCAGTCCTCTTTCTATCCAGGCTGAGGTTGGGGTGGTACAATGGTCGCAGGAGAACTTGGCCAAACGAAGCCCCATGGCTCCGATGGCGTAGAAAGTTGCCCCTGACCCAATCTCGGCGGATATTGTTCAACTAGAAGGCCATATGTGGAAGTACCGTCAACTGGCTGGGCAAAAAGAATTTCAGTGCGCGGAGTGCGGAAGGCGCAAGAAAGTGAAGTATGTTCCAGCAAGTGACCTCTGCAGCAAGTGTGCAGCAAAAAGGCGTCGCAGAGAACCCAACACTCCAATAGCCATAGCTACGGATGTGGTAATCACCAAAGCGGTGGAGAAGCGCCTCAGAAAGAGATCTGAGGCGGAGACACCACATACTGGAGCACTCGTTTTCGGAGAGATGGTAGATAGATGGATATTCATTCCATTTTGGGTGTCAGGCTATTTCGTAACAACCGCTCTGACCCATGGCTGGACTTGGGAACGATGGCTTCTGATTCTCGGCTTTTACCTTCTCTTTCCCTTTCTCTGCATGACACTCATGGACAAAATCCTCGATGAGCCACGAAGACAGAGAATGGATCAGGTTACCTCAAGGTTCCTTGAATTGGTGGAGGAGAGGAAAGAGCGGATTGCGGAGAGAGACCGATTCTATTCAAGCCCTGAATGGGCTGCGTTGCGAAGACAGGTAGTAGAGGAAGAAGGGCTGATTTGTACTCAGTGCGGGAAACAGATTGTCGATGATGCCGACATCACCGTGGACCATAAGTACCCAAGAAGCAGACATCCTCATCTTGCGCTCAGAAGGGAGAACCTGCGAGTACTCTGCCGCAGGTGCAACTCCCGTAAAGGGGCTAAGGACTGGCTGGGAGCCTAAGACAGCACAAGGCCCTTCCTATCCAGACTGAGGTTGGATGGTATAATGCGCGGAAGATTACGGCACTTAGTGCAGGCCGGAGGATTTGGCAATGAATAGAAACGTAGATCCGGAGACTGCCATCCTCCTTGTCCGTCATGGGCAAACAAGTTTGAATGTCACTGGCCACTGCATGGGACGGTATGATGAAGAACTGGACGAGGTAGGCCATATCCAGGCGCACCGTTTGTCCGCGAAATTGGCTGCTTTGCCAATCACTTCGGTCTACACCAGCCCGCTTCGCAGAGCTCGTACCACTGCAGCAATTCTGGCTGAACCGCACAAGCTGGAGCTGAATGTCCTGAATGACCTGGTTGAGCTTGGAGTCGGAGATTGGGAGGGGCTGCATCCCGATGAAATCAGTCGAGGCTGGCCGGAGCTTTACCGGCAGCTCAGCACAGACCCGTCAGACCTGACTATACCCAATGGAGAGAGTTTCCCGCAGGCAACTGAGCGGGCTATCCGAGCCCTGCATGTGGTGTTATCTGCTGACCGGGGCAAGCAAGTGTTGATGGTGACCCACGAGGTCATTATTAAGATATTGGTGGCCCATGCTCTCGGAGTATCGAATAGCATTTACCCCAGACTTGAGATCGGCAATGGATCGTTGACTGTGGTAAAGTTCACCAACAATGGTTGTCGCCTTGTCACGCTCAATGATACATCTTTGCTGTGAGAGACTTTGACTGCAAGGATATCTGACTTTGCACTCGAATCTGAGGCCAGAATGACGACTGAGAGTGAAGTATACCGGTCCCTGCAGAGACATTTGGACAGGCTGCCCATAGGTTTACCATCCACACAATCCGGTGTCGAGATCCGCATATTGAAGCATCTGTTCACTCCGGAAGAAGCGGAAGTAGCGATGCGGCTTTCCATGCTGCCGGAGCCCCTGAGTCGCATTCACAAGCGTATGAAGAAGAGTGGGAAGTCTATTGAAGAAATCGAGCAGCTGCTGGACCGTATGGTAAACAAAGGTATCGTCTCATCAAAGCATAGAGGTGGTAAGAAGTATTACAGCAACGCGATGCTTGCCATCGGGATGTATGAATACCAGGTAGGGCGGCTCACCAAAGATTTTGCCGAAGACATGCTGCAATATCTCGATGAGGCTTTTGCCGGTGAACTGTACAGGACCAGGATTCCCCAGTTGCGCACAATCCCGATAGAGAAAAGCATTCCTCAGGAGTACAGTGTCAGCACCTATGACAACATAAGAGAGATTGTCGAGGGCATCGGCGGCCAGATTGTGGTGGCCAACTGCGTTTGCAGACAGGCCAAAGACATGGTTGGAGAAAGCTGCCATCACACTGACCTTCGCGAGACATGTTTGATATTCCGCAGTTCGGCGCAGCACTACCTGGATATGGGACTGGCACGCCCCATCACCAAGGAGGAAGCCCTTGATATTCTTGAGAAGGCTGAAGAGGCAGGATTGGTTCTCCAACCGGTCAACTCGCAGAGGCCGGAGGCCGTCTGCTGCTGTTGTGGCGACTGCTGCGGACTCCTGCTGGCTGCAAAGAAATTCCCCCGTCCGGCAGAGCTGTATGCAGCCAGCTACTATGCAGAAGTGGACGCTGAGTTATGCACAGGTTGTGAGTCTTGTGTTGACCGGTGCCAGTTGCAGGCTGTGACACTCCTCAATGATGTGTGCACGGTCAACCGTGACCGCTGCATAGGCTGTGGGGTTTGTGCTGCGAACTGTCCATCGAATGCCATCCGGCTACACAAGAAGAGGATTAAATCATTGCCTCCGAAAAGTACCGGCATCCTGTACAGAGACATCCTGTCCCAAAAAGTCGGGAAGAGGCATGTGCTCAAATTGGGTGTGAAACGTCTGGTGGGCCTGCAAATCTGATGTGGGCAGCCTCAATCCGGGGGAAGACTGGTTCAAACGGTGGGTTACACAAACCATCACCCCAGCATCACCTTGTAAGACTCCAGGCTGCCTACATTTGTATCCAAGCTGGGCTTTGTATCATAACTGCCGTCTGTTATCAAAAGTCGGGTGGTGGTATCAAAAGTGAAATCATTAAGCAGCCCCTCCGGGGCTTGCGCCTACGTTCCCAAGGCACTCACTAGTTTGGCGTTGGTTCTAAAATCAGACGGATTCCTTAGTATGACTGCGTCCGCCAATTCCAGTCCGCCGTTCGTTGACTCAATTTCCGTTACCACCGACTGATAGGACTTTTCCCCCTATCGAATTGGGACTTGTTAAGCCCGTACAAAACCATTATCCCCTTGATTCGAGGCGGAGTATCGCTCGGTTCCCGCTGACAGAGCACCTCTAGTAGATACCTCTTCTCATCCTCCGACAAGCGCCTGAACAAGTTTCTCCAGTACCTCAGCAATCCATTGTTCTGAAAAAAATGCCTGTGCCTGATGAATTCATCAGGCATGGTTAATATTTCCAAGTATTCCTTTAGGTTTGCCCCGAATGCCTCGATGAAGAAATCCTTTTCCTTCGCTACTACTCCCTTTGTCACATTGATTATCACATTCACCGCGTTCAGATACTTCCTGTTCCAGTGAGGTCCGATATATGCTCTATCCGTCATGTTAATTGGGGCATACCTCATTGGAAAAGAAAACGCGTCAACCTTATCGCCGAGCCGTCCGTAGAGAAGGACAGCCCTGTGCAATCGACGCCATAGATCCTCCGGTCTATCTTTTTCCCAGTTATATAACATATAGTTCGAAAAGTGCCGAACGCCGCTGTCGAAAGCCATCTGCGTGGAAGCGACGAAAGTTGGTATGTCTTTTACGCTGTCGCACGCCAACCTAAACGGCCTCACCGGAAGCTTCGACAGCAGGCCCAATCGTCTTGTCGTTTATCAATCTGGCGTCTATACCTTGGTTAAAATCCACGTATCGGATCATCTTCGTCTTTGCCTTGTATTTGTCGAAAATTGCACTCAGATATTCCGAATGTCGTTTCAACGTGCTAAGAACATCGTCCGAGCGCTTCACCTCTTGGACAACGAAGTCATAATCCTTGAACACCTTCGGGTACTTCTTCAGTCTTACCTCGAATTTTTCTAACATCTCACATGCCTGCGACAGCTGGCGCGAGAAATCAGATCCGTTCTTCTTGCGCCTCTCTATCTTAGCCATAATTTCTTTGTATTGATTTGGCGAGATGTAGTTTGGTCCTCCTGTATAACCGAGGGAATGGATATCGTCCACTATCTCAGATAGTTTGGGCGAACACAGAATATTATTGTCCATGACGATCATGTTCCGCTTCTCCCCGTACACCCTATCAACTCGTTTCACTTGGTCCAGAACATTATTCGTTGTCTTGAACTCAGGCTCCAATATCCTCACTGCGCAAAACTTGCAGCGCCGTGGACACCCCCGCGTCGTATAGATGAAATAGTTATCCTTGGTCGGGTACTCGTATAAGACGTCATCCAAGATGTCGTAATCCAACGGAAGGACGTCTATGTTTACCTCATCATCATAGCCCAATACCTTGGAGCTTAAGAGCCGTCCTTGGACAACGTTGTCTACCCCCGTATCCCGCTTGAAGTCATCCGCCATTAGACTTGCTGCTATGCCCCCGATGAAGACCGACTCGCGGTTGAAGTACTTCAAATAGTGACGAATACACTTCAAGGTAATATCGTAATGAAAGGTAAAAAGCGTGGTGATGTACAACCTATCCATCGTTCTGATTTCGGTGTACGGCGCTTCTCCCTTGTAAAACTTTACGAAGTCGCCCTTGTTTCGATGGTACGCGGCTATTTTCATTAGGCCCAAAGGTGGGAATTTGTTCTTGTACTCAGGTTCGATGAGAAGTATTCGCTCCATTCGCCTATTTGTCCAGCTTTCTCTTAACCAGTGAACGTATTTCATAGAACATCTTCATCTGGTTTTGTGGCTTGAAGTAGTCATCCCTCAGACACTTAGCAAGGCGTTCATAAAAGCGTCTGACAACCAGTGGTAAATGAGGTATGTCAACATCGGCGAACTTGAAGACCTCTCCTTTCCTAACCTCATGCACGAAGCTGAACTGCTGCGGAGGAGGCTGAGTTGTCAACTCGGTGAAAGCCTTTATTACTTTGTCCTTGTCTTCCTGCTTACCCCCGAAGAAATCGGAAGCTGTGTATCTGTATGTCCACAGTCGCCTCATGAAGTCTACTATGATCCGAGTCAGTGCAATAGAGTTGCTATCCAATCTAAACCAATCTCTTCTCGCATTGTCACGCAGCCTTGGGGAGTTTATGAGCATTTCCCCGTACACGCCTCGAAGCGTCTGTGCAAGCTCTCGAAACGTAGAGACATATTCCGTTTTACTCCGTACGACAGCAACGGCAAGGGCGTCATTGTCACCCATTAGCATGTTCTTTGAACGGACCAAGATGCCGTAAGGTGCGTCCTTCTGGCTTGCCTTCATTACCTTGTTGAAAGTAAACCAAAGGATCCCGATGTTCTTGCCTGGTACTCCCTTTTTCTCACTCGGATAATTCAATTCCCAGAATTGTATCCCGGATTCCAACACGTGATTATCTCCGTACACTTTATAAAGGGGCGCACCGTCCAACGTGACAGCAAAAGAGTACTTGTCTAGACTCTCTCCCATCACCTGTTCATATTTTGATTTGATTTCTTCTTGATGACTAAAATCGGGCGAATAGCGAAGAGGAAGCATTTGCCTCAGCTTAAACTTGAAAGCCTTGTCAGCCAAAAGGTTAGCGATGTCGTCGTTGTAGCCCTGCAACTCCACTCTGAAGAAGTGATTATCGACTGACCCTTTATACGCTTTCTCAGACTTGGACGTAATTTGCCCCACGGCTTCATCTAGATCGATGTCCTTTTCTTTGTTGAGCAGCTCTCCGAATCGGTCCCCGTTCCAGGAAAACCGAAGGGACTTTGCCAGACCCTTAGGCTTGTCAATGAAGACAAGCTTGGAGCAAAAGGGCATCCCCGACAGCCTGCCTATTCCTCTGAACCCTATTTGGTCATTAGCTGGCCCCTTGCCCGAGCCAATCCTCGTCATCTTCCCAATGAATTCATCTTCCGGTATGCCGTAGCCATTGTCCAGAATAGTGATCCACCTCTTGGCTGTATCTACGGTAATATCGGTGTGGAATCCGACAAATGCATTGGCCGGATTCCTCATTGCTGCAGTATAGGCATCAACCGAGTTTTGAACGTATTCTCTGAACAATATGATAGGATCCTCGTATAGCGCCGAGGTGATTGTCTCCAGGAGACGCACACCCAATTGCACCTTAACAACAGCCACTTCTTGGCCTCCCTCTTACTCGCTCAAAGAACGTCAATTCCGTGGGCAGCGAGTCTTCTAATCAACCAGCCATATTTCTGAGCTGCTTCCTTATCGCCCTTTAGGTACTTCTTGTATTGACGCTTAAGTATGCGTTTTGTACCCTTGGTCGTCAGCAGACGGTCTAGGGTTTTCTTGTCGTATTTCTCCGTGTCTATGCTGTGCCCAATGAAATCGAGATACTTCAACTTGTCATTGTCTTCGACTATATGCTTGAAGCTAATATTGATTGACCGTTGTGCCATATATGGCTCTAGTGCGCTCGCCAGGATGATTCGGGGGTAAATAGCGTTCCTGGTTTCCAGCCTGTACGCAGTAATGAATGCCGGCCCGACGATATATTTGATGTCCTCGTCGTGTTGCTGATCAAATCCAATGGGACCAGCCGTCAATGCTCCCCGGACCATCATCTGAGAATTCACCAAGACACGCCATTGGATTCTTGAAAGTGCCTCACATAGTTCATTAATGCGGTTCAGGTCAGCCACAATCGTAAAGCCGTCACCCAACTGGAGGAACTTGACCTGTTTCACTAGCGGGTCACATGCCGTGCCCACGCAGATCCTCAGATTACCCATGAGCGTCAACATCTGCTCGGCACTTCCTTCTAAGGTCTTCTCTGTCATACCCAACACGTCAATGTAAGCCACTAGCTTTTCGTCGTAGGTCTGTTCCGGTTTTTTGACCTCGGGGGGAATCGGAAGTTTTGGGGCCTCCTCCACCCACTTATAAATTATCGACTTTTCGGCTTTGTCCATTTTCAACCCCAGTCACTCAATACGGGCGAGTTTTTGCTTTCGGTCTCCATTGCGCCCTGTAAGCCATTCGTATTCATGCCGCTTTGCGTAATTATTCTATATCCTTCGAATCTTTTGCGTAACAAGGTGGGACTTCAAGGGCTAAACGGTTGTCCTTAAATGTCATTTGTTAGCCGCTCTTACTTTATTCCGGCGTTTCCTATCCCAAAACGGACTCTTACACTTTGGGCAGGTACGCGGGGGTTTGTCGGGGTCGTGTGGAATCCACTTATGACCACATCGTTGGCACTTGAACCCCATTACCTTAATAGGTTCCAACTTCGCCATTAACATCATCTCCCATAAGCTATTCCTATAATACCATACCTTATAGGGGTTGACGAGTGTTCTTATGTAAGATATACTTATATCAGTAAGTTTTCGAGAGGTGAGAAGATGGACGCGAGGCACGGAAGAGGATTCCACATAGCACTTGCAAAATTGAACGAAATCGCCTTGGAGTATGTAATACAACGTATGCCATTGATAGGATTCCCAGCCATAGGGAGAGTTGGGGAGGCGATGGTAGTGTGGAGTTACCTGACGATATCGGCCAGGAGTAGGAGTTGGCTATTGGTGGGCGCAGACCACCCTACTCCTCTATATCCATTCGAGTCCAGTATCGGTTAAAGGTCCGCCCGCATTGCCCGTATTCACAGTTCCCTTTGGCTCTATTAACATCACTGTGCACTCAGTTTCACAGATCGATTTGTGCTCGATGCCTTTTGGAACGACAATTAGCTCACCTTTTCTTAAATCAAATATTTTGTCACGGAAAGCCAGTTGCATCTTGCCTTCAACGACGAAAAACACCTCATCTGTTTCTGCGTGGCTGTGCCAGACAAACTCACGTTTGGCCTTTACCATTTTAAACTGATAGTCATTGAGTTCCGCAACAAGTTTGTACTTGTGCAACTCATTTATCAATCGAGCCTTCTCTTCAAGATTGACCACCCGTATGTCCATATCAATTCCTCGTGCGCCTAACATTCCCTTTTATCTTGCTGCAATGGTTGCATGAATCCTATCGAGCAGTCGTGGAGGATGTCAAGTCTGCGAACCATCATCTTGCCGACAAGGACGGACAGGATGCGGTAATAGGATCAGAATCCGACTATTATGTTGCATAGAGATAACTACAGCACTGCGTTAGCCTTATGCAAGTCCTTCTGGCATGGGTCATTCTACATCTGCCTCTATTATCGCACAATGAAGGTTCCTTGCATCCAGGCAGTCTGGTGTGCTACAGTATAGCCTGTACTTGGGCGCTACCTCGCCCGGGTCGTGGCCCCGATTGTCGACAACTGTCGGGGCCTTCTTTATTGACTGGACTATGCCATGCACCGGGTGCGTGGATTTCTGTCCCGCCTGTGCGATCTCAGTCCGGTGAGGAAGCATTGCAGGTTGCCAATGTTATCGAAGTGATTGTTGGTGACCTGCCCCCTGTATCCTGACACGATTGTTCTCCAGGCTGGTAGTGGAACCCAGAATCCGGTGCACCAGCCAGAGGTTTGTCTCCACGTGCTCTGTGACCGCAGGGATAACGTATTCGCTGGGGCCGTCGGCGACAGCACAATAAGGGATCAACTGGTCTGCCGCATACCGATCCACGGTGGCCCCTGTCTTCAAATCCTGGAGCAGGTTTCCGGCCACATAGCGGCCGATCTCCTCCGAACTCCTTCCCCTCCTGCCCGCTCTGTCGGAGCCGATGAGGCAGCCGCTGTCGGTTTCAGCCCAGACGCTGAGGACGGCCCCTTTCTGATCGGCCTGGGTGTCGTGTCTCGATTCTATGTCGGCGTGGTAGCCATCCTCCCTGAGCCTGTTGCGGCACTCCTCGGCCATTCTCTGGCTGACCCTCTGCTCCGCCAGGTGCGAGGAAAGGGCAATGCCTTTAATGCCTGTTATCTTCCCCTGCTGAGGCAGGACCAACGGTCTGAGCCTGCCTTCCGCCGGCTTGACCTTCACCTCAATAACGCCTTTGCCCTCGGGCACATAGCCGGGCTTCTTCACCTCAAGTTCGGCACCGGCTCCCATCCTCCGCAAAAGCGGAAACAGCACCTGCTGCATGTGGTAAGCCGAGGGAGCAAAATCCTGAAAGAGGCCGCCGGAGATCCTGAAGGTAGAGGGTTTGTCGGCGAAGCACCCCACCAGCACCAGGCTCATGGCCAGCATGGTGGTAGAGCCGGCAGTGCCGATATCCCACTCATAGACGCCGCCTTTTATCCGTTTGCCCGGCCTGTAGATTATCTCGTGTGACCCTACCTCTGCCTTTTCCACTTTGCCGTGGCACATCTGGGCGCAGGCCAGAACCACCTGGAGATGCTGTGGCCTTAGTCCCGGCTTGTCCCTCTTGGCCCGGATATTCCACAGGTGCAATTCCTGGCCGAGGATGGTACACAGGGCTGCCGCCAGCCGCACAATGGTGCCGGAGCCTGATTTCTCTGAGCCGTCTATCCGGATCATGGTATTGCCGATCTGCCCTGTTATATACTGAATGATAACAGAAGAGGAGGATAAACGTTGCAGCAGTCTGACTATGGGATTACCTTCCTGGGCACGGCCGGTGCCAGGATAATGGTGGCCAGCCAGATCCTGGCTTCAGGGGGACTCTGGTTTGATTTCGGCGGTACGGAGATATTGCTCGACCCCGGCCCCGGAACCATTGTTCAAACAGCCAGGCGCAAGCTCAAGGCTACGAAGCTGAAAGCCATCATCCTCTCTCACAAGCATCTGGACCATTCAGGCGATGTCAACGTTATGATCGAAGCCATGACCGAAGGCGGCTTTCGGCGGGGAGGAGTGCTCTTTGCCCCCAGGGATGCCCTCGACAACGACCCGGTGGTCCTGCAGTATGTGCGGCCCTTCCTGGAGCGCATCGAGATACTCCAGGAGGGGGGAAGCTACAGCATCGATGGTGTCTCTTTCCGCACCCCGTTGAGACACCGCCACCCGGTGGAGACCTACGGCATAGTATTCAATGCCGGCAATCACACCATCTCCTGCCTTGTGGATACGCGCTACTTCGATGAACTCTGCCAGCATTACAAGGCTGACCTTCTTATCCTCAATGTGGTCAGGCTGGAGCCCGGCGGTCCCTTTGACCACCTGTCAGTCCCGGATGCCCGCGAGATCATTAAGAACCTCAAGCCAAAAGTGGCCATCCTGAATCATTTTGGAATGACCATGTGGCGGGCCAAGACCTGGGAAGTGGCCCAGCGGCTCTCTGAGGAGACCGGCGTCCGCGTGATTGCTGCCAGAGACGGCATGAGGTTTGATCTGGCGGAATTGGGATAGAGGTGAAGGAGCATGAGTGATTGGAAGTCAGTATTGAAATCGGACCCGATAGATTGGCTGTTGCAGGAGGACAATCCGTCAGTACGATACTTCACCCTGACGGACATACTGAAAAGGCCCGGTAATGACCCGGAAACAGCCAAAGCGAAACAAGACATTATGGTGAAGGGAATAGTGCCGCAGATCCTGGCGAAACAGGAAAAGGGTGGCTACTGGGAAAAACCTGGCAGTTTCTATACTGCCAAATATAAAGGCACGGTCTGGCAGGTTATGATTCTTGCGGAGCTGGGAGCGGATGGGAATGATGAACGCATCAGGAAAGCCTGTGAGTTCATACTGGAGAACTCTCAAGATCGTGAAAGTGGTGGTTTCTCCATGCATGTCAGTGGCCGGCTTGGAGGAGGCAGACACAGCGAGGTGATACCGTGCCTGACGGGCAACATGGTCTGGAGCCTGACACGATTCGGGTATCTCAAAGACCCTCCGGTGAGACATGCAATTAAATGGATTACAGACTATCAGAGGTTCGATGATGTAATTGAAGAAGCGCCGCAAGGTTGGCCCTATGATAGATTTGAGATGTGCTGGGGGAAACACACCTGCCATATGGGTGCCGTCAAAGCTCTGAAGGCTCTGGCAGAGATTCCCCCTGCCGGGAGATCCAAGGACGTCAAGAATACAATCGAGCAAGGAGTCGAATACTTGCTTAAACACCACATTCACAAGCGGAGCCATAACCTGAGCCGCGTATCGAAGCCTGGTTGGCTGCGGTTCGGTTTTCCGCTGATGTACCAGACGGATATCCTGGAGATACTGGAGATACTGACAAGGCTTGGTTTCAGGGACGACAGGATGCAGGAAGCCATCGACGTGGTGATTTCGAAGCAGGATGCTCAAGGCAGATGGAAACTGGAGAATACCTTCAATTTGCGATTCCAGGTAGATATCGAGGAAAAAGGCAAACCCAGCAAGTGGATCACCTTGAATGCTCTAAGAGTGCTGCAAAGATTCTATGGCTGATCCGGTAGAGATGTTCAGCGTTATGTGAGGATCAGTATCCTGGGAAAGGTGCAATACATCATCCGGTATCTAAGTCAGTACCTTTAAGACCCGGTCAATACCCGCAAGGTCAGGGATCAGGTCTATCCTGCTATCGGGGAAGTGTTTCCTGGCCAGGGCCAGGGCTGCCGGCCCCTGTCCCAGCCCTATCTCCAGCATAATGGCCCCCCGGGGAAGGAGCTTCTGCCCGGCCTGGGAGAGTAACCGGCGTATCTGGTCTAATCCGTCGGCGCCGCCGGCCAGAGCAGCGATTGGCTCAAAATCCCTGATCTCGGGCATCAACCGGGGCAAATCCGAATCCTTGACATAAGGCAGATTGGCCACGATGACGTCCACCGGTTCGGGGAGAGGCTGAAGCATATCCCCGACCAGGAGCTGTACCTGTTTTCCCACTCCATGCTGGCGGCAGTTGATGCGGGCCACCTCCAGGGCATCCGGCGAGATGTCTGTGGCATAGACCCTGGCCCGGGGCAGATGCAAGGCAAGGGCGATGGCTATAGCGCCGCTCCCTGTTCCTACGTCAGCCGCAGTGCAAGCCTCTTCCTTTGAAAATCGCTGGTTGATGAAGTCCAGCGCAGTCTCCACCAGCAGCTCGGTCTCGGGCCTGGGGATGAGGGCGCGGGGATCGATGTACAGATCGATCCCGTAGAACTGGCATTGCTTCAGGATATAAGCCGCAGGCTCATGCCGGAGGCGCTGCTCTACCAGACCCCGGAACATCTCGGCCTTTGAAGGAGGCAGTGGCTCCTCCAGCCTGGTGTATAATTCGGCCTTCCCGATGCCCAGGGCATGCATCAGGAGCAGCTCGGCTTCGATACGGGCGTCAGGAATACCGTGGGAGGCGATAGCGGCTTCGGCTTGCTGCAGTGCTTCTCTGAGGGTCACGCAAAAGCTTCCTCGAGCTGCTTTGCCTTCTCATCGGCGGCCAGGGCATCGATCAACTCATCCAGGTCCCCTTCAAGGATGGCCGGCAGACTATGGAGGGTCAGGCCAATACGGTGGTCAGTAATCCTGTTCTGGGGGAAATTGTAGGTCCGGATCTTCTCTGATCTCTCGGCAGTGCCGACCTGGGCGTGGCGCTCCTTGGTGATTTCATCTTGCTGCTTGCGCTGCTCTTCGTCGAACAGGCGGGAGCGGAGCAACGCCATGGCCTTCGTGCGGTTTTGAAGCTGAGACCTCTCCTCCTTGCAGACCACCATTGTCCCGGTGGGGATGTGGATGATTCTCACGGCGGTAGCCACCTTGTTGACATTTTGTCCGCCGGGGCCACCGCTGTGCGAAGAATTCCGTTTTCAGGTCGTCCGGTTTGATATTGACCTCTACCTCCTCCACTTCGGGCAGAACAGCAACGGTGGCCGTAGAGGTGTGAATCCGTCCTCCGGCTTCGGTAGCAGGCACCCGCTGCACCCGGTGTACCCCTCGTTCATGCTTCAATCTACCAAAGACGTTCTTCCCGGAGATTTCGAAGATGATCTCCTTAAACCCTCCCCGGTCGGCGTGGCTGGTGTCAATAATCTCTGTCTTCCAGCCCTTTGCCTGGGCGTAGCGTGAGTACATCCGGTACAGATCTGCGGCAAACAGGGCTGCCTCCTCACCGCCAGTGCCGGCGCGGATCTCCACAATGGCGCTCTTCTCACTGCTGTGGTCCCGGGGCAGGAGCAATACCTTGAGATCCTGCATCAGATCGTCGCGGCGCTTTTTCAGTTCTTCCAACTCCTGCTTCACCATGGCCAGCATCTCAGCGTCCTGGCTGTCCCGGAGAAGCTGTTCCGTGTCCTCCAGTTGCTTCAGGGTCTTCTTGTAGTGCCTGAATTTGGAGACCACAGGCCCGATGCCAGCCTGCTCCTGAGCCAGGTTGCTCTGCCATTGCCCGGTGCCGGAGGCCATGAGCTGGTTCAGCTCCTCATAGCGCTTCTCTATACTCTCCAGTTTGGCTGACTACGTTATCCATAGTTCACCATATCCAATTATAGCAATTTGCTCTTGTCATACCCAGAGCAGGCGGGGGCTAGTGCCGGGCCGCGCCAATAATCTCGGAGAGTTCGTTTACCCCTTCTTTCTGCATGAATCGCTCTATGCCTTCAAGGACGTCGAGCAGAGCACGAGGGTTAACGAACTGGGCGGTGCCCACCTCAACAGCGCTGGCGCCGGCCATGATGAACTCCAGAGCATCTTCAGCGGAGCTGATGCCCCCGCAGCCCACAATCGGTATCTTCACCTGTCCGGCGACCTCATAGACCATATACAGGGCGATGGGTTTTATAGCTGGCCCGGATAGTCCGCCGCAGATATTGCCCAGGGACGGTTTCCGGGTGTCAGTATCGATGGCCATTCCCCTTAACGTGTTGATCAGGCAGACAGCATCGGCACCGGCCTCGCTCACCGCCAGGGCAATCTCGACGATATCCGTCACGTTGGGGGTCAGCTTCACTATAACGGGCAGAGAGGTGGCTGCTTTCACTGCCCTGGTCACGGCGGCAGCCGCTTTCGGGTCTTTGCCGAATTCCATGCCCCCTGCTTTCACGTTGGGGCAGCCGATATTCACCTCGAGACCGCTGACTCCGGCTACGCCATCTAATCTGGAGGCCAGTTTGGCATAATCATCCGCGGATTCACCGGCAATATTGACAATGACAGGCACCTGCCACGAGGCCCAGAGTGGGGCCTTCTCCTTGATTAAAGCCGCTACACCGATGTTTTGCAGCCCTATTGCATTGAGCAGGCCGGCCGGGGTCTCCTTCATGCGCGGCTGGGGGTTTCCCTCACGCGGCTTGAGGGTAGTTCCCTTGCAGACGATAGCCCCCAATCTCCGGGTGTCAACGAAACTGGCGTACTCTGTGCCATAGCCGAAGGTGCCGGAGGCCGTCATCACGGGGTTTTGCAGGAGGAGTCCTCTAGGGTGGGCCGGAGCCAGCTGGACAGCCAGATTCATCAGTGAACCTCTCTTACCATCCCGATCATGGTGTGGTAATTGTAAGGGCTTTGTCTTACTGGCTGCAAGTAGGGGCACGGCATGCCGTGCCCCTGCAAAGCCCGTTGTTATTCCCGCGAAAGCGGGAATCCAGAGTTTATTGGCGCTTCCTGAACTGCCTCACTGGCTTGCAGCGGGCATA
Organism: uncultured Chloroflexia bacterium; assembly: GCA_963720375.1. GTDB lineage: Bacteria > Chloroflexota > Dehalococcoidia > UBA2247 > RBG-13-53-26 > JAPLHP01. The sequence goes on along the minus strand of CAVRFM010000008.1, from coordinate 88,241 downwards.
CTCGGTTATTATACTTAATCAGCCATGAAGGAGAGATTTGACGCCATCGTAGTGGGAGGCGGCCCGGCCGGCTGTGCTGCTGCCTATACCCTGGCAAAGGGAGGTTTGGCGGTTCTTCTGGTGGAAAGGGGCAGATTCGCCGGGGTGAAGAATATGACCGGCGGTGTGCTCTATGGGCCGGTTCTCCATGATTTGATCCCCGAATTCTGGAAGGAAGCGCCGGTTGAGCGGCATGTCAGCCGCCATGTAATTACCTTCCTCTCTGAGAAGACATCCGTATCCATTGACTTCAACTCGGCAGGGCTTGACCAGCCTCTCTATGACGGTTTCACGGTGCTCCGGGCCAGATTTGACCGCTGGTTTGCCGATAAGGTGGAGCAGGCGGGAGGGGTGGTGATTACAGGAGTTCGGGTTGATGACCTCCTCCGGGACGGGCAGCGGGTGGTGGGGATAGTGGCTGGCGGGGATAGGATACCTGCGGAGGTGGTCATTGCGGCTGATGGGGTTAACTCCGTTATGGCCGGGAAGGCTGGCCTGGGAGTGAAGCTCTCCCCTGAGAACGTCAATCAGGGAGTGAAGGAAGTCATCAAGATGCGGCGGGAGGTTATAGAAGAGCGATTCAATGTGGCTGGCGATGATGGTGCCGCGATGCACTTCCTGGGTTTTTGCACCAGGGGTGTTCATGGTGGTGGTTTTCTCTACACCAACAAGGAGAGCCTTTCTCTGGGTGTGGTGGTGCAGTTGCAGGCGCTCATTGAGAACAATCTCAAGAGCGTGGAGCTTCTGGAGGGTTTCAAGACACACCCGGCGGTCAGGGAGTTGATCAAAGGTGGCACCACGGTGGAGTATTCTGCTCATCTGGTACCTGCCGGCGGCCTGAGGATGGTGCCTCGTTTGTATACGGATGGTCTGCTGGTGACTGGCGATGCGGCGGCTCTGGTGCTGGCGACAGGCAGGGCGTTGGAAGGGCTGAATTTTGCCCTGGCCTCAGGGATAGCCGCGGCGGAGACGGTGAAGCGGGCCAAAGCAAAAGGTGATTTCAGCAAAGAGACACTCTCTCAGTATGAAAAGCTGCTGGCGGAGAGTTTTGTCCTCCGGGACTTGAAGAAATTTGAACAGTCTGCCGACTTCCTGGAGAATCAGCGCCTCTACAGTCTCTATCCCGGCCTGGCCTGCAGTCTGGCAGAGAAGATATTCATGGTTGATGGGAAACCGAAGAAGACCGTGTGGCAGTTGGCCCGGGAAGAGATGAAGGGGAAGGTCTCTCTCTGGCAGTTGCTTCGGGACGGCATGGCGGCCAGGAGAACGATATGAGTTCGATGACCATGGAGCAAAGGCTGGCACTCAACACATACGAAGTTGACACGGAACCCCATATTCGCCTGAAAGAGGAGATCTGCCGCCAGTGCGAGCGGCAAAGTTGTCTCTATGTCTGTCCTGCGGAATGCTTTAAGGCGCGGGAGGGCAAGATCAGCTTCAACCATGAGGGCTGCCTCGAATGCGGGAGCTGTCATATCTCCTGTAGTCGGGAGGCTATAGAGTGGTCCTACCCCAGAGGACACTTTGGGGTATCCTACGAGTACGGGTAGAGGGGAGGAGGCTGCGGACGGGTCGGCTATGGCCAGGCTGTCTGCTGGCCGAGTGGGGGAATGGGGAGATTGGCCGCTGCCCCGTATCTTTCGATATAGTTCCGTTCCAGTTTTTGAAACCTCGTCTGATACGAGGGGGAACTTATCTTATCAGTGGTCATGATGACGGCATCTTCGCTATTGTCCGTGTAATAGCGGCGGCGTAGCCCCACCCTGTTAAAGCCATACTTGTCATAAAGTGCCTGGGCTTCCACATTGGAGACCCTTGTCTCTAGGGTGACTACCTCGGCCTTCATTTGCACCGCCAATTTGATAATGGAGATGAGCAGCATCTCGCCGATACCCTGCCGGCGGTGCGTTTTCCGCACTGCGATGGAGGTCAGGTGAGCTTCGTCCACCATAAGCCAGATGGTGGCATAGCCAACGATGTTCTTTCTGTCCGGAGGGATGCTCACGTTGTTGGAGAGATGCCCTTTGGCTAGAAGATGGCGCACTCTGGACAATAAGCGTCCCCATGTTCCGTTGGTCTTGTGCTCAGTGACTTCAGTGCTGCCGGATGGGGTGACAGAGTCATCCAGGGCAATCAGGTAGCGGATCAAGGGGTTATTGAGTTCTCTCTTGAAAGAAGGTGGAGGCCACTCGGTAGGGAAGGCTTCCCGATCAATCTCACTTACCTGGGAGATATCCTCAACTGCCATGCGGCGTATAGTGTAACCCATAAATGTCTTTTTCTTGCAGCAGACTTTAATTTTACCACATTGAAGAGGGGACATGTCAGCCGCATTGTGCTTCTATTGTCTCTCGATCAGTGGTTAAGGTATAATTGCTACGCGAGGTAATTCTGGCAACGGCTGGGCAAGAAATTCCAAAAGGCGGTCGCTCTGCTTCGGTAGCCGGTAGTTCGGCTGAGGCCGTCTCCTCTGTGAGCAAAGACCAGACCACGTATCAGGACCTTGAGGCAATAGCCAAAACTCTGCGCCGTCATATCATTACTATGATAGCTGCAGCAGGCAGTGGCCACCCGGGTGGCTCGCTTTCATCCGTAGAAATTGTCACTGCTCTTTTCTTCCGTGTGTTATGCCATCGACCTTCGGAGCCCCATTGGGCTGATCGTGACCGGTTCATTCTGAGCAAGGCGCATGCTGCGCCCTTGCTATATGCCGCTCTCGCTGAAACCGGGTATCTGCCTGTAGGAGAGCTGTGCACTCTGAGAAAACTGGATAGCAGGCTTCAGGGCCATCCGGATAAGACTTGCACGCCCGGAGTAGAGATGACTTGTGGTTCCCTGGGCCAGGGGCTGTCCTTTGGTATCGGTGCTGCCCTGGCTGCCCGCCTCAACTCTCAAACCTATCGGGTATATGTCCTTCTGGGTGACGGGGAATGTGACGAGGGGCAGGTCTGGGAGGCGGCGATGGCCGCAGCCCATTTCAAGATGGATAACCTGGTGGCTATTATTGACCATAATGAACTGCAGATCGACGGCTGGAACCGGCAGGTGATGAACCTTGAGCCCCTTCCCGATAAATGGCGTGCCTTTGGCTGGTATGTTATTGAAGTGAATGGTCATGACCTGGCCCAGATCCTGGCTGCTTTTGCGCAGGCAGAAAAGGTGAAGGGGCAGCCCACGGCGATTATCGCCCATACTATTAAGGGCAAGGGGGTAAGCTTCATGGAGAACAAAGTGGAATTTCATGGCAAGGCCCCCACGCCGGAGGAAGCAGAGAGAGCGCTGAAGGAATTGGCGTAGAGTGAAAGTCAGGGAACAGTCCTCTACCAGAGAAGTCTACGGCAAGACTTTGGTGACCTTAGGCAAAGAGAACCCGGACATCGTTGTTCTTGATGCTGATCTCTCGAAGTCGACCATGACCCAGTTCTTCGCCAGAGAATTTCCTCACCGTTTCTTTGATTGCGGTATTGCCGAGCAGAATATGATAGGCATTGCCGCCGGGTTGGCTGCTTCGGGTAAGATTGCCTTCGCCAGTACCTTTGCTGTGTTTGCCACCGGCCGCTGCTATGACCAACTGCGTATGTCTGTGGCGCAACCCCGCCTTGATGTCAAGGTAGTGGCTACTCATGGCGGTATCAGTGTAGGAGAGGATGGCTTGTCTCATCACTCGATTGAAGACCTGGCTCTTGCCTGCTCTCTGCCCGGATTCACGGTTGTTGTTCCTGCAGATGCTATTGAGACTGCTCAGGTAATTCGCGTGGCTGCGGCCACCCCGGGGCCTTTCTATGTACGTTTAGGTCGTCCTAAGATTCCTCTTATTTTGGGCGATGACTACCGGTTTGTAGTGGGCAAAGCGGCGACTTTGAGACAGGGCATCGATGCGACCATTATTGCTTGTGGACTAATGGTTGCCAGGGCTCTGGAGGCAGCAGAGAACCTCTCACAACAGGGTATTGACTGCCGGGTATTGAATATGTCCACCATCAAGCCTTTAGATATTGAGGCTATTGTTCTGGCGGCTAATGAGACCGGGGCTATCGTTACGGCTGAGGAGCACCTGGAACATGGGGGGTTGGGGAGCAGGGTAGCTCAGGTCGTGGTCCAGCACCGGGCCGTGCCCATGGCTTTTGTAGCTATCAAGGATGTCTTTGCCAAATCAGGAACCCCTGATGAACTGCTGCAGCGCTATGGCTTGACTGCGGCTGAGATCGAGAAGGCAGTCAAGGCTACGGTTCTCAGGAAGAAATAGTTGGGACTTGTGGTGACTCCGGCCGTTCTGCTCTGATATCGTAGCGGCATCGTTTTCAAAATCCTCTCTCTTTTATAGTTAACCCAATGCATTGCAGGCGTATCGAAATACGAGTTTACTTCAGTGGTGGTTGACTAGAGGACAGCTTTGGAACCTGGTGTTGTTGTCACATTGCTTGTAACTGGTGTGGTGGTAGGCCTGGGCCAGGGGCTCTTGGGCGTTGGCGGTGCTTTCATCATGGTTCCGGTGATGGTGGCTGTATTCACCGGTATGGACATTCCTACCGATGCAGCAGTGAAACTGGCCTTTGGCACCAGTCTATTGGTTATATTTCCCACGGCTGTGTTTAGTTCATGGGCCCACCATCGAAGGGGAGCAGTCTGGTGGAAGGCAGCTATTGTTCTTGGTATCGCGGCAGCGGCAGGGTCAGTATTAGGCGCAACACTGACTTCGCGGTTCATCAGCGGGAGCGTGATAAAGGTTGTTTTTGGGGCGGTGGTCATTCTTGCCAGCGTGAGGCTGTTCACATCGAAGTTATCGGACGCTGAGAAGGATCCGGATATGAATCCTCTGGTTTGGGCTTGTTGCGGTTTTCTGTTAGGAGTGGTCAGCGGGCTCCTTGGAATTGGCGGTGGGATAATAATGATTCCTGTGATGACAATAGCACTCAAGTTCAGGATGCATCGTGCCGTGGGCACCTCGACGGCAGTGATGTTGTTCAGCAGTGGTGCAGGAGCATTGAGTTATATGTTGAACGGGTTGGGTGTATCCGGACTGCCGGCTCAGTCCGTAGGCTATTTCAATTTTCCTGCATGGATCTGCCTGGCAACGACCAGTATAGTCATGACGCAGGTTGGTGCATGGATGGCGCACAGGCTCAAGGGGGACATACTGAGGATTGCTTTTTCTGTGGTGATGTTATTTGTGGGTCTGAGTATGGTGGGTGCGTTTAACTGGCTGGGATGGCCACAGTGAAGCGCCGCCGATCGGCCCCAGCTTTATGTGTCTCTGCGCATTCCGAAGCGATCTGGCTACTGTCGTGCTGATTTTAATTAATCGCTAATCCCTGTCTATTTTCGTCTTGCTGAACCGTTCCCATTCACTGTAGACGCAGCCGCAATATTTCTGTCTGTACAGGTCGAGCTCCTTGCTTATCCTGCGGCTTTCACTATAACAGGGTCTCAAGTCCTCACAGATGAACTCGACTCCCTCTTTTTGGGCGATCTCATTTCCCACTTCCTTTAGAATCTGCTGGTTTTGGTATGGACTGATGAGTAGCGTAGTGCTGAAAGCCTGGTAGCCCTTCAGCTTGGCTATTGAAGCTGTGAAAGAAAGGCGGAGCCGGAAGCAGTATCTGCAGCGTTCTCTTTCGTGCTCCACTACGGCTCTGAAGTACTCGATGATGTCATAGCCTTCGGAGATGATCAAGGGAATATTCGTTTTCTGTGAAAATTCCTGCAGGGTCTGCAACCGCCGCTGATGCTCGGTGAAGGGATGTATATTGGGGTTATACCAGAAAGAGGTGACCTCTAACCCCTTCTGCTGCCAGTGTTCAAGACAGCCGGTGGCGCAGGGTGCACAGCAGGTGTGGAGAAGCAATGAAGTCATGGTCTTAGTCCTTAGAATAACTCTGCCTGTGGTGATTGCCCTCTCGTGTAGGGTAGGCCCAGGTGTTTGTGGGCCAGGCGCGTGGCTACCCTGCCCCGCGGTGTTCGTTCCAGAAAACCCAGTTGCAGCAGATAGGGTTCGTAGACATCCATAATCGTATCTGCTTCCTCGCTGATAGAGGCGGCGATTGTCTCCAGTCCTACAGGGCCGCCGTCGAACTTCTCGATGATAGTCCGCAGCACCTTGCGGTCTATTTCGTCCAGCCCGATATTGTCCACGTCCAGTTTGGCCAGTGCCTTGACTGCTACCTCCTTGGTGATCACTCCTTTTGCCATGACCTGGGCATAATCCCGCACCCTTTTGAGCAGCCGATTGGCCACTCTGGGTGTTCCTCGGGCCCGGCAGGCGATCTCCTTTATCCCTTCTTGATCCGCTTCTATCTTGAGAATAGTAGCAGAGCGCTTGACTATAGTCTCCATAGCCTGCTGATCATAGAAGTCGAGTCGATATATGGAACCGAATCGATCCCTTAAAGGAGGGCTGAGCATGGCGAAGCGCGTGGTGGCCCCGATAAGAGTGAAGTGCGGGAGGTGAAGGCGCAGGCTTTTGGCTCCCGGCCCTTTGCCGATGACAATATCCAGGGCAAAGTCCTCCATCGCCGGATAAAGAACCTCCTCTACTATCCTGGGGAGGCGATGGACCTCGTCGATGAATAGGATGTCATCTTCGTGAAGATTGGTTATTATAGCGGCCAGATCCCCGGCGCGCTCTATGGCCGGGCCGGAGGTGACCCGGATGCTGGCCCTCTTCTCGGCGGCAATAATATGAGCCAGGGTGGTCTTGCCCAGGCCCGGTGGTCCATAGATCAGGATGTGGTCTAGCGATTCCTTCCTTGCCTGCGCTGCCGCAATAGCGATCTTGATGTTCTCTTTGACTTTATCCTGCCCTATATACTCAGCAAGGCGTCTGGGACGGAGGCTGGTATCTAGGGCGATATCATCTTCCCTGGGTTTGCCTGAGATTATTCGCTCCATAACGTCTGTTTTCGGTGAGTATTATAACCTGTTTTTGAGGAATACATCTTTTTGCGGTATGAGATACTCATGATCGTAACTGGTCAGGATTCATTTTTAGATGATGGAATTCAATGTTCCAGGGGCGACTTTTACGGGATGGGTCTTACTATAATGGTTTCTTCGCGCTGGGGGCCAACGGAGATGATATCGATGGGGCAACCGACAAGATTCTCCAGCTTTCTTACGTAGGATTGAGCCAGTGGTGGCAGATCTCCGAAACGGCGCAGGTGGGCTGTTCGGGATTGCCAGCCAGGCACCTCCTCATACACCGGTTGGCATCTTTCGAGTAGTAGTGAGCTACTGGGGAATTGATTGATAGTCTGACCATCCACCTTGTAACCGATGCATATCTTGATAGAGGCAAAAGTGTCCAGGACATCAAGGCGAGTAAGGGCAATTCCGCTGAAGCCGTTAAGCAAGGTGCTGTAGCGGGCGGCGACTGCATCAAACCAGCCACAACGGCGCGGTCGCCCTGTTGTTGCCCCATATTCCTGAGCTATTTCTCGAATTAGATCTCCAGTCTCACCCAGAAGCTCCGTAGGCATGGGGCCTGCGCCTACCCTGGTGGTATAGGATTTCGTGACGCCCAGAATGTAGTCGATTCTGGTTGGGCTTAGCCCTAACCCTGCAAAAGCTGCCGCAGCTGAAACTGAAGAAGAGGTAACGTAGGGATAGGTGCCAAAGTCAACGTCGAGGAGAGTGCCCTGCGCTCCCTCCAGTAATATCAGATCGCCTCTTTCCACGGCTTGTCTGACCATCGGCTCAGTTTCACAGATAAAGGGAGCCAAGCGCTCCGCATATTGGCAGTACTGACCGTAGATCTCCTCGAGGGAGAGCGGAGGGACTTCGTACACCTTGGTCAGGATCAGGTTCTTCTGTTCGAGAACAGGACGGAGTCTATGGAGCAACCCTTCTCTGTCGGCGAGGTCTCCGATTCGAATCCCCAGGCGGGCGACCTTATCCGCATAGGCTGGGCCCACACCGCTGCGGGTGGTGCCCAGTGCCTTGGCACCTTTTGCCTCCTCCTCCAGCTTATCCAAAAGAACGTGGTATGGCATGATAAGGTGGGCGCGGGTGCTGATGAACAGCCTTGAGGTGTCTATTCCTTTTCCCCAGAGTTGCTCCAGTTCGCCAAGGAGCACAGCCGGGGAGACCACTACACCATTGCCGATAAGGCAGGTTGCATGGGGATAGAAGATACCCGATGGAATTAAATGGAGGCTGAACTTGCCGTAAGGATTGTGTACGGTGTGTCCTGCGTTCGGCCCACCGGAGAAACGAACCACCATACCTGCTTTCTCAGCAAGCAGGTCAACAATCTTGCCCTTCCCTTCGTCCCCCCATAGGGCTCCTATAACAGCAATTACTGGCATGCAACCTCAAAAATCGGGGTAATCCTCAATAGCATTAAAACGTGCGAGCTTAATATTGGCGCATGTAATTTTTGCCCCACCAATAGTAGGGCAAGGCCACACTAATAGCAAGCCCACTTATCATGGTGATAGCTGGGAGAACGACCCTGATAAAGCCCCACGGGAGAGTCCGATCATTCATATTGTGGGCCTTTCCCTTTTGAGTTGTTGTGTGTGGAAGAGGCGCTGTATGACTGTTACAAAGGCGAGTGCGGCTACTATACCTAGCGTGACAGGCACGGCCTTGCTGATCCATTGGCCGATAATGAGTCCTACTGCCAGGACGATGACCCGCTCTGCTCGGGTGAATACCCCCACCTCGCATTTTATGCCTAGCCCCTCAGATCTGGCTCTGATATAGCTGACCATGACTGAGCCTACAAAGGCAATGTATGGTAGCGAGATCTCCCATGTACTGCCCTGATTGGCATAGTGAATGAGGAGACCGAGGAATACTGCTGCCTCGGAAAGGCGGTCTAGGCTGGAATCAAGGATGGCTCCGAATTGTGTGGTCTGCCCTCTCGCCCGGGCCAGCGGGCCATCAAGAAGGTCGAAAACTCCGGAGAAGAGCACCAGCAGTCCTCCGGCTAGAAAATATCCCTTCGCCAGTACCGCCGCGGCAGCAACGCTCACCAGAAAACCTGTTACGGTCAGCACATTCGGCGTCACCCCCGTCTTGCAGAGCATTCGAACGATGGGTGTGGTGATACGCTCTGCGATCTTGTGACGTGCTTCCGACAGATTGATCAACTATTTTGCCCCCGACAGCTCCATGTAAAAATCTACTGTTCTTTGAGCGATGGACTTCCAATTATGTGCCTGTGCTTTGTTTCTTCCATTGCTGCCCATCTGCTGTCTGAGATTCTTGTCGTGGGCCAGAGAAACCATGGAGTTGGCCAGTGCCTTTTCATCCTTCGGTTTCACCAGCAGTCCCTCAACGCCGTCACTCAAGACACTGGCATAACCCTCGATGTTGGAGGCGATAATGGGTTTGCCGGCAGCCATAGCCTCGAGCAAAACGAGCCCAAAACTTTCCTGTCCGACAGCCGGCATACAACAGATATCTGCGGTATGGTAATAGCGCGGCAAATCGGCGTAGGCTACATGACCGGTGAAGACAACATCCTCTAATTTCACTGCTCTGACCCATCTTTCATATTCCCGACGTGATCTATCGCCGGGGCCGACCATGATAAGCCTCGATTGAGGAAGATATTCCTTGGCTCTCTTGTATGCCTTGAGGAGATATCTTACCCCTTTTCTTTCCTCAAGCCGGCTGACGAACAAGATATTCAACCTGCCGTCGCAAAAATTCTCGATTGGGGCTACTTGTGCCGAGAAGTGTTCCAGATCGACGCCGTGTGGTATCACACGGTAGTCGCCGGGGAAATACCTGGAAACGAACTTCTTTGCTGGTTCAGAGACGGTGATCTTGCCGTCGAGCTTGTTATAGAACCTCTTCAGGAGTGGTTTCCAAAATGAGTAACCGATAGAACGTTTGTAGTACGCATGAAATGTAGCCACGTTGATGGATTGGGAATAGGGGAGCACCATCCAGGGTAAGGAAGGGAACAGTGGCTCATGGAAATGGAGTATGTCGAATTTCTCCTGATCGAGGATTGACTTCACTTTAGGCATTAGCCACCAGGACAGGGTGAAGCGGGCCACGGAGCCGTTGGATGGATAAGGGATTGTCGTGCCCAAAGGGATGATATCCGCGTTAGCGGGAAGGGCTTTCTTGCTTGAACAAGGGGCAAGGATTTTTACGTGATGCCCGAGTCCTGCCAAATTGATGGCAAGGTTTGAGATATGGGTATTAACCCCACCGGGGTAAGCATAGTCGTAGGGAGAGACCAATCCAATATTCATCGCCTAGGAAGCAAGCCATCCCTTGCAGATTATTTCTTTGGCGGCAGGGTCTCGTTGTTTGTCCCGGCAATGAATTCTTCTAGCATTCGACGTCCCTCGTCATCCGTATATTGGATGGGAGGCGATTTCATGAAGCAGGCCGAAGGAGCAACCAGAGAACCGCTGAGGCCTCTCTCCAGAGCCAGCTTGCAGCATCTTATAGCGTCGATGACTATCCCTGCTGAGTTGGGGCTGTCCCACACCTCGAGTTTAAGCTCGAGATTCAGGGGGACGTTGCCGAAGGTTGTTCCCTCCATGCGAATGTAGCAGAACTTGCGGTCGGCGAGCCAGGGGACATAGTCGCTTGGTCCAACATGGATATTGCCGGGTTCAAGTTCGTAGTCTAGCTGTGATATTACTGCGTTGGTCTTAGAAATCTTCTTTGACTCCAGGCGCTCTCGCTCCAGCATATTGTAGAAGTCGGTATTTCCACCGAAGTTGAGCTGATAGGTTCTCTCGAGCTTAACACCTCGGTCTCGGAAGAGTCTGGTGAGCACCCTGTGTGTGATGGTGGCGCCGACCTGAGACTTGATATCATCCCCTATGACTGGCAATCCTCGTTCAGCAAAGCGCTCCTGCCAGTAATTCTCCCGGGAAATGAATACAGGGATGCAATTGACGAAGCCGCAACCGGCATCGAGGATCTGTTCCACATACCATTTGGTCGCTGCTTCGCTTCCGACGGGGAGATAGCTCAAAACCACATCGGTTTTCGTCTCTTTGAGGATGTTAACAATATTGGCTGTGGAACCCGGGGCCTTGGTGATTACCTGTGAGAGGTATTTGCCCAGCCCATCATGGGTCATCCCCCGGTGAACCTTTACTCCGCTAAGAGGTACCTCGCAGAACTTGAAGGTATTGTTGGGGGGAGTATAGATAGCCTCTGCCAAGTCCTTCCCCACCTTATTCTTGTCAATATCGAAAGCAGCTACAAACTGGATGTCGCGGACGTGGTATCCCCCGAGGGTGGGGTGCATCAAGCCTGGTACGAAGGTATCATCTCGTGCATCACGATAGAAGTAAACACCCTGAACCAGAGAGGAGGCACAGTTGCCCACACCTATTATAGCCACGTTTATCTTTCCCAAGTTTGTACGCCTCCTTTTCCCTCAATTTTCTTGATGGGTCGTTGACTTAGCGGATGGTGTGACGAGGAAAACCGGTCTATCCGCGTAATGGAGTAATTTATAGGTTACGCTGCCGAGTAGCCGCTGGCCGACACCCGGGTGTCCATGGGTGGAGATAATGATAAGGTCGGCGTGTTTTTCCCTGGCGCAGGAGATGATCCTTTCGGCTGGTGAGCCTACATCTACAACGGCATGGGTTGTTATTCCTCTTTTTGTCAGTTTTTCTTTAATGGAGTCCAGGTATTCATTGGCGGCGGCTGAGGCATGGGCGAGGTATTCTTTCGATATCTGGTCAAGATGGGAGGAATACGACTCAGCGAGAGCAACGTCGTATTGTGGTCTCACGACCTGGAGTAAGATGACCTCTGCCTGTGCTATGCTGGCCAGTTCCTCCACATATGGCAAGGATGCCTCCCCGAGTTTTGAGCCATCCAATGGAACTAATAATATCTTGAAACTTGGCCTATGCTGCATATTCCGCCTGCTTGTCTGGCATTTTTTTCAATGCTATAGTTATATACCCAAACCCTGTTTTGGGGCAAGGTATGATCTACGACTTCCATACTCACACCTCATTGAGCGATGGGGAGCTCTCACCTCTTGAGCTGATACGGCGGGCAGCAGAGAACGGCTACCGTGGTATTGCGCTCACTGACCACGTTGGTCCGGGCTCAATGGAGAGGGTGCTCCGCGAAATTGTTGAGGACTGCAGGGTAGCCAGGAACTGCTGGGACATTGTGGCTATCCCTGGTGTTGAACTCACTCATGTTCCGGCAAGTGCCATTGCCGGGGCGGCAAAGCAGGCCAAGGAATTAGGGGCGTGCCTGGTGGTGGTCCACGGCGAGACTATAGTTGAGCCGGTAGAGAAAGGGACTAACCTGGCAGCAGTCCGGTCGTCTGATGTGGATATTCTGGCCCACCCCGGTTTGCTCACCTTAGAGGAGGCAAAGTTAGCAGCGGCGAATGGTGTGCTTGTTGAGATAAGTGCTCGCAAGGGGCATTGCCTGACCAATGGGCATATTGTTCAACTGGCTGCGGTCACGGGTATCAAGCTGGTGCTTGACTCTGATGCTCATGACAGTCCGGATCTGCTCACACCAATACTGGCGGCTGCTATATTGAGAGGCGCTGGTTTGGCAGAGAAAGAAGTGCAACTGGTAGTGGAGGCTAATCCCCTGGCCCTGGTCAACAAGCTGCCCTTTCCCAACCTCCGGTAGGCTGAAGGCTGATCTTGAGGATGGCCTAGCCAACAGAGGTATCTTGCTTCCTCGGGATCATCGGACCGGTGCCGTCGGAAGCGCTATTGTCGGCGTAGAGGTGGCTATTGCTTCCAAGTCTGGAGTTAAGGTTTATTGAGATTGTCCAGCCAAGCGGTGACAGCCGTGTGGGCTTTGCCCAACTCAGCATTGGCCGTCTCAGTAAAGCCTTCCCCCAGTGGACCTGTGGCAGCCATTGTCACTCCTGCCGAAACGGCTGCCAGAATGGCTAGCAATGCCAGTGGCTCAGCCATGGCAAATCCGTTTTCAATGGTGTGCCTTGTTACCACTGGATCCATGAGTCCCCCTGTTCCCCGGGTTAGATTTTACTCTACAGGTAGAGCCTACCAAGATGACCTTGCAGGTGTGTCTCAATGAAGGCCATCGGGGTCACAAATCCCTCTCATATGTGATGGACGAGTACAGAGTATTGCATATGGTCTTTTTTTGTTGTATATTGAGGCCAGTGGTTATTGCATAGGTTACCCGGCCACTCAGGACTCCTTTCTAGCGATCCTTGCAGGCTCTGGATGACCGAACTCTAGCCAACTATGAGAAGAAAGGAGGTCATCCAATGAGCCCAGTGGAAAAAACGCTTCAGTGCGCAGATTGTGGAAGTAGCTTCACATTCAGCGTCGAAGAGCAAGAGTTCTTTGCAGTTAAGGGGTATACCAATGAGCCCAAGCGATGCCCGCCATGCCGTCAGGCAAAGAGGGCGCAGCGCAATGGCTCCGGCGGTTTTGGCGGTTCCGGCGGTTCCAGATCGTCGAATCGCGAAATGTTCGCTGCCGTATGTGCTGAGTGCGGCATCGAGACACAGGTACCCTTTCAGCCCCGAGATGGCAGGCCGGTGTATTGCAGCCGCTGCTATGACAAAGTCAGAATGAATAGCCGCTAATCGTTTAGCCTCTATTACCATCGGAGGCGGGGTAATATCCCAGCCTCCGATGGTTCTGATTCCGTCACCAGGAGTCGTATACTAACCCCCGTTCGAGTAAAGGAGGATTCGGTGAAGATATATGTAGGTAATTTGTCATCTGATACCACCGAGGATGAGTTACGTCATGAGTTTGAGCCTTTCGGCAAGGTAGAGACGGTTAGCATTGTCAGAGACAGGTATAGCGGCCAGCCCAGAGGTTTTGGGTTTGTCGAGATGCCGGAGAGAACTGAGGCTCAGGCTGCGATTGTCGGTCTCAAGGCCAAAATGGTGAATGGGCGTACGCTTGATGTAAATGAGGCGCGTCCGCGACCTGCTGGTGGTAGAGGCGGTGGGCCTCAGCGAGGCGGAAGGGGTGGAGGGGGAGGACGTGGTGGTTTTGGTGGCGGGAGGGGTGGGGGAGGTGGTGGTGGAGGACGAAGGTACTAACTGCCTCTGTCCTTTCTATCATCGGGATACATTTGGACTATAGTCGATCCTGAGGGTAAGAGTGTCTTAAGACCTGGCAACACAGGTTCTCCTACTATGAGGTTTCGTATGCAGTAAAGGAGGGATCTGGCGCTCATTAGATCGAGCGACAGATATCCTCCTTCTTGTGTTATACTTGAGAACAGCGCACCACCCGCAAAGCACCGCATCCTGATTATGAAGGAAATGCCGCAACAGGTAGCCCCAGGGATCTATATGCTGGAGGTCCCCTTTACTCCGGGGCTGCGGTCACAGGACCATGAATCGGTGACCCTTTGCTACCTTGTGCGAGAGGGCAAAGGATGGGTGATGGTGGATAGCGGCTACAACGACAAAAGTTCCTTTGACGTTCTCTGTAGCCAGATCGCTTCTCTCGGCATATCCCTGAAGGACATTTGTTGGCTCTTGATTACCCATTACCACCCCGATCACAGTGGGCTGGCTAATAGGGTCAGGACAGCTTCAGGGGCCAGAGTAGTGATACACCAGGATGATTGGAATATCCTCCGGAATATCGTCGGCTCATCCGAAGAGTGGAATATACATGGGCTGGTTCCCTGGGTCAGGTCTCTCGGCGTGCCCTCATCGGAACTGGAGATATTCCAACAGACAGCGATGTTTGGCAGGGATCTCTTCCCCAGGGGCCTGGAGGTGGACCTGTTGCTTCAGGGTGAGGAGAATCCGATTGGAGAGAGTGGGCGGCTGCGTGCCATTCTCACACCGGGTCATAGCCCGGGGCACGTCTGCGTTTATGATGAAGAGAATAAGATACTCTTTTCCGGCGACCATGTCCTGGTTGAGATAACTCCTCATATCTCACCCAGTCACCTCACCAGTTGCGACCAACTCGGCCAGTATCTCAATGCCCTGCGGAAGGTACAGCATCTGGATGTGAAACTGGTTCTCCCGGCCCACAAGAGACCCTTTGTGCATCTGAGCCAGCGAGTGGATGAGATTCTGCAGCATCACAGCCGCCGTTTGGATGAGGTGGCGGCTGCGTTATCTGGTCATATCTTGAGCCCCTGGGAAATAGCCTGTCAGGTGGGATGGGATGTGGGTGAGTGGGAGCAGATGGATGGCACCAACAGGGTTCTGGCTGTACGGGAAACGGTGGCTCATCTGCAACTTCTGGAGCAGCGCGGTCGGGTAGCCATGGTGGAGAGGGAGGGCGTCAATCTCTACAGGCTGGTGGAGAATAGCTAGAGTGACAATCTATGCTGTATTTTCGTAGAAATGGCTAACAGCGCGCTATTTACTAGGTGCGCGACCCCTTCTCGACTGTATCACGGTCCAGGCGATTGTTCCCACAATGACGATGCCAGAAGCTATCATCAGATATAGCACCTTGTTTTGCATCCCTGAGGCAAAAGAGCTGATGGCATTGTAGGCTATCTCGTTGCCTTTCTCGGTCATTACCATCTGCACTGCGGTATCTTTCGACGCTGGATTGCCCATCAGGTCCTGCGCATGCTTATCTATAACGTTAGTCTGGATTAAGGCAATAGCGATGAATATGACCAGGCAGGTGACAAACAGCACTGCAAGCGCCCAGATCAGTTTAGTCTTCCAGCTTCTGCCACCCAGAAGACCAATGAAGAGGAGCAATAAGATGGGAATCAGCCAGAGAGCCCACAGCCAGGTTCTGGTAGTGTGTATCCAGTGACGGGCGTTATCAAATCTCTGGAGATCTTCAGAGTTGTTTGAAATTTTGTCCCTGAGGTCTGCCTCGGTTATGACCCCACCCTTGGTTATCAGGTCGCGGGCCTTGTCCAGGAACTTTGCATTATCCTCCCCCAAGGACTGCCTCAACTGGGCATCGGTATAAACCCAGGAGTTTGGTATATGATCGCCGACCATCTGGTTGACCGATGCGGCTACATTGATGTTCAGTGTGGTCTTGAATTGCTGGTACGACACCCCGGAGGGGCGACAACTGGGCATCTCGCCTGGATGCAAGTTCGCCACCATCTGGTTGAACTGCGCCTGCGAGCACTCTGGCAGACTGTTGAAGAGGGCCTCCAGCTTCTGGTCAGTTTGAGTTGCGAGGATATCCATGGCTGCCGTTTTTCTATCGGCCAGGTTGATTTCTATGTTTATGGTGTTGACATCACCCTTCAGGTAGGCGGCGATACCGTTGATGACATCCGCCAGACGTGCTTGCACCCAGGTCTGTGGGAGTGCTTCCTCTATGGCTGAGAGGATCTCTTCCTTGGTCAGAGTGACCTGGAATGGCAGATTGACGGCGGAGCCGAGGTTGGTCATGATGGTAGGCGTTATTATCTCGTACATCAGGTAATCGTATATCTCTTGACGGCTAGTGATTTCAAGGATGGCTGTTGCCAGGGGATCGACGCGGTCACGCAGCGGTATGGTGATGGTGAAGTTGTCTTGGTCGCCCAGAACGTATTGAATTAGCTTAGTGTCTGCTGACTCGACCTGGGTCTGGAGCCAGTCGGGAGGAAATGTCTCCTTGGTGACATTGATGAGATCGTTCTTGATGGCGCTTATGGGGAAGGGTATGTCTGAAGACAGTCCCACTTGTGCTTTATCCAGTGCTGCTGGCATAAAGTCAGCATAGATCCAGTTGTACATATCTGCCTGGCTCAATTGGTTGTTGTAGAACTTAGGATTGCCCAGCGTGCCATTTAACTGGGTAAGGAGGAGCACGAGGACGAATATGACGACAAAGATGAGGATAAGGGGTATGGTTAAAATGCGCCTCAGCCAGATCATGATATTAGTTCCAACCCAAGCTGCTGCTTCAATTGGGTTCGAACTGCTTGCATGGACTCTGCATCCTTCACAAAGGTAGCATTCCTGCCGCAAGCCGCCTGGGCCATATTATATTCCTGTTCCATGTCTGTCAAAGGTAACTCAATCTTATCTTATATCCCAGGGCTTGCGGTGGTATCTCAAAGCGTGGCGGTATTCTCACAAAACCCTATCTCGCACTCTAGGGTGTCTACCCTTCCCTGACGACCATGCCCATAGCACCTGGACCTGCATGGGTCCCTAGTGCCGGTCCAACCCTGGTCACATAGACGGGCGCCTGGGGGAAAGCTGCCTCTATACGTTTAGCCAGTGCCTCTGCCTCTTCGCGGCTAGTGGTGTATGGCACGGCGGCCTCCTTGAGCCCTGGGAACCCTCCGGCAAAATCATAAAGGCGCTGTACGGCCTTTAGACGCGTCCGGGCTATGCCACTGATGGAGAGATCGCCGTCTCGCATGGTGAGCAGAGGCCTCACCCCCAGAACGGTCCCCAGCATCCCCTGGGCTTTGCCGATGCGCCCGCCCCTGACCACATACTTGAGGGTATCAACCAGGAACAGAATATGAGTCCGCGGAACGGATCGATGTACTGACTCCACTACCTGGCTTAAGCTAGCCCCGGCACGGGCTTCCCTTGCTGCAGCCATAGCCAGAAGCCCGTAGCTCATGGATATCGACTGTGAATCCACTACCTCAATATGGCACTTCTTCTCCACAAGCTGCTTGCCCAGCAGTGCTGAGTTGTAGATGCCGCTTTCCTTTGATGTGAGGTGTATGGAGATGATTTCATCCGTGTCATTAGCCAGCCTGCTGTACACGTCAGCGAAGTCTTTCGGAGAAGGCACTGATGTGGTGGGCAAGACGGAATCGCTCACGAGTCTGCGGTAGAAATCATCCTCGCTGATATCCACTCTGTCACGATAGACCTTATCTCCGAACACCACATATATCGGTACTATGGCAATATCCAGCTCTCTTATTATCTCAGGGGGAATATCTGCGGTGCTGTCAGTCACCACCTTGACCACTATCTAACTCCCTCGTTATTCACTAATTTGGGTATTGTCTGTCTGGTCTGTTTTGTTGGCATTTCTGTTGTATCTTATCATCTTCCATTCCGTGCGTCATCAATTGCATGTTGTCATAATCTGCGGATTACCTTGCTGTGTGCCGTTACTGCGAGAGCAGGAATCCGCTGCGGATTGAGGGATTATAAAGGCGTAGCATATCCAGCTTGACGAACACCAGCGTACATATTAATATCCCTGGCAAGTCGCCATGCTGTGGGCAGTCGCAGGTTCGCCCATCCGGTTATGTGGTGGACTCTGTTTCACCTTAGTAGGGGGGAGAGATGGCAATTCCAAGAGCCGGTCTCGCCAGGCTATTCTTGTGCCTGATAGTCGGGGCTATTGTTGTAAGTGGATGTGGTAAACCGCCTGAACCGGAGCAGACGCAAACGCTCACGCGGGAGGAAGCTATTTCTGATAATGCTGTCAAGATGCTGGCGGAGACGGATTTATTCCCTCCTGTTCTCCATTCCAGCGAATGGCAGGAACCTGTGCCCCTGCCGGGCCCCATAAATACTGCCGGAGCCGAAGACTCGCCTTTCATTCCGGGAGATAGGCAGGAATTGTATTTCTTTTTCACCCCAGACCCGAATATTCCTGCTCAGAGTCAATTGCTTGACGGTGTCACGGGAATATGGGTGTCGCATTGGCAGGAACCAGAACGAGTTTGGCTGCAGGACAAGGGAAAATTGTCCTTAGACGGGTGCACCTTTGTTTCCGGGGACAAGATGTATTTCTGTTCCGCCCGTGAAGGTTATACCGGTGTGCATTGGTTTACGGCGGACTTCAAAGATGGCAAGTGGCAGAATTGGGTAAATGCTGATTTCCCTGCAGAATATGATGTTGGCGAACTGCATATCTGGGGGGATGAACTCTATTATCATTCCTCTCGTGCCGTAGGTAAGGGGGGCAGTGACATCTGGATGTCAAAGAGGGTGAATGGAGAATGGCAAAATCCGGTGAATGTTGCAGTTGTCAATACAGCAGGAGATGAAGGGATGCCTTTCCTAACCAGTGATGGGCAAGAACTCTGGTTCCACAGGTTCTATAATGGCAGCCCTGCTGTTTTTCGCTCCAAGAGAGTGAATGGGGAGTGGCAGGAGCCGGAGCTGATTGTTTCCCAGTTTGCCGGCGAGCCAACTCTGGATTGGCAAGGCAACCTGTATTTTGTTCATCATTACTATAAAGATGGCAAGATGATAGAGGCGGATATCTACGTGGCCTATCGCAAATAGTCTGCTGACTTTCCTGCAGATTTAGAGAGGCACGGCATGCCGTGCCTCTTGTGTTCTTGGGATATCAGGTCGATTGTGCACATTCCAGGTGTTGTGGTAAACTATAGGCGGAGATGCGCATATAGTATGAGGTTTCAAGATGTATGAAATGGTCAAAACGATGAAGGCATTGTCGGACGAGACCCGGCTGAGGATACTGAACCTGCTGCTGGAGAGGGAGTGCTGTGTTTGTGAGGTGATGCAGGCGCTGGAGATCTCCCAGACCAGGGCTTCACGCAACCTCAGTATTCTGCATGATGCTGGTTTCCTGAAGTTGAGGAAGGACGGGCTGTGGTCGCTGTACTCGATAGATAAAGAGGAGATGAATCCCTATTATGCCAATCTGATCGAGGCTGTGAGGGAAGGACTTGTGGGCAATGACCTAGTGGTGCAGGACAAGAAGCGACTCAAGAGTGCCAAGCGCGTTGGCCCAGGTTGCGTACAGGAGTGCACAGTAGCATAGCTCTCTCTTTTTGTCTTATTTATGCGCTAATGCGCATATAGCGAAGGATTTAACGAGGTCTAAATATAATGAAACAAGGTGACACATGCAATTGTGAAGCCACCCCTCCAGTTTCATTGGCTTCTAGCAGGCTAAGGGGGAGCAGGTCCAAGCTATTTATCAAGCTTGGTATCGGGTTTGCTGCATGGTTGTTTCTTTACCTCGTGCTGCAAAGGGTGGCCAATTTCATTACGTATGATGTTTTTGGGCTGGCTCCTTCAAGCCATCTCGGCAGCAGTGTCGCCTTCTTTCTGTTTGATGCACCGAAAGTAATACTCCTTCTGGTCATGGTCGTCCTCGTGGTAGGAATCATCAGATCCTTTTTCACCCCGGAACGAACACGCCAGATTCTAGCAGGAAAACGTCAGATTGTGGGCAACGTGCTTGCAGGTGGGCTAGGCGTAGTGACACCGTTCTGTTCCTGCTCGGCTGTCCCGCTCTTCATTGGCTTTGTGGAAGCAGGAATCCCTCTGGGCGTCACATTCACCTTCCTGATCGCCTCTCCGATGATCAATGAGGTGGCCCTGGTTCTCCTCATTGGATTGTTCGGCTTCCGCATTGGTCTGATCTATGTGGCTACCGGGATGGCCATAGCTATCATTGCCGGATGGGTAATAGGCAAACTCAAGATGGAAAAGTACATCGAGGGCTGGGTTTCTGAAATCCAGATGGCTCAAGCCTCCTCCATAGCACCAAATATGACACTTGAGGACAGGATACGCTACGGCCTGAACGCCGTGCGTGATATTGTGAGCAAGGTCTGGCCATACGTTCTGATCGGAATCGGCGTTGGAGCTGCCATTCACGGGTATGTGCCGGAAGGTGTTCTGGCCAGGTTCATGGGGAAAGACGCTTGGTGGAGCGTCCCGGCAGCGGTATTGATCGGTGTGCCCATGTATTCCAATGCAGCCGGTATCGTCCCGGTGGTGCAGGCGCTCATAGAGAAAGGCGCTGCACTGGGGACAGCGCTTGCATTCATGATGGCCGTCATTGGGCTTTCGCTTCCGGAGACAATGATCTTGCGCAAGGTGCTCAAATGGCAACTCATTGCCGTATTTGTCGGAGTGGTAGCGATAGGCATAATAATCATCGGCTACCTCTTTAATGCCATTCTGTAAATGAATCCGATCAAGATTCGAGTGAAATATGACAACCAGTTGGGTAAATTGAGTTTCATTTCAAAGGGAGGTAATTGTGAACATTAAGACATTGGGACCCGGATGTGCCAACTGCCAGAAGCTGGAGAAGGTGGTGCGAGAAGTGGTGAAGGATCTGGCCATTGACGCCAGCATTGAAGAGGTGAAGGACATCAAGAAGATCATGAGTTACCCTATCTTGGCCACCCCAGGACTGGTGATCAACGAAGAACTGGTCTGCTCCGGTCGGGTGCCGAATAAGGCAGAGGTAACCCAATTGATTATCAACGCCTTGGAGAAAGAGGAACGAAGCCAGAAAACGTAAGGAGGCGAGATCTCCTATGAGGATGGTTTGAATCGCAAGGCGAAATTGCAGAAGGGGGAATGTCATGAGCAAGACAGACAAAGTATGGAAACCAACAAAGGTGGAGATCGTTTACTGCGCCGAGTGAGGTTTCTTGGCTACAGCCGCCAGTTTGGCGGTTGCCGTTGAAAATGAGTGTGGCATAGTGCCAGACTTGAAGAAGGGTCCCGTTGGCCTGTTTGATGTGTATGTCGATGATGGGGTCATCTACTCCAATCGCAGGGAGGGCGGGCGACTGCCACGAAATGAGGAGATCATCGAGAAGATGCGGAAGTACCAGGCGCGCCCCGCTCGGCCTGCGGCGCGTGATGAACGAGGCAAAGCAAGACGCGTCTGAGAGCGCTATTGCCGGAAGCGGTTGCACCTGAGGGGGATCAAGCACAGCCGCTCGTGACAGCGGCGATTCATCCTGTTGCGGTTGATCAAGTACTGACTGGTTAGGTGGTAGCCCAGTCGAAAAGAAGGTACGGAAGAGGCTCGCGCCAGAGAGGTCACATGAGGAAAGTGCTCTTTATCTGCGTTCATAATGCCGCCCGCAGCCAGATGGCTGAGGCCTTTTTCAACCACCTTGCCAAGGGAGAAGCAAGGGCGTTTTCGGCAGGCACCAAACCTGCTAAGCTGTTGACCCTGTGTGGTTGAGGCCATGCGAGAGGTAGGCATCGACATCAGCGGTCAGAGGCCAAAAGCGCTGACCGATGAGATGCTGGATCAGGCTGACATGGTTGTCATCATGGGGTGTGGAGCAGAGGGATTATGCCCGGCGGCTTTTGTTAAGACCGAAGATTGGGATCTGGAAGACCCGGTGGGTAGACCACTGGAAAAGGTGAGAGAGATACGAGATGAGATAAAGTCGAGGGTTGTTGGACTCCTGACTCGAGAGGGAGGAAATGGCCAAAGAACATCTGCTTGAAGTCAAGGCGCAGAAAACGCGCGGAGGCAAATCGGTAGGTTCAGAAGGCTCGACAAGTTGCAGATATTGGGTGAAGCAGGATGCTCAAAGTCAAGCCCGCGGATAGCTATCCCCCGGAGGAAGGCCGCTATGTAAGGGGTAATGATTACTCTCCGGTGGCTGTCTGCGTTATTCTGGACACCTTTGATTCTGCCATACCCTCTGAATTGAACGAACTGGTGATGGCCGGGGTGGATGCCGGCGCTGCCATGTCGGGAATGCTGCAAACAGAAAACATTGGGCTGGAGAAAGTTATCTGCAACATTGTGGCCAACCCGAACATCCGCTATATCGTGCTGTGTGGCAGGGAGTCCACCGGACACCTCCCGGGGGAATCGTTGCTGTCACTGAAACAAAACGGGGTGGACGACAAGAAGCAGATCATAGGCTCTGAAGCCCCGACCCCATATCTGAGCAATATTCCCTTGGAGGTGATAGGGAGGTTCAACAAGCAGATCGTCAGCATCATCAACCTCCTATGCCAGCCGGGAGAAAGGGATGTGAGGACCATCGGGCTTAGCCCCAAGGTGATAGAGAAGGCGGTCTGGAGCTGTTACCAGGAGAACCCGGTAATATTCATGGGCCATACTCTCTACGACATGGGGGCATATCCGGAGCCAGCGATATTCCATAAAATCGTGTCCAGGTTGGCCCAGCCCCAGCAGAGCATGGAACCCGGTAAGGCAAATTTGAGCATGGGGTTTACGCTTCAAAGGCTCCTGCCCAGGACCAATTGTAAGAAGTGCGGCAAACCGACGTGCCTTGCCTTTGCTATCGAGCTGGTCAGGGGTAAGGTATGCCTTGAAGATTGTCCTTTGTTAGATCAGCCGGAGTATGCCGCTGACCGCCAGGCGTTGGCCAAGCTTCTGGAATGACGATAAACTATAGGGGGTAGGGGATATCCTGTTCACAGGGGGGAGAATGAAAAACAGTTTGAAGCAGATTACCGGAAATGTATGGCTGGTCACTGCCCTGCGCCTGGCTCTCGGCGTGCTCTTTATTGTCTCGGCTGTCGGCAAGCTACAGCACCCGACTGTATTCATTGATGATCTTCTGAAATATGGTCTGCTGCCTGAGGGCCTGGCCCGGTTCTATGGCACCGTACTGCCCTGGGCGGAGCTCTTTATTGGCTGTTCTTTGGTTCTGGGGTTATTCTCAACTTTTGCATCTGCGCTCACCATCCCGCTTGTCATAAGCTTCACCATCGCCAATGTCTATGCCCTGTTCCACGATGTGGGAGAGTTCTGCTCCTGCCTGGGAGGGCTGGTCCAACTGAGCCACCCTGTTTCTTTGACGATCGATATTGCCATGCTGCTGGTGGCGGTGTTGTTGCTGTATCACCGGGCCAAGGCAAACTCTTTGGGCCTGGGGCGCTTTCTGGGGAAAGGGAAGGATATCCCGGGCCTGCGTGGGTCGGCCAGATTTGCGCTCGGGGTAACCATCATCGTTATTGCCATGATAGTAGCTGTCTCTTTATGGGGCACACCAAAGAGCCCGCTGGATACCGATATTGACAGTGCTCTGCAGAATAACAGAGTCGTAGTCGTGTTCTTCTGGAAAGGAAACTCTGCCGGCTACGAAATCATCGCTGAGTTGGAGCAGCAGTATCAGTCAGTCTCCTTCATTCGGCTCAATTGTGGACAGCAGCCCGACGCTGAAGAAGAACTCAATGCGCATATCGCTGTAGAAGAATTCAATTTGCATATCTTCCCCACCACTCTGGTGATCACGGGTAAGAACAGGGGAGGATATATAGAGCCCTGGCGCCTTGAAGGTCCGCTGAATAAAGCGGATTTGATAGCTGCTATCGACGAGGTTCTGGCCGGCAGAACATGACATAAATTGTGGAGGCATGCCACTGAAGACAATCTTATGGATTAAGGGAGATCACCGATAGAAGACACTGAGCCGCAAGGTGCGGCCAGGCGGCTTTCTCTACTCGATCGCTTTCTGACCCTGTGGATATTTTTGGCCATGGCCTTTGGAGTCACACTGGGGCATTTCGTGCCGGGTGTGGCTGATTTCACCACCAAGCTTTCGGTAGGAACCACTTCGATACCCATTGCCATCGGCCTCATTCTGATGATGTATCCGCCGCTGGCCAAGGTGAGGTACGAGGAGATGGGCCGCATTTTCCGTGACTGGCGTGTCCTGGGACTCTCCCTGGTGCAGAACTGGATCATCGGCCCGGTACTGATGTTCTTCCTGGCCATTCTATTCCTGGGGGTGGTGTGGGACAAACCGGACTACATGGTCGGGCTGATAATGATCGGTTTGGCCCGCTGCATTGCCATGGTCATCGTGTGGAACGAGTTGGCCAAGGGCGACAGCGAGTATGCCGCTGGCCTTGTAGCCTTCAACTCCATTTTTCAGATTCTGTTGTACTCGGTCTATGCTTATATCTTTGTGACCGTGCTGCCCAAGTACTTCGGCCAGGAGGGCTCGGAGGTGCATGTGACCATCGGTGAAATTGCCAAGAGTGTGTTTATCTACCTGGGTATACCCTTCTTTGGTGGTATGCTCACACGTTTTGCGCTGGTCCGGTCTAGAGGGCGAGAGTGGTATGAAAAGAGCTTTATCCCCAGGATCAGCCCCATCACCCTTATCGCTCTCCTGTTTACCATTGTCGTGATGTTCTCTCTCAAGGGTGACGTAATAGTCAGGCTGCCTCTTGATGTGCTGCGGATAGCCCTTCCGCTGCTGATCTACTTCCTGATTATGTTCTTCATGTCCTTCTACATGGGCAAGAGGATTGGGGCCAACTATGCTCGAACGGCCACCATTGCCTTTACGGCCGCCAGCAATAACTTTGAGCTGGCTATTGCCGTGGCGGTGGCAGTCTTCGGCATCAGCTCGGGGGAGGCTTTTGCAGCAGTCATCGGCCCACTGGTGGAGGTGCCGGTGCTGATCAGTCTGGTGAGCGTGGCTCTCTACTTCCAACGGAGGTATTTCCAGGTTGAAGCACGGAGGTGACAGAGAGTAGACGAAGGCCACAGGGGTTATCAAAGTCTGCAGGAGGTCTGACCTATGTGCTTGGCAATTCCAGCAAGGGTGAAGTCCGTAGAGGGATATGAGGCTGAGGTGGAGGTTGGTGGAGTGGGACGCAGGGCTAGCATCGTGCTCACTCCGGAGGCAAAGGTAGGTGATTATGTGCTGCTTCACGTCGGGTATGCTATCAATGTCATCGATAAAGAGGAAGCAGAGGAAACCCTCAGACTGTTCAAGGAGATAGCCGAGGCACAAACTCGGTAATCTGTCGGCCTCAAGCCTATGCGACCACAGATTGCTTAGTATTGAATGCTAGACTCTCTTCTGAACATCAGGATATTGTTCCTCTCGCAAGGGATGTCGTTTGCTTCAAGGAGGTGTAAATGTCATCATGGTGTCCACCGCTATTCGATGAGGCGCCACAGCGTGTGACCAAGCGCCTTTTCCTCTACGCTTCAGACGGAATCGCTGAGATGCTTCGCCAGAAATACAAAATAAGGGGATATGTGACTGAAGATTATGAATATATGGTTCATATGGCGTGGCTTATCGGAGGTACATCGGCAGCGCAGGCTCTGATCCGGGAAGTCGATGCGGTCAAGAAAGCCTGGGGCAAGGGTGACGACCAAAAGGCCCTCTCCCTCACCAAGGTATGCAGTGCACATATGATCTCTGTTTGGTTCAGGACCATTGAGGTTCAACCGGAGGTTCCCGCAGATGCAAGAAGAGCCTCTCTTGAGAGTGCTGCCTCAAGTATGCTGAGCGTCATCAATAAATTTCTCTGTACTCGCGACGCAGAGGTCTCTGCCATGACGGCACAGGATGTTAAAGACTTCATGAGTATGGATGTGCAGTGGAACCGGGAGAATGACAGCGGAGGACAACCTTTGACCTATGCCGGTATCCTCCTTGGGAGGGCTATCGAAGCCTGCGGCCAGCGCTACGTTCAGGGTGCAGTCCTGGCCCCTCACCCATTTGAAGACAACGAGACATTAACAACAGTCCTCACCTGTCTGGATGAAGGTGTTCGGTCGGTAAAGCGCTATTATGAAATGAATATCGAAGGAAAAGTGCAGCCGCCAGTGAGGCATTGAAGAGAGGTTGATTGAGGGGACAAAGGATGAAGGCAGAGGCGAAAGTAAACGTAAAGGTCACCATATCCCCCACCCTTCGCCATCTGAGCCAGCTCATTGATGAACCAGAAGTGTTCGAGGTGACAGCGGCCAACCCCCTAGAGTGCCTGCAGATTATGCTGGAGCGATATCCATCCATTAGGCAATGGGCCTACGACAAGGAAGGCCAACTGCTGCCCCTCATATGGTTCTTTGTCAACGACCCGGAGCTGCGGGCGAAGATACCGCCTGATCAATTCACTAAGCCTCTCAAAGATGGAGATGAATTGACTATAGTCTTCGGTAAGCTCTGATGATAAGGCCTTCTGGCGCCTGGAAGGCGTCACGAAAGCAGTCGGACAACTTGGATGTCTGGGGGTAGAACGATGGATGGAAGTAAAGGTAATAAATGTAAAATAGTAGAATATGGATGGAAGTAAAGGTAAAATTATCAGACTTACTCCGACATCTGAGCTATCTCATCGGCGAACCATCTGGAGCGAAGGGATGAAGGTGAAAGTCAAGAGCAAGACAGGGAGTTACTGGGATTGATATACGCTGGATGTGATCTGGGGATTGTTTCTGCAAAGGCAGCAATTGTCGAAGACAATGATCTGCTGGCATCTGAAATACTGCCCTACAAAGGCTTTCCCGACCAGGCAGCAGTTCAGGTTATGGATATGGCCCTGGCCAAGGCCGGCCTATCTGCGGAACAAGTGGACCATTGTCTGGCTACCGGGTTTGGGGGTAAAGCTGTTCCCCGCACTGACGGGGTCGTCCCGGATATCATCTGCCTTCACAGAGCCGTGAGACAACTCAATCCCAGGGTGAGAACTGTCATCAACGTTGGCGGGCACACCTTCATGGCCTTCAACATCACTGACAGCGGAACCATAGGGGAGTCCGCCGTTACCGATAAGTGTGCAGCTGGCATAGGAATGCTCATCGATGTCATGGCCAATGTCCTGGAAATGCCTCTCGATGAATTGATTCGAGCTTCGGCTGACTCACGCCATCCTCTTTATATCAATAATCAATGTCCCATATTTGTCGAGAGCGAAGCAATCTCGCTGATCAACGATGGCCATGATCCGTTCGATATCTTCGCAGGTGTTGCCTCTTCCGTGGCTGCTAAGATTGCTGGTCTTGTCGGACGGGTAACTCTGAATAAAGAAGTGGTCATGGTGGGCGGGGTGGCCAAGAACAGCATCGTAGTGAGAAACCTGGAAGAGAAGCTGGGGTTGGGTCTGGCCAATCTTGATGGGGTTGACCCCCAGATTGTGGGAGCCTTTGGTGCTGCACTCATGGCGAAGGAAAGATGCCAAACGTAAGGGCCATTAAAGAATGATTGTTGCTGGATGCGATGTTGGCGCACTGACTGCCAAAGCGGTGGTCATGAAGGACGGTGTGATCCTGGGGTCTGAGATAGTCCGCTCGAGGGCCAGGGCCGTCCAGTCGGCAGCCGATGTCATGGACAAGCTGCTCGGGAAGCTATGCCTTTCCTGGGGGGATATCGACTGCTGTGTGAGCACTGGGTATGGGCGCAACATCATGCCCTTTGCTCATGGCAACGTCAGCGAGATATCCTGCCATGGGAGAGGGGCCCACTGGCTGGCACCAACCATAAGAACGATCATTGATGGTGGCGGCCAGGACTGCAAAGCCATAAGAGTCGATGAGAACGGCTTTTTGGAGGACTTCCGTATGAACCTGAAGTGCGCTGCCGGAACAGGTAGGTCTCTGGAACTCATGGCAGAGAGTCTTGGCGTTGATGTCTCTCAACTGGGGACTCTCTCGCTTCAGGCGTCCCATCCGATCAGTCTGCAAAAGCCCTGCTGTATCCTGACTCAGATTGAGATCAGGAACCTGGTCTTTGAAGGTAGAAACAGGGCTGATATCGCCGCTGGAATCAACGATATAACAGCGCGCCAGATTCTCCATTTGGTTCGTGATCTGGGCGTTGAGAGTGATGTTGGGGTTACAGGGGGTATTGCCAAGAACATCGGCCTGGTCAGGTGTCTGGAGCGGGCGCTGGAGACAGAGTTCGTTCAGTTTCCGGAAGATCCTCAGATTATCGGTGCCATCGGGGCGGCCCTTTTTGCTGCTGATAGAGTCAAAAAGTGTGGCAGTTCCAGGCTGATGACGTGAAGTCCTTCTTCGGGATGATGCTGGAGCGGCTTCCGGACCGGGGTTGTCCATTGATCAGCGGGTCAAAATACATATTGCGCCCCTAACGTTTTGACAAACCCATATCAGGCAGTTTAATATATTTAGCAATCGATCTGCAGGTGCAGAAAAGTCCGGTTGGGGGGTGCCAGATGTGGAGGGGTGAGGGTCAAAATCAGAGCGTAGATTCTAGATCAAGTGACACAGGACAACAAGACTAACCTGCCAGAAAAAGGGTCCTCCAGTGGCTTCAGAGTGAGCCGGAGGGCCTTTCTTGGTATTTCAGCCGCTGCTGCTGCAGTGCTCACTGCTGTCATGGTGATCAAACGCCCCAAGCCCGGTGAGCCCCCCGAAAAAGATGCCACCAATGGAGTTGAGACTGAACAACTGGTTGCCACGTCCTGCCTGAACTGTCCCACTCGCTGTGCCATTAACGTCAGAGTGGTCAACGGCAAAGCAGTCAGGATATCCGGTAACCCCAATTCCAACTACACCGAAGGTAAGACCTGTCCCCGGTCGCACGTTGGACTTCAGGTCCTCTATAACCCGGACCGATTTGCGACGACTCCACTGATGAGAAAAACCGGTTCTGCCAAGGGAAGAGGAGCAAATTTTGAGAAAGATTTTGATCAGATATCGTGGGATGAGGCGATTGGGAAGATTGCCGAAAAGCTGAATGGCATCTCTCCTGAAAAGCTCCTTGTCCTCCAAGGATTGAACACGAATAGCAATGAGGACTTGATTCGCCAGTTTGCCGGAGCCTATGGGACCCCCAATCTGTTCCATGAAGAAGGACTGGAAACAGATGCTGACCGGAAAGGCAAGCAGATGGCGGATGGGCGGGACAACAGTGGCTATGAACTCATGTCTCAGGATGAGACTTCCACGAAATATATTCTGGCCTTTGGCGCGAGCATCGTAGAGTCTGAGAGGCCGCTGGCCAGGAACCTGCACCTGTGGGGCGAGTTGCGCCGGGAGGCGACTAACAGGAACAAGGTAGTTGTCGTCGACCCGCGTTATTCGGTCACCGCTGCTAAGGCGGATGAATGGATACCCATCAACCCGGGCACCGAAGGCGCCCTGGCTATGGCCATAGCGAATGTCATTATCAGTGAAGGGCTTTTTGACGAGAACTTCGTCAATGATACCTATACATTGGGATTTGACGAACTATAAGAACCTGGCAACCAGTTCCAAATTCAGCCCTGAGAACGTGGCGGAGATAACCGGCATTGATGCTGATGTTATCCGCCAGGTAGCCAGAGAATTTGCCCAGTCCAAACCTGCCGTTGCCTGGAGTGGTGAAGCAGCTACCAGTTGGCCTTACGGTTCATATACCAGCCATGCCATATTCTGTCTCAATGCCTTGGTTGGCAGTATCGATGTTCCAGGCGGGATCGTCTATCAGGAGTATCCGGATTACAGGCCTCTCCCTTTTGCTGCAGAACCAGGAATAGATTTCCACACGCTGGATGACCTGATACAGACCAATTCGATTGATGCAGCTATAGGTTTCAACAGCAATCTGATCATGTCGGTCCCTGAAAGCAAAAGGTGGGAGGAGGCTCTGAAGAGCCTGCCTTATTATGTCCACATCGGGCCGGCCAGGAACGAGATGGCAGCTTATGCCGACATCATCCTTCCAGCCTGCACCTACCTTGAAGAGTGGGGCTATGAGAGCGCCCTGCCGGGCTCCGGCTACGCCGAGGCGAGGATAAAACAGCCGGTGCTCTCAGCGCCACTGTACGAGTCAAGGGCCATTGCCAGGATCATGTTTGACCTGGCTGATGAGATGGGTTCACCGGTGGCTGGTCCTTTTACATCGATATCGGATAATGCAGACGGATTTGCGGAGGAATTTGCCAAGTATCGCACCGGGACGTTTGTATCATGGGATGACTTCAAGACAGATGGCGTTTGGGAAGGCCCGGATTATGAATATGAGAAATGGAACAGTATATTCAATACGCCTTCCGGGAAATTTGAATTCCAATCGGCTCACCTGGAGAGACTGCTCAATGTGAAGCTTCCCGGTGAGGATACGGAGCGTCCCTTCATGCTGGCAATATACCGCCCGGTGCTGGAAATACGGAGCGGGACGCAGAACACCCCCTGGGCGCAAGAGATGTTTTTGGTGATGCATGGCCGTGGTTGGGGCAATTTTGTAGAGATGAATGTTGAGGCGGCCCATGGACTGGGAGTTGGAGATGGCGATACAGTAGTGGTCGAGTCCGATTCCGGTGAGATACAGGCCAAGGCCAGGGTATTCGAGGGCATTCTTCCGGGTGCGGTTGCTATTGCCACCGGGCAGGGACATTATGCCTCTGGCAGGTGGACAGATGGCATCGGTGTGAACCCGAACGAGGTCATTGGCACGGAGTACGATGGGGAAAGCGGGCAACCATCCTTCTTCAGCACCAGGGTGAAGATCCGCAAAGCATGAGGCAGTAAATGCCAAAGTGGGGAATGGTCATTGATCTGGACAAGTGTGTAGGCTGTCAGGCATGTTCATTGGCCTGCAAGTCTGAGAATAACGTGCCTCATGGCTCTCCTTATGAGCAGAAGAGGCACCAGGATATATATTGGCACAAGGTGATTGCTGCTACCGAGGGTGAATATCCCACGGCAAATACTTCTATAATCCCCATGCCCTGCATGCACTGTAATCATCCTCCCTGTGTGAACGTTTGCCCAGTCGAAGGCGACCTACAAGCGGGGGGATGGCATTGTGATGCAGAACTTCCGCCGCTGCATCGGCTGCCGCTATTGTATTGTCGCCTGCCCCTATGGGGCCCGGAACTTCAACTTCAAGGATCAGGAAAATGAGGAGTATAGCCGCCCGGACCTGCCTCCTGATCTGGGCCTTGACTACGATGCTTATATTGGGGCCTGGCCGTATCCCCATCGAACCCGCGGCGTTGTGGAGAAATGCACCTATTGCTTCCACCGGATAGATAGGGCGTTGAAGAACGGTGACAAGATAGGCACTCCGGATGGGGTGGTGCCAGCCTGCGTTGAGGCCTGCCCTACAGAAGCCAGGTTCTTTGGGGACCTGGATGACCCGGAGAGCCAGGTCTCAAGATTGCTGGCTACCAGGAGCTCTTTCAAATTGCGAGAGGAAATGTCTACGGATCCGAAGACGATTTATCTCCCCAGATAAGGAGATTATATGCAACTGAGTTTTGCCCCGATTCAAGGTAGCTCGAAGAAATACAAGATACTGGTGGCGGTTCTTGCTGCCTTGGTGCTCACTGGAATCATTGCCTATATGGTCAGCTACCTGGAAGGCTTCAGGCTCTGGGGTATCAATAATTCGGTGATCTGGGGACAGCTCATTACGGTCGACTTCTTCTTCATCGGCCTCAGCGCTGGCTCACTGGTGGTCTCGTCACTGGTCTATGTTTTAGGACAGGAACGCTACAAGCCCATCGGCAGGATAGCAGTGTTCATGGGTCTGCTGCTGATGTTGGGCGCGATGCTCTGCGTGCTGACCGATTTGGGCCGCATAGAGAAGATATGGCGGCTGTTTCATGTTCTTCTACCTCAACAACATGAAATCCATGTTCGCCATTAATGGCATCTTCTACGGCGGCTACATTCTGCTTCTGTTGACCTATTTGGTGGCAGCGCTGGCCAACAGCAAGCTGACCAAGTATATTGCCCCTGTGGCTGTCCTCTGGGCGGTACTGGTGCACATGGGCACCGGGGCCATAGTCGGGTTTATCGAAACCAGAGGTATCTTTTATTCACCGTTGAAGCCGGTGGAGTTCATCTCCGCTGCCTTTGCCTCCGGATTGGCGCTGGTGATGTTCCTCTCCTTCATAACGCTGAAGTTCAGCAAGCGTCCGTTCGATAAGCAGATGTATGTATCGCTGGCCAGGATGCTCTCGGTACTCATCATCGTTCTGGTGGTACTGGTGGTGACCGACAAGCTGACTCACTTCTATCCCCCGGCACGTGACTCCCTGCTGTTCCTCACTCAGGGTCCCTGGAGCTGGATCTTCTGGGCTTGGCAGGTACTCCTGGGTTACGTTATACCGCTGATAATCCTCTTCCACCCCAAGTGGGGCAAGAGCCTGAAGGGTATAATGATCGCCTGTGCCATCTGCGTGATCGGTATATTAGGTGAAAGAGCTGCCGTCATCTTCCCAGGTCTGTCTCAGCCCCTGCAATACTACCCAGGGGAGATTCAAGGCATCTGGGGTGCGAGGGGGGGGTTCCCCATAATGCCTGCTGAAACGCTGATGACCATAGGCATATTTGCATTCGTGGGGCTGATCTATGTCCTAGGGCTGAAGTACCTCGAGTTGCTGCCGGCGCCAAACCCTGAAGAGGCGGCACATGAAGCAGCCGGGGAAGCGACTGAGCATAAGGATGTTGGCGCGGATGGGGGTACCACATAGAAATGACTGAGGCATCACGGCGTGGAGTATTCCTCTGTCAATGCAATGGCAGAGTGAGTGGCAGCTTGCCGTTGGATCAGGTACGCCGGTTCCTGGAGCAGAAGCAGCCAGGTTTGCCTGTTGTCATTGCTGATAACCTCTGCCAGGCTTCGGTTCTGTCCGGACTCATCGGGGAGCACCAGTTCAGCCCTGCTGTTTTAGGTGGCTGCTCGCAGCTCAGATCCAAGCCCGGCTTTTGGGAGGAACCGGAGGTCTGCAATCTTGATCCGGACTCCATTGCCTTTTGATCTGGTGCGGGAGACGGCAGCCTCTTACAAAGATACCGAACTGCTTGAAAGAGCCAGGCTTCTGCTATTGGCCCAGGTAAAACGTCAGGCCAAATTCAGTGGCGTGCCCCAGAAAGCTCGGAAGCTGCATTTTACCAGGCCTCGAGGTGAGATCAGCCGCCGTGATCTCTTCCAATCATTCTTACCCAGGTATCAGGTGATGCCCTATATAGAGTCACCGAGGTGTGTTGGGGAGAGGTGTGAACTGTGTCGCCAGAGTTGTGCTTTCAATGCTGTAATAGTCGATGATAAAGGTGTTTCAATTGATAGTCTCGCCTGCAATGGCTGCGGTGCTTGTATCGCTGTCTGCCCTAATCGAGCCATCATCTACCCCAACTGTTCCTCCGACCAGTTGGAGGCTGAATTGGAGGGGTTACTCTTGGGTAGTGGCGATGTACTGCAGCCCAGGATAGTGGCTGTGCTTTGCCAGAGCAGCCGTCAGTCCTCCAGCGACTCTGATATCAATATCTTCAAGAATACTCCTAATGTTTTGCCTATAGAGATGCCGTGTTTGTTCATGGTCTCTCCCTGGTTGATGCTGCGCGCCTTCGACCTGGGAGCCCAGGGAATGGCCTTGATTTACAATAGAGAAAAATGCCAGTTCAAATGTGACTCAGAGAAGTGGCAGGGAACGGTGCAGTTTGTGCAAGCACTACTGGACCACTGGGGTATTCAGCCGGAGCGTGTGAGTGCCTTTGAAGATAAGAACGTGGAACAGGAATTACCCCGTTTTGGCCGGAGGATAGCCAATCTTGCTCCTGTACCGCTCAGGTCATCCTATCCCACAGAGTCGCCAGTGGAAGGCGTGTTGCTGCCGGCTCTCATTCGCGGTATGGGGGAAAAGCTGGGAGTGGCTTCAGTTGGAGCAATCTCGTCAGGGGCGGTACCTTTTGGGAAGTTGACTCTGGATGGTTCGCAGTGTACCGGTTGTGGCCTCTGTGCTGCAGACTGCCCGACAGAGGCACTAACTGTTCTGCCTGGCTCGGGCTCGTACAGGTTGCTTTTGCAACAGGAGTCGTGCGTGGGCTGCGGCCAGTGTATCAAGGTATGTCCGGAGGAATGCCTTAAACTGGAGAAGGTACTGGAACTGGGCAAGCTGGGCTATCAGTCAGAGACTATCATTGAGGGTGATTTTGTTCGATGCAAAGTGTGTGATGCGCCGATTGCGCCGAGGGCCATGATAGATAAAGTACGAGCCAGGATCACTGCGGCAGGCGGAGTAACCTCACAGTTGGAGACCTGCCCTGACTGCAGGATGAGAAATAGATCCCGCCTCTCAAAAAGTGGTGTTGGAGTGTAGGCAAGATGGATATCTTCCTTAGAGTGGTGGCTATAATCCTCGAGGTACTGGTGCTGGCGAGCATAGTGTACTGCATGCTGTGGGGGGTGAAACTGGCATTGGCCGAATTTGGTGTTGGGCCCAAATATAGTAAAGCTATACTGATGGCCCTGACAGTGGTTGGGGTCATACTGGTCTGCTTCTTTATCGCCCACCTGACGGCCTTTTATCCAACATATCAAAATACATGAGCAAGGAAAGACGGTTTGGAATTGAATACACTGACTGCTGTGGATTAATCAGAAGGATGGTCTGATACCTATGAACTTTTGGGATGTCCAGCTCTCGTATATCCATAATATCTTCCTGCCGATAATAATCGGGGTTCTGGTGTTCAGTCCTGTCCTGGCAGCCGCCTTTGCCTTTGGTTTCGTCAGGCGGTGGCTGCTGTGGCGTGTGGGTGGCAAGGATTCTCGAAAAGATAACATGATTGGCCGTATCAAGGACACGATTGCTGTGGCCCTGGCCAATGTGAGAATCCTCAGTGAATCCTATCCCGGCTGGATGCACTTTATGATCGTCTGGGGGGCGATACTCTTCGTGCTGGGCAAGTTCATCCGGCTGTTCTCCTATACCGTCCATATAAATAATCCGCCGCAGGATGTGTTCCTCTATGCCTCGTTTGCTTCGGAGGTCGGTGCTGTACTGATCATCGTGGGCGGCCTGATGGCCATATTCCGAAGGTATATTCTGAAGCCATCCCGTCTGGACACCAAGTCCGATGATACGCTGATCTTCCTCTGGGTATTTGTCATTCTGCTCACCGGATTTATGGTCAAGGGCTTTCGTATTGCCACTGCCGATACACCCCCTACCGACTGGTACAAATGGGCGCCGGTGAGCTACGGTTTCTCTAAGATTCTCCCGGCCTTCGCCAGAACGTATTATAACCACATCCTCTTATGGCACCGGGTGTTGTTCCATACTGTAGTGGCATTCACGTTCCTGGCGTACATTTTCGTCACCCGATCCCGCCTGCAGCACGTCTTATTATCACCTTTGAATGTCTTCTTCCGCTCCTCGAAACCAAAGGGAGCGCTTACCCCGATAAATCTGGAGACTGCTGAAAGCTACGGTGCCTCCAAGATCGAGAGCTTCACCTGGAAGCAATTGCTCGATCTCGATGCCTGCACCCGCTGCGGTCGGTGCCAGGATAACTGCCCGGCCAATATCAGCGGCAAGGCGCTCTCACCCAAGAAGGTTATCCAGGACCTGAAGAACCATCTTTATGAGGTGTACCCCATACCCCTGTGGAGAAAACCCAAGGAACCGCGAAAGGATATGATCAACGACGTCATAACACAGGAAGTGATCTGGGATTGCACCACCTGTCGCGCCTGCCAGCAGGCATGCCCCATCTACATTGAACACATCGACAAGATAGTCGATATGCGCCGCAGCCTGGCATTGGAGAGGGCTGAATTCCCCGAATCCGCCCAGGGAGCTCTGCAAAGCCTGGGTACCAGAGGCCACCCCTGGAGAGGCACCACGGCAACGAGAACGGACTGGATCAGCGGCCTGGGGGTAAAGGTGCTCTCAGAGAAAGCTGATGTGGACATGCTGTACTGGGTGGGTTGCACTGCCTCCCTTGAAGACAGGAATATGAAGGTGGCTATTGCCACAGCCAAGGTGATGCAGGCGGCCGGGATCAATTTTGGGATACTGGGGGTAGAGGAGAGCTGTTGCGGCGATCCTGCCCGCAGGATGGGCGATGAATACCTCTTCCAGACGCTCTGCCAGAAGAACATCGAGGTTCTTAAGAATTACAATATCAAGAAGATCGTGTGCAGTTGCCCCCACTGCTTCAATACCCTGAAGAATGAATATTCACAGTTTGGCGGCAACTTTGAAGTTATCCACCATTCTGAATTGATTTCCGGTTTGATCTCTCAAGGTAAGCTGAAGCTTGGCGGTATAGATAGTCTGAGTGTGGCTTATCATGACTCATGCTACCTGGGCCGACATAATGACATTCTCCGGCAACCCAGAGAGGTTTTGGACTCCATCAAGGGGATCAAGAGGGTAGAGCTGGCCCGACATGGGCTGAAAGGCTTTTGCTGTGGTGGTGGCGGCGGACATATGTGGATGGAGGAGCCACCTGAGAAACGACTGAATATAAGGCGGACTGACGAGGTAATTCAGGCTAAGGTGAACTGCGTAGCCACTGCCTGTCCCTACTGCCTCTCGATGTTTGAAGACGGCCTGAAAGCCAAGGAGGTCGAAGAGTCTATAAGAGCGATGGACTTGAGTGAGCTTGTGGTTAAGGCCCTACCCGGAGCCGATGCCAAGAAGTAAGCGCCCTTTTCCCGCCTATCACTATCCAGCATTGATTCTGCTCAACGGATGTCGGGCAGAATTTATCAATTGGCCAAGGCCATGTATTCCCGGCAGTCTGGTGCGTTGAGCACACCAGCAAAAAGACAGGCAAGAATCAGATGCAGGAGTTCGTGGAAGAAGCGTTGAGGGAAAAGAGGAGGACCTAAGTCAGGCTCTACTTTTCGCTTGAGCAGCCTTATTCTTGCTATAAGGCAGACTGCGGATAAGAAAGAAAAAACACAGTCTGCGTGAGAACTCGGTCAAAGGTCGCGGTTGAGGTCAAGGTTCCGAGCGTGCTTCCGCTAGGATGTTCTCCAATTGTAGTATTTCGGTTGCGTTCAGTATGTTCTTGTATCTCTCTAGCAGCTCTTCAGCGGTATCTCTAACAAATATGATCTCCGACGGAGTCTTCTTGTTAGACTTGATCATGTGATGGCAAGCCTCAACGGTCTTGATTCTTGCGAAAATGAAATACGGATATTCCCGCAGAATCTCCCTCAGACAGGAGACTGCCCTTGAATACTTGCCGCATTCCTGACACTCTAGAGCCCGCCAGTACAGTAGTATTGGATCGTTCTCTGTCGGCTTCCGCCAAGCTATTTCAGATATCCTTCCACGGCATACTGTCTTTATCGTGTTATCTTCAGCTGCAGATTCTCTTGAGGCGAGCATTGACAAGACAAGACTCTTAAGCCAAGGTTCTCTAAGGAACTGCGCTTCATTCAAATCGTCCGTGAAATAGCTGAAGAAGTCCTCGTTCTTGATGCCGCCGGCTCCGTCCGCTGTCGGCAAGGGAACGTCGCTTAAGAAGGCACTTCTGATTTCGTACACCTCGTCATTAGCCTGGATACCCTTCAAAGAGGCCTCATGCCTACAAAGGACGACAGGGCAGTATGACAACAGATCAGCTGCCTCCTTGGACAGAAAGACTTGAGAGAAACGACCCATTCTGGAGCTTGATTCGACACGTTTTGCGTAGTTTATGGAATAGCCGATTATCCTATCAATGAGGTTTCTGAACACCTCTTCTTTTCCCTTGGACTCAGGTGTGGTGGTAGTTATGATGGCGACTTCTCCATAATGAATTCCTATACCAATCCTCATTTCTGTGGGAGGCATGTCCGCCTCTTGTTTGTTCAATATCTTGAGCCTTGCCTTGAGTTCCAGGGCGAACTGAACGGCTTTGTACACAAGGGCATCTCTCTGTTGTCTGGGGTCCACTACAAAAACCGACCCTTCATCACCCCTTGAATCCACGCGACAATAGGAATCAACCTTGTCTTCGAAATAGGGCTGATCATTGAAGTATTGATTCCCCAAATCAGAGAAGAGCTTCTGGAAAGATATGACCTTGTCTGCGAATTTCTCTATCCCGAGGATGGAACTATAGACAGAAGAATCAACGACATCCGCGAAGACTATCAGGGCATTTGCGGTCGATGAAACGCTCAACTCCTTCATTTAGGTTTCCATTGCCTACGCTGTAGTTCATCCTTGAGGGAGATCAGATACTTCTTGGGGTTTACGTTAGAGGGGGTCAGTTTTGCTCCTAGTAAACTGAGTAGATGGCCTTTCATCTCAGCCTTTGATACGGAGTACATATCTGCCAATTCTGTTGCGATGTAGACCTCTAGGAAAGATACACTGTATCTTGAGATATCTTGGTTGAATGGGTTGATGTAGATCTTATGTCCTTCATTATCGATACTCATACCCGGGGAGCTCTCTTCTCCTGCTACGTAGTAGACATCAAACGTTTTCCCCAAGAAGGTCACTTCATTCGGAGAAAAGATTTGTGGAGAGATCCTGACAATGATTCTGTTGGTCTTCGCTTCTCTTTGCTTGGCAAACGTCCTTTCTGGGCCGATCTTGGAGTCGATGATCACCTTCATACTGCTGTCATCTGCGAGTATGATCTCTTCCTTGCCTTTTGCTATGATACTGTCAATCCTCATCTCGCCCTTTTCCAGTTCGGGTCTCCTCTGCTTATTGAGCTTTGCCAAAACAGCTCCGGCATCCTCCGCATCCTTAAGAATACCCATAGTGGAAAGTGTGTCAGCGGAACGGCTGAACGGGTTGTTCCTATCTCTGATTTCAACAAACGGGTTGACAATTGAGTCAACAACTTCCCTGCTATTCTTCCATACTTCCCTGAGTTGTTGGTTTAGGCCAAGAACCAGCTTTCTTATCTCCGTGCTGAAATCGACAAATTCGGAGGATTCCCATCTATACTCGTTGCGAGTTACGACCAGGAACCCGGTCATATTTCGATGGAAAACTTCGCCGAAGAGCCAGTTCTTCAGTGGCTCGTTGATCATTTTCTGCCTCGCCCCGGGCTTCTGAAAGTAGTCAGCTTCTTTGACTAGGAAGTTCCTGTTCCTCACCCAGAACCCTGTTTCAGTGTTTATTTTATTTCTTTCTTCTAGGTCATCCGTAGAGTAGAGATAATAGTAGGCAAACTTGGGTTTTCCATCGTCGAACTTACCTTCGGATTCTCCGTAGACAATGTCGGCTGCCCCGAACTCTAGGTCTTTCCTAAAATTCGGGAAGTACTTCCAGAGTTGACTCAGTTCCCTTTCTCCCTCAGAGATGCCTAGATATGTATCAATAGTGGGACAGAACTTCTTATCATTCATCCTCTCCATTAGCCATTTGAGTGCTGTCGGATCCTTTATGCTCTTTAGGAACGGTTCATCTGAGAGCACTCTCAGGGGAAGTACCTTCCTGAGTTCTGTTTCGAAGTCTTGAGAGGTCACCTCGTCAAAAACAGCTCCATCCACTTCTTCCAGGATGATCTCTGTGAAGCTCCCTGGGAGGTCTTCTTTTAGAAGCGTCCTGATTTCGTCATCGCTCAATGGAGAGAGCTTCGCTCGCTCCGATAGACTTGACGGCTCTATCTTGAGTAACTTGTTCACCTCTGATATCGGCTTATCCAGCATTTCTTCGCTGAATATTCGTCCGCTGTCAATCTCCAACCTTATTACTTCGCCT
Source organism: uncultured Chloroflexia bacterium (assembly GCA_963720375.1). Classification (GTDB taxonomy): domain Bacteria; phylum Chloroflexota; class Dehalococcoidia; order UBA2247; family RBG-13-53-26; genus JAPLHP01. The sequence goes on along the minus strand of CAVRFM010000008.1, from coordinate 48,463 downwards.
TCCTGTCTTGATTTAGAGACTATCTTGGCACGCTTGCCGAATGCCAGTATCGACAAAAGCCCGAGCCCAAAATAGGAATTGGAGTAGATCTCGTCCTTTTCGAGACCGTACCCAAGATTCTCGAATATTTCATTGAATCTGCTTCGCGTGATTCCTGTTCCATTATCCATCAAGCTGATTGTGAGTGAAGGTCGATCTGCGTAGATTGTGAACCAAGTTGCCTCATTATCCATCGAGTTTGCGACCGCCTCTCTAACCTTCACCTTCGGGTCAGAGTAGATCGAATTGGCAATAGTGTTTAATATTCCAATCTTCATCTGGACATTCAATGAAGGCAGAACTACTCCTGTTTTCTTGTTCATTGCTATCACCTCACAATCAGAGTTGTTTCCTTACTTGCCCTGTCTTCTTAAAGATTTGTCATATCTGTATATCTCGTAGAGCTTAGACACGAATTCCCTGTCATTGTTACCATAAATTGATTTGAATGATTCACGACTTACAGTAATCATCCCTTTTCTATAGTAGAACAACAAGCTCAGTTTGAAGGCTCTTAGCAGAAATGTATTCCAGTTAGGGCCTGCAAGTCTTCCCCCCCGTTTTTCGGAGGTCTATACTCCATCGGAAAAGAAAGGACCGCCTCTCTGTTTAGAAGATTTATGCGGTAGAAGAGGTCTTCGGGCGTATCACGGAAATTGTAAAGGACATACACCACTATCTCTCTCTTAGAATGCTGCCTCGCCAATCGAATTGCTCTCAAAACGTCTTCCTCATATGCCACATCATCATAAGCAAGACGGATAGGCAACAGGTTGGTCTTGAAAAGTAGTCTGGCTTTCTCCTGATCAAGTAAACGCGCATCAAGACCCTGATTGAAATCAACCCTTTTTTTCAATGCTGCAATTCTCTCGCAATCCCGCTCAAAATTTGGCGAGGCAAGAAAGTTGTTATCCCAGAAGATGATGGACTGGAAATCCTTCTCTATGTCCTTCTCCCAATCATCTCTTACGGAGAAGTTCGGTTCCAAGTCCTTCACGCTGCAGAATTGACAGCGTTTGACACACCCTCGGGTTGTGGAAGTTATTGAGATATTGTTCTTACGTTCGAAAGTGAGTGAATAGTCCGGCGGATATGACTCTGCATCAGTGTACAAACCCCGGTGCGGCATTACTCCCGTAAGTGATAATACGTCCTCGGAAAGCAGAGATGCTGAGATGCCTCCGACCATGATTTCACTGTTCGGGAAGCTACGTCTGCAGAAATCAATTGATTGTACGACGTGCTTCAAGTCCCAAGTGAACAGACTGGTGATAAAGACCTTCCTCGGGGAAATACCCCTGCTCGGTATTGCGTTCCCGATTTGAGTAAGAACTTGACAACCCTTGTACTTATCTTTGAGCATTGAGGAGATCTTCATGAGCCCCAAAGGCGGATAAGGAGTCTTGGCTACCGGCTCGACCAACAAGAACTGGTATCTGGTATAGTCCTTATTTGCAGGAGTCATTCTTAGACCAAGTCTTGATTTTCAGTCTGGTTCCTGATGTGAAAGTGCTACAAAAGCCAATTAGCTCTGCCGTGAATTTCGGTTCAGCAACGTCAGTGACTGCCTCCAATTGTCTCCGGCATGACTGGCAGATGAGGCACTTCATATCGTTGGCAAATTATAGCAATTTGAGGAACTAAATCATATAAAAATACACTGCAATCTTCAGAAGATGCCTTCCAAGGTATTGGTTCACTGCAATCGGAAGGCCGCTAGGCCCCAAAGTGATTCCTCGTGGTAGACGCTACACTTCATACACCTGATGTTGTGCCATGCCCTTGCCCACAGTCAGCCACAGACCCAAGTCTGCCGAAATCCAGACGGCGATATCCCCATCTTAGCCAGGAGACCATTCTTGAAGTAGTATCTGACTCCGAGCTTGTCCATCTCCCTTTTCATTCCTCATCCAAAACTGGCCCAGTCAATCAGGTCCTTCCTGGTGTCGTATAATTGAGAGTGCCCGCTTTGTAAGCTTACCAGCAATAGGCGCTGTATTCTCCCTTGATATTGAAACATTCTCGAATTATGCCTGCAGCCGTTTGTCCTCAGGAAATACTTTATAGTAGAATTAATATAGTACAGATAAGGCATTCGCAGGCCAAGGATAGCTCTCTAGTTGGGTTGAGCTATCCTATCCTATTTTGTAGAGAACTTCTGCAGAAGGAAGGAGGCCACTAAAATAGTATTATCTCCATTTAGAGAAGCCATAGATGCTGTAGCCGAGGCAGGCGGTGAGGCGCTCAAGCAGTGCTATCAGTGCGGACTATGTACTGGCACTTGCCCTTGGAATTTGGTCAAGAGTTTCCCCACACGCAAGTTAATACACCAGGCTCAACTGGGTGTGGTTGACTTTGAGGGTGAAGACACGTGGACGTGTGCTACCTGCCGGGCCTGTGTGGTTCGCTGCCCCCGCGGGGTGGCCATAATCGATATCATGAAGGCACTTCGCACCATAGTAGTGGAGATGGGAGCTGGCCACATGCCGGATTCCCTCCGGGTAACGCTGAAAAACATCGCTGGAACAGGCAATCCTCTGGGAGAGGCACCAGAAAAGCGGACGGATTGGGCCCGGAACCTGGAAGCAAGTGCCCCCACAATTTCGTGTGCCGATGGGGGAGCACCAGAGAAGGGAATGGATTGGGCCAGTGATCTGGACGTTAAGATCTTTACTAAGGACACTGATGTACTCTACTTCTCCTGCTGTATTCCGGCCTATGACCCCAGCATCAGGAGGGTAGCCCGTGCCACAGCGAGAATCTTCAAGAAGGCAGGGGTAGACTTTGGCATCTTGGGACGGCCTGAGAGTTGCTGCGGCGAAAGCGTTCGAAAATCGGGCAACGAGAGCCTCTTCCAGAAGCTGGCACAGAGCAACATCGGCGTCTTTTTGGAGAACGAGGTCGGTAAAATCGTGGTAACGTCACCTCATTGCTATCACACCTTCAAGAATGAGTATCCCAAGTTGGGAGGCAGTTTCGAGGTGATCCACTATACTCAGTACCTGTTGGAGCTTATCAAGGATGGAAGGTTAAAGCCCACTAAGGAATTGAACCTGAAGGTTACCTATCATGACCCATGCTACCTGGGGCGTCATAATAACGTCTATGACGAGCCGAGAGAGGTTCTGAAGAGCATCCCCGGTTTAGAGTTGGTAGAGATGCCCGATTACGGTGCCAACAGCCTCTGTTGTGGTGGCGGCGGCGGCAGGATATGGACGGAGACCAAGAAGGGTGAAAGGCTTTCTGATCTCAGGCTGGATCAGGCGGTCGGGACGGGTGCCAGCATACTGGTTGCTGCGTGTCCCTACTGCATGCTCAATTTTGAGGACAGCGTGCTTTCTATGGACAAGAGCGAGGTCATCAAGATTAAGGATATCTCAGAGCTGATTCTTGAGGCGATTTAGCGATCGCAAGAACTGATTCAAAAGAAGGGAACTGAAGAGAACAATGGCCAGAATTGGAGTTTTCATATGCCACTGCGGCACCAATATCGCTGGGACCGTGGATATCACCAGGGTAATTGAGACGACCCGGCAGCTGCCGATGGTGGTACATGCGGAGGAGAACAAATACAATTGCAGTGAACCTGGTCAGGCTGCTATTCGGCATGCCATCGTAAAGCACCGGCTCAACAGGGTTGTCATTGCGGCCTGTTCACCGCGCATGCACGAAAATACTTTTCGCAGGACTGTTGCTGCTGCTGGACTCAATCCCTACCTCATGGAGGTAGCTAATCTGCGGGAGCACTGCAGTTGGGTGCATTGTGATGAGAAGCAAGGCGCCACCGACAAGGCTATCGAGTTAATCCGGATGGCGGTAGCCAAGGTTGCCCGCCACGAGGCGCTCTTCCCGAAGCAGTTAGCGATCACGAAGAAAACCCTGGTTATCGGCGGCGGTATCGCCGGTATCCAGGCCGCTTTGGATATCGCCAACGCTGGCCATAAGGTTGTTCTCGTAGAGCGTGAGTCCACCATCGGCGGGCGCATGGCTCAACTGGATAAGACCTTTCCTACGCTAGACTGCTCATCATGCATTCTCACTCCCAAGATGGTTGATGTAGCCCAGCATCCTAACATTACCCTGCTTACTTATGCCGAAGTGAAGGAAGTCAAGGGCTTTGTGGGCAATTTTGAGGTCAGCATCCTGCAAAAGGTGCGGAAGGTAGATCATGTGAAATGTACGGGCTGTGGCACCTGCTGGCAGAAATGCCCGGAGAAGGTGGACTCGGAGTTTCACCTGAAACTGGGCAAGCGCCCGGCTGTATATATTCCTTTCCCGCAGGCAGTCCCTCCCAAGCCTGTCATTGATACTGAACACTGCCGCTATATGAAGTACCTCCGGTTCATCGAGGAGGGTAAGCCCGGCAAACCACCGCCCCAATGCCGCATCTGCGAGAAGCTTTGTCCGACACAGGCAATCGACTGGCAGCAAGAGGAGTCAACCATCACTGAGAAGTTTGGGGCTATTGTCGTGGCTACCGGTTATAAGACCTTCGACCCCCAGGTTTACACGGAACTGGGAGCCGGGAAGTATCCTGATGTGATCACCGGTTTGGAGCTGGAGCGACTGATGAGCGCCTCCGGCCCTACTGGTGGTGAGGTGAAGCGCCCCTCGGATGGCGCTCATCCCAAAGAGGTTGTCTTCTTAACCTGCGTTGGCTCCAGGGACGAGCAGAGAGGCTATCCGTACTGCAGCAAGGTCTGCTGCATGTACATTGCCAAGCACGCCATCATGCTCAAAGAGCATGACCCCGAGGTGCATTGCTATGTCTTCTACATGGATGTCAGGGCAGTGAGCAAGGATTATGAAGAGTTCTATAAACGCGCCCAGGAAAGTGGCGCTACCTACATACGGGGGAAGGTCTCCAGGATAAGCCAGCAAGGTGACAAATTGATAGTGCGTGGTGAAGATACCCTGCTGGGTGAAATGATCGAAATCCCGGCAGATATGGTAGTTCTGGGCGTGGGCATGGAGCATAACCCCGGGGCATCCGTACTGGCTCAGACCCTCAAAGTCAGCTACGACATCAACGAGTTCTTCATTGAGGCACACCCCAAGCTGCGCCCTGTGGAGACTATGAGCGATGGCATATTCGTCGCCGGCGCCTGTGTTGGGCCTCGGGATATACCGGAATCTGTTGCCTCTGGAAGTGCCGCTGCCGCCAAGGTAGCAGCACTCTTCGGCCAGGATTTCCTGGTCACTGACCCGATGGTGGCTGCTGTGGACCAGGTAAAGTGCAGCGGATGTCTCATGTGCACGAAGGTATGTCCCTTCAAAGCCATTGACACCAAGGTTCTGAAGGATGGTCGCACGGTGGCTGTGGTGAACGAGAGCCTCTGCAAGGGCTGCGGCTTGTGCGTTTCCACCTGCCGCTTTGGAGCAGCCAACCTGCGCGGCTTCACCCAGCAGCAGTTGTTGGCTGAACTGGAACAGGTACTGGTTTAACGGGTGGAATTATGAGGCTGGACAAAGAGAGTTCTCGAACAAACTGATTTGTGACTTCGTGACGTTTAAGGTACACTTAAATTGAGACTCGAATGGGATGATGCTGGGGGAATATCAGTGAGTATTCAGAGGGGATAAGCCGAGTTATCTGACTGGAGTTCGTGCTGAGAGTGACACTAACCAGCATTAATCCATCGTCCCTGAGTGACCTGCGTACCTTTGTAGAAAGCCAGAGCGGTCAAAGAGTCCTCGACTGCTACCAGTGTGGCAAATGCAGTGCCGGTTGCCCTGTTGATTATGCTATGGATCTGGGCCCTCGCCAGATCATGCGTTCCATCCAGCTAGGACTGAAAGACGAGGTGCTGAAGAGCACGACCATCTGGCTCTGTGTTTCCTGTCAGACCTGCTCTTCGCGCTGTCCGGCTAAGATCGACATCGCCCGGGTGATGGAATCTCTGAGACTGCTGGCTGCTGCCGAGGGAAGCAAGTCAGCGGAGAAGGATATTGAACTCTTCCATCGCATATTTCTCAATGTTTTGCAGCGCTTCGGTCGGGCCCACGAGTTCGCACTGGCTGCCTCATACAATGTGCAGAGCAGGCACCTCTTTGCCAACATGTCACTGGTGCCGGCAATGTTCTCCAGAGGCAAGCTTGCCATCCTGCCGCCTGCGGTCAAAGGGGCATCTGAGGTCAGGGGGATTTTTGGCAAAGTGAAGGCAGCGGAGAAAGAGCGGCTGCCGATCTCAAAAGAGAAATAGCATGACTACAACTACATATGCTTATTATCCTGGCTGCACTCTTCACTCCTCGGCAAAGGAGTATGATGTGTCGGCACGCCTTGTATGCGAGAAACTGGGCATCAGTCTGAAGGAACTGGAGGGCTGGACCTGCTGTGGGGCCTCTTCAGCACACACCACAAGTGAGTTGCTCGGCGTTGCTCTGCCCGCCCGCGATCTTCAAACAGCAGAGAAGATGGGGCTGCCGTTGGCGGTTGCATGTGCCATGTGTTTCTCCCGGCTGAAGTACACTGCCCATGAACTGACTGATAAGACAAAGCTGGACACCGTCAACCGGCTGCTCGGTACGGAGTTTGGTAATCATACCGAGGTGGTACACCTGCTCCAGATACTGCATGAGAGAAGAGGGAGCATGCCTTTGAAGAAGTCGCTTAAGGGACTGAAAGTGGCCTCCTACTATGGCTGCCTGCTCGTTCGCCCGCGTGAGGTCACCAAATTTGATGATCCTGAGAATCCTGAGATGATGGACAGGCTGATGGAGTCCCTGGGGGCAGAGGCGATTGAGTGGGACTTCAAGACCGCTTGCTGCGGAGCCAGTCTGCCTCTTACCAGGCATGATATTGTCTTGAAGCTCTCTCATCGGATACTCTCCCAGGCTAAGCAACTGGGTGCTGACTGTGTTGCGGTAGCCTGCCCTATGTGCCAGAGTAATCTGGATATGTACCAGAAGGAAATTGAAGCAGCATACAAGGACAAGCTTGATCTGCCCATCCTGTATTTCACTCAGCTTGCCGGACTGGCCCTGGAATTATCGCCAAAACAGTTGCTTCTGGATAAGCATTTCGCTGATCCACTGCCGATGTTGAAGAGCAAGGGATTGGCTTAGAGAAACAAGGTTATGGCTAGAATCGGAGTCTTCATCTGTTACTGCGGGGCCAATATCGGGGGCATCATTGACATTCCTCAGGTGCTTGAGGCGGCGAAGAAGATGCCGATGGTAGCCTTTGCTGATGCCAACAAGTACACCTGCAGCGAACCGGGGCAGGCCTCTGTACGTGACGCCATTGTCAAGAACCGCCTCAACAGGGTGGTGATTGGCAACTGCTCACCCCGGATGCACGAAAACACCTTCCGAAAGACCGTGGCTTCAACCGGGCTCAACCCCTATCTCCTGGAGATAGCTAACCTGCGGGAGCACTGTAGCTGGGTTCATGGCAATGAGAAAGACGCTGCTACCAGGAAGGCCATCGAGTTGATCAGGATGGCGGTGGCCAAGGTTGCCCGTGATGAGGCGCTCTTCCCCAAGCAGTTTGGCCTTACCAGGCGTGCCCTGGTCGTCGGCGGCGGCATTGCAGGCATCCAGGCAGCCCTGGACATTGCCAATTCGGGACATGAGGTGATACTGGTGGAGCGGGAGCCTACCATTGGTGGGCGTATGGCTCAGTTGGACAAGACCTTCCCCACCCTGGACTGCTCCGCCTGCATTCTGACTCCGAAGATGGTGGATGTGGCGCAGCATCCCAAGATCACCCTCATGACCTGTGCCGAGTTACAGGAGGTCAAGGGCTTTGTGGGCAATTTTGAGGTCAAGATCAAGAAGAAAGCCCGCTATGTTGATATTACCAAGTGCACGGCTTGCGGCGATTGCACCAAAGAGTGTCCTGTGGAGGTGGACAGTGAGTTCAATGTGGGGCTTGGAAAGCGCCGCGCCGTCTATATCCCCTTCCCTCAGGCTGTACCCAACAAATATGTTATTGACAAGAGGGAGACGCCGCCCTGCAAGGTAACCTGTCCCATCAATATGGATGTTCAGGGCTATCTGGCTCTTATTGCCAAGGGCAAGCTCAAGGAGGCGTACGAGCTGATCAGGCGGACCAACCCGCTGCCATCTGTTTGCGGTCGGGTCTGCTACCACCCCTGTGAGCAGGTCTGCAAGCGAGGTTATCTTGATAAGCCATTGTCGATCTGTTCACTCAAGCGATTTGCTTCAGACCAGTATGATGTGGAGAAGCTAACTATTCCTCAGATCACGAAGAATGGTAAGAAGGTGGCCATTATCGGTTCCGGCCCCGCCGGGTTGACCGCAGCCCATGACCTGGCTCTTTTGGGCTATGACGTGACCATATTCGAAGCTTTGTCAGAACCCGGCGGAATGGTGCGCGTGGGCATTCCCGAGTACCGCATGCCGAGAGATGTCCTCAGCAAGGACATCAGGTATATCCAGAGGCTTGGTGTAGAGATAGTGCTCAATACCAGGGTAGGTGAGAAGGTCAAGCTGTCTGATCTCCAGAAGTTGTATGAGACCGTCCTCGTAGCCAGCGGAGCCCATAACAGTCTGAAATTGGGAGTGCCCGGCGAGGAGGCCAAAGGGGTTATCCACGGAGTCGATTTCCTCAGGGCGGTGAATCTGGGGCAGAAGGTGGAGATCGGCAGCCGTGTGGCTGTGATTGGTGGTGGCAACACCGCCATCGACGCCGCCAGAGTGGCTCGCCGCCTGGGAAGCTCGGTGACTGTTGTCTACCGCCGCAGCAGAGATGAGATGCCGGCCAACGAAGCTGAGATTGTGGCTGCGGAGGAAGAGGGCATCGAGATCATGCTCCTGGCTGCTCCCACCAAGGTGATTACCGAGGGGAATACGGTTAAGGGTATTGAATGTGTCAAGATGAAGCTGGGGGAGCCTGATGCCAGCGGGAGACCTCGCCCGGTGCCCGTTGAAGGTTCTCAGTTCATACTGAATGTGGATACCATCATCCCGGCACTGGGGCAGGCACCCAATCTGGCATTTGCCAAGGATCTGGGATTGGAATTGTCATCCAGAGGGACTATCAAGGTCAATGAAGCCAGCTTGGCTACCAGCGTCAAGGGTGTTTTCGCCAGCGGCGATGCGGTGACCGGACCATTGATGGTTATTGATGCCATGGCTTCCGGCAGGAAGGCAGCCCGCTCTATGGATATGTATCTCAAGGGAGAGCCTCTACCCACGGCAGTCGAAGAGAAAAAAGTGGCAGAGAAGCCCGATGACGATGAAATAGCTTCACTGAAGGAGCAACATCCCGAAAAAGAGCGGGTGAGAATGCCGGAACTGCCTCCGCAGGAGCGCATCAAGGACTTCAAGGAGGTGGAGTTGGGCTTTACCCTGGAGCAGGCTCAGGAGGAGGCCAAGCGCTGTTTGTCCTGTGGTGTCTGCTCCGAATGCCGAGAATGTGAAAAGTTATGCCAGGCGGGAGCTATCAATCATTCTATGAAGGATGAAGTTGTCAGTGCGAAGGTGGGCGCTATCGTCGTGGCCACTGGCTACAAGACCTTTGACCATACTCTCTATGGCGAGTACGGGGGCGGCAGGCTTCCTGATGTGATTACCGGTATCCAGTTGGAGAGGCTGCTGAGTGCATCGGGCCCTACTGGAGGAGAGGTACTCCGCCCCTCTGATGGAGCACATCCCCACACGGTGGTCTTTGTAAGCTGTGTCGGGTCGAGGGATGAGCTTAAGGGGCGGGCCTACTGCAGCAAATTCTGCTGTATGTATATGGCCAAACAGGCTATAATGCTCAAGGAGCACGATCCCCACGTGCAGTGCTATATCTTCTATATTGATATCCGGGCAGGGGGGAAGGACTTCGATGAATTTGCCCGGCGCGCCCAGCAGGAGTACGGTACCTTGTACCTACGGGGGCGGGTTTCGAAGATATTCCAGGATGGTAAGAAATTGATGGTATGTGGTGAAGACTCTCTCATTGGCAGGCCGGTGGAGATTCCTGCTGACCTGGTGGTTTTGGCTACGGGTGCAGAGGCCAGTGACGGCGCGGCAGAACTGGCCCAGACCCTCAAGGTTAGTTATGACACCAACAACTTCTTCATTGAGGCGCACCCGAAACTGCGCCCAGTGGAAACTCAGACCGACGGCATATTCCTGGCCGGGTCCTGCGTTGGTCCCCGGGATATACCGGAGTCGGTGGCTCAGGGCGGTGCTGCTGCGGCCAAGGTGGACGCTCTGTTCAGTCAGGAATTTCTAACCTCAGATCCCATGGTGTCCACGATTGACCAGGTGAAATGCAGCGGCTGCCTGCTGTGTCAGGCGGTATGTCCCTTCAGCGCCATTGATTCCCAGAAGACCAGGGATGGCCGCACTGTATCGGTCGTTAATGAAACTGTATGCAAGGGCTGTGGGTTGTGCGTGGCCGCCTGTCGTTTTGGAGCCGCCAACCTGCGCGGATTTACGCAACAGCAATTACTGGCTGAGGTGGTATCGTTATGGCAGTAGACTATCAACCGAGGATTGTTGGATTCCTGTGCAACTGGTGCAGCTACGCCGGTGCTGACATGGCGGGCACCAGCCGGATCACGTACCCTCCCAATATCCGCATCATACGCGTGCCCTGCTCCGGGAGGGTGGATCCGTTGCTGGTAGTGAAGGCCTTTCAGTTGGGGGCTGATGGCGTCCTGATTGCCGGCTGTCACCCTGGCGACTGCCACTATACTGAAGGCAACTACTATACCCGCCGCCGCTTCGCCCTGCTGCGCCCCTTCCTGGATTACCTGGGCATTGAGAGCGGCAGGTTCCGGATGGAATGGGTCTCCGCCTCGGAGGGGAAGAGGTTTTCCCAGGTGGTGTCTTCATTCACCAGTGAATTGATTAAGCTTGGGCCGAGGAAAGCACTGGTGCCGGAGGCTGTATCATGAACCCGAGTGAACAGATTCGTGCCAAAGCCAAGGAACTTCTGGATAACAAGACGGTAGACTGTGTCATTGGCTATGAGCGGTCTACGGACGGAAAGAATTCCCGTCCTCTGTTTGTTTACAGCTCGAAGGATGCCGACAAGCTTATCTTTGATCAGACCTGTGCGCAGGACCTGGTGAGATATCTCCTCAACCGCAAGGACAAGGTCACCGGCATTGTGGTCAAGCCGTGCGATTCCCGGGCGATCAACCTGCTGCTCAATGAACATCAGATTCAGCGGGACAAGGTGTATATCATCGGCGTCGCCTGCTCCGGGGTAGCCAAGACCGATTGGAACAAGACCGGTGACAAGTTGAGGGATGCCTGCCAGATCTGCCAGCAGCACAAGCCGGTGGTTTACGATTTCCTGGTGGGAGAAGCCAAGGCGGAGCCTGCTGCAGAGGCTTATCCGGATATCAAAGCGATGGAAGGGAAATCGCCGGAGGAGAGAAGAGCGTTCTGGGAGGAGCAGTTCAGCCGTTGCATCCGCTGTTATGCTTGCCGTCAGGTTTGCCCGGGATGCTACTGCGGCGAATGTTTTGTGGAGCGCCTTGACCCCCTGTGGGTTGGCATCAGGATAGCCCCGGGAGAGAACGAGATGTGGAATACGATGCGGGCCTTCCATCTTGCGGGACGCTGCATCGGCTGCAATGCCTGCGAGCTCGTATGCCCGGTCAATATCCCGCTTAGCCTGCTTAACCGCAAGCTGGAAAAGGATGTGCAGACGCTCTTCAAGTTCCAGTCAGGCATTGATTCTGATGCCCCACCACCCTTTGCCACTTACCAAAAAGACGAGAAGCTGGGGGTTGCCGAATGAACAAATTCATATCCAAGAAAGACCTGCTCTCCTGGCTTGGTAAATTGCGGGAGACCCGCCGCCTTGTAGCGCCAACCAAGGTGGATGATCTGACCCTTTTCAAAGAGATCAGCCGGCTGGAAGACATTGTCTTCGATTATCAAAATACCGATCTGCCCCCGAAGCAGTTTCTCTTCCCTGCCACCGAGACGATATTCAGCATTGAGAAGAAGGATGGGCGGGTGGAACTTGTGCCTGCGAAGGTCGAGAAGGAAACGGTTATCTTTGGCGTGCGCCCCTGCGATGCTAAAGGCATTTTCACACTGGGCATGCCCTTCCTTGAGGAGCCGGGTGATCCTCTTTACCGTGAGCACCGCGAGAAGACCATCCTTGTCGGAATATCCTGCCTCACAGCCTGCCCCGAGTGCTTCTGCACCAGCATGGGCAGTGCCCCGGACGACCCCTCCGGCATGGACATTATGCTTACGGGAGTGAAGGACGGATATCTGGTTCAGGTGCTCACCGATAAAGGCAAAGCCCTGATGCCGGATTCATTATTGTCGTCGGTGGATGCACCGAAGCCGCCGGCTCCGCAGGTATCCACTGTTCCCAGCAAGGGCATCACAGAGAAAATGCGCCAGACATTCGACGATCCATACTGGGGGCGGGTAGCCGATAGATGCCTGCACTGTAACGTATGCTCCTATGTCTGTCCCACCTGCTACTGCTTCGATGTGCGCGACTACGTTGGCAAGAACAAGACCGACCGTGTGCGCAGTTGGGAAAGCTGCCAGTCCCCCGGGTTCAGCAAGATCGCTGGCGGTCATGACCCGCGGGCTAACAAAGGCACCAGGATGAGACAGAGGTTTGCCCATAAACTCCTTTACTTCCCGGAGCATTTTGGCACCATGCACTGCATCGGCTGTGGCAGGTGTGTCAGAGCCTGCCCGGTGAATATAGACATCCGTGAGATAATTCAGGACGTTCAGAAACTGGGAGTGAAAGAAAAGTGAAACAACAAAATCCTTTTCTGCCTTATCTAGCTACACTGAGTGATGTGGTTGACCTGACACCTGACGTCAGGCTTTTCAAGATTGAACTCAATGACCCGGAAGTGAAGGCAGGGTTTGACTATAAGCCGGGGCAATTTATCTTTCTCTCTGCCTTCGGCACTGGCGAGTCGCCCTTTGGTTTGACCTCAGTGGCGTACCGCAAAGGCCCGCTGGAGGTGGCGGCGAGAAAAGTAGGTACAGTTACCGCTTCCCTGCACGAACTGGAACAGGGGGCCACTGTGGGCGTCAGAGGGCCCTTTGGGAATTACTTCCCTCTTGACAGTTTCAAGGGCAAGAACATTCATATTATCGGCGGCGGCATTGGCTTTGCGCCGCTGCGGCCTGTTGTCCTTAGCATCCTGGACCACAGGGCTGACTTTGGGGACCTGTTCATTCTCAATGGGGCCCGTACTCCGCAGGACCTGGTCTTCGCCAACGAATTTGATACCTGGGCAGCATCGCCCAGAACGAAACTGGAGTTGACCGTCGATGCCGGTGACAAGAGCTGGACCGGCCGGGTGGCACTTATCCCGACCGTGATCAAGGAATTGAAGCTTTCTCCGGCTAATGCCATTGCCATCATCTGCGGCCCTCCGATCATGATCCGTTTCACCCTCGTTGAGTTGAAGAAGCTGGGCTTTGCCGATGGTCAGATTGTCACCACGCTGGAAGGCAAGATGAAGTGCGGTCTGGGCAAGTGCGCCCGATGCAACGTGGGCGAGAAGTACATCTGCAAGGATGGGCCTGTCTTCACGCTGGAGCAGATATCGAAGCTCCTAGAGCCGGTCTAGGCTGCTGACCTCCCCTCTAATCCTGAGGCTTGTCGCTGTTAAGGTTTCTGGCTATTCCTTGTCATTCCTGCGCAGGAATCTATTCTGTGAGGGCACTCTCTTTCCTTAGTGTTCCATACCAAGTTATCCAATGAATACAGCTCTCAAGGTGGTATTTCGCTTTCGGGTGAATTCTGAGTTCATAGCCAAAATGGTGGGTGGTACTGTATGGTAGACAGAACCAGAACTTTTGAATTGGCTTTCAGTTTATGAAACTGATTGAGTTCGAATCCTCCGAACTGGGGCTGGTGGTATTATCCTGCTCTACGACGATAATGCCTGGAACCCCATGAGCAGCAGCACCACCAATGAGCTTTGGGGCTTTAGAGCACTGCTTCAGACAATGTCTTCGCCGTGGGAGAAAATGGCAGCGCAGACTATTGGTCCAAATCCGATTTCGGGATATTCTTAACAATGACGAGACTGATAGATGCTGCCACTATGAATGCAATGAAGGTCAGTCCATATTGGAAGGCAGGATACCACGATCCCTTCAAGGACAAAGCTGTGGCACCTTTCCCAGCCAGCCAGTAGACAGCATAGCTAAGACTAACGTCAATAGCTGTGAGGAGTATGATCAGAACAAACCTTATAAGCCGTGACATGGACAAATCTTACAAGGATGTTATTCCATCAATGTAACAATGTAAACTAAGGAGGGGAGGGCTCTAGATGCCCGCCCTCTTCAGAATTTCAACAACTCTTGCCTTTATCTCGTCTCTTATCCGCCTCACCTCATCCAATGTCTTGCCTTTGGGGTCTTCGAGTTGCCAGTCCTCAGTCTCAACGAAGCTGGCGGGGCACACCCCCTCCGCGCCGCATCCCATAGTGACCACCCGATCAGCCTGCTCTAGCATTTTCAAAGTCAGGGCCTTGGGTTTGTTCATGCCTATATCCAGCCCGACTTCTCGCATGACTTCCACGACCTGACTGTCGATGTCATCTGCGGGCTGAGTCCCTGCCGAGATGGCTCTGGCCTTCCCTTCGGCGAGTTGATTCAAGAAAGCCTCGGCCATCTGGCTGCGGCCAGCATTGCCAATACAAACGAAGAGCACTGTCTTCATACCACCACCGAAAGCCAGGTCAGTACTTCGAAGCCCCTATTTCCTCCATCTTCCCGGTGACAACATAGATCACCCGCTCGCAGATGTTGGTCACCCTATCAGCACTCCGCTCCAGGTTGTGCGCCAACCCAGATGAGGCGGGTGGCCCTAGTGATCGTCTTGGAGTCCTCTGCCATAAAGGTGAGCAACTCCCGGAACACCTGGTCATACAGTTGGTCAATCTCGTCATCCTCGGCACAGATTTTCCTGCATGCCTCGGCATCGCGATTGATGAAAGCATCGAGACTTCGCCGGAGCATGTCCTCCGTCTTCTGAGCCATGCGGGGCAGATCGATCAGGGGCTTCAGCGGCGGCTCATTGCCGATCATCACCACAATCTTGGCGTTGCCTTCAGCGTGATCGGCTATCCTCTCCAGGTCGATGATGATGTTCAGGACGGCGATAATGACCCTCAGGTCGCTGGCCATCGGCTGCTGAGTGACGATGAGTTCAACACATTTCTCTTCGATGTCGAAGCGCTTCTGATTGATCTTGGCGTCATCGGCGATAACCTGACGTGCCAGCTCCAAGTCCCTGTTCTTGAGGGCTTCCATGGAGCGTTCGATGGCCTTCTCTACCATGCTGCCCATGAACAGGACCTCGTTCTGAAGCTCGTGAGGTGACGGTGAAAACTCTCTCTTGGCATTGGCATTTTTATCGCCCTCCTTTAGCCGAAGCGCCCGGTGATGTAGTCCTCTGTTCTCTTGTCCTGCGGCCGGCTGAACAGATCAGCAGTCTTGCTGTATTCTACCAGTTCTCCCAGCAGCAGGAATCCGGTCCAGTCTGACACCCGGCCAGCCTGCTGCAGGTTATGGGTGACAATGACGATGGTGTACCGCTCCTTCAGTTCGTCCATCAGTTCCTCTATTCTCAGTGTTGACTGAGGGTCGAGGGCAGAGCAAGGTTCATCCATGAGTAAGGCCTCTGGCTCTGTCGCCAGGGCCCGGGCGATACACAGCCTCTGCTGCTGGCCTCCTGAGAGCGCCAATCCTGACTTGCCCAGCGAATCCTTAACTTCATCCCATAGTGCAGCAGCCCGCAGGCTCTTCTCCACTACGTCGCTGAGAGAGACTTTACGGTCCATTCCCAGCACACGGGGGCCGAAGGCCACATTATCGAAAATAGACTTAAGGAAAGGATTTGGCTGCTGGAATACCATTCCCACCTTTTTCCTCACCTCCACCACATCAACCCCCGCGCCGGTAGATGTTCTGACCATCCAGAAGTACCTCACCCTCGAGGCGCGCTCCCGGGATGGTGTCGTTCATCCGGTTCAGGACCCGCAGGAAACTTGACTTACCACACCCCGATGGCCCAATGATGGCAGTGATCTGGTTGTCCGGCACTTTCAGACTGACGTTACTCAAACACTGCCGCTGGCCATAAAAGAAGTTGAGGTGCCTGGTCTCTATCTTTGTGTCCATGTCAGGCTCCTCCAGCCATTCTGGCACGAAAGCGCTGCGACAGCCAGTTGGTAATTGAGTTGGTAACCACTATTACTATGATCAAGATCACTCCGATGGCAAAGGCCCCATCAAGGTTGTTGGTCACTGTCGCCAGATAGAAAAGATGCAGTGACAATGTCCGCGCACCCGAGAGAAGCGAGGTGGGCATAGCAGCACTGCCACCCATAGTCACGTAGAGGGCGGCAGTCTCTCCCATTGCCCGGCCGATGCAGAGAATCACCCCGGTGGCTATTCCGGTAATAGCGGCGGGAAGAGTCACTCGCCATGTCGTCTGCCATTTGGTGGCCCCCAAAGCCAAAGCCGCCTCTCTATATGAGCGGGGCACTGCTCTATGGCCTCCTCGGAAGTGCGGATGAGAGTCGGCAGCAGAAGGCAGACCAGAGTCAGAGCGCCTGACAGAATGGAGAAACGGAAGTGCAGCGCGGTGACGAAAAGCGCAAAACCAAACATGCCAAAGACGATGGATGGCACGCCGGCCAGGACCTCCGTCCCGAAGCTGATGAGCCGCGTCAGTCTGTTGTCGGGCGCATACTCCGCCAGATAGACGGCGGCCCCCACGCCCAGCGGCACCAGGATGACCAGGGTGAGACCCAACAGGTAGAGGGTGGCAACGATGACGGTGGAGATTCCCCCTTTCCCACTCACCCCACCTTCCGGAGCGGTGGTCAGGAAGGACCAGCCGATGTGCGGCAGTCCCCGATACATCACGTAGCCGATGATGACCAGGAGGGCAAGAACGGCGATGGCACCGGTTGCCCAGATGCACACCATGGCCAGCTTCTGAGTGAGTCTAGCTGACACCCTGGGCACGGCTCCCCCTCCTCATGATGATGAGTGCGATGCCATTGATGATGATGATCAGCAGGAACAGCACGACTGACATGGCGAAAAGAGCGCTGCGGTGTACGCCTGTTGCCTCGCCGCCTCTGCAGGGCAATGGTACCAGCGAGAGTGCTGGCCGGGCTGAAGAGCGATGTAGGTATCACTCGGAGATTGCCAAGGACCATGATCATGGCCATGGCTTCTCCTATGGCCCGGCCCATCGCCAGGACAACGGAGGCAACGATCCCGGAGCGGGCTGCCGGGAGGAGCACCCGCCATATAGTCTGCCAGTGAGTGGCCCCCAGAGCCAGAGCATCCTTCCCTATAGCTCTTGGGTACGGCCCTGATGCTGTCCTCGCTGATGCTGACAATGGTCGGCAGAATCATCACGGCCAGGACGGTGATTCCAGCAGCTACGCTGTATCCGGAGCCTTCAATATGACGGACCAATGGGACGACAATCACCATCCCCACCAGCCCGTAGACCACTGAAGGGATGCCCACCAGAAGCTCCACTGCCGGCCTCAGAAACTGACGGACCCGTTGAGGGGCCACCTCCGCCAGCAGAATGGCACAGCCAACACCCAGGGGGACTGCCAGGATCAAGGCACCTGCCGTGACCACTATGGAGCCCACTATCATCGGCAGGATGCCGAACTCGCCTTGAGTCAGGACGCCACACTTTTCCGAAGAGGAAATGCCACAGGCCGACCTCTCGAATGGCTGGCAGCGCAGCCTTGAAGGTGTATACAGCGATGGCCGCCAGTATCACCAGAGAAAGAAAGGCGCAAAGAAGCAGCAGAGTCCTGGAACTGCGGTCGATCAGGTATCGCGATCTCATATATCCTGTTTCTATTTTATTATGTGCGCCGGATAGGATGGCCCTTCTAAAGGCCATCCTATCGCGTAATTCGGGAGATGCCAAGTTCGATCATGTTCATTGCGATGTAACCGTTGTCAGCAACAATCTGCTGTCCCTCTGTGCTCTGGCAGAAGTCGATGAAGTCCTTCACCAGACCCGTGGGCTGCTCCTTGGTGAGGAAGTAGAGGGGTCGAATGATGGGATAGGTTTCATTCTTGGCGTTCGCCTGAGTGGCCGCGACGCCATCAATGTCCAGCGCCTTGATGGAGCTGTCAACGTAGGCCAATGACTCGAAGCCGATCGCGTTGGGGTCGCCGCCAACAGCCTGCTTTATCGCCCCGCTTGACGTCTGCACACATAGCCGAGCTTGTGATGTTCTCGCTCCCCATCACCAAGGTCTGGAAGGCTCGTCCTGGTGCCAGATTTCCTCTCTCACAAACACGTCTATGGGGTGATTAGGTCCGCCAACGTCCTGCCAGTTGGTGATGGCGCCGCTGAAGATGCTTACCACCTGCGCCTTGGTCAGGCCGGTAACAGCGATTGCCGGGCTTGGTAATGATGCCAATGCCATCCTTGGCCAGAAGATGCTTTACGAGCGGCGGGTCATCCGACTTAAGTTCTCTGGATGCTGCGCCGATGTCCACTGTACCGCTATTGCACTGGCTGATACCGGCGCCAGCTACCTCCGCCGTGCGATGGTGATTGTGACATCTGGGTGCTTTAGTCTGAATGCTTTCTGCCAGATGCCTGTGCCAGAGGCTGGACCGTCGTCGAGCCATCTTCACTGACTGTGCCCGACAGTTGCTTCCCGCAGCCAACCAGCACCAGGGACAAAGCCAGCACGCCCGCCAGAACTAACAATATCCAACTTCTACTTGGTTTGATAGTCATGTCTCCTCCTTCTCAATATGTTGTCCTATTTCAACGCGCCCGCCAGGCTCATCTCCGCCTGGGGGATCGCGTACTCTTCTTCGAGGGCCTCGGGGTGATGGAACAGAAGGTTTACCACCGCCTCGGCAGTCGCCAGGTTGGTTGCCAGGGGGACGTTGTGTACGTCACACACCCGAAGCAGCGCCGACACGTCCGGCTCGTGGGGATGAGCGGTCAACGGGTCGCGCAGAAAGATCAATGCCTGCACATCACCGTTGGCTATCAGCGCTCCAATCTGCTGATCGCCGCCCTCCGGGCCGCTCTTCATCCGTTTTACCGGCAGTCCGATTTTGTCTTGAATGAATTTCCCGGTCGTTCCTGTAGCCACCAGGTTGAGTTTGGAGAACTCGTCCCGATGTGCCTGCACGAGGAAGACCATGTCGGCCTTCTTGGCATCATGGGCTATCAGGGCTAGAGTAGGTCTCTCCATATTTCACCTCCTTTCTCTGAACAGTCTGTTCATCGGTTCAGTCCTATTGAATACCCACATCTTGATTCCTAGCATAACAGGCAATGTTTAAGGCATGATTAAGGCTTTGTTAAGAGAAGGTTAAATCTGGCTGGGGCTGCCGGCGTTAGGAAGCCAGAGGCAAGGTGAAGCTGAAGGTAGACCCCTTTCCCCCCACACTCTCCGCCCAAATCCGGCCACCGTGGGCTTCGACTATGTGCTTGGCGATGGCCAATCCCAGGCCGGTGCCGCCACCAGCGCGGGCCCTGTCTGCCTTGTAGAACCGCTCGAAGACACGTGGCAGATCATCGGGAGAAATGCCGACACCTGTATCAGACACTGAAACAAGGAGATTATTGCCATCTACTTTGGCCGTGACATCAATTCGACCGCCAGGCGGCGTGAACTTGATCGCGTTATGAATGAGGTTTAGTAAGACCTGCTCTATCCTGCCCTCATCAGCCGAGACCTGGGGCAAGCCTGAGGCGATTTGTGTTTCCAGGCGAAGCCCAGCTCGTTCAGACTGTGCCTTCAGCCTTTCCACGGCACGCACCACAATGTCAGCTATGTTGACAGACCTCCTCTGAAGGGGAGCCTCACCGCTCTCAATACGGGACAGGTCTCCCATCTCCTGAACCATCTGGGCCAATCTATCGACCTCAAAGTTCATCTTGTCCAGAAAGTCCTTGGCCACAGAGGGTTCTTCGATGGCACCGTCGCGCAGAGTCTCGGTCAGCGCTTTGAGTGAGGCGATTGGTGTGCGGAGCTCGTGGGACAGGTTGGCGATGAAGTCCCGACGAATCGTCTCCAGCTTGCGCAGTTCGGTGAGATCCTGGACCAGCACCAGACAGCCAGTTTCTCCCTGGAAGGGCGTGACTATGGCACCAAGGAACTGCTTCCTGGGCCTCACCTCTACTAATCCCGTTTGTTGCTCCCTTGTGGTGAGGCAACGCTGGAGCAGCGCGTCAAGCTCATAGTCACGCACTACCTCGATGAAGGTATGTCCTAGTGGCCATGTCCTTAGAGATCTGAAATGTCTTCTCTGCAGCCCTGTTCAGCATTGTCACTCTGCTGTCACCATCGATCACGAAGATGGCATCATCCATGTGAGCGAGGATGACTGCCATTCTGTCTCGCTCAGCAGTGATGAGGGCCATCATTTGCTTCAGTTGTGAGGCCATTCGATTAAAGGCTCTGGCCAGTTGACCGACCTCGTCCATCGATGTCACAACTATTTCCTGGTCGAGGTCTCCTTCAGCCATCCTCTGAGAAACCTTGGTCAGCTTCTTGACTGGCTCAATGGTGATTCTCGTTATCTGGAACGCCAGTAGAATAGCAAGAGCAGCAGCCACCAGAGCTCCCACAATAATCACCATGTTGATATGCCCCATTGATGCGTCAATCCGGCTCAGGGGGATAGACACCCGCGCCACACCCACTATCTCACCGTTTGTACTTATGGGCACGGCAACATACATCATGTCATAGCCCAGGGTGTCGCTGTGGCGGATGCTGCTCCCTACCCCGCCGGCCAGGGCCTGCTTTACCTCTGGCCGGTCAGAGTGGTTATCCATTGTTGCAGGGTCTTCTTCGGAATCGCCAACCACCTTCCCATCTTTGTCGATGATGGTCACGCGAGCGCTGATCTGCTGCCCCAGTCTCACCGCCAGGGCATTGACCTCACTCGTCTGGCCGTTCGCAAAATACGGTGCGGCGCTGTCTGCCACCAGCCACGACTGATCAGTGAGCTGCGTTCTCAGGTTGCTGACATAGTCGTCTCGGAAGAAGTGGGACAGATAGGCGCTTAGTCCCCCAATGCAAGCGACGAGAAGTACCACAAAGGCTACCGCTATTCGCCATCTGATACTGCGAAACACTGCTACTCCTCGAACTTGTAGCCCACACCCCTCACCGTCAGAAGGTGTTTGGGATGACCAGGATCAATCTCAATCTTCTGTCTTAACCACCTGACATGGACATCTACAGTCCGGGTGTCACCTGCGTAATCATAACCCCAGACCTTCTCCAGCAGATGATCACGGCTGAACACTTGCCCGCAGTTTCTCGCCAGAAATGCAAGGAGGGCGAACTCGGTGGGGGTCAAGTCGATGATGTGGCCGCTGCGAGAGACTCTGTGCCGGGCAACATCAATCTCGAGATCACCAGCCCTGAACGACGAAGAAGCCGCCTCGCCTACAGGGGATAGCTCTCTCGTTATCATTTCCGTACGCCGAAGCATTGCCCTGATACGCGCCACAAGCTCTCTCATGCTGAAGGGCTTGGTCATGTAGTCATCAGCGCCGAGCTCCAGACCAACAACCTTGTCGAGTTCTTCAGTCTTGGCAGTGAGCATCAAGATAGGCACTGTCATCTCCTGCCGCAGGATGCGGCAAACCGCGTATCCATCCAGCTTCGGAAGCATGATGTCAAGGATGACCAGCGCGGGGCTCTCGCTTCGGGCAATTTCCAGAGCCTGGACTCCATCGGAAGCAGTGAGTACGTCATAGCCTTCCTTGTTGAGGTTGTACTTCAACACCTCGAGCAGGGTTGTGGTCATCTTCCACAACGAGGACTTTGCTGCCAACCATTCCTATTCCTTGACAAGACTATAACCTTTACGACCTGGGTACATCAACTTCGGGTGTTGATTTGTGGAAGGAACTGGCGAGCGAGAATACGCTTCGAAAACACCCCAGGCATTGTTTTGTGGCAGACTGGCGGCTAAGAACGCTTTACGTTAGACTTGAACAGAACGAGTATGAAAGCGAATGAGCTGAGAGACCTGGTTATCTCTGCCGTTCTTCTGGCGGTTGCCTTCGGTATCGCTCTTTCGGGAGGTTTTTTCCCTTCTTTGCCCGACCGGAGTGATTTATTGAAAGCCATGCTTATGTCTCTGGTTGGTGTATCGTTGGGCTTTGTGCTTCATGAGATGGGGCATCGGTTCCTTGCCAGAAGATTCGGCTGCCATGCAGAGTATGTTATGTGGCCTGCTGGCCTGATAATAGCACTGGTTGGATCGCTTATCGGTGTTGTCTTCGCTGCTCCTGGAGCCGTTGTGATATATCCGCAGAGAGATGCATTGGGAGAAATAGCCTTGACCAAAGAGAGGTTGGGGCTGATCTCAATAGCCGGGCCGGTGATGAACATTTCCCTCGCCATTGTATTCCTGGTGCTGTACATGGCTAAACCTTACCTCCTCTTTAGCCTTGGGGCACAGGTCAACAGTTGGCTGGCTGTTTTCAATTTGATTCCCCTGGGGCCATTCGATGGGGCGAAGATTCTGGAATGGAATAAGGCAGCCTGGGGACTTGTCCTGGCAATTGGCATCGGGCTCTTTATCTTCCAGATACTGTATTTCTAGATTACTTAAGTTGATGCGATTACACTCCACTCTCAAACCTTGTGTTCCTCTCGCAATTCTACATCGTAAGGCTTGATGAGGGTTTCTCTATCTGATGGTGGAGATGCGGAAACGAACGATGATGGATCTATGGTACGGGCCCCGCCGTTGTCTGCCTGATCACTTCAGCCACTTGCTGCCACGTATGCCACTCAAGTTGATGATGCTGTAAGCCACGCTTTCCCTCACAAATTCGGGACTGATGTCAGGGCAATCCTTCAGGTCACTGGGGAATTCATCACCAAAAAGATAAGGGAGAAACGGGTTAGCGCCCTTGTGGAACAAGGCCTCGATAGCGGACATTTCAAAATCGGGTTTGAACTCTATGGAGATACCCAGTGCCTTACCTACCCACTTTGCCAGATCGCACAGCTTCGGGGGGTTAGGGTGAGTGAGCCATAATTTACCCGGCTTGGTTGTCTTCACAATAGAATCAGCCACCACATCAACAGGCACCAGATTGAGCCTGGCATCAGGGAGGCCCCTGACCCTGAATTTGGGCTCCAGAACAGGCAAGCGGAGTGTGCCCTCCAGACGTTTCCTCACCACCTCCGCACGGTCACGGATCAGGCGAATACCATTGACAAACTGATACAACGCTCCCATTGAAGCGCTGCTAGGATCTTTGAGACTGGGGACAATAATGCCAATCTTGAAGATAGTCTTTCCCCTAATCCCACTGGACTCCACAAATTGCTCGGCTGCCTTCTTTGATTTTTCATAAGCATTCCTGCCCTTTTCGGTGTAGGCCGTGCCTGCATAGAAGAGACTAGGGACTGAGTTGCGCTCACAGAAGCCAACCACATTGGCTGTACCCCCATAGTTTGTAGCCCATATCCTATCGTCGCGCTTCGTGCCCAGGTTGACGTCGGCAGCAAGGTGATAGACAGCATCGAGTTTCATGGGTTGATCTATTCCGAGATCATCCCGAACAATATTACCCTGAATGATATCGCAGTCAGGAAACATTTCCTTAGCCTTATCCACGTCACGGGCAAGCAATTTAAGATTGTCTCCTCTTTCCAGGAGGCGAGGCACTACCTCTCTCCCGAGTTGCCCTGTGGCTCCTGTGACTAGAATTTCCATTTTTCTCCATTCCAACAGAACAAATCCGACTTGAAACACAACCGCACTGGTTTTCATTATACTAGCAGCAGATTGCAGGGATGTCTCATTAGATGCCGATGAACTCACAGGATTGTATCGGTACAATCGGTAAGTGAGGCCTGGCCTATCCTCAAACCCCATGATATGCTCTATCCGAAACGCAGCTATGCCTACCCCTTTTCGCCGGCGCTGAGGAACGATCCTTTCGTGGGGAATGAATCTCCCGTCGTGACATAGAGCTGCACCCAGCAGTTTGGTAACACAGCAGTCACCAAGAGCGTCATCTGAATGCTGCCCATGGGGACTCTTTAGGTAAACTATCTTACAGATAATGATCGTATATGTTGCATTCCGCTAAATAATGTGTTATGATCTTACTTTACGCCCAACAATCTCTTTATATCCTGGACGTCGGATAGGCCCAGTGGTTTGAATATCTCGCATGAAGATATCTGGAATGTGTGATCAGGAGGTGTCCCGATGAGTCTGCGTATGAAAACGATGCTGATGATTGCTGTGGTCTTTGCTGCCGCGCTTGTTATCACGTTTGTTGTCTCGGAGACCGTCCTGATGAAGCGTTTCACTAATCTGGAGAAGGAGAACACCACTCAGAACATTGGGAGAGCCGTGAGCGCCCTGTATAAAGATTTCTCCAGCGTAAACATCAGCTTTACCTCGATGGCAGTCGTGAGTCAGTCTTTTGTATGGGTCCAGGATGAGAGCGGAATGCACATTGAGATCACTGCTGATGAACCAGCCTTTGCTGCCATGGGTATTAATTACATTGTCTTTGCCCTGGGAGCCGGCGTGCCCCCTGTGGGCGTGGGATACGATCTGGAGACGGGCCAGCCAATACCTTTTCCCACTGGATTTACTGAAGAGCTTATGGGTGACAGCCCGCTTTCACGGCCTCCGCAAATAGACATTACCTCTGTAATAGGGATACTTGTTCTTCCGGAAGATACCCTGCTCGTCCAATCATTCCCTGTCAACTTCAATACGAGTTTTGGCCCTGTGCAAGGCAGGGTGATCTTCGCCCGCTTCCTTGATGCTGCCGAGGTGCAGAGGCTGGCGGAGCAGACACATCTGTCTCTCAGTTTATATCGACTGGATGATTCACAGATGCCTGCCGACTTTGTAGCAGCACAGTCCCGGCTATCTGATGAAGCACCCATTATCACCCAACCACTGAGCAAGGACACCGTGGCCGGATACGGCTTGCTGACGGATATCTACGGCAACCCGGCGATGATATTGAGAGCGGATATGCCCCGCGATATCTACCATCAGGGACAGCAAACGGTCATGTGGCTCGCAATCTATCTCACAGCAGCATTAGTGGCGTTTGCTCTGATAGTCATTATCCTGATGAACAGGGTCATCCTCTCCCGTTTGCTCGGCCTCAGCAAAGGCGTAGACAGGGTACGTGAAACCGGTGATCTGACCGAGCGCGTCGCCGTCAAAGGGAAGGATGAAATATCGAGATTGGGTGGGGCTATCAATGGCATGCTGGCGTCATTGGATAAGTCGCAGCACGAGCTTACGGAAAGGGAAGCGGAGAAGCGCGCCCTTCTGAATGCGATACCGGACCTGATGTTCCGGGTTGGTGAAGATGGCACCATCCTGGATGCGAGGGCTGCCGAAGGAGGTGGGCCGGCAACAACTCAAGGTAGATCCACGGATGGTAAAGGGTATCAGGAGCTACCCCAGTACAGAGCGTTATCTGCAGAAGTGGTCCATCGGGGGTTGCCGCTGGTGAGGCAGGCATTGCAGACCGGAGAAACACAGGTGTTTGAGATTCAAGTTCCCTTGAACGGTGATACCGCCTCCTACGAGGCCCGGGTGGCAGCGAGCAGCAGGAATGAAGCCCTGGTTATGGTGCGTGACGTTACCGAGCGCAAGAGGGCGCAGAAGAGACTTGAGTACGTCAGCAGCCACGATGCGCTCAGCGGTCTATACAACCGGGCCTATTTTGAGGAAGAGTTTGAGCGGCTGGAACGCGGCAGGAGCTTTTTCCCGGTGAGCGTTGTGATGGCTGATGTAGATGGAATGAAAGCAGTCAATGACACCCAGGGGCATGAGGCAGGTGATGCTCTGTTGCAGCGTGCTGCGACGGTGCTGATTGCGGCCTTCCGCAGCGAGGATGTGGTATCCAGGATTGGGGGCGATGAGTTTGCGGTGATGCTTCCGGGTGCAGACAGGTCTGCGGCAGAGAAAGCTCTGGCACGTGTCAGGGAGATCCTGGCGATTCACAACAGCAATAGCCAGGGCTCTCCCCTGAGTCTCTCTGTTGGTGCAGCGACGGGGGAGGAGGGCTGCAAGTTAGCTGAAGTCATGAGAGAGGCTGATAACCGCATGTATCAGGAGAAGCAAGGGAAGAAGGCCGGGATCAGGAAGATGACAGATTGAACGTGGGAAACTCGTTAGAGAGTTAAAGAATTGAGCCCGCCTCTGGACACATTTGGGTTCTGAAGCGGGCCCTTTTTGTGTTCAAAATCCGGTGATCTGCAAACGAGACGTATATCCGCCGCTTTGCCAGCGCTCTCTGGTCCGGCCATATGCCAGACGGGAGTCTCTAAGGCTTACTCTAAGCGCAGTGCCTCTGCTCCATAGCAGATCTCGCTGCGACGTTTCTCGAAGTAGTCAGCCACTTCCTTCTCGTCCAGGCCTAGAATATTTGATATGATGCTGGGCAAGTTCCTGCCTTTGCCGGATTCAACCCCTGTGAATCCATCGGCAAAAGTCGCACCGGTGAGTCCAACGGTGACGGCAGTGGCGGCTACAAGTGCAAGTGCGAGAAACTCGGTATGCTGATCTATAGCAGCCCCTTTCCTGGTTCATGCCATTTAGGCTGATTTATATCTCGTTTATTATATATAACGAAAGACCTAGCGAAAGGTTTCACCGATAACTGGAAGTCCTAGTCAGAGTTCTGCTTGGCTAGGAGGCGTAGGTCATGCTGCTGAGACGTATGCCTGACTCGGTGATAGGGATAGAGTTAATGAGTCATTGCCTGGGACGCCAGTGGACGTACCCTAATGCTTTCTCTTTCTACTCACCTTCGGACTGACCGACTCGGTGCGACGAGGTGTGGTCTGCGGAGTTGATTCCTTCTGCAGGGTAGTCTCGGCTTTCAGCCAGTGTTCCATCTGTCGCCCATTAGGGTGGCCCTCATCTTCCCAAATGTGATAAGCAATTAACCTTATTTCTTCGTC
The DNA here is from genome assembly GCA_963720375.1 of uncultured Chloroflexia bacterium. GTDB lineage: Bacteria > Chloroflexota > Dehalococcoidia > UBA2247 > RBG-13-53-26 > JAPLHP01. The sequence goes on along the minus strand of CAVRFM010000008.1, from coordinate 21,494 downwards.
GTGGTGCATTCTCCCCACCTCCTCACTACAGAAAAGTATGTAAAGGCATATATCCTCTAAGATTTTATCATAAGTATCACAACATGTCAATGCATCTGGAGCTGCCCCTTGCATCACAGATTCCTTGCAGCCGGGGGAATGCATGGGTGTGTTCTGGGAGATTTCTTGAAGGACTGAGGTTCAGCTATGGTGTGTTGTACTCAAAGCCCTGGTTAATCCATCAGCTGGCCCAGATGGCGTCGATTATCTTTGTCTTTACCGTCTGCCAGGCGGGGATGAATGCTGAGGCTATGGCGACCGCACAGAGGATGCCGGCTGAGGAGGCCAGAATCGGCACGCTTACTGGAAGGAAGACAGCACCAAAGGGGAAATGGAAGGGATAGCGTGCTTCAATCGGCACCACGACGTAGACATAGATCAAAGCCGCTGCCAGAATGCCGAAAATGGCGTACAAGACGGCGCGGATAATGTACGATATCACGATGGAGGCAGATGTAATGCCGATAGCCCGTTCAATGCCAATTTGCCTCCGCTTGTTGGCCAGGTCAACATAGGTGACGATGAAGATCGTGATCGCCGCCACAATCAGGGCGGTAGTCCGCAGGATGGTAATAATCTGGTCAAAGCTCTTGGTCATGCTTTTGAGAGTGCCCAGTGAATCTTCCCACGTCTGGAAGCTCAATTGTCCTGGCCTCAAGCCTTCTATCTCATTCATCACCAAATCCGGTTTGGCGTTTGGCTTCAGCTTCACATGAATGGTCATTGCCTGGTCATCCATGGGGTATATACTGTTGAGTTCATTCGTGGTGATGTAAGCTCTCATGTCACTTAGAACAAGTTCAGTATAGAATATGCCCTTGACCGTGTACGTCACATTATCCCCAGTAATGTAGCTTACGGTCACGCGGTCACCGGCATGCACTGTCTTGAGAGAGCTGGAGTAAAAGTCAAGGCTTGTTCGATTGTCCCCGGCTAGCTGAAGGCCGAGCACTATCTGATCGGTGTCTCCAGGATCAAGATAACTGCCCTCAATTATCTTATCTGAGAATTGAAACACCTTGCTGTCCTGGACCGGGTCAATGGCATAGACTGCAGAAGTGACATGTTCTCCCTGGTAGCTGATTTCGGCCCCCAGATTGCTTCTGGCACATGCTGCTGCCACTCCATCTATAGACTCAATCTCCGAGACGAGTTCCTGTGCATTTGGTATAACCGGAATTTCATTGGTAGGCTGGACAACGATATCACCGGACAGGTAAATCTTGGTCTTATTGTCTAGGCTGTGCACTGCCCCATCAAGGAGCGCCGGCGTGAAAATCAGATTGAGATACACCAGGATCAGCATGGCAATGGTGAGCGTGAGGACCCGCAAGTTTCCTCTTATGAGAGATTTGAGAGCGAGGAAAACAGCTACCTTCAGCGAATTCATTGTCGTTGACAGCACCTAAATGTATTCAGAAACTTGCCTCCCGTCTTTGAGGAAAACGAATCTGTTGGCGTATTTCTTGTCGTCCGTATCGTGCGATACGAAAACGATGGTGATGCCCAGTTCCTTGTTCAGCTTCAGAAGCGTTTCCATTACGACCTCGGATGAAATGCTGTCGAGATTGGCACACGGCTCATCGGCAAATAGCACGCGGGGGCTGTTGATCAGTGCCCTGGCAATAGCCACTCTCTGTTGCTCTCCGCCCGAGAGTTCCCTTGGCTTGTGATTCGTTCGCTCAGCCAGTCCCACCATCTCCAGTAGCTCTGCTGCCTTCTTTCTGTAGTCAGTCATCTTGCCGCCCAGCATCATCCCGGGAAGATAGACGTTTTCGTGCGCAGTCAGCTCGCCCAGAAGCGCATACTCCTGGAAGATGTAGCCCAGATGCGTCAAGCGCATTCTTGCCCGGGCACCATCGGAGAGACGGGTCAAATCCTGACCCTCGAAGATAACCTGTCCGGAGGTCGGACGATCGATGAGCCCCATCTGTCTCAGCAGCGTTGACTTCCCGGAGCCGCTCTTTCCCATGATGCAGATTATGTCTCTTGCCTCAATCGACAATGAGACATCCATCAGGGCTTTGACCTCGACGCTTCCGATTTTGTAGATCCTGGTGAGGTTTTTGACGCTTATCATCTGAAGCACAAATTGCTTTTGAAGTGACGTTTTGGTAGCTGCACAATATTATATACCATATGCCAGCTTGTCACACATTTAAGAGTCTGCTGCCGATCCAGCCGCAAGTTGTACTTTTGTGCTACTAGACTTGACAGGACATAATTGTTTGACCAGACCTGTATTTCCCTGTTAGACTCACCATGATAGGGGGGTTCTTGCACATGATTTGGTTCTATGCCATGTTCTCCCTGCGCGGCACTTACGGAACCCTAAGTACAACAGCACAATTGTCCTTAGAGCTCTTAGAACACATGGTGTTCCCCCTGCAATCTATAGGGCTGTTTTCAGGTTAAGACCTGTCGATTGTTCCTGTCAACATGGATTGCCATGCCCGAAACACTGCTGACGACAAAAATGCATATCCCACCCGTTCCAGCGGGGTGGCTGCCACGTCCCCGTCTGATCGAGCGGCTGGAGGCGGGGGTACAGTGCAAGCTGACCCTTATCTCCGCACCCGCCGGTTTCGGCAAGACCACCTTGTTGAGCGAGTGGGCCTCCCACTATAGGGTAGGGGAGACTGCGGTTCACCCCAGTATTGCTTGGCTTTCTGTAGACAGGGAAGATAACGACCCTGACCGTTTCTGGACCTACTTCGTTGCAGCTCTTCAGACCATTCAGGCTGATCTGGGAGAACGCTGCCTGACTATGCTCGAAACTCGCAGGGTGCCCTCCATCAGAGCAGTTTTGACAACCCTGATCAATGAAATTGCAGAGCAGCCGGAGAACTTCATGCTGGTTCTTGATGATTATCATGAGATTGCTAATCGATCTGTGCACGAGTCTCTTGCCTTCCTCATCGACCATTTACCATTGCAGGCACATCTGATTGTGGCGACGAGATCTGATCCACCACTTCCCCTCGCCCGGCTGCGTGTTCGAGGGCAGTTGAACGAACTGCGTGGGGCTGACCTGCGTTTCACGAGCGATGAAGCTGCAGCATTCCTCAACGACGTAATGGGCCTGGGACTCTCTGATGACAATATGAAGGCACTGGAGTCTCTCACAGAGGGTTGGATCGCCAGTATCCGGATGGCTGCGATATCAATGCAGGGGCGGGAGGACATTCGAGACTTTATTGCTGCCTTCGCTGGTTCCCATCGCCATATCATGGACTATCTTGTCGAAGAAGTGCTTGAGCGTCAGGAAGCCAGCGTCCAGTCATTCTTGGTGCAGACCTCTATTCTTGACCGCCTGAGCGGCCCGCTGTGCAATACCCTGACCGGACAGGACAATGGCCAGGAAATGCTCGATCGTCTGGAATCGGCTAATCTTTTCCTTATTCCGTTGGATGACAGCAGGAAATGGTTCAGATACCACCACCTCTTCTCGGATCTGTTGCGCGATCGTCTCACGAAAACGCAGCCCGATCTCGCTCCAATTTTGCATCGGCGTGCCAGCGAATGGTTCGAGAGCGAGGGGCTGACTGCCGAAGCTATTCAACACGCCCTGGCAGCCAATGATCTCAGTCGTGCAGCCGACCTTATTGAATCCGTAGCAGTACCTCTCATATCAGAAGGCAAACTCTCCGCACCACAGAGCTGGCTGGCAAAGCTACCTGAGGAAGTGATCATATCCCGACCCTGGCTCTGCGTGAGCCTTGCCAGTGTCCGCTTGGCACGCGGACAACTTGACGCCGTCGCTCACCTTCTCCAGACCGCGGAATCGCTGCTGTCGCATGCTCAGACAGACCGGGCTACCGAGAGCACCGCAGCAGATTTTAGAGTCCGCAATCACTTGATGGCCCTTCGTATTCCCCTGGTGCTTGCCCGGGGGAAAACCGACGACGGCATTCGTCTGTGCCACGAGACACTTCAGCAACTGCCGGATGATCAGCCCACGGTGCGTTGTATGGTTACGCTCTACCTCGGGCTAGCGCACTGGATGAAAGCAGAACTGTCTAAGGCCATCCTCTATTTGGATGAGTCTGTAGTATATGGTCAAGCGACGGGGAATTTCTTCATCGCACTCACTGCCATGGGCCACATGGCAGATATCCAGGCCAAGCAGGGGCGACTGCACCAGGCAGCGGAGACCAGCCGGAAGGCAATCCGCCTTGGTACCGAATGGGGGGGTGGAGAGCCTCTTCCGGCAACAAACTACGCCCACATATGCCTGGCTCAAGTCTTTTACCAATGGAATGAGATCGAAGAAGCGGTACGCTATGTTAACCGGGCGATTGAACTGAGCAGACAGGGAGTCCAGATGACGATTGCCGTGATGGCAGTCCCTGGCCTGGCCCCACTGACAGAGCTCATCGGGCAAACCCCAGCCCTCTTGGAGGCCCTGGAGGAATTAGAGGGCATCGCGTCGACCTCACACAGTATGATGATGTCTAGAATCATCGCTGCCTGGCGGGCGCGGCTGTCACTGGCAAGGGGCAACGTCAGCGAAGCATTAGAGTGGGCTGTCACCGTGGGAAGCCCTGAGAGCCATTTGGACGAAGTGCTCGATTTCCCGCTGGAGTTTGAATACCTTACGCTTGTCAGGCTAAATATCGCGAGAGGTCAGATCCAGGCGATACCGGCGATGTTGGAACGGTTGCGTGAGAAGGCGTGGGTGGAGGGGAGAATGGGCAGCGTCATTGAGACTTTGGTCCTGCTATCGATCGCCCTGCGGGCCCAGGGCAAGCTGGACCAGGCCATGACGGCCTTGGAGAAGGCCCTTTCACTGGCTAAGCCCGAGGGTTTCGTGCGAGTCTTTGTGGATGAGGGCCGGCCGATGGCTGAACTTCTGCGTTCTGCCTTAGCACGCCAGATCGTGCCAGACTACGTGTCGAGGCTCCTTGCTTCGTTTGGCATGCCGAGGGCCGTAGGTGGGCCGACGTTGCTTTCTGGTGCTTATGCAAGACCCATCATAGAGCCGCTTACCGGGCGCGAGCTTGAATTGCTCCAGCTACTCGCTGCTGGTAAATCCAACAAACAGATTGCTGACGAGCTGGTCGTGGTGACGGGTACCGTAAAGGCCCACCTCCTCAGCATCTACCGGAAACTGGATGTCCATAACCGTACACAGGCAATTGCACGGGCACGGGAACTAAACCTGCTGTAGTCTGGTTCAGTTGGGGCCGACAACCCTGCGTTTCTATGCCATCGTATTTGCCCTTTGGCAGATGACAATATACCCGCAGGGAGGTGTATTCTCTATTCGCAGTTTCCCAGCCGAGAACACGCCTCGGGGTGAATCCGTTATCTTGTGTCTTGCTGTGCGGCGAAGGGCGTAGGGGGTGCCGCAACCGAAAGAGGATTCAGGTTAAGGAGGTGCATATATGAGATTCAAGGGAAAGGTGGCCATAGTGACTGGTAGCAGCACTGGGATTGGCGAGGCCATAGCTCTCGCCTTTGGCCAAGAGGGGGCTGATGTTGTCCTGGCGGCCCGCACCGTAGAGAAGTTGCGCACACATGCTGAGAAGATCAAGGGGTTTGGGGCGAGGGCCCTGCCACTAAAGACCGATATCAGTCAGTTGAGCAGCGTCGAAGAAACGGTCAAGAAGACCATCCAGGAATTTGGGCGGATAGACATCCTGGTCAATAATGCTGCCTACACCGAGATCCCTCTGAAACCGTTTCATGAGACCAAGCCCCAGGACTGGGAGGGCGAGATCAACACCACTCTCAAGGGCACGCTGAACTGCTGCTGGGTAGTGCTGCCCCAGATGATCAAGCAGAACTACGGCAGGATCATCAACATCACCACGGCCGGTGTCAAGACTGGCTCGCAGTACTTGTCGTTGTACGGAGCATCCAAGGCCGGCATAGCCCAGTTCACCAAGTCACTGGCCATGGAAATGGTGCCGTATGGCATACTGGTCAATGCCGTAGCGCCTGGCATGATCGCGACCGGGGCCCTGGATCGCGTCTTTGGACAGGATTTGCTGAAGACGCAGCTGGCTACTATGGGAGTCGCTCGACTGGGCAAACCAGAAGAGGTGGCCAGGGTTGTCCTATTTCTAGCTTCGGACGAAGCCAGCTATGTGACGGGACAGCACTGGTCTGTATGTGGCGGACTCAGTCCCCAGTAGGTACTTTTGTCAAGAGCAAGTATTGGCATATCTTCGCCTTGAGGGCGATGTAGAGATATAGTATTTCCAGATAAGGGGGGATAATGCTTACCAGGTACGATGAATTTATTTGCCATCAACTGGCGACCACTTTCGACCATGTTTACACGAGCGACGCGAGGTGGACAGAGAGGGTGGTGCTCTATGGGTTCGACATATCGGGCAAGTTGAACTTCGTGACCGGCCTGGCCCGCTATCCGAATCGGAATGTTATTGATGCCTACGGCATGGTGACCATTGACAACAAAACGGCGCACGTTGTCAGAGCGTCTACCGAGCTGCGTCCCGAGACCGCCGCCGGTATCGGAGTTGGCCCTTTTTCCTATGAGATTGTAGAGCCATTGAAGAAGGTTCGGATGACGTTGGGGGAGAACAAACACGGCCTGAGCTTTCAGCTGGACTTCGACGGATCGTTCCCGGCATATGAGCAGATACCGATGTTCTCCCGGAATCGCGGGCGGATACTCGAAGAGGCCCGGCGCTACTATCAGATAGGCCGGTTCAGCGGTTGGTTCAAGGTTGGTGGGAAGACCTACAAGGTGGACACGTCACAATACCGTGGAGGCAGGGACCACTCCTGGGGCGTCAGGCGGGGCGTCGGTGGGGGTAGCTGGCCGGAGCCCTGGGCGCAGCCCGGAGAAATCCCGCAGGGAGCCTTCTACTTCATGTGCATCTTCGATTTCGGCAAGTGGGCAACCCATGTCGCGCAGAGAGAAGACTGGGACGGCCAGATTTGGCATTTTGAGGGCTGGGAGACCTATCCCCTTGGAAGCGGGAAGGAGGAAAAGGAACTCAGGCTGGTGAGCCTGGACCACGACTTCCAGTTCCGCTCTGATGTGCGGGTGGCAAAGTCTGGAACTGTAACCGTCAACGCCATAGATGGTTCCAAGAGGAAGCTCTCGATACGGCCGATGACCACGTTCTACCCTGGCCCTGCCGGATATGACTGCTACAAAGACTATGCATCCGGTATGTGGAAGGGGCCATCCTTCATGGACGGTTTCAAGATTGACATCAGCGATCCTGAGGAACTGAAGAAGATATCCTTCCTCACCGAGACGTTATGCGAGGTCAAGTGCGGCAAGGACGTTGGCTATGGGCTCGTGGAGATGGTCAACGTGGGGAAGTATCCCAAGTATGGCTACCAGAGCTACTAATAGAAGTGGCCGGAAGATTCAAGGCAACAACTCGAAGGGAGGGTGAGGGCTGAGCGTTGGTCAACACGCTGGGCCAGCAATCCCGGAGAGAATTCAAACAAGGGGGGATAGATAATGGTTTCACGAAGTCGGGCAAACATAGATGAATTACAGATGAAGCTGGTACCCTGGTTACAGAAGAAGATGCCCCAGGCACAGGGCATCACCGTATCCAATATGAAGCCGCCGGAAAGCGGATTCGCCACCGAGACCTTCATGTTTAGTCTGAGCTGGAAGGAAGGCGGACAACAGAAATCAAAAGACATGGTATTCCGCCGGCCACCACTCCTGCCGCTCTTCCCCGACTACGACCTGCGGCGGCAGTTTCTGATCATGCAACGCTTGCAGGGAACTAATATCCCTGTGCCGAAAGTGCACTGGCTGGTGGAGCAGGATGAAGGCATACTGGGTACCCCCTTCTTAGTCATGGACAAGTTGCCGGGGGCCACCCCGCCGGACTTCCCACTCTACCACAGCGCCGGAATTTACCATGATGCCACACCACAGAAACGCGCCAAGATGTGGTGGGGCTGTCTGGAGGGTATAGCCAAATGCCACAAGATCGACTGGAGAAAACAGCGTCTTGACTTTCTGGGAGCCCCCAAGGGAGGCACCACCACCATTGACGGGCTTCTGGACTATTACGACTCCTTCCTCAAATGGGTGACCAAAGGCGAACCACAACCGGTGCTGGAATACGGCCTGAAATGGCTCAGGGAGAACCACTATATCCCTGACCGCATAACGTTCTGCTGGGGTGATTGCCGAATGCCCAACACCCTCTACAATCCCGATGGCGACGTAGTGGCGCTGCTGGACTGGGAGTTCGCCTATCTCGGAGACCCGATATCCGATCTGGCCTGGTTCCTCTTCCTCGACTGGCACTCCAGCGAGGCCTATGGCATACCGAAGCTGGAAGGCACTCCCAGCGAAGAGGAAACTATCCGGCGCTACGAGGAGTTGACCGGCTGGAAGGTGAAGAACCTCCTCTACAACCAGGTCCTGGCTCCGTTCAGGCTTGGGAGTGCCGCTGGTCAGGGTATACAAGAATCTCAGGTCAATGGGAGTCACCATGCTGGCTGAGGATGCTGAACTCAACAATCCCATGACCCAGAGGATAGCCAGTCTCCTCAATCTGCCGGCACCCGGCAAGAAGAAGGAAGTCACCAAGGTGGAAGACATGAAGGTGACGCTCCAACTTCATTTCACTGGACCGGGCGGCCGCGACTGGTATGCGCTGTTTGACCACGGCCAGATTACCACCCACGAAGGCAAGGCCGATAGTCCGGTGAGTACGCTGACGCTATCGGCCGCAGATTTCGATGCTATCCAGCGAGGCGAACTGGGTCGATCGGACGCCACGTTGATGGGCAAGCTCAAGATAGAGGGTGATGTCACTCTATCGGCAGATCTTCTGGAGCGGCTACTGGCTAAAATTGGAGGTCATAAATGACCACCTATGGGTATGCGGGGAGGATCCTAAGAGTTGACCTGTCCTCGGGAAGGATAACCGAGACTCCTACCCAGGACTATACCGACAGGTTTCTTGGAGGACGTGGTATTGCTGCCAAGGTCTATTGGGACGAGGTGCCTCCTGAGGCCAAGGCACTGGATGGAGAGAACACGGTGATATTGGCCACCGGGCCGATAGGTGGAGTGCCACCATTTGCCGGCTCGAGGTGGACAGTTTGCGGGAAGATTCCTTCCGTGGAACGGTTCAGCTATGGCAATTTTGGGGGCAGGTGGGGGGCTGAGCTGAAGTTCGCGGGCTACGATGCCATTGTGGTTCAAGGTAAATCGGAGAAGCCAGTCTACCTTTTCCTCCATGATGGGATGGCTGAGTTAAAGGATGCTTCTGCCCTCTGGGGCCAGGGCGCGATCAGAACCAGGGAGATACTTAAGGGCGAACTCGGAGCCTCAGCCAGAGTGGTAGCTATTGGTGCGGCTGGCGAGAACATGGCTGTCATGGCTAACCTCATCGCTGACAACGATGCCGCCGGCTCCAAGGGTTTGGGGGCTGTTTTGGGTTCCAAGAAGCTCAAGGCTATTGTGGTAAAGGGTGGGGGCAACGCGGTCAAGATTGCCCAGCCGGAAAAGCTGAAGCAGTTGGCGGATCACTACCGCAATCTGAAGACCGGCTTCCCATACTATGACGAGGCATTTCATAATGTCCTGAGCCGCTGGTCTCACGATCCCCGACTGGGCTTCAGAACCGTGCCGGGGGAGGGCGTTCTGAAGAAGGAGCCCTGCTACGGTTGCCTTGGCAGGTGTCCCAGGAGTGCCTACCGGGCAAAGGACGGCAAGACGGGGAAGTTTATATGCCACTCTGCATGGGTCTACCAGCCCTGGGCAGAACAATACTATAAGGACTGGAATGATGTCCCCTTCTATGCGACCAAGCTCTGCGACAATTACGGGCTGGATACCATTGGTGTCGACCTGACAATCAGTTGGCTCAATGCATGCTACAAAGCCGGTATCCTCACGGATGAGAATACCGGTATTCCCCTGTCCAAGTTGGGGAGTCAGGAGTTCATTGAGGTTCTGCTAAGGAAGATTTCCATGCGGGAAGGGTTCGGGGATGTTCTGGCTCAAGGAATAGACAAGGCCGCAGACGCCGTCGGCCCTGCTGCCAGGGAGCAACTGGAGAATGTGGGCATACTTTCCGAACCTGGATACAGTCAGCCATACGGGCCAAGACTCTACATCATGTCCGGCCTTTTGTGGGCCATGGAGCCAAGGATGCCCATAAGTGTGCTCCATGAGGTCAGCACTTGTTTAGGCAAATGGTTGACGTGTAACATGGGGCTTAATACCTTCCCAACTACTCAGACAGTACGCGCCATAGCGGCGAAATTCTGGGGCAGCGAATTGGCGGCCGACTTCTCTACGTATGAGGGCAAAGCCCTGGCCGCCAAGAAGATGCAGGATCGATCGTATACCAAGGAGTGCCTCATCCTCTGTGATTGGCTGTGGCCTATCATGGAACTGGAGTTCTCCGAGGATCATGTTGGCGATCCCACCCTGGAAAGCAAGATCGTCTCTGCCGTGACCGGAAGGGAAGTGGACGAAGAGGGGCTGAATGGAATAGGTGAAAGGGTGTTCAACTTGGTGAGGGCGATTCATGTCCGAGAAGGCCACAAAGGGAGAGAGTCCGACAGACTACCCGAACAGGCCTATACGGTGCCCTTGGAGTATGAGATCCAAGATCCTCAATTGCTGATGCCGGGGAAAGACGGAGAGGTGATATGCGTGAAGGGTAGGATGGTTGACAGGCAGGCATTTGAGAAGATGAAAGATGAATATTATCAACTGCGTCAATGGGATGTAGCTACCGGACTCCAAACGAAGGCGAAGCTGGAGGATCTGGGGCTCAAGGACGTTGCACAAGACCTGGAGCTCAGAGGGCTTATAGCGCCATTTCGTTAGGCGCTCAGCCTTGTCACATGTTTAAGAATTTGCTGCTGATCCAGGCGCAAGGTATACTTTTATGCCACTATGCCACTAGATTTGACGTGGCACAATTGTTTGACCAGACCTATATTTCCCTGTTAGACTGATCCTAGGAGTAATATATCGAGAAAACAGGCAGACAAAACAACGAGAGCTGTTCACGCTAACGTGGGCCGCTCCGGAAGGGGGGAAATGAATTGGCTACCAAGGTAAAAACCAAGGCGTTGCAGGAATTCCAGGAAACTACTAAAACCCTGGTCAATCCATCTTTGCGGAAGTGGAAGGAACAGGGAGGCAAGATCATAGGCTGCTACTGCTCCTATGTCCCGGAGGAGGTTATTACAGCGGCGGGCTTTGTCCCGTTCCGGATGCGCGGTACTGGCAGCACCGGGACGGACATGGCGGATACCTGTGTGAGCAGCATCAACTGCAGCTTCTCCCGCCATTCCCTCGACCTGGGCCTGCGGGGTGAGTACAGCTTCCTAGACGGCGTGGTCTGGGTCAATAGCTGCGATCACGTTCGCCGCATCTACGACCACTGGAAGCGCAAGATAGACACTCCGTACCTGCGCCTTATCAGCCTCCCGAAGAAGGTGGAGGAACCGCAGGTGGAGTGGTTCCGGGAGGAAGTATCCCTGTTCAGGGAATCCATGAAGGACCACTTCGGAATATTTATTTCTGATGAACGTCTGTGGAAGGCCATCAAGCTGCACAATGAAACGAGGAGGCTGCAGAGGCAGCTCTATGAGCTCCGAAAGAGTAAGGCTCCGCCGATTACCGGTGCCGAAACATTGGCGGTCATGGTAGCTGGCACGGCCATGCCCCGAGAAGAGTACAACAAGCTCCTGAAAGAGCTCGTGGACGAATTGAGCCAATCGAAGGACGGGCATTCAGACCACCGCGCCAGGATAATGCTCATTGGCGGCATACTTGACGATCCGGCCTATATCGAAGTCATTGAGGGCCAGGGGGGTCTGGTAGTTACCGACTCGATGTGCTTCGGCACCCGAATCATGTGGAAGGATGTTAATGAGAAAGAGAAGGACCCTGTTACGGCTCTGGCCCGATACTACATAGCCGACCGCCCTTCCTGTGCCAGAATGTTTGGAGACCAGCCCAGAAGGTCTGCCTTTATTAAGGACATGGTCCGCGAATTCAAAGTGGACGGAGTGGTTGCGGAGCGTCTGGTGATGTGCGACAACTGGACGGGGGAGCAGTTTATGGTCGGCGAGGATCTGAAGGAAGCAGGCATTCCCTATATTAGGCTAGATAGAGACTATATCAATGTCGGCGCTGGCCAGTTGAGAACGCGAATTCAGGCGTTCCTGGAAATGATGGGGAGGTAGACAATGACAACGAAGAAAATCAGACAATATAAGTATATCCCAGAGACCTTCAACCGGTACAGACAGGAACGCGATTACTTCAATTTCCTGTCGGGCATCCTGGCACAGATGCCTGACCCCATGAGTCAGCTCAGCAAGGAGATAACCGATATTACTGTGGAGCGATACGATCAGATAGTACGCTGCGCCGAGGAGGGTAAGCCCTTCGTCGCCGGCTACTTCTGCGCCGCTCCGGAGATCTACGAAGCCATGGGACTCCCGTGGTATATGATCATGGCCACCCCGTTTCTGGCCGCTTCGGCACCATACTTGACGGAGGACATTGACGGCGCTGAGGCCATGGGACTGGGGACTGACTGGTGCACTGCATGCCGGCTCTCCCTGTACTACATAGAGGCGGGGCTGACGCCGAAGCCGTGGGCGCTCATCGGTTTGATTCATCCCTGCGACGCTGGGAATATGCTGCACCAGGCTGTGGTACGGAACCCGAAATGGCGTGATGTTCCCATATTTGCCAGTGACCCGCCCTATTTTGAGGATCAGCGGGGCATAGACTACTACGCCGGGGAGCTCCGGCGGATGGTGGCCTTCCTGGAAGAGAATACGGGTCTGAAGCTGGACCTCGACAGGCTGAGAGAGGTTTGCAAGGAGACCAACAAGCAGTACGAAATTCTGTCAGAATACACCCAGTTGAGGCGGGCGCATCCTTGTCCCCACGGGTGGGGCGTCGGCGGGCCACAGGCCTTTGCCGCCACCCAGGTCTTCCAGACCGGCAAGCCAAGGGGAACCAAGTGGCTGCAGCAACTGTATGCCGACGCCGAGGCCCGCGTCAAGGCCGGGACTGGCCCGGTACCCAAGGAGAGGATCAGGTATTTCTGGTTCGATCTGCTGCCCTTTGGTTGGGTCTTCGAGTTGATGCCCTGGCTGGAGCAGGAGTGGGGTGCCGTGCTGGTGATGGAGATGTTTGGCCTTCAGCCCTACACGCCGATCGACCTGAGGAATGAAGAGACCATTTTCAAGGGGCTGGCCAAGAGGAACCTGTATGACTCACCGATGATTAGGCAGGCGCGTGGTCCTGCCGATTATTTTGCCAGCGATATCGCGCGGGTGGTGAAGGACTATGATATAGACCTCGTCATCTGGCCGGGACACATGGGCCACAAGGATGGCTCTGCCAGCACCGGAATCATGAGGGAGATATGCAGCGAACTCAAGGTTCCCTATATACACATAGGCCTTGACCTCTTTGATAAGAGGTACACCACGCCCGAGGAGTGCAAGGATAAGTTGAGTAAGTTCTTCATGGCCATGGGTTTGGGTTAGAGGCGCTGCTCGGCAGCGTATCATAAACAATAGACCAAGGAGAAGGCATGATTGTTGGAGGCTGTGACATAGGCTCGGCTACTGGTAAGGCGGTTATTATGAAAGATGGGCAAATCGTGGCACACGCGATTACCCCATCCACCACCAGGCCTGACGTAACGGCGCGCAAGGCAATGGATGAGGCCCTGCAGAAGGCGGGGCTGTCATCACTGGAGGACTTGGACTATACTGTGGGCACAGGCTACGGGAGACTGAAAGTCAATTTTGCCAACGAGAATATCTCGGAGATAACCTGCCATTCCCGCGGTGCTCAATGGCTGCACCCTGCAACCAGGACGGTGGTTGATATCGGCGGGCAGGACTGCAAGGTGATGTCCATAAGCGACAAGGGCAAGGTGCTGGAGTTCGTGATGAATGACAAATGTGCCGCCGGGACAGGGAAGTTTTTCGAGGGTATGGCCAGGACGCTCCACCTGAGCCTTGAAGAGCTCTCGAATGCGGGTATCAATGCTAAGAAGGCGGCGACTATCAGCAGCCAGTGCAGCGTTTTTGCTGAGTCTGAGGTAATCACCCTGATCAACGAGGGTATTGAAATAGCTGATATTATAGCCGGACTCAATAACTCGGTGGCCGGAAGGTTGAGCGGCATGGTAGGCAGGGTGGGGTTGGTAGAAGACGTGGTACTGACCGGTGGATGTGCCAAGAATGAGGGCCTAGCCAAGGCACTGGAGCAGAAGTTGAAGGTGAAGATAAAGAGACTGCCTATGGACCCTCAGCTCGCAGGAGCCATAGGGGCAGCGCTTATAGCCACTGAGAAAGTGGTCCAGCAGTCACAAGCTGACTCCGTGGCTGCAAAGGCAACAAAGTAGCCTGAGAGAAGAGAGGCTGTTTTCGAGAAGGACCCTTCGGTCATCAGAAAGATTTCTTGATGCTGATCGAAGGGTCGTCTTTTTCTGGAAGCCTGGAATGACTAGCAGAATAGTCGGATATCCTCTATTGTGCCCCTAGTGGCGAAGAGGGATTTAGTTATGGCGATCTATGACGTCTATATACCGAAGGTTGCTGAATATGTGGCAGACATGCGGCGAAAAGGGCGGCAGGTTAGAGAATTCTCCTGCCCCTCGGAAGCGGGCAAGCTGCTGGAAGGATTGCCGGTTCGGGTCGGCCCTGGAGCTAACCCCAGTATACTGCTGCGCAGTGATACCTTCGTAGAGCTGGGGAACCCTGAAGCAGGCTCCTCTGCCTTTCTCCTGTGGACAGATAATGCCCCTCTGATCATAGATGGCAGGATCACCTTGATCGGCCCGGATATTCCTGAATCCTCGGGAACCAGCCTGCCTTTTGGCCAGGTATTGATGTTGGGGGGCAGGGACCTCAGTGAGGAAGACCATCAGACTTTAGAGCATACTCAATTCATCGCCGACCGGATAGAAGGGTATATGATCAGGAGCGTATCCCAGCTCATCTGGTCCAGGGTCAGCAGGCAGGTTGCAGAGAAAGGATTTCGTTTTGAGACCCTGGGAAGAGCGCTGATGTCTATCTTCAAGTCAGACGTGCCTGAGGTGCAGGCGATGGAGATTGTCTTCGTCACCACGAGCAAGGAGGACCTGGAGCCGCTGGATGCCATGGGCGCACAGATCAGGAAGATATTCAAGAGTATCCTGGCATCAGACTGGAAGGCCAAAGGCTTTGACATCTATGAGTGCACCTTCGGGGGTGATTGCACTTCCTGCCCGGATCAGCCGGTGTGCGATGATATTAAAGAAGTTATCAAGGTGCGCAAGAGGAAGTCCTCCCAGCCAGAGAAGTCCCCCAGTTCCTAGTTCAAACGGTGCTTCTGCGATGGCAGCCCTTATCGACGCAGATAACTGTAGTACGCCAGGTGTAAGTGTCGATGTCTGAATCTCTGTCTTTGAAAAAAAGGTTGATCGCTGTCTGCGGCAAGGGTGGAACGGGGAAGACTGCGTTCACTGCCATGATGGTTAGGGTTCTGCTGGATAATGGCAGGGCTGGCAAGCTGCTCTTGATCGATGCCGACCCGGCCTTGGGACTGCCCAATGCACTGGGTATGAAGGTGAAGCGGACCATGGGCCAGGTCCGTGAGGGGATCATCAAAACGGCCAGGAGTGGCAGCCAGGAGGAAAAGGCCCAATTGGGTGATATGTTGGACTATATGGTGCTGGAAGCCCTTATCGAGACGGATGATTTTGCTCTGCTGGCTATGGGGCGCACTGAGACCCTGGGCTGCTTCTGCCCGGTCAATGACCTGCTGCGCGGTGCTGTAGAAACGCTCTCCGGCAGCTTTGACACCATTATTATCGACGGTGAAGCTGGTGTGGAGCAGATAAACAGGCAGGTGGTGCGTCATGTGGATACACTGGTTATTGTCAGTGATGCTACAACCAGAGGTCTTCAGACTGCAGCCCTGATAAAACGGATGGTGCAGGACGACAGGGTGATACAGTGTGGGAGACTGGGTCTTGTTTTCAACAGGGTTCAAGGCAATGAGGAACTGCTGAGACACTCTGCCCAGGAGATAGGGTTGGAGGTCTTCGGCTGCATACCTCAGGATGAGACCGTCGCTTATCATGACCTGATCGGCAAGCCGATCACCGAGCTTCCCGCCGATTCACTGGGTCTGGCTGCGGTGCAGCGTATCGTGGGGAAGCATATCCTCAGCTGATGCCCTGGCCGGAGGCTTTGCCCTGATTCTGCGGGCACATATCCTCAGAGTTGCCTGCAGGCTGTGTCCTCAGTATAGTCAGGAAGCAGGTGGTTTCCACATTGAAGGGGGCGATTATTGGAAGTAAACAAATTGTGCCGGCTGGTTGATTCACATGCTCACCTGGAGGAGTTAGAGGACCTGGGCTCAGCCATCGAGAGGGCCAAACAGAGTGGAGTGGTGGCCATAGTGGCTGTTGGTTCGGATTATGAATCAAACCACCAGGTGCTGGAGATAGCCGGGAAATATCAGGGTTTCGTCCATCCGGCGCTCGGTCTGCATCCGGGGCGACTAAATAATGAAGTCTTATCGTCTCTGGAGAGCCATCTCCAGTTTATTGAGGATAATCTCTCGGTGGCTGTGGCGGTAGGAGAGGTAGGGTTGGACTACCACAAGAGGGTGGTCAGCACTGCTGGTAAAGACCTGCAGCAGAAGGTGTTGGGGACTATCCTGGCACTTGCCAAACGCCATGGCAAGCCGGCGATAATCCACTCGCGGTATGCCTGGAGAGACTCTTTTGAACTGACGAAAAAGGCATCATTGGAGAAGGCCATCTTTCACTGGTACACAGGGCCGACTAATGTGCTGAGGGAAATCCTGGAGCAGGGGTACTTTGTCTCGGCAACGTTAGCCGTCGAGTATCATGCGGAGCACCGCCGGGCTGTGAAGGAAGCGCCTCTGGAGCACCTGCTGCTGGAGACAGATTGCCCGGTGGTGTATCAGGGGCATCGGGCAGAGCCGGCGGACGTCTCTCGCTCTCTGCAGGCAACGGCGGAGATGAAAGGACTGTCGCCGGATTTCGTGGCTGAAAAGACCACCGAGAACGCCTTGAGACTCTTTCGAATATGAAGAAAGATGAGGAATCTCCAAAGTCTGAAATCTGTTGGCAGACAAAGCTGGGGAATAGCGACTATATAGTTGATTTGGCAGAAAGACTGTGGCGTATTAATATTGGGAAAGAATCTGTTGACTAACCTCAGCCGAATGAGGTTTGCCAGCCGTGGGTTATTAAATAAGTCAGAGAAAAGGGGGCAAAATGAAGATCTGTCTAGTTCATATTACGGAGATGCCGGAGGGGTTCCACGATATCTGGTTTGGCATGGTGCAGCATAGCTTCAACAAAGTGCTGCGACCTGACACCGAAGTGGTGTTGAAGCCGATAAAGCATGGCCTCAAGGGAGACAATGTGCTCGATTTCGATAATCCCTATTTTGCCCTCATGGACAAGCGGGAGATAATCGAGGCATTCATTGAGGCAGATAAGGAAGGCTTCGATGCTGCCTGCGTGCATTGTTTTGGAGACCCGGGTGTCAAAGAAGCCAGGTCGGTAGTCAGCATACCGATCTTTGGGCCTGCTGAGTCCAGCATGCACTTCGCCTGCCAGTTAGGCCGCAAGTTCGCCATAATAGGCACCAACATGGCAGGGCAGCTTGCCCAGATCGAGGAGCAGGTCAAACAGGCCGGTCTGGAGGATCGGCTGATACCCAATGGGATACGGTTCGATAAGGACCCCTTTGCTAAGGTCTGGGAAAAGTGGCTGGGCAATCCCCAGTTGGCCGCTGATGCTGTGGCGGAGGTGGCCAGAGAATGCGTGAAAGATGGTGCTGATGCGGTCGTGCTGGGCTGTGCCGGCACCAGCCTGTTTTGCAGCATGGTTGGCTTCAATAAGATCACCGTCGATGGACAGGTGGTACCGATCATCGACTCGGTGATGGCGGCCATGAAAACGGCTGAGATGGCTGTTGACATAAAGAAAGGAGCAGGCCTGCCGATTCCGAGCAGGACCAGGAACTACGTTCTGCCGTCGAAAGAGGACTGGGCAAGAGTAAGGTCCAACTTCGGGCTGCCAGCGTTATAATTCACCTAATCTAATAATGATGGGCAACACACTGGTGGGGGCAAATTACTCTATGGTGTTCCCATGATTTAGCGAAGAGCCGCGAAGATACTTGACAATGGAGCGGAGCTTGCGTTATAGTTCATATGCACGAAAAACCTTAACAACTGGATAGTGGAAGGAAATTTTGGAGGGTTTGATCCTAGCTCAGGATGAACGCTGGCGGCGTGCCTAATGCATGCAAGTCGAACGGTACTCTGATTTCGGTTGGAGTGCAGTGGCGAACGGCTGAGTAATACAAAGGTAACCTATCCTTCAGTGGGGAACAACTCCGAGAAATCGGAGCTAATACCGCATGCGATCGCCCCGGTAATGCGGGGTGATGAAAGCTTTCGGGCGCTGGAGGAGGGGCTTTTGTCCTATCAGGTGGTTGGTAGGGTAACGGCCTACCAAGCCTAAGACGGGTAGCTGGTCTGAGAGGATGGTCAGCCAGACGGGGAATGAGAGACGGCCCCGACTCCTACGGGAGGCAGCAGCAAGGGATATTGCGCAATGGGCGAAAGCCTGACGCAGCGACGCCGCGTGAGGGATGACAGCCTTCGGGTTGTAAACCTCTTTTATTGGTGAAGAGTAAGGACGGTAACCGATGAATAAGCCCCGGCTAACTACGTGCCAGCAGCCGCGGTAATACGTAGGGGGCGAGCGTTATCCGGATTTACTGGGCGTAAAGAGCGTGTAGGCGGCTTTTTAAGTTGGTAGTGAAAGGTCCTGGCTTAACTGGGATTGGTCTATCAATACTGAGAGGCTTGAGGGCAGCAGAGGAAGGTGGAACTCCCGGTGTAGCGGTGAAATGTGTAGATATCGGGAGGAACACCCGTGGCGAAGGCGGCCTTCTGGGCTGTACCTGACGCTGAGACGCGAAAGCGTGGGGAGTGAAGCGGATTAGATACCCGCGTAATCCACGCCCTAAACGGTGGATACTGGGTATGGGGGGTATCGACCCCCTCCGTGCCGAAGCTAACGCTTTAAGTATCCCGCCTGGGAACTACGGTCGCAAGACTAAAACTCAAAGGAATTGACGGGGGCCCGCACAAGCAGCGGAGCGTGTGGTTTAATTCGATGCAACACGAAGAACCTCACCAAGGCTTGACATGCTGGTAGTAGGAACCTGAAAGGGGGACGACCTGCCTTCGGGTAGGAGCCAGCACAGGTGCTACATGGCTGTCGTCAGCTCGTGCCGTGAGGTGTTGGGTTAAGTCCCATAACGAGCGCAACCCTTGTCCTGTGTTGATTTCTCACAGGAGACTGCCCAGGAATTCTGGGAGGAAGGTGAGGATGACGTCAAGTCAGCATGGCCCTTACGCCTTGGGCTACACACACGCTACAATGGGTGGTACAAATGGATGCGAAAGAGCGATCTGGAGCCAATCCCAAAAAGCCACCCTCAGTTCAGATTGCAGGCTGAAACCCGCCTGCATGAAGGCGGAGTTGCTAGTAACCGCAGGTCAGCATACTGCGGTGAATACGTTCTCGGGCCTTGTACACACCGCCCGTCACGTCATGAAAGCTGGTAACACCTGAAGTCGATGCGCTAACTCGCAAGAGAGGCAGTCGCCGAGGGTGGGACTGGTGATTGGGACGAAGTCGTAACAAGGTAGCTGTACCGGAAGGTGCGGCTGGATCACCTCCTTTCTAGGGAGTTATTACTCCTAGGTCGGTCTCTCCATTTTGGAGAGTTTCAGTTCAAAAACTTATCCCTCCTCCTTCCACTATCCAGAGGTTAAGGTTCTTTTTTGCCTTGACACGTGATTCGGGCGATAACTATACTCTACAGTCGAGGGCCATTAGCTCAGTTGGTTAGAGCGCAGTCCTGATAAGACTGAGGTCTGTGGTTCGAGACCACAATGGCCCACTTCAAAGTTAAGTCCGTGCCGCAAGGCATGGAAAGACCACTTCTAGATCACTTAACTTCGCAAAATCTCGTCTCCACCATTATTCTGGCATCGCTCGTCCAAGGCTACATCATAAATGGGGGGTAGATCACAGGGAGCTCCTCAGTACTAGCTCCAACAAGTAATGAGACGGGCGATCGGTAAATCAATGTCTATTGATTGAAGAGCCTAGTGTGAAAAAGAACAGACTTGGGTTTACAGGACATTGACACTTTTGTTCATTGAACAATGCAGGCAAGTGTGCAATGGCAACAACCTGGGCTATCGTTCAATCCGCGTTACAGGGAGTAGCCCTCCGTGTTTGCCATTGATACACTGGCAAGTGGGAATTCCCCGATGGGTGCAAAGCTTCGTTGCCGATGGTTTTATCTTTCTTATATCTTGCGAGTTCCTTTTGGAACATAGTCGAAGAACCTCTCGGTGATATCACCCGACGTCCACTCTGCGTGAATCCTCGTTCGTCTCTTCACTCTACGCAGCCTCTGACAGAATCGTACGGTTGAGATCTCTCGCGCTTTCTCCTTCAAGCTCTGCCTCAACCTCGAACCCTTGATCCGTTTGTCTGATGGTTCCCTTGTTAACAATGATTCGTTCAAGGGCTGGTTTGATAGCTGACGGTTTATTGCTGCTCACATATGCGCACAACCTGAACTTGCTCTGGCCATTCTTGCCCACTGTGAAGACTTACCACCTTCCCCAATTATCAAGAATCTCTGACTTGTCACTAACTACATCTTAGCACTGCATGGCAAAGGCACGGGAAACACTGCAGCCCTGGTTTGGATACAAAGAGTAGTTTCGGGAAGATTCATGAAAGAAGCATGAAGCGACATGGGCACCAGTCGATCTCTGATTGGATTTAAGACGCCAGCTCAGGAGGATCTGTGGAGATCGCCATCACCTACAATGCTCAATTCACTTTGACCATCTGCGTTCACAATATCCACAATATAGAAATCAACCTCTTGACCCTTTTCCACATGGAGGGTCAACCGTGTTCTATTTTCCCAGGCTTTGAATAATACCGTGTCATCTTCCAGTACCCATATCTTACCATCGATAGATCTTAAGCCTTGCACTTCGATGCTGTTCCCACCTGCTATGCTCATGAGATCAACATCCTGCCTATGATACAGAGTGTAGCGAACCTTTGAAATCCTCTTACCGCCTTCCATCACCTGCCCAATTCCCTTATAGGTGGCAAGCAGTTTGGCTTCTTTATCCCATGTTCGAAATCCCCTGGAAGAACTTCTGGCATAAGACCCCCTGTTGCTAAGTATTCTAGGCCGCCATCGGTTTCTCTTCAATCCTTCTCTTGGGCAACGGGATTAGTGGCCTCATTAAAAGGACACGCCATGACTTAGGCGGAAAATGATTCCATGGGTCGGCACACACCTCTTCACCAAGTTGATTCTTCGTGCAAAACCGAATAGAGCGCCGCCTTGAC
>CAVRFM010000007.1:0-104139 GCA_963720375.1 uncultured Chloroflexia bacterium | reverse complement strand
GAGGCTGCCCCCTTCTTTGTACCAGTCATAATGTTAGTCTTATGGGTCATTTCACCGATTGCGCGTACTCCAGTGGTGCCATATTCCCCAGCGCACCATGGGGGCGCTCCCTATTATAGTCCATTCTCCACGCTTCGATTTTCTCCTGAGCATCCTCCAGAGATAGGAACCAGCTTTCGTTAAGGCACTCCTGGCGCAGGCGTCCGTTGAAGGCCTCGATAAGACCGTTGTCAGTTGGCTTCCCAGGTCGGCTGAAATCCAGTTGCACGCCGTTCAAGTAGGCCCACTGGTCCAGTTGCTTGGAGATAAACTCCGGGCCATTATCCACCCTTATGGTACTGGGGAGCCGTCGTTCCTTTCCCAACTGCATCAGAATCTCCACCACTCGGTGCCCACCTATGCGCTCGCCTACTTCTATCGCCAGACTCTCACGGGTAAAGTTATCCACTATCGTTAACAGCCGTATGCGCCGCCCATCAAAGAGCTCGTCGCTCATGAAGTCCATCGACCAGCCGTCGTTAGGTCCCGCAGCTGCTATCCGCTCCATGCGTCTGCAGGCCGTCACATGCCTTTTCGGCTTCTTCGGCCTCATCTGCAGTCCCTCCTTTCGGTAAAGCCGGTATACCCGTTTGTGATTCACCTGCCACCCTTCTCTCTGAAGCAGGATATGGAGCCGCCGGTAACCATAGCTCACCCGGGAGCTGGCCAGATCCCTCAGTCTGATCCTCAGAGCCGCCTGCTCATCTGCCACGCTGCAGTATCGGCAACTGGACCGTTGGAAGAGCAGAATCCTGCATACCCTCCTCTGGCTGGTACCATACGCTATCTGCAGCACCTCAACGTGTTCCCGAAGATGAGCAGGCTTCAGGGCTTTTTTCGTAGCACATCCTGCAGCATCTGTTTGTCCAGGGAAAGATCAGCCACCAGTTGCTTGAGCTTCTTATTCTCCTCCTCCAGTACCCTTAGCCTTCTTACCTCCCCCACTCCCATGCCAGCATACCTCTTCTTCCATCTGTAGAACGTCTGCTCACTGATGCCCATTTTGCGGCATACCTCGGGGACCTGCGTCCCCGACTCGGCCTGCCTCAGAGCAAAGGCAACCTGCTCCGCAGTGTACCGCGATCTCTTCATGGGAAGACCCTCCTCTCTCATAATTCAGATCATCCCACAAAACTAACATTTCAGTTGGACCAGTTTTCGGGGAGCAGAACAGGGGTAGGAGGAGGGAGAATCGCCTCTGAAACTGGCGGTCGGCAGCCGAGAGCGCTGTGAGGTCGTGTGTGTTGGTCATCCTGCGGACTCTCAGAGCATCCAGCTTCCGATGAGTCTTTAATCGGCTGAAGATACGCTCAACACCAACTCTCTTGTTATAGATAGCTTCCCATTCCTTAGACCCATAAGGGAATGGGATGTATCGCTCATAGTAGGTTTGGGCGGTCAGTGGGTTTAAGGGACTATCCACAGATACTGGCAACATAGGACAGTGGCCGAATCTAGGGCACTTGGGATCATACGGTACTCGATTGCAGCGATATCTCACGCCTTCCAGGGGTCTGGACAAGGTAAGCCCTGCATGGTCGCCCTTCACGAATTGTTGTCCTTTGCGGCGCTTCTGCACGTCTATTATAGGCTTAGCCTTCATGTATTCACCCACGAAGCGGAAACACTCTTTGCTATCATATCCCTTGTCAGCCAGCACGTGTGTGGGACGGAACCAACTGAACTGTGTCTTAGCTCCTTCGAGGACTGTCGGGAGGTGAGCACCACCATATACATTGGCAGGTGTGAGGTGAAACCAGATGGGCAGTTCTGAGTTAGCGTCAGCTACGAGATGAACCTTGTACCCGTACCAGTAGACTCTGCGGCTCGACTTGTGTTTGGCTCGTGTTCCAGCATCGGGATCAGTCTGCTGTGGGCATATTGAACAGCAACACGATTGTGCCTAATGGCTTTCAGAGAAGATAAGGCCTCTCGTCCGGTCTAGCCCTGAGAAGGTTTCCCCTTCAGACACCGGTTTCCCCCTCTGCCCCAGGCAAGTCTTTGGCTGCTTCACAACGGGGCATTGCCATACACGACGTTTTTTGGCTACAATTGTGGCTTAGTGGGGGAATCGTCTAGCGGCAGGACAATGGACTCTGGAATATGGGCGGCCGAATCGGGAAGAGTTTGGCCACGTTCGGGCCTAAGGTCAGGATTTCAAGGCTCGGGTTGAAGCTGCAGAACTTGTCGTGTCACAGTCTGACGGTCAGCTCTTTGAGGTGACCGAAGCTCGGTGACATCCGGGCGCCAGCCAGTTGCCCAACCTGCGCAGGGACTCCAATTGAACGGAAGAAGAGGGACTTGTGAAGAGTGAACCGGTTTTCTCGATTTTGATGGTTACCTACAATCGGGCCCATCTACTGCCTAGGGCTGTGAAAAGCGTCCTTAATCAAACGTATCGTAACTTTGAGCTCATAATTGTTGATGACGGATCGACTGACAACACTGAGGATGTTTGTCGCGCTTTCGGTGATCACAGGGTCAGGTACTACAAGCAGAGTCCAAACAAAGGGGTGCAGGCCGCCAGAAACAAAACGCTTGATATGGCGACGGGTGACTACCTAGCGATCCTTGACGACGATGACACACTAATTCCTGAAGCTTTGGAGACGGCGGTCCGCGAATTCGAAAGATTATCCGCGCAAGACGTCAAGGTAATCTGGTTCAACAGTTGGGATTCTGAACGGCAGCAACGGAGTGGGTGGGGGTCTGCATATGGGGACACAGAGGCTTACGTTCTATATGAAGACCTTCTCTGCAGCAGGATAGGAGGGGACTACTGGCAGGCGATAGCGAGAGACATAGTAGATGAGGCTGACAGGTTTGATGAGAGATTGTGGTGTGGCGAGATAGTGTGGGCGCTCAAAGTGTTTCGAAAAGGCAAGGGCTACTATGTGCCGAAGATGTTGCAGACTCGCTATCGTGAGCATGGCCATGAGCGTGTGTCCAGCCTGGAGACCATGCTGAATCATCTGCCCGAGCTCATTCTAACGAACAAGGCGCTCATTGCCGAATACGGTGAGGATCAGAGGAATCTCTGCCCGAAGGCGTACGGTCGAAGGCTGGGTGTATTGGGAGTGTATCAGATAATGAACGGTGAGAAGACCGAAGGCAGAAAGGCATGTTTTGAATCCTTCAAGTATGGTAAATGGGCTGCCTTCATGGCGGTTTTCGCGCTTTCGTTCATCTTGAGTGGCAGGCAGATCAGGGGCATGGCAAGGACTGGGATCAAGGTCTTGGATAGGTTCGGTGCCGTTGGCTGGCTACCTACGAGATAATGCGCGAGTAGGTGTCAGCACCTTGTGCCCGCTATGAGGAAGATGCGCCCTTCACTATCCCTTTGAGACCTGACAAGATCCTTCGGAAGAGCAGGGCGGTCTGGTGCCAGTCACGGTGCCAGATGCTGCGAAGCAGCGTGCTCAGCCCTGCAAATGCCTGGCGGGCCAACACGGTGGTGTTGGACAGCAGGTAGCCGGGCCTTGACATGTACTTACGACGCAGCATCAGCCAGCCTCTACTTGCATGGAACATGGTACCAGTCGCGCCTATGCTGGCTGCCGAAGTCCTCGAAAGCTTGTGCAGCACCCGGGCTCTGCGGGCCACCACGATTTTGAGGTTGTTCCTGCGAGCAAGCAGCGAGTAGTCGACATCCTCTACCCCGAAGAAGTACTCCTCAGGGAGTAGGCCCAACTTCTCCATAGTCGCAATGCGGATCATCATGGCCGCTCCACAGGCATACTCCGTTTCGATGACCGGGCGTTCATCGCCCTCGCGTGGTACCCCTTTCAGAGTGGCCCACCACAGGCTGATCTTGACTCCTCCATCAAAATGAACCAGATCCGGCCGGTCGTAGAAGTACATCCTGGGACAGACTATGCCGATACGTCTATCCGCTTCGGCCACGCTCACCATCTCCGTCAGGAACTCCGGGGCGACCGTTGTGTCATTGTTCAGAAGAAGCACATAGTCGGGGCCCTTCTCCATAGCATAGCGGATTCCAACATTGTTCCCCTTGGCAAATCCGTAGTTCTGGTCGTTCCGAATCACGTGGATGTAGTCGCTGAACCCCTCTCTCAGAACCTCCACGTCGTCCCCCTTCGAAGCGTTGTCAACCACTATCACCTCATAATTGGGATAGGTGACTTTCTGAAGAGACTCCAGACACTCTATGGTGTCCTTGAGTCCGTTCCAGTTAAGGACTATGATGGAGACTTTGGGATGGTTCATTGTCCGCTACCCTAACATCCTTGATGGCGAGCAAAGGTGCTGGTGGGGTCACAGCGACCGCCTTGCTTCCACAACCATCGTTTCGAATCGGTTCATCTCTTCGTCTCCGCAGGACAAACCGTGGGATTCGATTCTGCGGAATACCTCGTCGTCACTTTCTCCGACATTGTACCTGGTAATGGCAACAAACCCCGCCTTTTCCAGGGTGCTTTGAAGCAGAGAGCAATCGTAGAGAAACTGATGACCAAAGTTCCTGAAGCTACTGTTGATAACAACACTCTCTTGGTAAAGACCGATCTCAGGATAAAACTTGTCAACGACCCAATGTATGTACTTCTGCTGGAGACTGCTTTTCTGAGGCGTGTATAGTCCGATCAACGTCTCCAGATCAGGAGTGGCAGTACGAATGCTTCCACCCGGTTTCAACACTCGGAAGCATTCTCGCAGCATCAACTGGCCCTGCTTGTAGGTCAAATGTTCAATGAGATGTTCGCTATATATATAGTCGAAAGTAGCATCTCTGAATGGAAAGGGGTTTGCTGCATCAAGAAACAAAACTCTAGGCGAACTGGGGGACTTGTCTGTGTTAAGCCATTCCGGTAATATATTCGGACCTGCCCCGATCTGCAACTTGCGTACTTGATGAGACTTGAGGTACTGGTTCATCACTAGTGGACGAATAGCCCAATAGATTGCATCGTGACACCTTCGTAAGCATAACAGGATGGTTTGTGCAATCGCGAGTAAGAACCTATGACGTGTCACAAATTGTTTCAATCTTTCTTTCACAGTTCCATGCTCCCTCTATCTAAACTAAGGTCTTTTCTGTTCCCAGGGCTCATTCTTAGAAAATAGTCAGGCCTTGCGCCGCACCAGATGCGGAATCCTGACCAAAGCGTGTATCGTCTGGGGAAGCCACTTGGACGCTAGCACAACAAGCCAGAGGATGTCAACCTTGTTCACAATCCGGTGATGCATGAGGAGAGGTGAACGCTGCTAGCGTGGATACTGGCGCAGTGAAGGAGAATGCTGAGCCTGAGCCATCACCATCCGAGCCTGAGCATAACGAGCAGCAACGCCTGCATTTCGAGGAGTGTAGCGATGAGTGGCTTAACAATCTGGCCGAGTAGAGGAGGAGACATGGAATCTCAGATGGCCAAAGCCGTGAATACGATGCAGCACAGTTGGCCTCAGCCATTCAAGCGAAGCCGTGTTGTGAAGATGGGAGACTCATAGCATTCATGCCGTTCAAGGTGGGTGTGCATGCCATTCAGAGCCTCGAAGACGAGGCGAATAGAGCTGCGGATGAGGTATCCGGCCTGAGAGACATACTCGAAAGCGAAGAGGACTAGCTGAGCGTCAGGCATCTACTTACAGGCTGAACTTCCCCATCTTGCTGAGCCAAGGAGGAGCGCAAGGGACAGTAGCACCAGGCTGATAGCACGAAGAAACCTTATGCCCCACCTATTCATATCTTGATTCAGTGAATCAGAACTATACCAAGAAAAGATGGGCAGAATATGCTATTTGAGTTAGTGGGAAAAACAATCTTCAAGCGCTTGTTAGCCCAATCATTAAAGAGGCTCTTTCGTTTTCACCTCATTCCTGCGCACGATGTATGCGGGAACACCGACTACTGTGCAGTTTTCTGGGACATCTTTAACAACAACAGCATTTGCACCCACTACAGAGTTGTCACCGATTCTCACATCGCCAATTACTTTTGCGCCAGGCCATATGGTAACATTGTCACCTATCTTGGGATCTGCGACATCAGCCCTGTGACCCTTGTTTCCAATCGTGACTTGCTGATAAATCGAGCAGTTCTGCCCAATCTTTTCTGCAGAAATTATGGTGGAGAAACCATGTCCAATAAATAAGCCTGGACCTATATCCCTTGTGACAATATAAAGTGTAGGCAATGGTGGACATAGAGGAGATAGTATCCGACTGATCCATCCTATACGATAGTAGAAGAGGCTTCTATATTCTGGATAAAAGGTCATCCAGTTAACGAAGGAGTAGATAGTGCCACGTGCTTTGTCCGGTTCCTCGCCTAGTGCCCAGCTGCGCCAGCTGGACCATCTGTATAGATCTAGTCTTATGATCTCTTTATTTGAGTGAAATTTCATGAAGAAGATATGTGGGGTGAGTCGTATGCAGCTGAGCAACACCCAGATTCTATGGAGGATCCTTGGGCTGTTTTCCATGTGCGCAACACTCCTCTCTTCTGCAGGCTGACATTCCCTTTCATCTTGCTGCAGTAGTTGCCACTGATCTTAGAGTCAGTCGTGCATAAAGTCAACCTCAGCTTGGATACAGAGGGGGGGCTGAAATAGGTGGATGGGTATCCCCAACAGCAGATCGTTCGTCCTAGAGCGTTTGGTGGGGCCACAGTGCAAGAACCCTTGACAGCC
Organism: uncultured Chloroflexia bacterium; assembly: GCA_963720375.1. Lineage (GTDB taxonomy): Bacteria > Chloroflexota > Dehalococcoidia > UBA2247 > RBG-13-53-26 > JAPLHP01. The sequence goes on along the minus strand of CAVRFM010000007.1, from coordinate 97,456 downwards.
TGAAGTCCTACAAGGAGATGGCGAGGTGAGCCTAGTGTTTGGGCCATAGGGTAATAACGGTCGGGTGCAGCGCCTTGTTATGCAGGTTTGCCTTATTGAAGCTCAAATAAACAGTGGTATGTAGGCATAATCGCATATTTCTGCACAACCGGATCTCTATATTTGGGGTCTTTGGCCACCAATTTGTATCCATGGTTTTCAATAACTTCACCAAAATCCTTGCCATCAAGTGTCAGCAAGCGTTCGTAATGGGGCACAATCATCAGATATCTAACCCTATGTTCCTCCAAGAGAGACAACCACCAATCTATAGCCGATAAGTTACACTCTGGAAAACTATGAATATTGAGTGCAATATTGACAGTTCTATTCCTTAGCATGTTTTCAATTTCGTCCAGAGGGACAACCTTGGCTCTACCTTCTGTGCCACGGAATCGAAGATAATATTCCGAAATGAAGGTCGAAACGGCAACCGCATCTGTACATAAATAGTTTTGAATGTTTGGTAGAGCACTTACCATTCTATGTGCTAACCTGCCATAACCAGCACCGATATCTAAGACAGTCATATCTTTTGAAAGGGAGAGACTTAGATGTTTCTCAAGAAAGTAGATCTCCATGATCGAATCTAATAAATCACGGCTTATCAATCTATTGTCGATGCGGAAAGTGAAATTACCAAAGAACTCATCTTCTTCTAAGACTTCAAAAATCCGGAGCTTATCTATCGACTTAACATAGAAGGTCGTCAAGGCATAAGCCATGATGTTCATGTTTTGGCCCCTCAGTTGCCAGACATAAGCGTTGTCTCCTCGGAAATAAAGAATATGATCAGGTCTCACATGGGCATCTGTCCAGAGCAATGGGGCCGTAACCTTGTTATTAAAGATAGCGTATCTAGCCTGCAGATCTTGAAGTCTAGGATTGTTCTGTTGTAAATAATCCGTAGCTCCTTCAGGCAATCCTGACTGCTTGTAACTTGGCTGGTACCGTTCAGGATATTTCTGCCATTCATACAGCTGCCAACTTCCTATTATTTGGTGACCACAACGTTTGAGCACTGAATTCAGAGCTTTGTCTTCGAGCACTGAATTCAGAGCCTTGCGTAAATATGTCTTCAATGCCATTTGATTCTTCCTTTCATTAGTGCTGCTATCCTGCTTAACTTTTACCTTGCAGCAATAGTTGCATGACATGTTATGGTGGCGCAATAGTGCGTGTCAACCTCAGCTCAGATACAGGGGGTGGGCTAGGGAAGGACCGCGTGGAAGTGATAGGGTGAGTGTTAAAGGCCAGGACTCAGCCGCCAAATCAAAGATTGAAGGAGTGGTCACGCAAAAAAGTCGCTTCGTATCACTTCATAACCTATCTGTCGGGATGGGCCTCCTTGATGCTTCGAGGATCTATATTGCCAGACCCGGCAGATGGGGGTCGGGATAGCCGTGAACAAGTTGCGCACTAGGCTCACTCCGTACCTCTCCGGCACCACGGTCATTCGTGGGCCTTTGCATTGCTTGAAGGGTGACTGGGCCTTGGCTTCACTCGAGCTACCATCCTGTATAACGACTTTGGCAACCTGGCAACAGCCCCCACTGCCAGTTTGACCGGGACATGTTGCGACCGTCCCCCAACCAGACGACTTAGCACAAACACCAAGGACTCTGGCGGGCTTGCGATCAATGCCCGGGCAAAGTATTTGCAGGCTTTCCTCCGGCGACCGGAGATAGTCGCCCACCAACAGAGACCCATAAGGCGCTGCGATTTCAGTCTACGATCAACCCTTATGTCCTCCCAGTACTTTTTCAGGATTGTCTCATGTGCTCGCAGGTGATTTTCGTCGTTGCCAAACCAGAGGCTACTCTGCGTGACGAATCGTTTGACCAAAGGAACGGAAATATGATATAGACAATAGTGCTTGCACACTCGAATGAAGAATTCTGAATCCTCCTCTACGCGCAGGTTCTCATCAAACAGGCCGGCTATTTCAAAACATTCCTTTCTGAAGATCGCCGTCTGGACGCCTATGCCATATACGTGGCCAGCGAGTGCCCTTCTGAATACCATTCCATCTTCGGGCATTATATTAGGTGCTCGCAGAAGTCCCTCCTTACCGTTGTGGACAAGCCAGGAGTCGCAATAGACTACCCCGACCTTAGACGGCACGATCTCGAAGACTTCCATTTGCCTCTCCAGTTTGTCGGGCAACCATTCATCATCGCTGTCATTGAAAGCCACAAACTCGCCAGTCGCTGCTCTGATGCCTGTGTTTCTGGCAGCAGCAGCCCCACCGTTCTGTTCACGCCGGATGCACTTTACCCTCTCGTCATCGAAACTTGCCATGATTTCGGCTGTATTGTCAGATGAAGCATCATCTACGATGATGAGCTCGAAGTCACCATAGGTCTGGCCAAGCACACTGCTGATTGAGCGGACCATCTGATTGGCCCGGTTGTAGGTCGGTATTATAACGGTTACTTTAGGGTTACGTGGTTCGTCCGTTGTCATCCCTTGGCCGTACGTCCGCCGTTTGGTTTCTGACTGAATGATCGAGGTGGAGCACAAATGGCATAGGCAGGAGTCACGTAGAAGGGACAAAACTTGGCTGGTGTGTCCATTAATCATCCTGAAGGTGTCGCCGTAGCATTTCACCCAGAATAACATAATGCAGGCAATAGGGGCTGTCAAGTTCAGCGTGGACACAGGCGAGCGCGCGGCCTTGCAACGCTCATAAACCAAAAAACCAAAAGAACAGCATGTTTGTGCATTTGTTTGAAATTAACATTTACGTCCGCAGAGCTTTGACATCGTCTCCCTGTGAAGCATTGTCAACCACTATCACCTCATAATTTGGATAGGTGACTTTCTGAAGAGACTCCAGACACTCTACGGTGTCATGCAGCCCGTTCCAGTTGAGGATGATAATACATACTTTCTTTGGGAGGTTTCATCGGGTGGTCAACGATTCTGCAACAATGGCAACCTTGTCTTTGGACTTGCCCACTGCTGCATCCAAATCTGGGTGGAGCAGGAGACATGATACCCTGTTTGCAGTGTCACGAGCGCGTTTCAGATGATATTTCTGAATAAGGGCAGAAACTCTCTCGGTTTTCCGGATGCCTCTACTTGTAAGTATATTCACCTTTGTAGAACAACTCCAGGTTCTTGACGTATTGTTTGTAGTTGTAGTGCTTACAGCATACCTCGTATTGCTTCTGTTGATAGGCGCTGTAGCTTGCCTCATTGTCAAGGTCATTCATGTCTGCGCATATCTGCCTGGACAGCATATCATAGCTATCATATGCAGTTCGTAGGGGTTTGAAGTCATCTGTGAAAAACCGGGCATTGTATACGGCAAAGCTGACCCCACCGCTGAAGATGGTTTCCAGAAAATACCCGTCCAGTCCTTCACCGAAAGTGAGAGCCCATTTCGCTCGGGAGATAACATCCTTGAACTCCTCATAGGTCAGATTTCTGATAATCTGGATTCGCAGTCTTGGCAGCTGGCCAGCGATTATGTTCAAGACCTCCGATTTCCTTGGATGGGCGTCTGGTGATACAATTAAGAGTTCCTCCTTCTCCCTGTAGTGCTTCTTGTCATACTGCTCAGGACTGACCCAGGCAGAGAGTTTATGCACGGGAAATCTTAGTCTTGCCCTTAATTCGCGAGTCGTATATTGCTCATGTGCAGTTGTGCACGTCACTATGCCAAGTTTGCTCAACTCCTCGATATGCTTCATGGGCGGGAGTAGTTCTATATTCTGGAGCATTATGTTGATGTGTACAATCGGGATTACACTCAGTGCAAGGCGGTCTCTTTTCGAAATACTCTTGTTGAATTGCGCAATACAGAGCTCCGGAATATGCACTATGATGCACTGCAAACCCTTGAAATAAGCAAGAACTTGTGGGAATCCATATACGTAGTTTGTATTGTTGAATTTGGTGTATCTTAGCAGCAGAGGGTCGCCTGGTATGGTGCACAGCACAACGTCTGCTCCATGTACATGCTTGAGCTTTCTGGACTCCCCATAAATGGACGAGATTGACAGAATACCTCCATTTACGATATCGCGTCCCGGAGTCAGGAAAACGACCAGCTTGTCAGTATCAGAAGAGTAGTTCTCTCTTATCAGTCTCTCTTGGGCTTGTCTGATCCGCAAGTCGTTCATGGGATTTCTCATTAGTCGCCGAACGCGATCCAATAATACCGCCCCGCGGCGGCTAACGCTGAGGGGTATCTTCTGTTTCAGGGATTCCAAGTTCATCACACCAACTCTCCACAATCAGGGCTGACAGAAACCTGTCTTGAGGCCCAACTATCTTGTGACAAATCTTCTAGTGTTGCCGTATCTTTTTGCACTAGATAATCCGGTAATCATGCAAACGCTTACTTTCACCGGATTATGGCCTTATCCAGGAAGCCTTTCTCTGATATCAGCCCCGTGCTCCACAACCAGCCGGATGATCTGACAGACTCCTGTTATGTCCTCGGGCTCCACGGCAGTGCCTGTGGGCAGAGCCAATAGCCGCCTCACAATTTTCTCCGTTTCAGGCAGCATCAACCTGGCATGAGGGAAGTAGGAACGATAGGGCTCCATATTATGGCAACCTGGATAGAAGTAGCGACGTGCTAGAACATTTTCGGCATGCAGGATGTGAACCAGTTGATCTCGGCTGATCCCGATGGTTTGCTCGGCAATTTCCAATATGATGTACTGGTAATTACACCTCTCCGTTTCATCATAGGTCATGAGCTGAACACCCGGTATGCCTTGGAGTTCGTGCTTGTAATGCATGTAGTTACGGCGGTTGACGTTGATGAAGTCCTCAAGGCTTTCAAGGCCTGTTAATCCCATCGCTGCGCAGACCTCGGTCATCTTGCCATTCGTGCCGATGTAGATAACATTGTCGTATCCGGCGAAGCCGAAGTTCTTCATCAGCCGGATCCTGGCTGCCAAATCGTCGTCATTGGTCACAATAGCTCCGCCTTCGAAGGTATTGAGAAATTTTGTAGCGTGGAAACTGAACATCTCAGCATCGCCAAAGCTTCCAACCGGGCGACCGTGGTATGAATAGCCGAACGCATGTGCGGCATCGTACAACAGCTTCAGGTTATGTTGCCTGGCAATGCGATCCAGTGCTTCCGCATCACAGGGGCGCCCAAACAAATGGACGCCGATGATTCCCGTGGTGCGGGGCGTGATCATATTCTCCACCGCATGCGGATCGAGATTATATGTTTGAGGATCGATATCGCAGAACACAGGAGTGATCTCCTGCCACTGCAAGGCATGGGCAGTCGCTACAAATGTCATTGAAGGAACAATTACTTCGCCCCTCAGACCTGAGGCTCTGATGGCAATCTCCAGTGCCACTGTACCGTTGCATATGGCAATGCAGTGCCTCGTGCCTGCAATCCCGGCGACGCGCTGCTCCAGTTCCTGTACATACTGGCCTGCATTGCTCAGCCACCTTTTGTCCAGAATATCGTTGATACGCTCCAGCAAGCGTCCCCGATTGCCAATGTTCGGGCGGCCTACATGCAGTTTTTGGCTGAAAGCTGGCCTGCCCCCGACTACTGCCAAGTCATTCAAGCTCTGTTTCATGACGACTGCCTTTTAACCCCTTTCATCCGTCAGCATTTCAAGCATACTACAATCGAATGTCAGAATACCCAGTCTTTCACTTACATTCTTCCGCTCGCTGAAGCTATCATCAATCAGAATAGCGTCACTCTCACGAATATAATCAGCCTTGTTCGACGACTGATCCATGTGGATGATTTCATCAAAGATACCTGTTAGACGATATTTCCTTAGTGTCTGTTGTACATCTGATGCATGTTTCGTAATCAACACCACGCGCGTGCTTTTGTTGATGCACTGATATAGAAACTTCACAAGGTCCAGGTTAACAGTCTCATTCAGTATTAATGTGTCGTCCAAGTCTACATATACAACGCTGTACCTAAGTTGGTGCTTGTATCGGTTTATCAATGCTCGATCGATTTGCACATCAATATCGTTTGTCAGGATTTGAATGGGTATTCGCTCTTGCTCGTATATACTGAGAAGGGGAAAATTGACACCTTGAACCCGGTGCAGAGCCATAGTTCCAGAAATACGAGGGCCAATCTCTAAGAGTTTGCAGATGCCTTGCTGATCCTTCTTAACCTGGAAAAACCACGCTCCATGGAAGGTTAATTTGTTGGAGATCGCCTGAGCGTATTCTGCATATATTCTATTGTGAACCGGTCTACTATCCATTGATATACCACTTCTGATACGGAGCCTCTGTCTCGCACCACAGAACAAGAGTCCGGCATCGCGGTCTGAGAAGCAATCCACCGTGTATTCATCTCCAGGTAAGTACTCTAGGATCACTTGTTTCTCAGCCTGTTCCAACAAGTGACGGAGATGTTCACTTTTGTGAACAATGAATGTTCCCTGAGCACCCTGTCCCCTATCCGGCTTCACGAACACGGGGTATTGATCAATTGCCTCCAGGTCAGGATACAGTGTGGGAACAGGAATAACACTTCTAAAGAGAGAGTAAGTCTTTGATTTGGATCTGGTTATCAAGCAGGTCTCCAATGGCGAGCACACGATTCGTGTTTTTATTCTATTTGCATTTTCAGCCAACGCAACCATGACGTCATCGTATGCCGGGTAGACATAGTCTATTCCCTGCTCGATAATCACCCGATTAAGGTGATCAACCCAGTTTGGATCGTAAATGCTAGGAATTACAAAGTGCCGCGCAAAGACATAGGGGGCATGATTTGAAATATCAAGCCCTGCAGAGTGCAACCGCACATTCTTGCACTGACAGAGGGCCTTATGAATTTCGAGCCCAATTTCAGTCCCTCCTGGGAATACCAGAACGTTGTATTTTTTCATCTTGACCATACTATGCTATTAGTCTCGTTAACCGTGCTTTCACAGCACCCAGTAAAGCACAGATCAAACCAACGGTTAGCATTCCATGGGCGATTCTTCCTCTTAAGCGTGTCTTGTCTGCAAATTCAGGGTCAGTGTGCACTGGGTTGGTGTCACCCTTGACCCTGGCAAACGAATTGATGTCGTCATCAGATACTGTTTTGCTGCGCTGAGACCGCTCGCCAATTTTGAATTCACTACGTGCTCGGAACTTGTTACCCATACTCGAATTCTCTCCAAGGCAACTCACTGATGCATATGTTATCATACAATCCATCCTTGCGCGATGAGCGGTGCAAGGGCAAAAGCAATCATCAGAGGAAGGGAGAGGAGAACCAACCATGTCATCGGGGGACTTTCTACTATCTTTAATTCGGAAAACGGGTCTTGCAGAGGGCCGAGCAGCGAAGCTAGTCTATCGCCTTGTTGTGAGACGAGATTTTGCTGGAGGCGCTTTTCGCCCAGCAGCGCAATACAAGAAGTTCACTTATGTCATAGAAAACCTCCATACACGGATGTTATTGATCCTCTGTTCTGTCTCCCTTGGTTTACTTCCTACCGACGATGGCTCGGAGCAGCATGATGTCCTCTTTGGTCCCTATCCCTCTGACTAGAAAGAGAACAGCGAAGTAGAGCAAAGCCGCCAGCGGTATCAATGCCCACAGTATCAGGTTATCGAAATATAGAACGAGAACAGACATGGCGGCACTGGCCGCTGCGATCTTGGCCAGCAATGCCAAAATGCTGGGGCCGGGGATGCCATAGCCAATCCTGGCGCAAAAAATGCCGGAAAGGATGAGCGCCGCGAACTGGGTTACCACCGTGTCTATGCTGGCCCCGGTGCCACCGTACCTGGGAATAAGGAGAGCGTTCAGGAGTACGTTCAAAAGCGCGCAGACTGCGACGACCTTGGCAAACGTCATCTGTTTGTCGACGGAGTTGAGCAGTTGAGAAAACGTCGATGTTGCGAAAATGAAAGCCATCGACCAAATCAGGATTCTGAGCATGGGCGCAGATTCACTGTACCCTGCCCCGAAGATGACCGAAATGATTCTCCCTGCCAGCAGAGTTGTTCCGACCCCGATGGGTACCGCGATAATGAGCATGTACTGGAATGACTTGCGCACCATGAACCTCAGTAACGAGGTTGAGGAGAGGTGCATCCTGGCCATGACAGGGAAGATGGCAGCGAAATAGACGAGGGGAATCACGGACAGCGTGGCAACTGATCTGAAGGCGGCGTTGTACCAGCCAACTGCCTCGTTTCCCTTCATGAAGGACAGCATCACCGAGTCTGTATAGTAGGCGATGGTGCCGAAGATGGCGGTGAACGCGAACGGCCAGCCCTGCTTGATGTTGTCCTTCCAGAAACGGAAGTCGATGGTGGTTATTGATGGAACCCGTGGCATGGCCGAGGAGAATCTCCACCTGAGCGCAGCCAGACTGTATATCAGGACGGCAGCGCTGGCATAAACGTACAATGAGGCGAAACCCATAGGACCGAAGTGATATTTCACACCCAGCATCACGCCGGCGAAAATGAAAGCGGCATTCGCCAAAATCCCGACTCCTGCGTACTCCATCTTCTCGAATGCAGTGAAGACAGAGTAGATCATCGTAGTGAAAGCAGAAATGATTACCGACAGGCTGAGAAGGCAGACGACCATGATCGTCTGCCACGGGTAGCCCCCGAGAATGACGATGAGAGCAGTTGCTCCGAAGGTGACCCCGGCCAGGAGCATCTTCATGAGGCTGACTTGGGCCAGGTACTTCGGCGCTGCGGATTTGTCTCTGGCCACCTCTCGGATCATGAGTGTGGCAATCCCCAAATCCGTAAGGGGCGTGAATAAGCTCGCAAGGGCTATTGCAAAGGAAAGAATGCCAAACCCCGCCCCGCCGAGCGAGCGGGCCATAGATATGAAGTAGAAGAAGCCCAGCAAGTAGCTGGCCGCCTGCGCAGCCATCAAGGCTGTGGCGTTCTTGGCGATGGTACGGGCCGTGCTCATGCGTTATGATAGCTCATGCCGAATAGTTGATAGCAAGCTGGCTGATAGGTCATAGATCATGGTTGATGGCCCGTGTAGGCGTGGACTGTCTGGGTCAGGCCAGTGTCGAAGGTTATCGTCGGGAACCAGCCCAGGTATTTCTGGATTTTCGCGGAGTCTATGGCATAGCGCCGGTCATGGCCTGGGCGGTCTTTCACAGATTGGAGCAGCTTTTCGGGCTTGCCCATGATGTGCAGAACCCTGCGCGCCAGGTCAATATTGGCCAACTCGTTGTCCGCACCCACATTGTAGACCTCGCCTGCCTTGCCTTTGTGCAGGATGGTGTCTATGGCCCGGCAGTGGTCAAGAACGTGAATCCAGTCGCGGACGTAGAGGCCATCGCCATAAATGGGCACCGGCTTGTTATGCAAGGCATTGAGGATGACCGTAGGAAGGAACTTCTCAGGATGCTGCCTGGGCCCGTAGTTGTTGGAGCAGCGCGAGATGACCACCGGAAGTCCATAGGTGCGATGATAGGCTTGCACCAGGAGATCGGAAGAAGTCTTGCTGGCAGAGTAGGGAGAGTTGGGGCGGAGCGGGGACTCTTCCGTGAACCGTTCAGTTGAATCAAGGCCCAGAGCACCATAGACCTCGTCAGTGGAGATCTGATAGAAGAGTTTAACCTTGTGACGCAACGCGGCATCCAGCAGGACCTGCGTTCCCAGGACGTTGGTCGTGATGAATACCTGTGGCTCGATAATGCTTCTGTCAACGTGGGATTCGGCAGCAAAGTTGATTACCACATCAATGCCTGCCATTAACGTCTCTGCCAGCTTGCCATCCTCGATTCTCCCCTGAACAAACCTGTGTTTTGGATTGTCCATGACCTCCCTGAGGTTCTCCAGGCTGCCGGCATAGGTGATGGCATCAAGGTCGACTACCTCGTAGTCAGGGTACTTCTCTAACATATACTGGACGAAATTGGAGCCGATGAAGCCGGCACCACCGGTGATGAGCAATTTCATTGCTTATAGCTCATAGTTGATAGCTCATAGCTCATGTGGGTTAGGCTTTGGCATCGTAGATGTCTTCTCCGTCTTCGTTCCATTCCTGAAACCCTGCCTCAGATACTCGCATCATCGCAATAGTCTCTGCCCGCTCCTCAATAGCGTCAACCAGCACTAGAAACTCCTGTGCGGGCAGTTGGAATACCAGGTTCTTGATCTCCTCTGTGCTCAAGTCTACCGTGATTCGAGGCATTATCCCTCACCTCCATTCAGGTCAAGTCTAACACAGTTCATGGCGACTTAGCTCATGGCTCATAGTTTTGAGTTTTTGATGGATTTGATAAGGGAGTTTAGCATTTTAGCTATTTCCTTGCCTGTTTCCTTCAATTCCAGGAACCTGTCCTTGGTTATCCACTGTTGTTTTAAGAATATTTCCAGCAAGGTGACTGTTTCATAAAGTGAGCCTCTGGCCACATATAGGAACTGTATGAATTCCTTTTGGGAATATCTTCCTTTTCCCTCCGCGATGTTCATGGCAACTGAGCTGCAAGCAGATTCCAGTTGCTCAATCAAGCGATAATGCCTTCTCTCAGTCTCCAGATCATTGCACAGAGAGACTATCTCCGAAGCCCAGTCAATGGCCTTCTGCCAGACTTCCAGGTCTTCGTATCCAAACCTATCTTGATTGCTCATAGTTCGTGGCTATCAGCCATGAGCCATCAGCTCTGAACACCCTCGTGGCTATCAGCCATCAGCTATGAACAGTGTTTCTATCTTTTCCTTCTGTTCATGTAATGTTCGAGCGCCTGCTGCCAGGAGGGCATGTTCCTCTGGATCACTTCTGGAAGCGGGAAGGGATCAAGAACGCTATTTCGCGGTCTCTTAGCAGCCGTCGGAAACTGGTCGGTGGTTACAGGCAGGACCTCTGTGCCGGTTCCGGCCAGGCGGAAGATCTCCCTGGCATACTCAAACCAGGTAGTGGGTCCGGAGTTGGTGGCGTGGTAAACCCCGTAGCGTCCGGACTCAATCAGGGCCGTGACTGCCTGTGACAGGTCTTGTGTCCAGGTAGGACAACCTGTCTGGTCGTTGACCACCGATACCTGTTTTTGTTTCTTGGCCAGGGCAAGCATTGTCTCCACAAAATTGCCGCCATTAATGCCGAAGAGCCAACTGGTGCGAACAAGGTAGAATTTATTCAATAGCCACAGGACATATTTCTCTCCCAGAAGCTTGGTCCGGCCGTAGGCATTAATGGGATTCGTGTGGTCATAGATGGTATACGGCCCATCCTTGGCGCCATCGAACACATAGTCGGTGCTGAAGTGGACCAGCGGGATGTCCCATTCCTGGCATACCAGGCAGAGGTTCTGCACTGCAGAACCGTTGATGATGGCGGCCAGGGGCTCTTCTTTCTCTGCCCGGTCAACATTCGTGTAGGCAGCACAGTTTATGATGATCTCTGGCTGGAGGGTCTCTGCGGTGGCTCTGATAGTGTGGAGGTTGGTGATATCGAGTTCACTCTCGAGTGGGGCAAAAAGGGTATGACCTGCCTGGCTCAAACAGGGGATGAGGTCCCTGGCCAGCATGCCTGCGGCGCCGGTGACGAGGACCTTCATCCCATCTTTACCTCCCATCTGTAGGGGATGGAGGGGTCGTCATAGGGAATGCGGTATTCGTCAGGCTTGTCGTACTTATAGACCTCAGTAGGAACATTGACAATGACAGTAGTCTCGCTGCCAACAGCGGTGAAGCCATGATATACCATGTTCGGAATCTTCACCAGAATAGGATTCAAGGTTCCCATGAAAAACTCATTCACCATACCCTTGGTGGGTGAGTTGTCACGGGGATCGTACAGGGCGACCTTGGCCATACCGCCGACGCAGATGAAATGGTCGGTCTGGTGCTTGTGGTAGTGCCAGGCTTTGACTACGCCGGGATAGCAGGCAGTAACGTAGGTCTGCCCGAATTTCTCGAACTCCTCCCAGTCCGACCGGAGCATCTCCATCAGCCAACCGCGGTCGTCAGGTGTAAGTCGGAGGTTCCGTACCTTGACCCCGGATATGTAGTCCATCCTGCCTCCTACAGTTCCAGCCTGGAATCGCAGCCTACAAAGAGCCTTACACCCTTGAAGCGGTCATCAGCCTTTTTCAGCTCGACCCCCTTGCCGATGAGGCTGTCCTCCAGCCGCTCGATCTTGTAGATGCGGCTGTTCTCCATAATCACCGAGTGTTGCACCGACGAGTCTTCTATTATTGTGTTGGCGCCTATGCTGGTAAATGGACCGATGAAAGAATTCCTTATCTGGCATCCCTCGGCAATAGACACAGGGCCCCGCACCGTACTCTTTTCTACCCGGGCACCTTCTTTGATCTCTACTCTGCCGACTATCCGGCTTTCCGAATCGATCTGTCCTTTTATGTTCCGTCTCAAGAGGTCGTCCAGCACAATGCGGTTGGCCTCCAGGAGGTCATCCTTCTTGCCGGTATCAAGCCACCAGCCGGACAGTATATGACTCCTGACTGTCTTCCCAGTATCAAGGAGTTTCTGGATGGCATCGGTTATCTCCAGTTCTCCCCGCCTGGAGGGCTTGACTTGGGCTATTGCATGATGAATATCGGGAGTGAACAGATAGATGCCCACCAGCGCCAGATTGGTCTTCGGCTCCTTCGGCTTTTCCACGAGATGAATGACCTCACCTTGTTCATTAAGCTCGGCCACGCCGAACAGGCGGGGGTCGGGCACTTCCTTGAGGAGAATCAGAGCGTCCGGACGATTGGCATTGAACTCCTGGATGAATTCATTGACACCACCCTGGATGAGGTTGTCACCTAAGAACATGAGGAAGGGAGAGTCTCCCAGAAAATCCTGGGCCGTCTTTACAGCATGAGCCAAACCGAGAGGCTCGGCCTGCAGAATGTAGGTGATGCGGGTACCCCAGCGCGAGCCATCACCAACGGTTTCTCTCACATTGGCGCTGGTCTCCGGAGAAACGATGATACAGATATCGGTTATGCCCGCATCTCTGATCTGCTCCAGAACAAAAAAGAGGATCGGTTTGTTGGCCACCGGCAGAAGCTGCTTGGCGATGGTGTTGGTGATTGGCCGCAGCCTTGTTCCTCTGCCACCTGCTAGAATCAGTGCTTTCATGCTCGAATATTCCATGGCGAAAGTCACGAGGATTATACGTTACATTACGACGGTAGTAAAGACCCGGGTAAAGGACACATGCCCTGGCGTGCTGCTTGCCCTGTCACCCTGAGCGTAGCGAAGGGTCTCGTAGATTCTTCAGTCGCTCCGCTCTCTCAGAATGACACTACACCGCCTCAGCTATGGGTCACCTGTACGTTAAGCTCCGTCATGGGATAGTGTTTGGGGTTATCAGTGAGAAGGGTCAGGTCATTGGCGATAGCTATGGCAGCTATGGCCACATCTGGCAGTGAAAGAGTAGTGCCCTTCTTCTGATAGTGCTGTTTATATTCTCCGGCCCTCATGGCTGTCTCCTTGGTCAGTTCATAGTATTCGAGGCTGTCCAGGAATTGCTGTGTTGCTTCTTTCTCTTTCTCTAACGCCCCGGCGCAGACCTCGATTATGTTGATGGGGCAACAGCCGAGGGATGATCCTTCAGCGAATATTCTCTTCACCAGCCGCACTGTCGCAGGTTTTCCCCGCAGGTAGTTAACGATCACTGTGGTATCCAGAAGATAGCTGGCCATGGAGCTACTTTGTCATCCCGCTGAATCTTTCATCGGCTTCTTGCCTCATGTCCCGTACCCACTGGGAAGTTCCCTTCTGCTTGATTTCGGGGTGATCCTCGTCCTTCCATACCCCGGCTGACTTCTGCAGTGCACTCTCAAGGGTCATCCTCTTCAATTCCTTCCTGGCGGCTTCTGCTACAAACCTGCTCCTCTTCCTCTTACCCATTAGCTTGTCGATGGATTGGAGAATATCCTCGGGCAGAGTCAGTGGAGTCTTGACCATCCTGGTCTTTTTATTGATCATGCTTTGTCTCCCGGTAAGTAATATGATGTAGATACTCTTTTAGTATACCTAATTAGGATATCTTGTCAAGGTCGCCCCATGCCTTGTTGTCACCCTGAGCGCAGCGAAGGGTCTCGTTGTCATGCAGGTGTCTTTGCTCTCTTTGAGGAAGGGATCAGAGGCTGATATGGTTACGATAACTGATTGGAGAACCAGCTGCTTGTTTCCCTCAGCCCGTCCTCCAGGCTGTACTTTGGCTTATAGGCGATGCCTCCGGCTTTGGAAATGTCGGCCAGGCTGTGCCGTATATCTCCTGATCGGGGTGGCTTATAAAGGGTCTTCAGGTCCTTTCCTGTTATGGCCGTTATCGTACTGGCCAGTTTGTTTATAGTGATGGCCTCCCCCGTCCCTATGTTGTACACCCCCTCAGCTTTTCCTTCCGCGGCCATGACGTTGGCCTGAACAACATCCTTGACAAACACGAAGTCCCTCGTCTGCTCACCATCGCCGAAGATGATAAGCGGCTGGCCCTGCAAAGCCTGTGTAATGAACCTGGGGATCACCGCAGCGTAATCGGAGTGCGGGTCCTGCCTTGGTCCATACACGTTGAAATACCTCAGGCAAACTGCCTGAAGCCCATAGACCTGACGGAAGACCTGACAGTAATACTCCCCGGCCAGCTTGGTCACAGCATAGGGAGACAGCGGCTCAGGCAGCATATCCTCTCTCTTGGGTAGGACCGGGCTGTCGCCATACACAGCGCAGGATGAGGCACAGACTACCTTCTTGACATAATTATCTCTGGCAGCGATGAGGATGTTCAGTGTTCCATTTGCGTTTACCTCATTGGTGGCCATGGGATCTGACACGCTCCTGGAGACACTGGCCACAGCAGCCTGGTGAAAGACGAAATCGGCCTCCTTGAAGGTCTTCTGAAGAAGAGACAGATCGGTGATGCTGCCCTGGATAAACCGGACATTGTCTTTCTTTATCAGGTTTTTGATATTTTTCCGTCGTCCGGTTGAGAGATCATCCAGAATGACAACCTCGTTATCCTTTGCCAGTTCTTCTGCCAGATTAGAGCCGATGAAGCCGGCCCCACCGGTGATGACTACTTTTTTGTTTTTCATATCATTGCTTTGTCTGTCAGGAACTCTCCAGATTCCGAATCCCTCCACGCTACCCCTGGATTCCCACTTTCGTGAGAATGACAAGGATTGTGCAGTAGGGGCGTTTCGCGAAGCGCCCCTACACCGCCGGATATCGTTCCTCGCTAGACAAAAAAGGCAGGTTACCCTGCCATCTAGTCTACTGAATGGACAACCTGGAATCGCTACGAAAGCCTAGAGCACAATTCCCACAACGCCCGCGCTGAAGCCGGCAGCCCCGCCAACCAGAAGGACCTTGCTGCCCGGGCCCACAATGCCCTCTTCCATAGCCTCAGCCAGAGCTATGGGGATACTGGCAGAGGCAGTATTGCCATACTTTCTGACGGTAAGCATGCACTTGCTGATGGGGAAGTTCATGTCCTGAGCAATCTTAGTAATGGTCTGCTCGCTGTACTGGTGAGATATCACCAGGTCAACCTCATCCAGCTTCCAGCCTACCTTAGTGAGAAGGCGCTGTAACGCAATCGGAATGTACTTGCTGGCCAGCCTGTCCAGTTGGGCACCATGGGAAGCAAAGAGGGGCTGGGAGCCATCCTGCGCATAAAGATTCCCGCCGGCCGTGACAGTGGCCAGTCTCCACTGGGAACCATCGGTCATAAAGCTGGCACCCTGTATCCCCCGGTGAGAGTCGCCACCGTTCCCGGCCCTAAGTACCATGGCCCCACCACCATCGCCGAGGGTCAGTCCTGCCAGAAACGGCTTGAGAGATGCCTTGTCATCAATATTCCAGTTAATGAACTTGGAGATCACCTCTCCGGAAGCGACCAGGCCGATGCGCGAACGTCCGGTCTGGATATAGGCGTCCATAATGTCAATAGCATTGACAAAGCTGTTGCAGGCATTCTTGGTATCGAAGACGTGGGCATTGTGCGCTCCAAGCTTCTCCTGCACGATATTGGCCGTCGCCGGCTCGCCCAGGTCCTGGGACGCAGCAGCGAAGATGATGGTGTCGATGTCCTCCGGTCTGATTCCCGCCAGCTTTATGGCCTGCTGGCTGGCCCTCACTGCCATATCAGAGGATGCCTCGCCTTCAGCGGCATATCTTCGCTCCCTGACCCCGGTCAATCTATCAATCATGCTGGCAGAGATGCCAAACCTTTCCTTGAGCTTGAGCCACTGCTCGATGTTTTTGGTGGGGATGATGTGATCAGGAACATATTTGCCCACTCCAGCGATAATGGTGCTGACCTTGCGCGATGAATCGGGCATCTCAATAACATGGCGCTCTACGCCCGCAATAATGACAGGCGCTATTTTGCAGGAAAGGTATTTCTCGGCTCCTTCCACCTGCTTAGAGACAGCCCCTTTGAGGAGACGATCGTCGGTTTTTTTGGCTCTCCTGAGTATGAGCCTGTCAAACCTGATGACAATGGGCGGAGCCAGGCGGTCGATCTGGGCCAAGGTGAAGGTGATAACCCGCTGCGGAACGAATATTTCTACGAGCTTGATCTCGACATCGATTGCCCTGTGGATCAGGCCCACGACGAACCGATTGGCAGCCCTATAGAGTCTTCGAAACATGTCTGACGTATTCCCCTTTTGATATGGCTGATCAAAACCAAGACACCCCTTTGAGGGGTGTCTTGAACCATAGCACGTTTTAGGCCACAAGTCAAGGCCAATATTGTGCGGCCCAAAGCCGTTGGATTCCCGTTTGCACGGGAATGACATAGTTTAAGTTCCTCTGCCAGGGTCAGGTGAGGACACCTGACACCCACACCAGTGTCATTGAGAGAACAATGTTACTATATGCCGTCTCCCGGATGACATAATGCAGCAGTGCAAACTGCTCCGGAGGCGGTGTCCGGGCTTTCTTGATGGTATGTTGCAGCAGATGTTCCCTTGTCCAGTTGACAAAACCAGAATGGGCAGCTACAATCTTGGCCAAAGGGGGGTGGTAATGGCGGCACCGCAGGTGTCTGCTCTTCTAGTTATATCAATTTCCCAGAGGATTTAGAGATGGACAGTCTTACTATTCCTGATATTATTTGCATGATACTGAATAGAGAGGGCCCCAGCCCCCAGGCCAATCTGGATGTGCTGAGAACCCTCTATGAACGAACCCATGCCCGCTATATGGCTGTGCTGATCTTATTCACATTGTTGACAGCCAGTGTCATGGGTGTTTTTGTAGCCTCTGCACTATCATGGGGCGAGACCAAGATCAGCATCCTGGCTCTGGTGGCACTGGTACTCCTCCTGGTCTCACTGACCGTGCTGGCCCGCCGCCTGAACCAGCTGACACGGGACTATCTCGACATCATCAAGGTATATAACCTGCTGAGCCGGTATCTGGAAACCACCAGTCTATTGGAATCCTCAGAGATACTGATGAGGTAGCGGTAATGTCGAATGTAGAAGCTGTGACCATAGCAGTGTCCTCTATAGCCATCGGCGTAGCAGTGATCTCGGCACTGGTCTTCTGGTGGTATGCGAACATGCAGAAGTGGTACCAGCAACGGCAAAGGAGATCCATAAAGGGCTCGGCACAGTCGGGCGAAATGCAGGGGGTAATTGAGCTGTTTTCGTCATCTCTGAAGGAAAATCTCAGTTGTGAGAGCCGGGAAGTGCTGGAGACGATAGTCCGCATGAATTCCCAGACACCCCTGGCCACCATTCTCAAAGATCCCACGGAGAAGTTTTATCTCTTTGAAGCGCTGGCAGATCCCAGCCGTTTTCCCTGGGAAACCCGGGAAGAAGATAAGGAATCGGAGAAAAGTTAGGAGATAGAATGGTTACCGCTCTCTGGAGACCCCTGCGTTTTCCCGCCAGCAGGAGATGTGGTCTCCGGTGAAACGGTAGCCAGGCATTTTGGGGCTCCCTCTGAAGTAATCGATGAGGAGGCATGTATGGACCGCATCGGTCTCTATAGTTTCCTCGTATCAGATATCCCTTGTACCCACTCTATCCCTCGTGCAAATTCCCAGACAAAGTTGGAGGTGTGAGTTGCTTTTTTGAAAAGGGAGTAACTGTTATAACGAGACCGAGAAATGGAGAGACACGCACGTATGGACCGGTTGAGAACTCCTGAGGAATTCTTGTCGAAGTGAGAACGAGGAAAATATGCGGAAGCTGTTAGCTGTGGTATTTGCATCCATCCTGCTCGTTGGACTGATAACGGTACTGGTTCAGGCAGCTCCTCCAGCTCAGGGAGACATCGAAGATGCCATCGTCAAAGGGCTGGCCTATCTCGCAAGCCAGCAGCAGAGTGATGGTAGCTGGCATGACGTTGATTCTATTGCTGCTACGGGACTGGTGCTGACGAAGTTGCTGGACAGGGCATGTGAAACACAAAAGGACCCTTTCGAGACAGATGCCACCAAAGCAGATTATTATCAATATGAGCCAAACGTCACCAGCGGCTTTACCTACCTTTTCAATAATGCGACATTTGATTCAGTCCATAATCTGATGTACTTCAATCTCGGCAGCGATGGCTACGGCCATCAGTTGCAGGTATATGAAACCTCAATTGCCATGATGGCGGTGGCGTCGAGCAGAAAACCCAATGCCACAATTGATACTGGTCCCTGCAACGGGCTGACATATAGAGAGGCCCTACAGGACATGATGAACTGGCTGGTGAGTGCCCAAAGTACGGCTAGCCCATGGACCGGGGGTTGGCCATATTTCTTAGGACAGGCTTCTTGGGCTGACCAGTCCAATACCGGTTACGCGGCTTCGGCATTGGCGATAGCCCAGGCACCAGTGTACGGTTTTGACCTCACTATCCCTCAACAAGTACTTAACAATCTTGGCACCTGGACTACTACGGTCCAGGTCACCAGTGGCGCCGATGCAGGTGGCTCACTGTACAACGATAGTGATGGCTGGCTCTCTATGGGGGCGAACATCATAAGGACGGGGAATCTTCTCCTTGAGCTCGAACTGGTTGGCAAAGATGCGGGTTCGCCAGAGGTTCAGGCTGCCGTCGGATTTATCCAGAATTATTGGGGCAATGTTGCCGAAACAGACGCAGACCAAGCGGGTTGGATCGGCAACTACCAATCCATGTACTGTCTGATGAAAGGCATGGAGTCGCTGGGTATACAGAAGATCACGGTCAATGGCACCAAGATAAACTACTCTGATGATGTGGCGAACTATATTCTTAACAATAAACAGGTTGTGAATGCGGGCGAGTGGTATTGGTCTACGACCAATGGAGAGCCGGCAGGTTCCCCTATTTTGAGCACTGCCTGGGCCTTGCTGACGCTGGAGCAGGCGGGCACGGCCCCACCAAGCGTCACGGCCCCAAGCGAGTGCGGGTGGCAGACAGATGTGGTGGAGCAGGGACGGGTGTTCAGCTATACCTCAATCAAGATCGATTCTGATAACAGAACGCACATTGCGTTTGGTGGAGAACAACTGTACTATGCTGTGTTGAATGGCTCCACCTGGCAGGAGGAGGAGGTAGACTGGGGAGGTGTGGGAGCGTATTGCTCTCTGGCGCTGGATAGCTTGGGCAATCCTGCCATCAGCTATTATGATACGGTAAACCAGGATTTGAAGTATGCCCGCTGGAACGGTACAAAGTGGAATATCGAGACGGTGGACAGCACTGGCAATGTCGGCAGCTATACCTCCCTGGCCTTCGATACAGCCGACAGGCCGGCCATCAGCTATTTCGATGCTACCAATAATGATCTGAAATATGCCCATTGGAATGGGACAGCCTGGGATAAGACTACTGTTGACAGTGGCGGTTGGGTGGGCCAGTATACCTCCCTGGCCTTTGATAGTCTGGGGAGGCCGGCCATCAGCTATTACGACGCTACCAATGAGAACCTGAAATATGCCCACTGGAACGGGACGGCGTGGAATATACAGACGGTGGATGCTGCCAGCGGCGTTGGCAGCTACACCTCTCTGGCCTTTGACAGCTCCGGCAACGCTGGCATCAGCTATCAGGACGCCACTCACGGTGACCTGGAATATGCCCACTGGAATGGGACAGCCTGGAATATAAGCACGGTGGACAGCAGCGGCTGGGTGGGCCAGTATACCTCTCTGGCCCTTGATGGCTCTGGCAATCCGGCCATCAGCTATTATGATGCCACCAATGAAAACCTGAAATATGCCCACTGGGATGGGACGGCATGGGATATACAGACGGTGGATGCTGCCAGCGGCGTTGGTAACTACAGCTCTCTGGCCTTCGACCTCTCTGGCAATCCCAGGATCAGCTACTACGACGCCACGAACGAAGGCCTGAAATATGCTTCCTGGAACGGCACCGGCTGGAAAACCCAGTGGGTAGACGGGAATCAATTGGTGGGCAGATATACCTCTCTGGCTTTTGACCAATCCGGCAACCCTGGTATCAGCTACTACGATGCCGATGCAGGCGATCTCGACTATGCCCATTGGGCAGATCAGATCTGGACTACCGATGACCGTTGACTGGGGCGGAAATGTGGGCAAGTATACTTCACTTGCCTTCGATAGTTCCGGGAATCCCTCCATCAGTTATTATGATGTCACTAACGGTGACCTGAAATACGCCCACTGGAATGGAGCAATTTGGCAGAGGTATACCTTGGACAGCACCGGGGATGTCGGCAGCTATAGCTCGCTGGCCTTCGACAGCTCCGGTAACCCTGCTGTCAGCTATTATGATGCCACAAACGGTGACCTGAAATACGCCCACTGGAACGGAACGGCGTGGAATATACAGACGGTAGATGCTGCTAGCGGCGTTGGGGCAGCTACACCTCTCTGGCCTTTGATGGGTCTGGCAATCCTGCCATCAGCTACTATGATGCCACAAACGGTGACCTGAAATACGCCCACTGGAACGGGACATCCTGGAACATAGAGACAGTGGACAGCACGGGCGATGTCGGCAGCTATTCCTCCCTTCGTATGGACTGTACAGGCAAACCTGCCATCAGCTACTACGATGCTACGAACGGTGACCTGAAGTATGCCCACTGGAACGGGACATCCTGGAACATAGAGGTAGTCGATAGCCAGGACTGGACCGGCCTTTATACCTCGCTGGCCTTCGACAAGTCAGACAATCCTGCCATCAGCTACCATGACGCAACAGCTGGAGATCTGAAATATGCTCACTGGAACGGCAAGAGCTGGGACATCGAGACGGTGGACAGTGCCGGCTGGGCAGGCAGATATACCTCCCTTGCCTTCGATGCCTGCGGCGCTCCTGCCATCAGCTACGAAGGGGCTACCAACGGCGACCTGAAGTACGCCCATCCTAAGAATCCACCGCCAAATCAGCCGACCAACGAAGCCCCGTCCGACAACGCCACCTACGTCAGCTTGACTCCCGTCCTGCAGTGTTCAGCCTTCTCTGATCCCTGCACAGACAGCCATGCTGCTTCCCAATGGCAGATATCCAGCGACCCCCGGAGAATGCTGCTAATCCTGTGTGGGACAGCGGAGTGGATAACACAAACCTGGTTCAAATCACTGTACCCGCCGGAGTCCTGAGTGGATATACAACCTACTACTGGCAGGTAAGGCATGAGGATTGCCACGGTGCCTGGTCAGAGTACTCCGCTGAGACCTCTTTCACCACGCTCAGCCCCCCCGATCAGCCGACCAATATCTCTCCCTCCGACAAAGCTCTGAGTGTTGGTTTGACACCTAAGCTAGTGGCTTCAGCCTTCTCCGATCCACAGGCGGGCGATACGCATGCGGCATCTCAGTGGCAGATCACCACCACATCCGGTGACTACTCAAGTCCGATTTTCGATAGAAGCGGAACCGATCTGACTCAGATCAGCGTGCCATCGGGACTATTGACCTACAACACAACCTACTACTGGCATGTGCGGTATGAGGATAATCACAGTGCCTGGTCGAACTACTCCACAGAGACCGTCTTCGTCACTCAAAATGCTCCCATTCCACCAAGTCAGCCGGTCAATATATCTCCCAGTCGATGGTGCGGCTGGCATTAGCGTCACCCCCACGCTCCAGTCCTCCCTATTCTCTGACCCTGACGCAGGCGATAGTCATGCTGCTTCGCAGTGGCGGGTAACGACCACTGCCGGTGACTACTCCACGCCGGTGTTTGACAGCGGCCCGGACGGGGCACATCTCACGCAGATCACCATACCCAGTGGTACACTGCAGCACAACACCACCTATTACTGGCAGGTGAGATACCAGGATAGCCAGGGATCTTGGTCCGATTGGTCGACAGAGACAGGGTTCAGCACCGAGCCAGCAGCAGGCATGCCGCCAGCACTGTTGATTGCCGGTGCTGTGATTGCTGTTGTCATCCTCGTAGGTGCCGGCGCCCCTATGATGCTGCCATTGTAGAAGTCCTCTCTTGCAACCCAGAAGTCGAAACCGCGGAAAGTAAACGCCCCGATCATCGTGATCGGGGCGGCATAGTTATATGGTGGAGACGGGGGAGGGTCGAAGCCCATCGCACCAAAACGTGCTCGGTGTTCTGAGGGATAGGGGGGCGCTAGCTGTGTGTTTTGGAGGATCGGGCACTAAAGAAAGAAAGGATGTTGAATGCCGATCACCCGCATGATAATGCAGAGAATAGCGATGCCGGCAACGTAGTAGCCAATGAGAGCGGCTACTCTCGGAGGAGTAGGCGCGGGGAGAGGCAGACTAATGTTGACGAAGGGGATCATGAAGGGGGTAGTGCTGCGATAGGCATAGTAGGCGCTGCCGAAGTTACTGGCGAGATGGGCTTCTTCCCAAAGGGCGAGCACCACATAGAGGTAGACCACTGTGAACCACGTGATGTAGGCTGCAGTGCCGTTGACGGCGAAAGCGAGTCCAAAGGTCCAGAGCGTGATGCCCAAGTGCTGCGGGTGCCTCAAGGTGGCGTACAGCCCCTGCGTCTGCAGGTGTTTCTCCTTGTAGGCTCGGACCACCTGAATGAACCCCACAATGGCTATGGCTAGTCCCAAGGCTACGAGAGATTGGGCTATCGCGAACCGGGGTTGGTCCCACCATGTTCTGTAATCGTCGCTTCGTGCCACTACGCCTCTGGCGATCCAGTCCCAGGACAGACCATGCCCTTCGAGGATAGAGGCGAGGACGGAAATCAATCCGCCGCCGAGGAAGGGGGTCAGCATTACAGACACCATTCCGATCAGGGATGGCAGGCTGCCGAGTGCCGCTGGAACATAGAGCACCAGTATCAATGAAGTGAAAACCAGTCCCGGCCTTTCGACCCCTTGTGGGTTGCGGATCAGTTTTCGGGCGAGAACGGGAACAACCAGAAGAACGAGCAGAAGAGCCAATAACAATAAGATGACGAGGATGGTCCCGGGTTGAGACAGGATGTACCATGGGTACGGGTATCCATAGCGGAAAATCAAGTTGGTGAGCCAGTTCGGCGAGCCCCCAAAGATGTCTCTTTCACCCCAGAGCCAAGCCGCTCCCCGGATGAGGCCATAGAGGCCCGAGGCCAGTAGCAAAACAGCGAGCCAGGACTTGGCCGTTGATCTTCTGTCGGCGTTGTCAGCCTGCTTGATGGCTATCCCTCCGATTCGATTTCAGCAGTGAAGGCAACATGGGTGAGATTCTCGTAGCTCGCGCAATGACTCAGCCGAATATGCGTCAACCATACAACCATGCCAGTGGAAATGTAGTCTAGCATTATGACGTAATCGAGGGCAAGATAGTTCCATATGCTCATTACCCCTGACTATCGCCGCGTGAAGCACCGACGTCGGCGAACGTATGTCAGAGATAGGGGAGGCTGAAAGCCCATCGCACCAGTGCGTTCTCCGTGCGGTGAGGGAGAGAGGGGCGTTGGCGGTGCAGTTCCTGGCCGGTGGCGCGCGACTAGGACAAGTCGGGCATTAGAACTTGCTTTGGCGTGCCTCCAAGGAGGGCAGCCCAGGTGAAATGCTGGAATCTGGACATCTCTATGTTGATCCGCATAATACACCATGATAGAATGCTGAACTGGCAGCAAGTCGAGGATAAGTCGTGGATACTTCTTTACTTGCACTAATCAGCAAGAGCTTGTCAGATGCCATTGCACGCAAAAATGAGTCAGCCTATTCAATCAATCGGAATCGCTCCTCTCTCTTTGTCTCAGAACTTGCCAAAAATCTGTCTTCGAATTTAACGGCTCCCGATTGCACGTTGAAGGTGATTTCGGTTGACTCCAGTGGAAAGAGGCTTCCTGGAGAGTGGCTCTTGGACATTGCTATTACACGGTGCATCAAGATTGAAGAGACTGGGCATGTCGAGAACGCTGTGACCAGTATTGAATGGGCAGTTGAATCAGAAAGCAACAGCGCCCTATCTGAATTCGCTTCGGATTTCTCGAAACTTGCAGTCATAAGGGCGTCCAACTATTTGTACATGTGTGGCTTCAATCAAGGCACCGAACGAGGAGCCCATAGGTACTTCAAACGTCGTTTGGAGTTTGCCACGAACATCCTTAAGGCTGCCAATGTGGTTCCTCCAGCGTTCTATGTGGCATTCTGGCCGTCTCCAGAGAAAAGAGTATTCAAGTCATATGTCGGATCGTTGTGGGATTTGATTGATGACAACAGCGTCCAAGGGTTTGCTCACCTCAAGCAGGTATATCTCTATCAGCTAACATCTGAGCAGCCCATTCTTATTGGTGCCACATCCATTGACGTGCACAGTGGCGGTAATCCAACGTAATAGAAACCTTGAGATAGGAGGTCAAAGTGAGTTCCTGGATAAAACATAGACGCAGAGGCGGAGAGACGATTGACCCTATTCCATTGGTTACAATTCGCCGTCTGGCTATCGCCTTCAATACGCACTTCACAGCCCTAGCCAAACTCACAGACATGACACGGGTCTCTGTTTTCCTCGACCGAGATCATTTCAGAATTGGATTTGAGTTTCACAAGAATAGCAGTGACGAAGACTCCTATTCTCTGTTAGCAGATGGAGGCGGAGGTGCAAGAAGTGGTGGCGGACGCGTAATTCAACCGTATGCCTTAATGAATGCGAATCCTTGGATAGCCGCCGTTGGCAAAATTGAAGACCCGCGCCAAAGACGCTTCAAACCAGAGTGGCACAGTGCCGATAAAAAGTGGATCATCTCACTTTGTCCGGCCTTCGAAATCAGTGTTAGCCACAAGAGCGACATTCCGAGTGATGTAAGAGGAATATATCGCTATCGAAGAGATGACGAAATTGTTTATATTGGACGAGGGATAGTTCGATCTCGTCTCCAAGCTCCAGAGAGAAAAGAATGGGATTTTGACGTTATTGAGTATTCCCAACTCCAGAGCGAGACAGAGCAAGAGCGATGGGAATCATACTGGCTAGACCAATTTGTTAAGCAGAACGGTAAGCTACCCTTATACAATCGGATTAGTGGACTGTCGTCCTAGGTCTATGTAGAATGACAACATATGGGTCACGGTATACCCACAACCAATAAAACAGCCCCATCACATTACTACCCACCCGAGGCCATGCCATTGATATTCTGTGGTGCTATCCTGATGGTCGTCTTGGAAAGCTCGGATAGGGCAAGAGCCATCTTCAATCAGATAGTTGAAACCTATCGACTTCCAGACATTCAGGCGGCGTTCAATAAACTTGAACTTGAGTTACCGCCTGGTGAAGTGGTGGCAATGTGGAACGAGAATATAGAGGATTTGAAGATCAGACACCCCGACAATACAGGACGAGCGACGCCATTGCTGCCGGATCGCGATTTCATCAAGCGTTTGAATGATATGACATCCAAATATTCGCATGTCTTCGCAGAATGGTTCGATTTGGAGCGAGACAAGGTACTCAGCGTGGACTTCAGATACTGGCTTGGATTGATAGAAGAGCTTATCAGGGTCGGGTTCAATAGCGCATCAGACCAAGCTAGTGGCATCTATAAGCTAACGCCAGCAACCTCTCCACGGTTGGTTCTTGCCATTCATCTGAGTGCATTCGCGCAGCATAATAGAGTTGGGGTTGTCAACGATGAGAAAACGAAAGCAGTGAGCATACACGGAACAACCCATGATTTGACAAGGTTTTTGGCAGAAAAGCCTGGAACCCGAGAACATCACATCTGGGTACAGGCTTATAAGCGAGCAGGGTACACCTTGTGGCATGATGACAAGATAGCCAGAATGGCGTCCATGTGGTATCAATGCAGAGTCGTGTACTCTGGCCCTCAGGAGTTCTGCATGAAAATGCGGTACGAAGATATAGCATGGTTGGAACCCTCAAACGTGAGCATTGAGATACGGGAGTGTGATTATGCTATCGGGTATCCCAGGGGCAATTGAAGCAGTCTAGACCAAACTGATAGGCAAGCTAGGCGAGATAGGCCACTCAAACAAGAGTGGCTTTTTCTTTGCGTAAAAATAGATACTCCCCCACGCTCAGATGCACAAAAAACCTATACGTTACACGCCACAGAATAGGTGTAAACCTGTAGGTGTGAAACAGGGCAAGAATCCGCCAGAAGTAACCTTCAGCCTCGAACCCCGACACCCTAATCCGGGGCAACTGGAAGGGGGCGAAAGGCTGTTTGGGAAGCTTGCGGCGAGAGCTTGGGCCAGCCTGACCGCGGCGAGAGGTGCTCCGAACCAAGGCCCGGAGCACTCGGACCAGGAGGATCGGCGTGGGCGGCGGCGGCAGCCGCCTGCCCCCCCGAGACCCCCCTCACTCACTAACAGGGGGGTCGCAAACACCATTGAGTGAGTGACATGGAAGTGAAGGTCGTAAATTGTGGAATAGACAGCCTGGTCATAGGTTTTCTTATTGCTGAGTACAGGGACAGTCAAGCCTTTGCGAAGCTTGGGGAGGCCAAAGCCAAAGCTGGTGAAAAGCTGTTCGGTGGAAAAGGTTCAAGTGTTACTTGGTTTGGCCGGGATTTCGTAGTTTTGGCACGCGGTACGAAGGGCTATGAGTGGGTACTGCAAAACGGCGACGTTGTGGTCTGCATCGCTCGGGAAGCTCATCACGGAAGTGTGTATCCCGAAGTGTACGTGACTTTCCGGGCTGAATACCTCTGGCGGGAGGGGCATGTAGTTGCTGTCACGGAGTTTCGGCAGTGGCTGGAAAGCTGGGCAGTGGTCAAGGGTGACAGGGTGTCTCGGTGTGACCTGTGTATGGATATTCAAATGGAGATGCCTAAGATTGACCTTGCACGAGAGGCAGTCACGCGGGCAAGAGGCAAGGTTGGATACTACCCAGAATGTGAGCATTACGTTGCTGGTCGGCGTGAGAACGGGTATCGAATAGGGTCGGGCGAGTTGATAGCCCGCATATATGATAAGTCGCTAGAAATCACGCTGAGTCAAAAACAGTGGTTCCAGACTATATGGTCGACCAATGGTTGGAATGGTGAAAGCAGGGTCATCCGGGTAGAGTTCCAAGCCCGCCGGGATTTTCTGAAGGAGATGTTGGTTGACTCGTTCCAGAGTCTATGCGAACGGCTGGCGGACATGTGGCGGTACTACACTCGGAAATGGCTGACGATCCGTGTGCCATCCAGTGACTCTCATCGTGATAGATGGCCGCTGGCTGACTGGTGGCAAGTGGTTCAGGGTGGTTTGAGTCTCTTTGGCAAAGCGTACGGCGTTCTGCGCAACAGACAGCATGAATTCAAACGGGGACGGATGATGAAGCAGGTAAAGGGCATGTTAGTGTCAATACTCGCGGAGTCTAGTGCTAGAAATGATGTGGAGCATGGGTCACTGTGGATCAGTAGGGAGATCAGGGAGATTAGAGAGATCCAGCAATGGGTAGGCTCTTTGGGTGCCTGGGAAGCTATGGTAGAGCGAAAGGCGAGATTCATGCCAATGACGCTGCCGAAGCAGACGGACTTGGTTAACGATTTGGCTGGCAAGGATACTCCAGTGGCAACAGATGAAAGTGTGAATACCGGAGACGAAATGTCCAATCTTGAGTAGGGCCTGGCGAATGATGGAGAAGAGAGAGGGCAAAGCCGAGCCGGGACAGGCGAAAGGGGTCGTCTTGGATGAGGAGGAGATCCTTGTGGAGGAGTTCTGTTCTCTGGTTGCAGAGATAGCCGCGAGGTTGTTGACACGGGGGTGCGAAGAACCTGACAATGGTGGGAGCAATGAAACCCGGAGGTGAACAGGTGATTAGAGCAGTGGCATATATCAGGGTGTCAACAGAAGAGCAGGTCGATGGTTGGTCGATGGCGGCTCAAAGGCATGAATTTGAGCGATATTGTGAACAGAGGGGTTGGGAAGCCACAAGGTTATACAGCGAAGAGGGGATCTCAGCCCGGTCTGATTCCGTTGCTAAGCGTCCTCAATTAAGACGTCTTCTCGAAGATTGCAGGAGAGGCAGTCTCGAAGTGGTGGTGGTTCATTCTCTTGACCGTTGGAGCCGGAACTTGAGAGTCACGCTGGAGACGTTCAAACAACTCGCGGACAACGGTATTGCCTTCGTCTCGATCACTGAGAACATCGACTACTCATCGCCCGAGGGGAAGCTGTTCATAGCCATGTTGGGTGCTTTCGCGCAGTATTTCTCTGACTGCCTTGCTAAACACACCTCGAAAGGAATGAAGGAGAGAGCCATGAGTGGCTTTCAGAACGGTGATGTGCCGTTCGGATATGAGAGATGCAGTGAGGAATGTGGGGATGGGCATAAGGGCAGAATACACGTTGTCGCTGCTGAAGCAGAAGCAATCCGACAAGTCTTCCAATTCTACGCCTGCGGTGACTGGAGTCTATCGAGGCTTGCCGGGTGGCTAAATGAAAAAGGATTTCGCACCAGGAACAAACGGCCATTGGACGATGGGCATGGCGGTTTGGTCGCTGGGCCCAGGCCATTCACCCTCTTTTCCGTGAGGGGTGTCGTCCACAATGCGTTCTACACCGGACGGGTGAAGTACAAGGGGGAGTTCTATGAGGGTGCCCATGAGTCCGTTATCGAACAGAGTCTATATGATGTGGTTCAGAAGAGACTCAAGGAGGCGAAGAATAGAAGTTCGACAGTCTCGCCAAGGTTGAGGGTGTACCTACTGAAGGGGATAGCTCGGTGCGTGTTCTGCGGCTATCCGTTGTGGTCTGAGAGTTCGCTGCCTGGGTACGGGTACTACAGAGAGCAAAGGAACTCAAGAGCCGACTTCAGTTGCCTGGCAAACGGGAAGGCCATCCGCTGTAATGTGATTGACGAGCAGATGGATGTAATCATCGGGTCACTCACTCTGGAATCGTCCTGGCGGGAACGGATCATGGCGAAGATGGGGGCTTTCTCTGAGCATGAGCGTATTCTGAAGCAAAGGAAACAGATAACAGAGAAGCTGCGGCGGTTGGGTAAGGCGTATGTCGATGGGCTGGTGAGTGACGGGGAGTACGGTGTTCAGCGGACGATTCTGAACGATGCCCTGAACTCCCTCGTAGAGCCTGAGAATGATGCTACCATGAGTGCTGGCGAGATACTGGAGAATCTAGGACTGATCTGGGGGAAAGCGACGCTGGATGAGAAGCATAGGCTATTGAAGAACATGCTTGAGGCCGTGTACGTTGACCTTGCGGCGTCACGTTCTATCGTGGGTATCCAACCGAAAGCGCCATTTTACCCTCTGTTCGACTCACTGAAACGCAACCCTGAGAACAGGGTGATAATCTTCAGGCCGGGAGAGGTTGAACAAAGGAAAACGGGCTCCAGTTTTGAACAGGAGCCCGATTGTGGGCTGGTGGAGACGGGGGAGAGTTGAACTCCCCGTCCAGAGGAACTTGCTCAAGATCTGCTACAAGCTTAGCTGACTCTTTTTTCTCGCCCAGCCAGCCTCAATCAACCGAGTCTGGCCAGACCAGTCGATTTTTCTTAAGCTACCACTATCGACGTCAGGATAGCTGCACCTCGACTTTTCGGCGCCCATCCCCAACCCATCGAGGAGCGGTCAGAGCGGACGGCAGCTGCCAAGTTAGGCAGCTACGAGTACAGGCTCTCTATCGCCAGTTACTTTTTTTGCCACTGGTTTTATGAGGTTAGTGGCACCTCAGCCTGCAATCTTGCCGCGCCTCCCCCTGTCGAACCCGCGCGTCCCCACTAAACTTTGACACGGTGCATTTTTAAGGTGCGTTCTATTTCACGGTCTGACTGGCGCTCTGCCAGGGCCTCACGCTTATCATAGAGTCTCTTGCCCCTCCCCAACCCCAGTTCCAACTTGGCCAGGCTCTTCTTGTTCAGATACAGTCGAAGAGGCACCAGCGTAAACCTTTTCTGGTTGGCTTTCGCCGACAGCATGCCGATTTCATCACGGTGCAACAGCAGCTTCCGCGGGCGGGTCGGCTCATGATTGTAGCGGTTGCCGGCATCGTAGGGAGGAATATGGGCATTGATCAGCCAGGCCTCCCCATTTTCAATCCTAGCAAAGGACTGGGCCAGGTTTATTTTACCCGCCCTGAGGGACTTGATCTCGGTGCCGGTCAGCGCAATACCCGCCTCTACAGTCTCCTCAATACTGTAGTCATGGTAGGCCTTGCGGTTGACTGTTATCGTCTTTGCTGTTGCCATGGTGCAATCCTATAAGAAATTATACCATACCTGTTCACGCCGCCATCGAGAGTACCGCTCCGGTTAAGTCGAATCCCGGCTGCAGGGATGGAGCTTCAGCTCTGGCCGAAACTAGATAATCAGCATGGCATCGCCAAAACTATAGAAACGGTAGCGCAACCCCATGGCCTCCCGGTAGGCACTATCAATAAGGTCTTTGCCGGCAAACGCAGACACCAGCATCAGCAGTGTTGAGCGGGGGAGATGGAAGTTGGTAATCAGACCATCTACTATCCGGAAGCGATGTCCCGGCAATATGAAGAGAGTCGCCCAGCCTTGAAAAGGCTGCAATGCCTGAGCTTCTCCATTTGGCGCGGCAGCCTGTTCCAGCAGCCTGACTGTGGTTGTGCCGACGCAGATGATGCGGTGGCCCCTTGCTTTGGCCAGGGTGAGCTTCCGGGCTGCCTCCCCGGTCAATTCCCCATATTCCCTGTGTATGGGGTGTTGCTGGGGCTCTTCCTCCCGAACCGGGCGAAACGAGTCCAGTCCGACATGGAGAGTAACGAAGGCAAGCTCAACCCCCTTCTCCCTGAGATGCCGGAGAAGATCCGGGGTGAAATGCAGGCCCGCAGTGGGTGCAGCAACGCTTCCCTTCGCCCTGGCATAGACCGTCTGGTAACGCTCAGGGTCACCGGAGTAATTATGAATATAGGGCGGCAAAGGGATCTCCCCCAGCTCTTCCAGGATGGCTTCATCAGTGAAACGAATGGTACGCAACCCCTGTTCGCCTTTTCCAGTACCTGCACCGAGGCGGAGCCTGTTCCGGGTTTCTTCACGCCAATGACCTCTACCTTCTCTCCTACGGCAACTCTATTGGAAGGTTTGACCAGTGCCTCCCAAAGGCCAGGCTCCAAACGGCGAAGAAGGAGAAGCTCCACCCTCCCCCCGCCCTGACGCTTTCCCTTGAGACGGGCAGGAATAACCCTGCTGTCGTTCAGCACCAGAACATCGCCCGGGTTGAGGTAATCGACGATTTCGAAGAACTGGCGATGCTCGATAGAGCTACCGCCTTTGTGAAGTACCATGAGGCGAGAGTGATCGCGCGGTTCCACCGGGTTCTGGGCAATGAGTCCAGCAGGAAGCTGGTAATCGAAATCGCAGGTTCTCATCTGGTCATTTTAAGGCCGTACCTGCATTTCTGCAGCCCGGACAGTATTCACCATGAGCATAGTCACTGTCATCGGGCCTACCCCTCCCGGCACCGGCGTAATGGCCCTGGCTTTCTCTTTGATAGCATCGAAATCCGTGTCACCCACAAGCCGGAAGCCGCTCTTTTTACCGGGATCCGGGATGCGGTTCACACCGACATCGATAACCACGGCACCTTCCTTGACCATGTCTGCCGTGATTGCCTTCGGGCTCCCCATGGCCGCCACCACAATGTCCCCCTGTCTGACTACGGCAGCAAGATCTCGGGTACCGGTGTGACACATTGTTACAGTAGCATTGGCACCAGCCTTCTTCTGTATCAGGATTGCCATGAGCGGTTTACCCACAAGATTGCTCCGACCGCAGATAACCACATGTTTCCCTTCAGGACTATTGCCGCTGCGGACCAGCAGTTGCTGTACCCCATGGGCTGTGCACGGTATCAGGGAGGATTCGCCAATAAGCAGTTGCCCTACATTGACCGGATGAAGGCCATCGACATCCTTTTGGGGGTTGATGGCATACAACACCCTGTTTGAATCGATATGCCCGGGCAGGGGGAGTTGGACCAGTATCCCATGAAACCTGGGATTCTGGTTCAATCCCTCTATCTTTGCCAGCAGCTCCTTTTCCCCGGTGTTTTCAGGAAATACCAGCGTCTCCGAATAGATGCCAAGTTCCTCACAGGCCCTGGTCTTGCCGGAGACATAGGAAACCGAAGCCGGGTCTTCTCCGACTCTGACTATAACCAGCCCGGGAGTTGTGCCTTTCTTAATGAGGTCCCTTATCCTATCCTTGAGCTCCCCGCGGATCTCCTCAGCGATTTGGGCACCACTTATCAACTGTGCCGGCATTTGGGGTCACCTCCTCTTCCTTGTCTCATGTCCAAGGCAAAACCAATCACGGGTATCACGGGTGGCAAATGACCGGCAGCTTGAATCCGGGCATGGGATGCGGCATCAACAGTATTTGGATCGCAAGTGCAGGTAATAAGGAATGATTCAATCACTTTCTTCCCAAGCAGTGCCAAATTATATCATGAATGGCGAAGCACGCACATCTGAGGCCGGGTTAGACAAGAGGGGAGCAGTAACCTATAATTTCCCATACCAATGGACTCCGGATATAAGACTATCCCCCGTGGTACTGTGACCACCCCGAAAGGCTTTGTTGCCGGTGCCGCTTATGCCGGGATAAAGACCAGAGGAGACGATCTTTTGGACCTGGGTATCCTCTGCTCGGAGTCCCCCTGCGTAGCAACAGGTGTCTTTACCACCAACAGGGTCAAGGCAGCCCCGGTGCTTCTATGTCAGGAGAGACTGGCCCATAAGAGAGCTCAAGCCATAGTGGTCAACTCCGGCTGCGCCAACGCCTGCACCGGAGGCCAGGGACTGGCCGATTCCACTGAGATGGCTGCCCTTACTGCCAAGAAGCTGGGGTTATCCCCGGAGGAGATACTGGTCGCCAGCACCGGCGTCATCGGTGTTCCCTTGCCTATGGAGAATATCCGTGGCGGGATCGGGCAGGTTGTCCTCTCTCACGACGGCGGGAACCACCTGGTGCGGGCAATGATGACCACTGATACCTTCCCCAAGCAGACAGCCGTGAGCATCAATCTTGCCGGTAAGAAGGCCACCATCGGCGGCGTGGCCAAAGGCGCAGGCATGATCCATCCGAACATGGCTACCCTGCTCTGTTTTCTGACCACGGATGCTGCTCTGGAGGATGAGTTTGCCGAATCATCCCTGCGGAAGGCAGTGGACGATTCTTTCAATATGATTACTGTAGATGGTGATACCAGCACCAATGATACCGTCCTGTTACTCGCTAACGGACTGGCCGGCAATAAGCCCCTGAGAGCTGGCGCACTCGGGGGAGAGGTTTTCCAGGATGCTCTTCAGCAGGTTTGCGTCTATCTGGCCAAGTGTGTTGCTCGAGACGGCGAGGGGGCAACCAGGTTGATAGAAGTGAAGGTTGAGGGGGCAGCTACCGGAAAGGATGCCCGCCTGGCTGCCCGGGCTGTAGCCGGTTCTTCGCTGGTCAAAGCTGCGGTACACGGGGCCGACCCCAACTGGGGGAGGATAATTGCGGCTGCGGGCCGGAGCGGTGCAAGAGTGGACCAGTCGAAAGTAGACCTTTACCTTGGTGATCTATGTCTTTTGAAGTCTGGAACTCCAGTGCCTTTTGACATCGGGAAAGCAAGGCAAATTTTGAGCAATAGTGACGTACCTATCGCCATATGTCTCAACCTCGGGCAAAAACGGGCTGTTGCCTGGGGCTGCGACTTATCGCAAGAATACGTGGTTATCAACAGCGCTTATGCCACCTGAAATGCCTTTGGCTACCGATCTGCATTGATCCTCGCCCCAAGATCTCCACAGATTATCAACATAGCACAATAAATCATATCCTACGCGTGTCGTTGATATCGGCTCACGCTTCTGCTATCCTTGTATCCTTGGTTGATTGAGGACAAGTATTGGAATCTCGAAAAGCCCCGACAGGGATCATCGTCGTAAAGCTGGGGGGCAGCACCCTCGGCAGTCATGACACCACTCTGACCGATCTAGTTGAGCTCCAAAAAAGAGGGAGACCGACTATTGTCGTTCACGGTGGTGCCAATGTAGTCACCGACTGGCTGGCCGGCTCGGCGTTTCTACGAGATTTGTAAACGGCTTAAGGGTAACTGATGCCGAGACACTTAAAGTAGTAGTTGCTATCCTGGCCGGACTGGTCAATAAAGAGTTGGTAGCGGCTATCGAGTCTTTGGGGGGACGGGCGATAGGGTTGAGCGGCATCGACGGCGGCCTTCTGGGAGCCTCAATCAAGGATGCTCAAATGGGTTATGTTGGTGAAGTAGTTAAGGTGAATCCGGAGCCGCTCCAGGCAATACTGGGAGCCGGCTTTATTCCTGTGGTTGCCCCGCTGAGCTTTCAGTCACCACCTGAGCCAGGCGACAATGGATTCATCCTCAATGTCAATGGGGATACCGCTGCCGGCAGGATCGCTGCCGCCATTGCTGCCGAGGAATTGATCTTTCTTACCGATGTGGCCGGTATCTACAATACTGCGGGGAAACTGATACCCCGGCTCTCGCCGCAGGAGGCAAAGACTTTGCTTGACTCAGGAGTAGCTTCAGGCGGGATGATACCCAAAATAGAAGCTTGCCTTCTGGCCGCTCCCACCGTGCACAAAACGCGGATTATTGATGGCAGGTTACCCCATGCCTTGATCAAGGAAGTAGATGGCAAAATGGCGGGAACCACCATCGCCTGAATATCCAAGGAGCTGAACATGACCGATTGGCATAAACTGGAACAAAAATATTTGATGCATACTATCGACCGTTTGCCGCTGACCCTGGTTCGCGGACAGGGAGCAAAGGTATGGGACGACAAGGACAAAGAGTACCTTGATTTTGTTGGTGGTCTGGCAGTGAACAGCCTGGGGCATTGCCATCCCGTAGTATCTCAAGCACTTGCCGAGCAGGCGAAGACGTTAATCCAGACCTCGAATCACTTTTACACTATTCCCCAGATACGCCTGGCGGAACTGCTGGTGCAGAATAGCTGCTTCGA
Source organism: uncultured Chloroflexia bacterium (assembly GCA_963720375.1). Taxonomy (GTDB): domain Bacteria; phylum Chloroflexota; class Dehalococcoidia; order UBA2247; family RBG-13-53-26; genus JAPLHP01. Next base: position 62,166 of record CAVRFM010000007.1, on the reverse strand, counting down.
CAAAGTATTCCTCTGCAACAGCGGCGCCGAGGCAAATGAAGGAGCAGTGAAGCTGGCGCGCCGGTTCGGCAAGCTCTATCTTAACGGAGCCTTTGAGGTGATTACCACCCTCAATTCGTTCCATGGCCGAACGCTGGCAATGGTAGCAGCTACGGGACAGAAGAAACTCCAGGAACCTTATACGCCTCTGGTCAGCGGCTTTGTAAACGTGGAATATAACCGGATCGAGGCCATAAAAGAGGCTACAAGCAGCCAGACTTGTGCCGTAATGCTGGAACCGATACAAGCCGAAGGGGGAGTGAATGTCCCTTCGAAGGATTACCTTCAGAAAGTGCGGGACTGGTGCGACAAGAAAAACATTCTCCTCATCCTGGACGAAGTCCAAACCGGCATGGGGAGAACAGGGACACTCTTTGCCTATCAACAGTATGGCGCTGAGCCGGATATCATGACCCTGGCAAAAGGATTGGCCAGCGGGGTACCCATCGGCGCTGCGATGGCTAAGAAGAAGGCAGACGTCTTTAAGGCTGGAGAACATGGCGCTACCTTTGGGGGCAACCCCCTGGCATGTGCTGCTGCTTATGCCACCGTAAAGTTCATTATTGAGAACGATGTGACAGGCAATGCCGAGAGGGTAGGACAATATCTCAAGAATAGACTTGAGGAATTGAAAACAGAATTCGACTTTATCGTTGAGGTACGCGGTAGAGGCTTTTTGCAGGCAATGCAATTCAACAAGGATATTGCCGACGGCGTAGTAATGGCCTGTTTGCAGAAAGGCTTGCTGGTTAACCGAGGTAAAGCCCAATGCTTTGCGCTTCATACCTCCTCTAATCATCGGAGAGAAAGAGGTCGACAGGGCAATGGAGATACTTCAGGAAGTGCTGGCTGAGATAGCGAATTCATCCCGATGAGGTCGACTCCCGGTCATGATTTGCAGATCCGGGCACTTCACCATGACTCTATCTATCATAGAATATAACTTGCTTAGAGGTGAGAAATGGCAGAAAAGGTAGTGCTTGCCTATAGCGGCGGCCTGGATACTTCGGTAGCCATCAGATGGATCAAAGAGAAATACAATATGGATGTCATTGCACTTACCATTGATGTTGGCGGTGATCGAGATCTCAGTGCGGTTCAAAAAAAGGCGCTGAAGGTGGGAGCGGTTAAGGCGCTGGTGGTGGATGCTAAAGAAACCTTCGTCAATCATTTTGTAATTCCTGCTCTTCAGGCTGATGCCATCTATCAGGGAATCTACCCTCTGGCTACTGCCTTGTCCCGGCCTTTGATAGCCAAGCTGCTGGTGGATACGGCTGAAGCGGAGGGTGCTTCAGCAATAGCGCACGGCTGTACCGGGAAGGGCAACGACCAGGTGAGATTCGATGTAGGTGTCGCTGCACTGGCCCCACACCTTAAGATCATTGCTCCGGCACGGGAGTGGGGCATGACGCGAGAGGAGACCATTGCCTATGCTGAGAAGCATGGTATTCCTGTCCCCGTTACTTCGAAAAGCCCTTATTCCATTGACCAGAATCTCTGGGGAAGGAGTATCGAGTGCGGCATCCTGGAGGACCCCTGGGTCGAGCCGCCTGAGGAAGTTTTTGCATGGACGACATCTCCCGAAGATGCTCCTGGGAAGCCGTGCTACGTTGAGATAGGTTTTGAAAAAGGTGTTCCCACCGGCATTGATGGGCAAGAGATAGACAAAGTCCGCCTAATTCAAGACTTGAACAATTTGGCAGGGACACATGGGGTGGGAAGAATCGACCATATAGAGGACAGACTCGTAGGGATAAAATCAAGGGAAATATATGAGTCACCAGCAGCCATTGCGTTATTCGCTGCACATCAAGCTCTGGAGGCTATGACGCTATCCAAGGAGCAGTTGCGGTTCAAGAGGAAAGTAGCCAGCGAGTATGCAGACCTTGTCTACAATGGATTATGGTTCAGTTCGTTTCATCAGGATCTTATTCCCTATGTACAAAGTTCACAGCGTTATGTCAGCGGTACAGTACGATTGAAGCTATTTAGAGGCTGCTGCAAAGTAGTAGGACGGAAATCACCATACTCCCTCTATCGCCATGCGCTGGCTACCTACGATGAAGGTGATCAATTTGACCAGAGTGCCTCTCTGGGTTTCATCCATATCTGGGGCTTGCCGGTGAAGGTGCAGGCTCAAGCCCAGCCCGGGAATAAGTGAGCGTTGTGGTCTATAGTACAATAAGGATGGAAAGGGAAGGATTCATATTTGTCCCTGGGAATAATCGTGGGTGTATGATATAGTCTTTGATAACAGGGAGCCCGAGCCCGCTCGATATATGGAGACAACTTATGCAGGCTAGTGGGAATCGAAAAGAGAGCAGTCTATTGCGCAACCGGTTTCGGAAAGATACCGATAGCTTGGTGCAGCAATACACCGCCTCGATACCATTTGATCAGCGCCTTTACCGGCAGGACATTGCCGGAAGTATAGCTCATGCCAGGATGCTGGCCAAACAGGGCATTATCTCAGAGAAGGAGTCAGAGCTTATCATCATGGGCCTGGTTTCAATTCGCGGCGAAATTGAGCAAGGTAAATTCCAATTCAAGACAGAGCTAGAGGACATTCATATGAATATTGAAGCTTACCTCACCGAAAAGATCGGTGAGGTAGCCGGTAAGCTTCATACCGCCCGCTCCAGAAATGACCAAGTGGCCCTGGATCTACGTTTATTCACTAAAGAAGCTATCGCAGAGACGATTGACAGGTTGAAGCAGCTTCAACGCGCCCTTTTGGATATAGCAGAGGCCAACAAGGATGTGGTCATGCCTGGATACACGCATTTACAGCGAGCACAACCTGTTCTGTTTGCCCATCATCTCCTCGCTTACTTTGAGATGCTGGAGCGTGACATCCACAGATTCAAGGACTGCTTCAAACGGACGGATGTCCTGCCTCTGGGCAGCGGTGCGCTGGCCGGCGTTCCATATCCTGTTGATCGTGTTTTTCTCGCTCAGCAGCTTGGTTTCGAGCAGATAAGTCAGAACAGCATTGATGCTGTTTCCGACAGGGACTTTGTCATCGAATATCAGGCCGCAGCCAGTATCGCTATGATGCACCTGTCACGCCTGGGTGAAGAGGTCGTGCTCTGGTCATCAACAGAATTTGGTTTTATTGAGATTGATGAGGCCTATACTACAGGCTCAAGTATCATGCCTCAGAAGAAGAACCCGGATGTGGCAGAGCTGGGACGCGGGAAAACAGGCCGAACATATGGCAACCTGCTAAGCATACTAACCACAATGAAAGCCTTGCCTTTGTCATACAATAGAGATCTCCAGGAAGATAAAGAGGGGCTGTTCGATACTGTGGATACCTTGCTTTCTACCCTTGAGGTATTTACTGGAATGGTAAGAACACTCAAGGTGAATGCTCTACGCACTTGCCAGGCTGCCGGAGAAGGGTACGTGCTGGCCACTGACCTTGCCGATTACTTGGTGAAAAAAGGGATGCCTTTTCGACAGGCACACGCGACAGTAGGTAAGCTGGTACTTTATGCCATCAATAAAGGCAAGGGCTTGAGCCAACTTGACCTTGGCGAATACCAGCAATTCTCCACGCTATTTGCTGCAGATGCCCGGGACATAACTGCTGATACCTCCGTAGCCGCCAGGAATATTCTTGGAGGGACTGCCCCTCAACAAGTGCGAACTCAACTTTCCCGGGCAAGAAGTATCGTTGAGGAAGATAAATGAGGGATAAACGAACTACTACACTCTATTTGGAACGAATCTGGATAATCTCTTATCCCTCGGGGCCGGCTAATGCGCAAGTTTCTGTTGAGTGCGAAGGCATTTCATGCAGATGTTGAGCCGTTTCCTTTCCCCATTCATGACCAGTGTGGTAGCATGTATGTTGGGTAGCCACTGTCGGTTGGTGTGGCGTTTGGAGTGGCTCACGTTATGACCAAATTGGGGTGTTTTCCCGCAGATATCACATTTTGCCATAAACTTTTACCAACCCTGATACTTTGATAAACAATAGTTTTACTGTAAGATTACCAGAACAATAATACAGGGAGAACCGATAAGATGCAAGACCCGCAAGGGAAGAAATCTAACAATATAGAATTATATAGCGGTCAGGATCTAAGAGAAATGTTCACAGCAGGCACTTCTTGGCTTGAAAAGAGTGTGCCAGATATTAATGCCCTGAATGTCTTCCCTGTGCCTGACGGTGATTGTGGAACAAACATGCTGTTGACAATGCGCTCTACTATGGAGGAAGCGTACCGTGCCCCGGATAGCAATGCTTCGGCAGTAGCTCAAGCCATGGCCCGTGGTGCTTTAATGGGAGCTCGTGGGAACAGCGGTGTGATCCTGTCTCAGATTTTTCGTGGATTAGCGCAAGGATTGGAGGGTAAAGAATCCTTCGGTGGCAGAGACTTTGCTGCTGCACTAAGTAAAGGATCTGCTGTAGCCTATAAAGCCCTGACGCGCCCGGTGGAGGGCACAATACTTACTGTAGCTAGAGAGGCCTCGACTGCTGCCGAGTCTGCAGGTGCTGAAAAAGAGGATCTTCTATCGATCATGGAAGCCACAGTAAGGGCAGCCAGGGAATCCGTGGCCAATACTCCTGCCCTTCTTCCTATTTTGAAGCAAGCGGGTGTAGTAGATGCAGGGGGACAAGGCCTGTACGTGTTGTTCGACGGTGCCCTGCAATATCTCAAAGGAGAGGAAGAGGAGATGGCACATCGCCGAGCCACAGGTAGTCCCCAGCAACATTCCACTGGTTTCCAAGCTACCACAATTGGTTACTGATAAGGAGGAGCCTTACGGATATTGCACTGAGTTTGTTTTGGAGGGATACAAGAAACTAAATCTCGACAAGGTCAGAAAACATTTGATCAATGAAGGGCAATCCCTCATTGTAGTGGGTGAGGAGAACCTTGCCCACATACATATTCATACCTTTGATCCTGGTAGGGTTGTTCATCATGCCACCTCCTTGGGCATACTCCATGAGATAAAGATCCAGAACATGGATGACCAGCATAAGGGCTACACCGAGATGGTTAAAGCCCAAGCACCACCCGCCGAGATAGGTACTGTAGCAGCGGTCTCGGGTGAGGGGTTAGTACAGGTATTCCGAAGTTTGGGTGTCAGTGCAATTGTTCTCGGGGGACAGACAATGAATCCCAGCATAAAGGAATTATTGCGAGCCGTGGAATCACTGCCCCAGGACAAGGTTATCATCCTAACCAACAATAAGAATATTATTCCTGCCGCTAAGCAGGTACCAGGATTAACCGCTAAGAAGGTGAAGGTTGTACCCACAGAGACTATCCCTCAAGGGATTGCTGCTCTGTTAGCTTTCAACTATGACGCCGATTTGAAGACGAATGCGTCCATAATGAAAGATGCTACATCAACAGTAAAAACAATAGAAATAACTCGGGCAGTGCGTTCTGCTAAGATTGGCAAGCTGAAGATAATAAGAAGACAGTCCATTGGATTTGTCGATGGTGAACTAGTCACCGTGGGAGACAAACCCCCTCAAGCCTTATGGGATGTGCTCATGGGTCTGAATGTAGAGAAGAGTGAGATAATCACAATTTACTATGGCAAGAATACCAAGCGCTCTGAGGCTGAAGGGCTAGTCGATAAGATTCGCCAGAAATACCCCCATTTGGAAGTGGAACTGGTCTACGGAGGTCAGCCACATTATCATTACATTGCTTCTGTAGAATAGTGTTTCAGAGTCACCGTGGTAAGAATAGTCACTGATAGCGCTTCTGACATTCCGGCGAAGGTGGCTGAAGAACTAGAGATCACCGTCGTGCCCTTATATGTGCGATTCGGGAATGAAGTATACCGCGATGGGGTAGAATTAAATACCAAGGACTTCTACAGTAAACTGACCACCAGCCAAACCATCCCTACCACCAGTGCACCTACCACCAGAGATTTTTCCGAAGTCTATGGTAGGCTTGCCGAAGAGACCAGTGAAATTCTTTCCATCCATCTTTCTTCTAAATTTAGCCGTGTGTGCCAAGCAGCTTTACGTGGCAAAGAGCGAACGGAGAGAAAGTGTCGGGTGGAGATAATTGATTCTCTGACAGGAGCAATGGGAGAGGGACTTATAGTAATCACTGCTGCTAAGGAAGCCCAGCGGGGGGTACACCTCGATCAAATTACTGATACAATACGAAAAGCTATTCCCAAGGCACATGTTTATGTATGCTTTGAGACACTTGAATATCTCAAGATGGGAGGTCGTATCGGAAGAGCCCAGCCATTGTTGGGATCGGCACTAAAGGTTAATCCCATCGTCGCATTGGAAAACGGAGAAATACAACCTCTGTGTCGTGAGCGTAGCCGAGCCAGAGCAATCGAGCGATTGCACGATTTCGCCAAAAGGTTTGCTAATATTATGAGTTTAGCAGTAGAACATGGTGCAGCTCCAGATGAAGCCGAAACGCTGGTTCTGCGACTCAGAGCATCTTTCCCCAAGGAGCCTATCTATGTTTCCACAGTCGGTTGTGCAGTAGGTGCCCACACTGGGCCACATGTCATCGGCGTCTCCATATTAGAAACTTAGAGAGGCGAGCACCACATGGTAAAGATAGTCACTGACAGCACTTCAGACATCCCGCCTGAAATAGCTCAAGCTTTGGGGATCACCATTGTACCAGCATATGTTCATTTCGGGAGCAAGTCCTACCGAGATGGAGTAGATATCAGCCCAGATGAATTGTATCAGAGAATGCTGGATGGGCATGTGCACCCCACCAGCTCTGCACCAGCACCCGGTGATTTCGCTGAAGCCTATAGCAGGCTAGCTAAGGATACGGATGAGATAGTTTCTATAGTAGTTACCTCCAAGCAAAGCGCTGTCTATGACTCAGCGCTATTGGGTAAGCAGTCATTTAAAGGGAAATGTCGTATTGAAGTGATTGACTCTCAGTCAGTAACAATGGGTCTGGGGCTTATGGCCATAGAAGCTGCTAAGAATGTCCAGGCTGGCGGGAGTATTGAAACAATAGTTGAAGTAGTAAACAGTGCTATTCCAAGGACACATGGCATGGCTGTTCTCGATACCCTGAAGTATGCGTTAAGAGGTGGACGCCTGAGCAAGGCTGGCACACTATTGGAATCGTTAGTGAAAGTAAAGCCCATCCTTTCTATAAAAGGTGGGGTGATTGGCCCGGCGGGTGTCACCCGAACCCATGGTAAAGGCGTAGAGCGGCTATGCGAGTTTGTGAGGAAACACCTTCCCATTGAAGACATAGCTATAGTACACAGCAATTCATCACAGGAAGCAGAAAGCCTGGCAGAGCGGATAAAATCCCTTGTCCCTCAAAGCCATCCTATTATTGCCAGACTGGGTTCGGCCCTCGGGGTACATTGCGGACCAGGAGCTTTGGTCGTAGTTTGCAGAGAGAGCAAGAGTGATGCAGAGAAAGCAGCTGAGAAAGAAAGAAAGGGTAGAAGGTTTGCATTACCTCCGCTGCGGCTCTCTATCCGTTAGAGGTTCCTGGAGTATTCGACTACAGGCAATAGACTAAGGAATAGAAGCTTGCGAAGAGCCCCGGTGTCAAGTCTGGGTATTGAGTCACTACTAAAGATCCTCGAGCTAGAACAAGCTAAGGGCTACCGCAATACGGCTGTAATAGGAGGGTTGGACAGCTATCTTCACAGTCATCTGAACAAGATCAAAGACAATGGCCAATCCTTGTTTATCAGCCAGATTTGCCCACCCGGCTTCAGTTATGCCGCTCTTACCCAGGACAAACGCAAGGAATGGGCTGAAAGAGCACATCGACATCTGAGTAAAGTCACGGCAGGTGACAGGGAACCTGCCAACAAGGCATCTCCCTCAAGAAGGCAGATAACCACCTCCGATAATTCCCTTGATTCTCCAATCACTGTGCTTAATGGTGTTGGCCCTACCATAGCGCACAAATTTGCCAGGCTGGGAGTCAAGACGGTAAGAGACGCCCTCTATTTTTTCCCCCGGCGCCATCTTGACTATGGTAACAGGAGGTTGGTTTCAGATCTCGAAGTAGGTACAGATCAGACTCTCATAGCAACGATATGGGAGGCGAGGCAAGTAACTCTGGGAAACAGAAGAGGCACAGAGGCGATTGTTGGAGATGAAACAGGTAATGCCAGAGTAGTATGGTTTAATCAACCCTATCTAGCCAAGAGCTTGCGAACGAATGCTCAAATAGTGCTCTCCGGCAAAGTGGAGCTTTTCAAGGGGAAGAAGGTATTTCAGTCACCAGAGTGGGAAATTCTGGGGGCTGAGGACCTGACTCACACAGGACGATTGGTTCCTATTTATCCATCGACCGAAGGGTTACCCCCCCGTACAGTACGCAGGTTGATGAAGGAGACATTGTCTCAGTGGAGACCAAAGCTAAATGACTTTCTGCCTCCAGAGGTAAGAGATCGCTGCTCACTGATGGAACTGTCCCAAGCAGTCCAACAGGCCCATTACCCCGATAGCGAACAGAGCAAAGACGAAGCAAGGAGGCGGCTCGCCTTTGATGAGCTTTTTATCATCCAATTAGGAGTATTCGCCAGAAAACAAGAATGGCAAGGGAGCCAGGCAACTGCCTGTCTCACGGTTGGTCGTGACTCATTGCAGAGGTTTGTGTGTAGTTTACCATTTACATTTACCCCAGCACAGCAAAGGGTACTGGAGGAGATTCTGTCTGACCTCGAGAAATCAAGGCCCATGTGTCGCTTGCTTCAAGGTGATGTTGGCAGTGGGAAGACCGTGATAGCGACGATAGCATTACTGATGACAGCGGCAAATCAGTACCAAGGAGCCCTCATGGCTCCTACCGAGATTCTTGCAGAGCAACACTTTAATACTATCTCTAACCTTATATCAAGACTGGGAGAACCGGAGGGTGAGAAGGGACTCTTGCTTAGTTATCCATCTCTTCCTCCATATCCCTTCACCATGGCTCTGTTGATTGGTAGCCTTGGCCAAGGTGAAAAGCGTAAGATACAAGAACTTATCAGGCAAGGCGACATACAACTAGTAATTGGCACTCACGCCTTGATACAAAAAGGGGTGGAGTTCAAAAAGTTAGCGCTGGCTGTTGTGGATGAACAGCACCGCTTTGGAGTATTACAGCGTTCCGCGCTCCGGCAAAAAGGGACCAATCCGCATGTTCTGGTCATGACAGCAACTCCCATACCACGAACACTAGCCCTAACGCTCTACGGCGATCTGGATCTTTCGGTGATCGATGAGCTCCCCCCAGGTAGGGTTGCTATTGAGACCAAGTGGATCAGCCCCAAACAAAGAGAGGCAGCCTATGCCTTTGTCCGCCGGAAGGTGTCTGAGGGTAGACAAGCTTTTGTTGTTTGTCCCCTCATCGAAGAATCCGAGAGTATTGAAGCGAAGGCTGCAGTAGCTGAATATCAGCGCCTTTCTGAGGAGATTTTCCCTGACCTTCGCCTGGGACTCCTGCATGGTCGTATGTCAGCCTCAGAAAAAGAAGAGGTAATGAGAAGCTTCAGGGATGGGAAGCTAGACATTCTGGTTTCAACCCCTGTGGTTGAAGTGGGGATTGATGTGCCTAATGCATCGGTGATGCTGATAGAAGGGGCTGACCGCTTTGGGCTATCACAGCTTCATCAGTTTCGGGGCAGAGTAGGAAGAGGGGAATACAAGAGTTATTGTATATTGTTATCAGAAACTACGTCGTTAGAGGGCAAGGAACGCCTCAAGATCATTGAACAAACAAGGGACGGCTTTCTGCTGGCTGAGGAGGATTTGAGACTACGGGGCCCTGGGGAATTTTTTGGCACCAGACAGAGTGGCATTCCAGACCTGCGTATGGCCAAACTCTCCGACATCGCCCTTCTAGAGCTTGCTCGTGAAGAAGCTCTTTGTTTGCTCCAACATGACAGAGGTTTAAAGAAACCAGAGCATCGCTTGCTTGCTAACGAGACAGCCAGATTATGGCAAAGGGGTAAGGAATCAGCTTAGAAAGGAGTCGTGGGGTTGCCGAAGAAGTCTTGAATCGATGCTTCAGTGACCTCCTTGACGTGAGTGAAGTCCATGCTTAAACGCAGAATTACTAGTCTTTTGGAAGAAGCTGCCGTAGAGGCACAGAAGAAGGGATTGCTGCCTCAAGTCGCTTTGCCCGAAATCCTGGTGGAGCATCCACAGAGCGCAGCCTATGGTGATTACGCCTGCAGTTTCCCCATGAAACTGGCTCGAGTTGCTGGAGTTAATCCTCTGACTATAGCCGAAAGGGTGATTCAATTTATAAACCCTATTCCTGAAATCGAGAAGGTTGAGGTAGCACCACCAGGTTTTATCAACTTCACCTTGAGAAGTGATTGGTTGGCTCAACAGGTTGAAGCCATCCGCACTGCTGGCAGCAATTATGGCTGTGCCAATTTGGGAAATGGGCAGATGGTACAGATCGAGTTCGTAAGCGTTAACCCTACCGGCCCACTCCACGTAGGCCATGGAAGGGGAGCAATCATGGGGGCTACCCTAGCCAATGTATTGACTGCCGCTGGCTATTCAGTGAAAAAGGAATACTACGTTAATGATGCCGGTGGTCAGATGGCTGCCTTCTATCGCTCCTTATATGCACGTTATAGAGAGGCTTTTGGCCTTCCAGCCGAGATTCCCACTGACGGCTATCACGGCAGTTATGTGATAGATATAGCCAAAGAAGTTATTGCCGAGAAAGGGGATACTATCATTAAGCTGCCTGAAGAGAAGGCTATTGCTGAGATAGGGGAGATGGGGCTGAAGAGAGTCATGTCGTCCATCAAAGGTGACCTGGGAATGCTTGGGGTGGAATTCGATGTCTGGTTCAGCGAAAAGAGCCTGTACGAGGGTGGACAGTATCAAAGAGCCATGTCCCTGTTGCGAGAAAGAGGCTATGTGGTTGAGAAAGAGGGAGCGGTCTGGTTTGCCTCAACTGAACTTGGCGATGATAAGGACAATGTGCTGGTGCGTACGAGCGGGGTACCTACTTACTTTGCTTCCGACATTGCCTACCACTATAACAAATTCGTGGAGCGCAAATTTGACAGAGTTATCAACATATGGGGTGCTGACCACCAGGGACATGTCCCTCGAATGAAGGCAGTCTTGAGCGCCCTGGGGATAGACCCTAGCAGGCTTCAAATCATCATTACCCAGATGGTTACCCTAAGGCGAGGCGATACGGAAATCCGAATATCCAAACGCAGTGGGGACATGATCACCCTTAAAGAAGTGGTAGATGAAGTCGGTGCTGATGCCTGTCGGTTTTTCTTTCTGGCGCGCTCCGCTGATAGTCAGATGGATTTTGATCTTGACTTGGCTAAAAGGCAATCAGCAGAGAATCCTGTCTATTATGTTCAATATGCTCATGCCCGTATTGCCAGTATCGTGCGCCTTGCCCAAGAGAGGGGCATAGACTTCAGTCAGGGGGACGTGGCCTTACTTATTACCAAACCAGAGCTAGACCTCATCAGGAAGATGCTTCAACTACCCGAGGTCGTGGAGATAGTTGCCAGCAATCTTGAACCTCATCATCTCCCCTATTATGCTCAGGAGTTAGCCACTGCCTTTCATAGCTTCTACAAACAGTGTCGTGTTGTCTCCGATGATGCAGCCCTAACATCCGCGCGGCTCAAGCTAGTAGAGGCAGCCAGGATTGCCCTTGCCAGGACTCTATCTCTCATGGGTATGAGTGTGCCGGAGCGAATGTAGCCTGAACGTCGGGCGAATGAACCTGGAATTGAATGGGTAATACTATCCCAGTTTGTGAGCTGCTTTTACCTCTTGAAGTATCCCTTTGATCTCTGGTGCTCTACTGGCATAAGCAGATTTGCCTAAAGGATCCTCTATTTGAAGCTTCCCCAGCAGTATTTCCAAAGTCGCCTTCACAGAATAGGCTAACGCAGGTATATGGTAGCCCCCCTCCAAAGTGAAAACCAGCCGCCCTTGACATAATTCTGAAGCCAGCTGTTTCAATATGCTCGCCATCTGGCTAAAGCCACTTATGGTTACTTGCATCAAGGAAATTTCATCTGCCCAATGGGCATCATACCCTGCCGAAACCATGATAATTTCGGGCTTAAAACGGCGGGCTGCAGGTATGAGAATTTGCTGGAACACTTGGAGGTATTGGTCATCACCGCACCAAGGTGGCAACGGCACATTTACTATGGTGTCCTGTCCCTCTCCATATCCTATTTCTCCGACTTTACCCGTCCCGGGGTAAAGCGGATGCTGGTGAACGGAGAAGTAGAGCACCCTGGGGTCACTGTAGAACGCGTCCTGGGTTCCATTTCCATGATGCACGTCGAAGTCGACAATGAGCACGCGGTTAAGGTCATGCTTTCTAATGCTTTGCCTTGTAGCAATAGCAATGTTGTTGAACAGACAAAAGCCCATAGCTTCTCTGCGCGTGGCATGATGTCCCGGTGGCCTGACCAAAGCAAAAGCACTATCTACCTTCCCATTCATCACTGCTTCTGTAGCTTTGAGCACTCCACCTGCGGCATACAAGGCTGCCTGATAGGAACCTGTTGATACTACTGTGTCAGCATCAAGCCATCCTCCACCAGACTTAGCAGACCTCCTCAATTCGTGCAACGTGCTCAGCCGAGTGTACTGACAGTAGATCTTCCACAGAGGCTGGCTCCGGGGCAACTTCAACTAGCTGCTGCTTGACCCCGCTCTTCTCCAGCAGTTCTATCGTCTTCTCTAGCCTTACGGCATTCTCCACATGATCACCAGTATCATGCTCCAGATAAATCGGATCGTAGACCAACCCTACCTTCTTCATGATGCTCCTGTTTCTCCAAATGTCATTATCGCTCTGTCTACCAGTTCTTTGTAGGCAGCCATAAGCTTCCTTGTTACTATACCTGGCTCTCCTGAGCCAACACTCTGTTCGCCGATCCTGCTGATTGGCAGCACCTCGACAAGCGAATTGGTACAGAAAGCCTCATCGGCCTGAATAAGGTCCTCTAAGGTTATTTTTTGCTCCACCGTCTTGATCCCCTTGGAAATGGCCAGTTCCAGGATCACTTCCCGGGTAACTCCGGGTATAATTCCACTGCCATCGCCAGGTGTAAACAGCATATTGCCCGAAATCATGAATATATTGCTGGTGCTACCCTCGGATACAAGCCCTTGCTCATTGAGCAGGATGGCCTCATCAGCACCGTCTGCTCGAGCTTCTCTTCGCGCTAATAAGCTATCCAGATAGCTGAGCGACTTTATTCCTGAAGCCGGTGACTGGGTATTTCGCCGGATACGGGATACGATGGCTTTAATCCCGTGCTGATAGACCTGATCAGGATAAGGAACATAGCCTCTGGCTACAATAAACACAGTAGGGTTTTGGTTGACAGCAACGTCAGGTACTGGCTCTCCATGACCACCGGATAGAGTGAGTCTAATACGCGCACCGGATAGCTCGTTAGCACGCAGAGTATTATAGAGGACTTCTTTTAAATCAGGGATATTCTCTAAACCTACACCCAGGAACTTCGCTGAGCGATAGAGCCGGGCGAGATGCCTTTCAAGGCAAAAGATATGCCCGGAATAGGCGCGCATGGTTTCGAATAGCCCATAGCCATAGAAAAATCCATAATCCAGAGGAGAAAGACTGGCTTGCGAGAGAGGCATAAGAGAGCCATTAAGATATACGATATTTCCCACTCGCCTACCCTTATGTTTTCTCTTTTGAATCCCAGAAAGGAGAGGAGAAGTGCAGGAAGTTGTCCAGCAGCTTGTGTCCGGTGCTGGTAAGGATAGATTCCGGATGGAACTGAACCCCTTCCACAATATGATCCTTGTGTCGCACTCCCATGATTTCGCCAGCGGCTGTCTGAGCCGAAATTTCAAGGCAGAATGGTATACTTCCTACCTTGATCCCCAGTGAGTGGTACCGTCCGGCCTCGATGGGATTAGGAAGGTCACGGAATATAGTTCTACCATCATGATAGATGAAAGAAGTCTTACCATGCGTTGGGGTATATCTGGTGATTGCCTCACCATAGACATGCCCGATACATTGATGCCCCAGGCAAACACCCAAAAGAGGAATCCGTCCAGCAAAATGTCGTACCACATCATTGGAAATCCCCGCTCCCAGAGGAGTTCCCGGGCCCGGCGAGATGATAATGTGGGTGGGTGCTAATTTATCTATCTCCTCTAAAGTTATGCAGTCATTGCGGCAGACAATGGGATCCCACCCCAGCTCCCCCACATACTGGGCAAGATTGTAAACGAAGGAATCGTAATTATCGATAATCAGGATCATGCTGTCTTTGCTATATGAGGTGGCAGACTTAGAGCCTGGAACAAAGCTTTAGCCTTATCCAGCGTTTCCCTATACTCTGCCTCCGGCTCAGAATCATAAATGATTCCCCCGCCTACCTGAAAATATACCTTCCCATTCTTGACCAGGATAGTGCGAATGGCGATGTTGAGATCCATTGCACCGTTAAAGCTTAAGTAGCCGATGGAGCCAGTATAGATGCCTCTCCTGGTGGGTTCCAATTCATCGATGATCTCCATGGCTCGCACCTTTGGAGCACCAGTAATAGAGCCACCGGGGAAACAGGCTTTCAGTAAATCGATCCTGTTCTTATCGTGGCTCAGTCTCCCCTCCACACAGGAAGTGAGCTGGAATACTGTAGCATACTTCTCCAGGGTCCACAATTCCCTTACTTTCACAGTGCCAAAGCGGCAGACCCTTCCGAGATCATTTCTTTCTAGATCAACGATCATAACATTCTCAGCCTTATCCTTAGTGCTACTCTGCAGTTCTCTTGCCAGAGCTTCATCTTCTGCTACAGAACTTCCCCGGGGTCGAGTGCCCTTCATTGGGCGAGTTTCAACACGGTCACCCTCCACTTTGAGGAATCTCTCCGGTGAGGCACTGAGTACGATTACCTCATCAAAATCGAGATAGGCAGCGAAGGGAGCCGGATTGATATTCCTCAGGTGTTGATAGATCTCATAGGGCGGGAGGGGAAGATCACCCTCAAATCTCTGGGAGAGATTGACCTGGAAGATATCCCCGCTGGCAATGTACTCTCTTACAGCCTCTACTGCCCTGAGATATCCCTGGTGGGTAAAATTGGATCGCAGAGTCGTCACCAATGCCTTATTCCCTGCGGGATATAAGGCATTCAGAGTGATGCCATGGGCGACAACCCGGCTTGGAAGGTTGGGCCAGCAGCCTTTCCTTCACTTCCTGGATGCGTTCAGCAGCCCTTCTTAGCCTTTTCTCTTCATCCTGTTCCGGAAAGCCACTGGAGGCTATATATGTTTTCTGCTCAAGGTGATCAAAGGCGAGGGTGACGTCATAAAAAGCCATATAGCACTCCGGAAGTTGAAGGTCGTCTATGGCCGTGGAGGGAACATTTTCGATAAAATGACACAGGTCATAACCGAAGTATCCTATTGCTCCTCCTGTAAGAGGTATAGAGGGTGGGCAGGGTTCCAGGGCATATCTCTGCAACAATTCCTCCAGAACCTTTAGAGGATTACCCCTCCTAATCTCTTCTCCCTTCATGCTAATAAGAGTGAGTTTATTGCCATGGCTCTTCAGTACCATGAAAGGATCGCTGCCAATAAAGGAATAGCGCCCCAGGTTAAGCAGATCCATACCGCTGTCGAGAAAGAAACAAGGTGGCTGTTGCTGAAAAAGCTCGAATGCTTGAGCTGCAGTAAGATATGTAGAGATCTCTTCAATGAGGGGATAACGCTTCATATTCTCTTGATCTCAAGTGCCATGGTGATCTGAATGCCAAAGTAAAAATATGAGTTAAGTATAATAAATAGTGGGATATAATGTCCTGATCCAGAGCTAAACCAATAAGGGAAAAGGCATGTTGCCCAGTTGCCACAAAATAGATTAGCTCAAATCTGACTACCACAATCTGCTATTCAGATGCTATAATCTCACCGATCATTCACGAAGAAGATGAGGACTGATCCAGACCCAATAGTCAAAACTTTAATGGAGAGGCACTGAACTATGAGCGAAGCCTGGTATGAAGTAGGGAAATGGTCGATCGATGCCAACATAAGTCCCTTGTTAGACAAGGTCTTGACTGAATTCACCAGCCGTATCGATGACGAGCTATTTCAGATGCTAAGTCAGGAGACCATCTGCATACTAGATTATGCAACTGGGACAAGTACCATTCGCATTATAGGAATTCACTGCCAGCCGCACGAGAAGCACGATCTTACGCACAATGTCTACATCCTCGTTTTTCGGCGGGAGATGGAGAAGCTATCGCCCAAGGCTGCATTAGGAGAGGTAGCCCATCAGTTTGCCCACCTTGTTTTGCGTCTGCAACACGGCCTGGACAGTGAGAATATACCTGCAGGGCAAGAAATGGCCGACGCTCTGGCAACTGGCTGGGGATTCAAGGAAGAAATTGAAGCAAACACAGCCGAATGGGAGCAACTTGAGAGCCAGGGGATAACAAATCTGAAAAAACGAGACAGTGACACAAAACCTGTAAAGAAAAAGAAGTAGAAAAGCTAACCGAGGTATTGGGAGAGACTTAGAAGTTAAATTTCTCTGGCGTCCCTGCCGGGACTCGGACCCGGAACCTACTGCTTAGAAGGCAGTTGCTCTATCCAATTGAGCTACAGGGACGAACGCTTGTAAAACTGAGATCATCAGACTCGATTGACTGCCAATTTTAACACCCTCCGAGGCACGTAGGCAACTCAGCATGTACCCCAAAAGAATAGCCACATGCACAAGGGTTGCCAATAGCTATCATTCTGGCGTCATTCTACAAAAGATCTGATCTATAGTGTCCTGCTATTCAATAGTAGTATGTTAAGATCAGAGATAATAGAGACTGACACACATCTGCCCTTGAGTTAAGAGGTGGTGAAACATGTCGGATAAGCTGACAATAGTCAATCGGCTCATAGATGAACATCAGACCATCAGGACACATATAAAACTTGTAGGAGACTCGGTAAATGATCTGGAAGGTTTGTTAAGCCTGGAGCGGGCACGACCCGACTGGATGCTCAATCCACCTGAACTTATATCCGAAAAGCTGAACAAAATGCTACAGACAGCCCACTTACTTCAGGACGGCCTTAAGAATCACTTTTCCTTCGAAGAGAAATCTCTCCCCCCACTCCTTGGCGAGATCGTCATGCGAGCGCTAATGCTCGAACACTCAGACATCAGAAACGCTCTGGATGGATTCCTCTCGACATTAGTCAACACCAAGCTCGAGGGGTCTACTTACGAGCAATTGTTGACCCTTCAAGTGGAACATAAACCAGAGAATCGAGGATCTGCGCCAACTGCTTGAAGGGCATGCCACTAGAGAAGAGACTATCTTGAAGATGATGAAAAGGGCGCTGGAAGATAAGGGCAAGCCAATAGCCTAGCAGGGTGTATGGCAGGATAAGGAGCCAAACAGCAGGCTACCCTGGACATACCAGCCTGGCAGAAAGTTCAGCCCCGTGATCATTAAGCCATTTCCTATGTTCACGCCATGAAGGGCACTGTTCTGCAACCAGTCCCCAGAACCGCCTGGTATGATTCAGCTCTTTTAAGTGGACAACTTCATGGATGATGACATAGTCAACAACTGGCTCGGGCGCCATTATCAGCCTCCAGTTAAAACTGAGGTTGCCTTTGCAGGAACAGCTACCCCAACGGGTCCTCTGGCCTCGTACAGTAAGCCGCACATAGCTGAGCCCCAATCGAGCGGTCAATCTTCCTACCTTCTGCTTTATTAGTCTTGCAGCTTGTGTCCGATACCACCGTTCCATCAAAGAGTTGAGCCTGTCCTGCTCCGATGCCCGGCAGATTACCAGAGTGTCTTGCCGCCTCTCAATGTGGGCAGCATGTTCAGTCTGCTGACAGACTGCAACCTGTAACTCCTGTCCGAGGTAAGGGATGCTGTCCCCGCTCTTTAACTCCCTGGGAGCAAAAAGAGCCGTATTTTGAACATATTTGGCAGTCTTGCCCAATATCCATGATGCCTTTCGCTTTAACAGTTCATCAAGTTGCTGCAATTTATACGACCTGGGCACTACTACTGTAAGTCCTGCCCGTTCTCCCACCTCAAGCCGGACGCCCCTTGCTCTATGGCTGCGCTTGAGTGTGTACGATATAATCTGACCATCAAGGACGACTTCCCTTTCCCCAATCAGGATCAATGGTGAACGAGCTCGTACAGGTGCTGCCGATATTAGAGATAGATAAAGGTCAAAACCCAAATTCACCTTCAATTTTCGAATCAATCAGACGAGACAACTCCAGAGTTGTAGTTTATATTTATAGTGGTT
Source organism: uncultured Chloroflexia bacterium (assembly GCA_963720375.1). Taxonomy (GTDB): domain Bacteria; phylum Chloroflexota; class Dehalococcoidia; order UBA2247; family RBG-13-53-26; genus JAPLHP01. The sequence goes on along the minus strand of CAVRFM010000007.1, from coordinate 43,853 downwards.
TATAGTGGAACCATCCAAGAATATAGTTCATTCCCAACATGCCCAGATAAGCCACATAGGTTCCCTTTACTATTTTCCCGGCCGCAACTGTTAAGTAGAACTTCCACGGTGACATGCGTGTGGCCCCTGCCGTAGCACCTATCAGATCGAAGAAGGGATTAAATACCGCTGAGGCAAGAAAGAGGGTCAAGTATCCGTGTTTCTTCATCCAACCCTCTACACGGGAATATAATCTCTGCATTCTGCCAGGTTTCTGGTTCTTTAGAAAGGAACCGCCGCCACGCCCGGCAAGATAGCCCGTGAACTCCCCGAGTGCCTCACCCAGGCCGGCAGCTATACCAACAAGGAAGGGATACGGCAGCAAGCCTCCGAGAGCAAATACCAGTGGCACGCCGGGGACATAGACAATGATGGTAGCACCGGCCATGAAGCTAACCACAAAAGCACCGAGGTAACCATATTGTTTGAAATCCTTTAACTCACTGCGGTAAATTACCGCCAGTGCTGCTATCGCAATGATCATCAGGGCAGATAGCAGAATCAAATACCGTCCGGTTTTGCGGGGCTCTTTCCCTTTATCTTCCTCTTTGTTGTCTTTGCTATCGCTATCGTTTGTAGTCATCATTCGTCGCTCAAGGATACAGGCAAATCGGAGCATAAGTCAAAAACCGTTGACATAGCTATTTCTGTCTGTTATACCCTATGATATACATGGCTCGAAAACAGTCTACAAAGATGCTATGATTGGGCGGACAATGGAGGAGTAAATATGTCAGGGCATTCCAAATGGTCCAAGATCAAGCGACAAAAGGGCGTAACGGATATTAAGAAGGGGCAGCTCTTTACCAAGTTGGGTAGAGAGATTGCGGTGGCGGTTCGTGAAGGAGGAAGCGACCCCGAACACAATTTTCGCCTTCGGTTGGCAGTACAAAAATGCCGTGACAACAATATGCCAATGGATAACGTTAACGCCTCCATCAAGAAAGCGAGCGGTGCGGGAGCCGGGACAACGCTAACCGAGGTCAGTTTCGAAGGTTACGGACCCGGTGGCGTAGCCATTCTTGTTCAGGCATTGACAGACAACCGCAATCGTACAACGCAGGAGGTACGCAATGTCTTCTCCAGAGGTGGGGGTAATCTCGCAGAAGCGGGAGGAGTAGCCTGGATATTCGAGCCCAAGGGGGTAATTACAGTGGAAACCAGCCAAAACGATCCGGAAGCGATGGCTCTCTCTGCTATTGATGCCGGCGCTGAAGATGTCACTCTTGAGAAAGACTCTATGGAAGTCTATACCCAACCGCAAATGCTGGAAACAGTGCGTAAGGCCATGGAGCAGAATAAGGCCAAAATAGTCTCCGCCGAGCTATCAATGATACCCAAGACCACGCTGGGCCTGGACGACGATGGGGCACTGCGCGTTCTCAAGCTCCTGGACCGGTTTGAGGAGCTGGACGATGTGCAGCGAGTATTCTCCAATGTCGACTTCTCTGATGCCGTCATGGAGAAGTTAGCGGGCCGGGAATAATGGGGTTTTGGCACACTATGAACAGGAACATCAAGACTGCACCAGGGGTGTCTTAAACGTCAGTACGCATTCTTGGCATCGATCCGGGTACCATAGCCATGGGTTATGGTTTGATTGATGAGAAGAACGATGAGCCAAGAATGTTAGATTGCGGAGTCCTGACAGTCTCAAACCGGATTCCTCCGCCTGAGCGATTACACCAATTATACAAAGGGCTTATAGATATCCTCGATCGCTGCCAGCCCGAAGAAATGGCCGTCGAAGAGCCATTCGTAGCTCTTAACATCCGCTCGGCATTGGCAATAGGCCGAGCACAGGCAGTGGCTATGCTGGCTGCCAGCAATAAAGGCATACCTGTCTATACCTACCCACCAGCTAAGATTAAGCAAGCAGTAGCCGACTACGGATGCAGTGGGAAAGAACAGGTTCAGCAGATGGTATGCATCCAGTTGAATCTCACGCAAATCCCCCGCTCGAGCGACGCAACAGACGCTCTGGCAGTAGCATTATGCCATCTCCGGCAGAAGCACCTGGCCAAGATGATAGCAGGCGTTGACCGAGACTCGTCATGATTGCTGCCGTTGAAGGAACCCTGGAACTCCGGAATACCGACTCGGTCATCATCAAAGTGGGTGGGATAAGTTTTCAGGTATACCTGCCGGCCTCCAGCATAAACAAGCTAGGTCCTGTAGGAAAACAAGTACAACTCCATACGCTTCTCCACTGGAAGGAGGACAGCGTAGTCCTCTACGGATTCCTCACTCAAGAGGAACGCGAATTTTTCAAGATGCTCACCAGCGTCAGTGGTATTGGCCCCAAGTTGGGCATGGCAATGCTTTCCAGCCTCAACCCCGAGGAGTTGGCTTCAGCCATTCTGAGCAGCGATGTCGATCTTCTCACCCAGGTACCCGGGGTGGGCAAGAAGACAGCCAGTCGTGTAGTGCTGGAGCTAAAGAGTAAACTGGAAAAGGGATGGGGTGGATTAGTGGTAAGCTATCATCCGGCAGAGGATAGCGATAAGATCATCGCAGCATTAACCGGTCTCGGCTATTCTGCCGCTGATGCAGCCAGGGCTATTGCTGCCATCCCTCCATCTACCGAACTCAGTTTGGAGGACAAGATTAAACTCGCCTTGCGCAACCTGGCCAGGTAGCAATGCGAGACCCCTTGGCAGGTAAACAGCTCTTATTCCCATCTCTCCAACGCCTGCTTGGCTGCTTCCTTCTCTGCTGATTGTTTGCTCTTGCCACATCCCCTGCCTAAGAGATCTCCTCCAACTACCACCTCCACCCAATAAGTCTTGTCATGGTCCGGCCCCACTGCCCCTACCAAACGGTAGGTTGGCCTCTGCTGCCTTTCTGCCTGAATCAGCTCCTGCAGCTTTGATTTGTGGTCAACGGCCATCCCCTCCTCTGCCACTTTGCGAAGGCTGCGACCAAAGAGCCTCATCACCAAATCACTGGCAACATGGAACCCCTGATCTATGAAAACAGCACCTATGACCGCTTCCATTACACAGGCAAGGTTTCTGGCCCTCTTACGACCACCACCCTTCTCTTCACCCTGGCCCAGATAAAGATAGTCCCCCAACCCTAAAGACAGAGACATCTGAGCCAGGCTATCCTGACGCACTAAAGCAGCTCGAAGCTTCGTCATCTCCCCTTCATCCAGGTCAGCGAACTGCCGGTACAGGTTTTCGGCTACCACAAGGCTAAGCAAAGCATCACCCAGAAACTCAAGCCGCTCGTTAGACCCCAAAGTAAAGTCGGTATTCTCATTGAGATATGAACGGTGCACAAAAGACTGTTGTAACAGGGACAAGTCATTGAAAGTGACGCCAAGATGTTCTTGTATTGCAACCCAGTCAGGCATACTCAAGTTTTCCCTCATTCAGAGTAACGAGTTACCCCCTCTTTTGTCAATAAGGGTTTGAAATTCAGTCGACATGTTCCAAACGGCATAGCCGAGCAAGCAGGCTTCGGATTGCCGAATAATGATGGACATAACCATAAAAGCGCTTGCAAATTGGTACAGCAATCACTAAAATCATCAGATATCTTTGGTGGAATGGATGCAGAATGCCATTCCTTTCTTCGAGGTGTATATTGTCTCCGCAAGAAAATAGAGCAGAAATAGAACGCCATGCCAAGAAAGCCATCGCTCTGGCATTGCAGGGTAACTGGCAGGAGGCGATCGCTGCCAACAGAAGCATCCTGGAGCTTTTCCCTGAGGATGTTGAGACATACAACCGCCTGGGCAGGGCCTTGATGGAAGTGGGCGAATATACACCAGCTAAAGAAGCCTACAAACATGCATTGGAATTGGATCCCCACAACAATATTGCGAAGAAGAATCTTGACCGTCTCGCGCATGTCCGGGGGAAAGCACGTAAAAAAGGTGATCCTCACAAGGTTGTTGTCGATATCTTTGTCGAGGAGACCGGCAAGGCAAGAGTAGTAAAGCTTATCCATCTTGCACCAAAAGAAGTATTGGCGCAGATGGCTCCGGGTGAGGAAATAACCCTCTACATAGAAAGGCAGAAGCTGCTCGTTAAGAATGGGCGACGTGAATACCTTGGTGAAGTGGAGCCGAAATACGGGTTACGTCTAGCCAGATTAACTACAGCTGGTAACAAATACATTGCCGCTATAAACAGCCTGGGAGAGAATGAGGTAAAAGTGATTATCCGTGAAGTTTACCAACACCCCAGTCAGGCTGGACATCCTTCCTTTCCACTAAGGGAAAGAGAGGGCTTTCGCCCTTATGTCCGCGAGACTCTGCTGAGACACAGACTGGAAGACGAAGAGCTGTCTGACGAAGCAGATGAGACAGCAGAGGCAGAAAGAGAGGGCTTTACTGTGGCTGACTTTTATGATTCTTCCGGTGGTGCGGACGAAGAAGGGAAGTCCTGGTCCGAATGAGCGAGATGGAAATCGGAATAATCAAGCCCGTTAAGATCGAGGACGAGATCAGGGTTTCATATCTTGATTACGCCATGAGCGTAATCGTCTCCCGTGCTCTGCCTGACATACGCGACGGCTTGAAGCCGGTGCACAGGCGCATACTCTATGCCATGAACGATCTGGGGATACGCCACAACTCCCCCTATAAGAAGTGCGCCCGCATCGTGGGTGAAGTGTTGGGTAAATACCATCCTCATGGTGATGCCCCGGTCTATGAGGCCCTGGTTCGTATGGCCCAAGATTTCTCTATGAGATATGAACTGGTTGACGGGCAGGGCAACTTTGGCAGCATTGATAACGATCCGCCCGCGGCAATGCGCTACACCGAGGCACGCCTGGCAGCAATAGCCCAGGAAATGCTTCTTGATATTGACAAAGAGACTGTCGATTTCACTCCAAACTTTGATGATACTCTGAAAGAGCCGCTGGTCCTCCCCAGCCGGCTTCCCAATTTGATGGTCAATGGCAGTTCCGGCATTGCAGTGGGCATGGCCACGAATATCCCCCCTCATAATCTCTCAGAGCTTTGCCAGGGGATAGCTTATCTGATAGATAACCCCGAGGCTACGATCGATCAATTGATCGAACTTGTACCCGGCCCCGATTTCCCAACCGGGGGCAGTATCATGGGACGCGAAGAGATACGGAAAGCGTATACCACCGGCCAGGGCAAGGTAGTAATCCGAGGCAGTGCCGAGATTGAAGAAGGAGCCAAGGGGCGACATCGCATAGTCGTTACAGAGCTCCCCTACCAGACGAACAAGGCAGAACTGGTAGAGAAGATTGCCAACATGGTGAAGGACAAGAAGATTGAGGGGATCAGCGATCTGCGCGATGAATCGGACAGGCAGGGTATGCATGTTGTCATAGAACTAAAGAGGGAGGCACAGCCGGAGCAGGTCCTCAATAACCTCTACAAACGCACAGCCCTGCAATCCACCTTCTTTGTCAACATGCTGGCCCTGGTGGATGGGCAGCCTAGAGTCATCAGCCTCAAGGAAGCCATCCAATTCTTCATCGATTTCCGTCAGCAGGTCATTGTCCGCCGGTCGAAATTCGAACTGAAGCAAGCGAAAGAAAGAGCCCATATCCTGGAGGGATTAAAGATCGCCCTCGACCACCTGGATCAAGTAGTTGCCATTATCCGAGGATCACGCAATACCGAGGCAGCGCGCAGCGAATTGGGAACCGCTCTTGGCTTGTCGGCAGCACAAGCACAGGCCATCCTGGACCTGCAACTCCGCCGCCTGGTGGCTCTGGAACAGCAGAAAATCCTGGATGAATATACCCAGACAATCAAGACCATTGCCTATCTCGAGGATCTACTGGCCAATCCCAAGAAGGTACTCTTCCTCATCAAGCAGGAAACTGAGGAGATCGGTTCCAAGTACGGAGATGCCCGAAGAACCAAGATCAACGACCAGGAACCGGTGACCTTCAGTGAAGAGGACTTGATTTCACACCAGGAGGTGGTGGTGACGCTGAGCAGCCGCGGATATATCAAGCGTGTCCCTATTGATTCATACCGGCTGCAACATCGCGGGGGGAAGGGTGTGAGGGGAATGACTATCAAGGAAGCTGAAAGCGCCTCCGTGTTCCTTCTGGCTGATACGCTTGATACATTACTCTTTTTCTCCGACAGGGGGAGGGTATTTGCTATAAAATGCTATCGCATCCCTCAGGATATGTCGCGTACAGCCAAAGGCACACCCCTGGTAAACCTGCTCCCTATAACTACTGAGGAGCGCATAGAGATCGCAGTGAAGGCAGACTTTGCGCCCGGGAACTTCCTGTTGCTGGCTACCGCCAAAGGGAAAATAAAGAGGACGCCTATTGAGAAATTCATGTCTATAAGAGGCCGGGGTCTTGTTGCCATATCCCTGAGACCAGGCGATGAAGTAATATCTGCAAGATTAGCCGGGGAAAATGAGGACGTGCTCATGGTGACCGAACAAGGCAAGTCGATTAGATTCCCTGTGGGCAGCTTCAGAGCTATGTCGAGGGGCACCCAGGGAGTGCGGGGTATACGGCTCAACCCGGATGATCAAGGTAGTAGGCATGGAAATCGCCTATCCTGGAGCCCATGTCCTCACTGTAACAAGCAAAGGATACGGTAAGTTCAGCCTTGTAGACGCCTATCCATTGCAGCGGCGCGGTGGTAAGGGAGTCTTGGCTCACAGAGTCAGTGATAAAATAGGCAAGGTAGTTGCTGCCAGACTGACTTCCCGGACGGGAGAGCTTATGCTCATATCCGAGCGGGGAGTCATTATTCGTGTGCCCAAGGAGACCATCCCCGTCCTGAGCAGGAGTACCAAGGGGGTAAGTCTCATGAAAGTGGACCCGGGCTATGAGGTCGCCTCGATTGCCTGCGTCGAAGAGAACAAATAAGGCTGAACCCCAAAGTGAATCCATGTCTTACAAAGGAAGACGGGACAGCTTTGCTGCCTTAATCGATATCATTGCCAGGCTGCGGGGGCCCGACGGCTGTCCATGGGACCGAGAACAAACCCATCTTTCCTTGAAGCCCACCCTTGTGGAAGAATGCTACGAAGTCCTGGAGGCTGTGGACGAGGAAGATGATAAGAAGTTATGCGAGGAACTGGGTGACCTGCTGATGCAAATAGTGCTCCATGCTCAGATTGCTGACGACCAGGGCAAATTCAGCATCAAAGACGTCTTGCAGGGGATCAATACTAAACTTATACACCGCCACCCTCATGTCTTTGGAGAAGCCAAGGTGAGCAATTCACAGGAGGTCATCTTAAGCTGGGAGGCCTTGAAACAAAAAGAACGGGGGGTGACCCCTCTTCTCGCCGGTCTGCCAAAGGGGATGCCTGCCCTGGCCTACAGCCAGGCCCTGCAGCGACGCGCTGCCAGAGTTGGCTTCGACTGGAAAGACATCAATGGAGTTATCGAGAAGCTTGGTGAGGAGGTCGAGGAGTTGCGGCAGAGTGCGAACCACGAAGAAAGGGCAAGAGAATTCGGTGATGTGTTGTTTGCTCTCACCAACGTTGCCCGATGGCTGGATGTGGAATCGGAAGAGGCCCTGAGGATGACCAACGAGAGATTTTGCCGCAGATTCGGCTACATGGAAAAGCATTGCCTGGAGCAAGGAATTGCACTCAGCAGTCTATCTCTCGATCAGCAAAACGAATTGTGGGAAGACGCCAAAAAGGCTGTTTCGTAATAGAAGGATAAAAGGTTACTCTTTGCGGGAATATTTCCGGGACTAATCTGGTCGGGGTGAGAGGATTTGAACCTCCGACCTCAGCGTCCCGAACGCTGCGCGCTAAACCAACTGCGCTACACCCCGCTACAGGCATTATATGACCTCTGTACGCAGAACTCAAGGGAAAATGATATATGCTGTGCTCGTAGGGGACGGTATGGCAGACCGTCCCCTCAAAGAACTCGGCGGGCGCACTCCTTTGGAGGTAGCCAAAATCCCCAACATGAATCAGATTGCCAGGCAGGGCCAGGTAGGTCTGGTCAGAATGATCCCGGCGGGCCTGCCACCAGGGTCCGATGTGGCTATCCTTTCTATCCTGGGCTACGATCCCAGGCAGTATTACACCGGGCGTGCCCCCCTTGAGGCAGCTTACCTCGGGATTGAACTGTCTCCGGAAGAAGTGGCCTTCCGCTGCAATCTGGTCACAGTGGATAATGAACGAATTATTGACTACAGCAGCGGCCACATCAGCAGCAAAGAAGCAAAGGAGCTGATCGAACTTCTGAACCTGAAGTTGGGAACCGACTCCATCAGGTTCTACTCCGGTGTAAGCTATCGCCACATTTGTGTAGTCAAAGACAGCAAACTGATGCATGTTGACTGTACCCCTCCCCATGATGTGATCGGAGAGCCCATAGACAAAAACATGCCCAGGGGTGATGGATCTCAGCTGCTGGGAAATCTCATGAAACAGTCCCACGAATTGCTCTGCAACCATAAGATCAACAGGGACCGTATCAGCAAGGGGCAGAACCCGGCCAATATGATCTGGCTCTGGGGCCAGGGTGGTACTCCCCAAATTCCTCCGTTCAGGGAGCGCTTTGGAGTCGGCGGCAGTGTCATCTCGGCGGTGGACCTGGTAAAGGGGATAGCTAAACTTGTTGGTCTTCAGCCTATTGAAGTACCCGGGGCCACAGGCTATTACGATACCAACTATAAAGCTAAAGGAGATTACGCCATCAAGTGTCTGGATAAGGAGGACTTCATACTTGTCCATGTAGAGGCGCCTGACGAGGCCGGCCACAACGCCGATCTGGACCAGAAAATCAAGGCTATTGAGAACTTCGATCGCTATGTTGTCGGCCCCATTATGGAGAAACTGGGAGGACGACTGGCCTTCCGGGTACTGGTCCTGCCGGACCATCCGACCCCGGTCCACTTACGTACTCACACCGGTGATCCGGTGCCCTTCGCCTGGTGCGGCCGCGGAATCACGAAAGACGAGGCTGAGACTTTCAATGAATCAGAGGCTGCTCAGAGCAGTTTGAAGGTAGATGAAGGACACCGGTTGATGGGACGTTTCATCAGCAAAGTGATAGAATAAGCAGCGATGTCTCTAATCGTACAGAAATACGGCGGCAGCTCAGCAGCAGATGCTGAGAAGATCAAGAATATCGCCCGGCGCGCAATTGCGACCGAGGAGAAGGGCAACAAGGTAGTAGTGGTCATCTCAGCTATGGGAGACACTACTGACGAGCTCATAGACCTCGCTCATCAGATTACCAGCCAGCCTGATGAAAGAGAGATGGACTTCCTGCTCTCCACCGGTGAGATTATCTCCAGCACCCTGCTTGCCATGGCCGTGAAGTCCTTTGGCCATAAAGCGATCAGCCTCAGCGGTGGGCAGGCTGGAATCCAAACAGATGGCATCCACAGCCAGGCCCGGATCCGTTCAATTGCTCCTCATCGAATCTTGAAGGAGTTGGATAAAGGCAATATAGTAACAGTCGCCGGGTTTCAGGGGGTGACAGAGGATAACGACATCACTACCTTAGGCCGTGGCGGCTCCGATACTACTGCTGTAGCACTGGCAGTAAGTCTGAAAGCAGACATGTGTCATATCTACACTGATGTGGATGGTGTATTTACTGCTGACCCCCGCCTTGTTCCAGAGGCACTTAAGTTGAAGGAAATTGATTATGAGGAGATGATGGAACTGGCCACGTATGGAGCCAAGGTAATGCACCCGCGGGCTGTAGAAATAGGACAGATATACAACATGCCGATACTGGTAGCTTCCAGTTTTAATGATAGTCCCGGAACGGTCATCCATGGAGGGTCTCAAATGGAAGTACGAAATAAGGTTCGGGGTATTGCCCACGACCTCAATGTAGCCAAAGTCACCATCCTTGCTGTCCCGGATCGCCCTGGCATAGCCAGTGCTATCTTTGAGCCCCTGGCTGAAGCAAAGGTTAGCGTGGACACCATTGTCCAGAATGCCAGCATTGATGGGACAACCGACCTGACATTTACTGTTGCCCGCAACGATCTCAAAAAGGCTATGAAAGTAGTAGATTCTGTTGCCAAGTCGATCGGTGCTAAAGGATGTGCCAACAACGCCAAGCTGGGCAAGGTCAGCATTGTTGGAACGGGGATGCAGAATACTCCAGGATACGCGGCTCGAATGTTCAGAGCACTCTACGATGCCGGCATCAATATTGAGCTTATCACCACCTCGGAAATAAGGATCACCTGTATTGTCGACGAGGCCAAGGTGCCTCAGGCTGTGCGTGCCCTGCATAAGGCTTTTGAGCTGGACGAGGAATAGGAAGCTGGCTCCACGAGGGGCTTCCACCTGTGTTATGGGTTTATTGGCAGTGAAGTGCGCTCTGTTGTGTGATATTGAGATGCGCACCTCCTGATCAACTTCCTGCCAAACGTTCTGCGGGATCAAAAATCAAGAGAAACCCTGGTTCTTGAATATCAATGAAGAAACATATTGCGATCATCGGACTGGGGCTGATCGGTGGTTCCATCGGTCTGGCTCTAAAGCGTTCCGGACTGGAAAACGCCGAACTCACAGGTTACGCGCGCAGTCCGGAAGTTGCCGGCAAGGCACTGAGGCTGAAAGCCCTGGACAAAACCGGAGAAAGTCTTATCTCAACTGTCGGCAAAGCAGATATTGTCATCCTGGCGACTCCGACGATGGCGATAAAGGAGATCCTGGAGCAGATTGGCCCTCACCTAATTTCGGGCTGCATCGTTACCGACACAGCCAGCACAAAGACAAAAGTCATGGAGTGGGCCGGGCAATACCTGCCATCGGGAGTAAACTTTGTTGGCGGGCATCCCATGGCGGGGAAGGAATCTGCGGGCATCGATGTGGCTGAGGCCAACCTTTTTCAGGGCCGTACTTATTGCCTTGTCCCGGGGCGGAATTCTTCCCCGGCTTCAATTCAACTCATGGTCGAACTGGTGGAGAAGATGGGGGCTAATCCCCTGTTTATCACAGCCCCGGAACATGACAATTTTGTGGCCGGGATCAGCCATCTGCCCCTCATTCTCTCCTCTACCCTGGTAATGGCGACAACCAAAAGCCCTGTCTGGGAAAAGATGTCCGGGTTAGCTGCAACAGGATACCGGGATGTGACCCGCCTGGCTTCACAGCACCCGCGGATGAACCGGGATATCTGCCTGACCAACCGGGAGAACATACTTCTCTGGATAGACGAGTTTTCCAGGGAATTGAGCCGGTTCCGCCAGTTAGTAGCCGGCAACAGCGAAGATCTGGAGAAAGCCTTTACGGAAGCGCGGCAGGCACGCGAATCATGGCTTGAGGACTATGATAAAAGAGATTAGCTCCTGCTCTATTTTGAGAGGTGAGGTCACCCCTCCGGGTGACAAGTCCATCTCCCATCGGGCTGCCATCTTAAACAGCATCGCCGAGGGGAAGTCGAGGATAGTCAACTTCTCTCCGGGAGCCGATTGCGCTTCTACCCTGGCCTGTTTACAGGCCGTGGGCGCGAGCATAAAACAGGTCCACTCCACACCCCTGACTATCGAGGTTCACGGTGCAGGGAGAAAAGGTCTGTGTGAAGCCGAGGATGTGCTTGATGCCGGCAACAGCGCCACCACCATGCGCCTGTTGACCGGGTTACTGGCCGGTCAGCCATTTCTGTCTGTAATCACCGGTGACAGTTCGCTCCGCAGCCGTCCTATGGGACGAGTTATACTGCCCCTGCGTTTGATGGGCGGCAAAATCTGGGGCAGAGGAAGAGATACACTGGCGCCGCTGGCTATCAAGGGGCAGGAACTTCATGGCCTCAACTACTCTCTGCCGGTTGCCAGCGCCCAGATCAAATCAGCGATGTTGATCGCCGGTCTTTTTGCTCCACAGGGGAAAACGACTGTCTATGAGCCATCGAAATCACGCGACCACACTGAGCGGTTACTACAGGCTATGGGAGTGACTCTGGCAGTGGACGATACGTGCGTTGTCCTCACTCCCCCAAGGACTCCCCCACAGTCTGTCGATGTGCTTATACCGGGTGATTTAAGCTCTGCAGCTTATTGGCTGGTGCTGGGGGCAATTCACCCCGATGCAAAGATTAAGATCAAAGACACCGGTATTAATCCCACCAGGACCGGGATCATCGATGTCCTGTTAAAGATGGGGGCAAACCTCAAGATAGAGAATCAGCGTTCGGCAGGCAATGAGCCGTTTGCCGACCTCACTATTGAGTCAAGCGAACTAAGCGGCGTTGAGATTGGCGGCGATCTTATCCCCCGGCTGATCGATGAGATCCCGGTGCTGGCAGTAGCGGCCTGTGTTGCCAGAGGCGTTACCACCATCAAGGATGCTGCAGAACTGCGCGTCAAGGAAACGGACAGAATAGGCCGCCTGGCTAAAGAGCTTTCAAAGCTGGGGGCAACCATAGAGGAATTGCCCGATGGTATGGTTATTCATGGAGGAGCAAAGCTTCGCGGGGCAAAATGCTCGAGTCACCATGACCACCGGTTGGCCATGGCTTTCGGAATAGCAGGGGCAATCGCCGGCGGCAAGACTCTGATTGAAGAGGCTGAAGTTGCCGAAATCTCCTACCCCGCTTTCTGGGAGCACATGGAATTGCTAAAGACAAGTTAAACACAAATGGAGGGGAAAGAAAGATGACTACGGAACTGGTCCATCTCGGTTTCAGCAATATGGCGGCGATGAATAAGGTTATCGCTGTTATCTCGCCCAACTCCGCACCGGCAAAGCGCCTTGTCCACGAAGGCAAGAGCAAAGGGAACGTCATCGATGTTACCAATGGGAGAAGGACAAAAGCGATCCTTGTAATGGAAAACGGACATATTGTCCTGGCTGCCATTACCCCTGAAACTATCGCAGGAAGAGTAGTAGCAACACGCGTGTCTGAGTCCAAAGACCTCGCCGATGAGTGTTGCCAGGAGTAACCGGATTGTCTTTGCTTGTGGTCTTATCAGGGCCCTCCGGGGCGGGCAAGGACGCCGTCCTCAGTAAAATGAGGGAGGCAAAATTCCCGTTCCACTATGCTGTAACAGCAACAACACGTCCCCGGCGGGCAGGGGAAAGCGACGGCAGAGACTACCGTTTTATATCAGAGGCAAGGTTTCAGGACATGTTGCAGCGTGGAGAGCTGCTGGAGTCGGCCAGGGTCTATGGCTATTGGTACGGGGTCCCCAAGCTGCAGGTGAAGCAGGCTCTGGATGAAGGAAAAGACGTCATGCTGAAGATGGACGTCCAGGGTGCAGCCACGATAAGGAAACTGCTGCCGGCGGCCATACTCATCTTCCTCACCCTTCCTTCGATGGAGGACTATGAGCAGCGGCTGCGGCTGCGCAAGACCGAGTCCGATAGTGAGCTGAAGGTGCGCTTGGGAAAGGTGAGTGAGGAGATGAGGAGCCTGGCCATCTTCGATTATATGGTCATGAACCGCCAGGACGAGCTGGATGCAGCCGTATCCCAGATCAAAGCCATTGTGACGGCTGAAAAATGCCGGGTGAATCTCCGCACGGTCGAGCTGAAATAGCACGGTATTACTCAGGCAAGCCTGGTGTCATGCGAGAAGGCTGTAGGGGCGCTTCGCGAAGCGCCCTCCGATGAAGCAATCTCAACAGTACGAGTCACGGAAATGAAAATAGTCGGTGTTTGTGGGTCTCCGAGAAAAGGCAATACTGAGTGGATGCTGAGAAAGCTTCTGGAAAAGGCTGCCGAAGCCGGGGCCGACACGGAGCTGATCTTGCTCAGGGAGAAAGATATCAAGGGGTGCGATGGTTGCCTGGGCTGCGAGGCTGGAGGGAAGGCACGAAGGGGAACCTGCAGGATTCACGATGACATGCAGCAGATCTATCCTAAGCTGCTTGAAGCCGATGGCCTTGCTCTCGGCACACCGGTCTACTTTGAGATGCTTTCCGGTTTGCTCAAGAACTTCATGGACAGAACCTGCCCGATCTGGACGATGCTTGAGTCAAAGCCCATTGTTGGGATAGCTGTAGCAGAAGAAGGCATCGGGAAGGCCGTGCAGAACCTGAGGACGTACTCGTCTGTGTGTGGTATGCGATGGGTTGGGCATGTTACCGCTTTGGCAAAGAATCCAAAACAGGTGTCAAATGACAAAGACGTGGAGCGCCGCTTGAACCGGTTGGGAACCAAGCTTATTGATGTGCTGAGGCACTAAGGTACAAAATGGAGCTGGAGTTACAGATAGGCAGAACCCACAGCGTTGTCGCACAGCAGACTAACTGCCAAATCGAGAATAAATAACGGAGATCTGAAGGGTGGGATCTTGAGCCAACACTGCGGGTACCTGGCAAACCGAATGGTTTAGAAGACTTCGTGTTTACCACAAAGCACTACACCTTTTACAACTAGTTGGTTGTTGAACACCGCCAGATTTGCCGAATAGCCCGGTCCTATCCTGCCCAGTACGTTGTCCACCCCCAGCAGTTCGGCAGGATACGTTGATGCCATCCTCAGTGCCTCATCCAGCGGGATCCCCACTTTTTGAACGCAATTCCGAACAGCTGTGGCCATGTCTAGTGCTGAACCCGCGAGCGTACCGTCTTTCGTCGTGCATTTGCCATTAGTGCAGAGGACCTCCAGCTTCCCTAGGTTGAAAGAAGACAGCCGGGTGCCAACCGGAGGCATTGCATCCGTCACGAGCACTAGTCTTCTGCCCTTAACCTTCTTGGATATGCTTACAGAGCTGAAATGCACATGAAGCCCGTCGACAATGATACCTGCCCACACATTCTTCGAATCGTAGGCAGCTCCGACAACCCCCGGCTCCCTACCCTGCAGTTGTGACATGGCATTGAAGAGATGGGTGACCGCAGACCCGCCCCAGTCGAAAAAGTCTCTGGCCTGTTCATATGTAGCATTGGTATGACCTGCTGAGACTACCATACCACTGTCCTTCATCATCTGCACGTGTGATCTGTTGACGACCTCTGGAGCTACGGTCATGACCTTGATAACACCCTTCCCTCGTTTCACCAAGACACTCAGTTCTTCGCTGGAGATGCGCCTGATGTATTCCTTGTCATGAACGCCCGCCTTGCCCTCGTTGATGTAGGGCCCTTCCATGTGCAGCCCCAGGACACCATGACTGCGTTTCTCGAGAACCGCGCCAACTGTTTCCATGGCTTGAAGAAGCTTGTCGTTGGAACTCGTAATAATCGTGGGTAGGAAATTCGTCGTGCCGAAACGTTTGTGCGCTGCATGAATAGTCCGAATACACTCTTCCGTGGGATCGTCATTGAAAAGGAGTCCACCTCCCCCATTCACCTGTACATCAATGAAGCCAGGTGCAACATTATCGCCGCTCAGATCCAGAATCTCCAAGCCTTTGGGCACCTTGTCAACAGGCACAATTCCCTCTATGTGTTCACCGTCAATAATGAGGGCATCGTTGAACAGCACTTGTTCACCTGTGTATATGTTGCAGTTGACAATCGCGTATCTCATCTCAACTCCTTCATCAAATCCTACTCCTGAAACAGGGCCTCTCTGGCCTTGACTACTCTGCATGGCACACCATAGCAGACCACGTCAGAGGGCAGATCTGCCGTAACTATACTTCCTGCTCCAATGACACACCCGTCACCAATGCTGACGCCGTCTCTAATGAGGACATGGCCTCCAATCCAGACATTATTACCTATGACGATACCCCTGGCACTTTCGCCTTGGAAACGGATCATATCCCTGCCAGAGGATATGTGATTCGCTGCCGAGATATAGCAGTGTCCCGCGATCAATGTACAATCTCCAATAGTCAAACCCCCATGTCCCGCTAGAATTGAGTACTCACCCACCGACACCCGATTCCCGATTCTTATGTGTCCATCATACGTTCGGAGAACCGCCCCCTGCTTGATCTTGCACCTGTTTCCTATAGATATCTCAGAGCTGCCACTGGATCCACAATCTAGCAGCACATAATCCTCAACCGTGCTGAACGCGCCTATCCTTATCCGATCTCCAATGGTTTTGACGGTAGACGCCAACGTCGCATTGAACTGACAGTATTCATCATTGGTCCGCATTGCTCTTCTTGCCTTCTTTCCGGATGGTGCTCCAGTACCACAGTATTCCAAGGATTGTTCCTGGCAGACCGATGACCCCGAAATGGACTGGCCAGTGTCTGGGGAATGCGTCCAAAAGCACTTGCCTTGTTGGGGTGTCAACTCCTACTACCAGCGTAGTGATGCCAACAGTTGCCAGAAAGTAGAGAAGCAGCGTAAGTGGTATCCACAAGTAACGGCTGGCGTTGAGCCTTTTTCTGACTCCGGCCATAGTTGCCTGCAGCCGGTTTCTCTCTTCAACCAGCCCTCTATTCTCATTCTTCAATTCCTCCAGTATCGTCAAGGCAGTCTTAGCTGATGATCTGTCTGTCTCAATCGCCGAGTAGCTCTTCAGGGTATCTATCACTTCGTGGATGGGAATATCTATCAACTCCTCAAATCGCGCCCAAGCTTCGATGCACTTGAGGCTAGTACTAGCTTTGTTGTCCCAAGGGTATACGTAGACTGTTCTCCCTGAAGAACGTTCTTTTGAATTCTGCAGATATATGACTGTCTTGAACAACATTGATTGGAGGGAGCGACTGATCTTGGGGTACAACGCTGCCGATTCTCTTTCTAGAATTGAGCGTACGTCTAGCAAGGCGCTGACCGCAGTTGCGGATGTTGCGAGGTCTATCCAGCACCCATCTCTCTGCAAATCCTCAAGTCGTTGGACTATCGGTATGAAGACGTCTTTCACTTCTCCAGCAACTGCTGCCCTTAAGTAGACTACAAGGTCAATCTCGCTTAGATGGTCCACCTGTTGTGCAAGGAGTATGTTCCTTAGAGATTCCCTCTCACCTAGGTCGGCAAGGCCCACATTTATCATCGTGTGGTATGCTAGCGTTCTCTCTCTAGCCTCATAGTCTGGCAGGTTCTTGCGAATCCAAGCCAACGTTCGAAGAGTATCAGAATGATCCTTGCCCAAGTAAGTCGCACGTAGCCAGAGCAAAGCGCAAGTGACGCCAAAGACTTCGTCGTATGATCCGTCCCGATCGTGGTTTTGGGTTTTCTTGAACACCTCATCTAGCGTCTGCCTGCTGTATTTCGACCCAACGTATGGGATTTCGTGAAGAATCTGAAGTGACTCCACCGTACTCCAGAAGCTGCCGTCGATGTAGCCTTCGCGCAGCTCTTTCTGAATCTTCAGCTCAAGATCGTGGATAAGACGCAAAGCATAGCGCTCACCTCCTGCGACGTAGAACTTCTTCACGTCGACTTCTTGATTGATGCCTATTAACTTTGCTCTCCCTTCCTTCACGCGCTCTTGTATTGCAGAATACACATTTGTTCCCAATCTTGATTCATTTGTGAATGGATCAAGGACTATTATGGTATGAACACCATGGCTCACATTCTCTGCAAGATCGCTTAGGTTACGGCCGATTTCGTATATCTGGAATGGATACTCCTGGGACCGCAGACACTCCAGAAAGTATTCGAATGGCGCACTCACAGTCTGTGGATCCTTCACGATAGCCGTGTGATGCCTACCTTCAACCACGTATGTAAGCATGTTCTTGAGCATTTTTTTCTGTTTCTGCCAATCCAGGGTAAGTGAGCATGCCACTATTCTGTACGACTGCGATTCCTTCGAAACAATAACCAGAGGTCTTTCCTCTCCGGTACGATCTGTATCCAAGAGGAGGACATCCCAATCTGCTCTGCTAACCTTATCCCAGAAATGCCAGTACAGTCCCTTTAGGCTGCCATAAGACAGACACCGTGATTTGACCTCAGCAACATCTATCTTGTTGGGATATAGGAAAGTCACGTGACTGCGACCAGCTTCGGTTGGAAGGAGGTCGCCGTCCGATGCCTTCTCCTTTGGGGCTCTGTCCATAGGGGTTGCTCGGTCAAGCGGCTGTGGCAGAAAGCTCAGTGCTACTTTGTCTTGGGCCAGTCTTAGTTGGTGCAGAATCAAACACCCTTGCCCAGCCGCGAGGAACTCGCGGAAGGCCTTTACAGAAGCATCGGACACAATCGCATCTCGTATCGTTTTGTCATTGAGGGCATTTGAGGCGAACACGACGGCATGAAGCTTGAGCCGCTTCAGATCGGCTGACAGACTCTCAACATTCTGCGCCGTATACAGTATCGGGGCATAGCCCAACTCTACAAGCATCGGCCTAGCATCGGCATAGCCATAGTGGGACATCTCCGACTGATTTTGAATCAGCGCAACTGTGTAAATAGGATTACCCTCCTAGAATATGGTCAATCATCTGATCACTAACGATCTGCATTCCGATGCCCCCCGAACGATACATGCAGAGACAAGACGGCTGGCAGGATACCATAGCTGGTCCTAGGCCGTCAAATGTCTCCCTGTTGAGCCGGAGCCTGTTTTTCTCTCCCAGGATAGAGCTGATCTTCGGGCCCATTACGTGGAGGGTTAGGCAGGTATCTATGGTGAGGCAGGAAATGTCATCAGAGAAGACAAGGGAAGATCAACTGGATATAAACCTGGTGGAGCTGGGGAGATTCGAACTCCCGACCTCCTCCGTGCAAGGGAGGCGCTCTCCCAACTAAGCTACAGCCCCACGTCAGCGACCAGGAAGGCTAACTTACGCCGCTTCCTGGTTTCTCAACAGAGATTCGCTATCTGGATTTTAACATTGCTAATGTGACGGGTCAACGCACTTCCGAACCCAGTTCTGTTCGGTTAAGGTTGATGATGACAAGGGAGACAACAAGAATGAAAGCGTTTCGAAGCCCTCAGAGTGCGCAGCGATGTTGCCGGAGGCTTTTCATCTTTACGACGGCCTGGGAGTATAGTTATCCATATTCGCCCCGCATTGCTCACAGAACCTGGCATTTCTGGGCATTTGCTGACCGCAATTAGGGCAGAACATCTGCTTTTCAACCCTCGCTTGCAGCGGACCACTATAATCTGCCTTCTTCACTGCTGCCATGCTCTCCAACCTGGTTTCTATCCGGTACAGTACTGTGCAGACCATGGCGACGAGGGCGGCGAGGGCTAATAAAAACCACATGATGGGCGTCAGATGGACGTATGTCGTGCCGTGAACTGCCTCAAGGATACCGACGACCAAGGCACCTCCCCCAATAGCGCGGAGTACGAATGGCCACACTTGCCGCATCACGAAGTCCATCAGCTTGCTCATGGTTCTACCTCCGAGTTATATATCCCAAATTCGCGGGCATTATATCACCACCTTGCCCAGCTCGCGTCTCAATTGGAGCAATACTGGCTTAGCCTATGCAGCCTTAATCACTCAGTCCTAAAGGATCTGACAGAAGTCAGAAGGCCACCCCAGCCAAATGGAGCCCTGTAAACTCCAGGCTATTTGTCTGCTACGAGGATAATCCAGAGAGTCCAGGGAGGCTAAGCTGCAATCACAGTCTGGTTCCACAGGCCATGCAGAACCTGGCGTTCTCTGACATCCTGTTGCTGCAATTCGGGCACACCTTGCCTGATCCTGCCTCTAACTGGGCAATGGGCTTCGCTACTTTGGACTCTGCAGTGGTAGCTTGAGGGAGATCATCCTTCCTGTCTCTCTCCACACGGAAGTCGTGTATGCTCTTGCCCATAGCACCACCGATCTGCCCCAGCTTTCCCACCCCGAAGATGAGCACGATGGCAACTACGATAAGTGCAATCTCCAGCGGGCCAACGTCCATGATTTCACCTCCTACGTATCAAAAGGGCTGTACTATCACCAGCCTCATCGTTGCAACACCACTCCAGTCTTCTCCAATATCTAATTGCTATTGCCAGTCCATGCCGATTCGCAAGGACTTCCCACGTCGGCTTCCTTTGTATTGTAGTGTGAGGGCAATGGGTTCGCCGGATATCTGAACGGGCTGGTCTCCCACC
Source organism: uncultured Chloroflexia bacterium (assembly GCA_963720375.1). Taxonomy (GTDB): domain Bacteria; phylum Chloroflexota; class Dehalococcoidia; order UBA2247; family RBG-13-53-26; genus JAPLHP01. The sequence continues at coordinate 23,988 of CAVRFM010000007.1, read as the reverse complement.
CTGAGAGTGCCATCCATCAGCCTATCAACGACCTCCTTCAGCTTCTCTGTCATCTCGTCATTTGAATATAAGAGGCTCTCTTCCTTCGCGTCTTCCCTGCCATCGCCTACTAGCCCGGGGATACTGGTTTTCTTGGACCCGGCAGTAGCCTCATCGCGAGAGAGCACTTCATGACTGAAGGAGATGAATGTGTCAATCATCTTCATTAGATTCGAGACATCCGCTTGAAGAGCCGACACGAAAAAGTCCCGCTCAACTACGGCGTCAAACCACTGCTTCAACTTCTGCAGGCGTCTCTCCGTCTCTTCGATTTCGGCAAAGGCAAATTTACCTGCCTTTGATTTCCTCTCTGCTTCGTTCATCAGGGCCTGGCAGCCCTCAATTATCTCCTCATATTCCTGGTCTCTCAGACGACGGAATTCCTCAATGATCTCGCTCTGCTGGTCTTCCTCAAAGGACGTCACTTCGAGCAACTTGCATTCCCCGCCGCATTCGAGGATTTCCGCCTTGACCTTGTCAAGAGACTGCCTGAGTTCCGGCCTGCTGGGCACAATGTAGATAGACTGCTGCAGAGGCAATGCACCAAGCTCTTTGATTCTCTTCCAGATACCGATCCTCAAAGTCGAGGGATTGGGAGGCACCTTATAGATAATCATGAGCCAGCCTCGATTTTTCTCAGTAGCTACAGTCATGTTGACCATCCATGCAACAATTGTTACTATAACAACTGTTCTACTAGTTGTCAATAAATCGAAGGTCGCGGTTCTGTTCAGTTGAGGTTGATTTTGATAATCAGTCATGAGGGAAAGTCCATCTCCACCAACCCTTATCGAACAGAACCCTGAACCCGATCAGTTGACAGGCAAGCTTGCCTGTCCTTGAATTCAGCAGGGCTGTGAGTGATATACTTAGGCGAAAGTTTACAAATAGACTTCGCTCGAGGTATGACAGGCTGTGGACGGACAGGACGATATAAAGCAAAAGGTCGAGAAACTCCGGGCCTTAATTAACTACCATAATCACCGCTACTATGTGCTGGACAGCCCCGAGATAAGCGATGCTGAATATGACGAGTTGATGCATCAACTCGTGCAAATCGAGGCTGAGCATCCGGAGCTGGTTACTTCCGATTCGCCAACACAGCGGATAGGCGCAGCTCCTGTAGAAGCGTTCGGGGTGGTGGAGCATCGCCTGCCTCTGTTAAGTCTGGGCAATGCCTTTTCGCACGAAGAATTGCTGGCATGGCACAAGAGGGTATTGAACCTCACGGAAGGCCAGGATTTGGAATTTGTTTGCGAAATGAAGATGGATGGGCTGGCAATAGCTCTGACCTATGTTGACGGAAGACTCGTCACCGGAGCTACCCGCGGCGATGGCTACCGCGGCGAGGATGTGACTCAAAACCTGAGAACCATTAAGAGCATCCCGCTCTCAGTTCCCGGAGACGCCCCACCCAGGTTCGAGGTGAGGGGGGAGGTGTATTTCCCCAAGGCAGGGTTCAAGAAATTGAACGAGGAAAGAGCCAGGGAAGGACTGCCTCTCTTCGCTAACCCCAGGAACGCCGGTGCCGGTTCGGTGCGCCAGCTTGATCCCCGCATCACGGCACAACGTCCACTCGATATCTATGTCTATGCGCTGGGATATGCCGAAGGCAAGAGTGTGCCTGATACCCATTGGGAACGAATGGAGTACCTCAAGTCCCTGGGCTTCAAGGTAAATCCTCACAACAGGCTGTGCAGGAGCATTGAGCAGGTAGAAGCGTATCATCGGGAGTGGCAGGAGAAAAGGGAGAGCCTGCCCTATGATGCCGATGGTATTGTGGCCAAGGTGAACTCGATTGAGATGCAGGACAGGCTCGGTTTTGTAGCACACGAGCCAAGATGGTCCATAGCCTACAAGTTCCGTGCTACCCAGGCTACTACAGTTCTAGAGGACATCGGTATCAATGTGGGAAGGACAGGCAGCCTCAATCCTTATGCCATCTTGAAGCCCGTTTCCGTAGGTGGTGTGACGATAAGCCGTGCGGCATTGCACAACGAAGACGACATCAGGCGTAAGGATATCCGGATCGGCGATACAGTGATTATTCAACGTGCCGGTGACGTTATCCCTGAGATTGTCGGGCCTGTCGTCAGCAAGCGCACGGGGAACGAGAAGATATTCTCCATGCCATCCCGCTGCCCTGCCTGCGGGGCTGAAGTGATAAAGATTGAGGATGAGGCCATGCACCGTTGCACCAACGCCGCCTGCCCCTCTCAGGCCCTGGAGAGATTGAAGCACTTTGTCAGCCGGGGTGCCATGGATATTGATGGAGTGGGAGAGAAGCTGTGCACCGTCCTATTTCAAAGCGGGCTGGTGAAGGATGTGGCTGATATCTACAGTCTTACTCAAGAGCAGCTGCTGGGGCTGGAGCGAATGGGTGAGAAAAGCGCCTCCAACATAATAGACTCAATTAAGAAGAGCAAGAGCCGGTCTCTAGCGCAGGTCCTCTTTGCCCTGGGCATACCTCAGGTGGGTGCAGAGACTGCCACGCTCCTGGCATCCAGATTCCCGAGCCTTGATGAATTAGGCAAAGCTACTGAGGAAGGGCTGCGCAGTATTCCATCTATCGGTCCCAAGATAGCTGAGAGCATTGCGGCTTTCTTCAGACAGGAAGACAACAGGCGCATAATCGAGAAACTGAGGAAGGCGGGAGTCGAGCCGGAGGGAAAGGCACCCGCAAAGCTTGGCGGGATGCCGCTGGCCGGGAAGGAGTTTGTGCTCACCGGAAAGCTGGAATCGATGACCCGTCAAGAGGCAGAAGCCAAAATCAAAGCACTGGGCGGCACAACAGGCTCGAGTGTTACAAAGAAGACGACTCATGTAGTAGCAGGCGCTGATCCGGGTTCCAAGCTGGATAAAGCCAGGAACCTGGGCATCACGGTGCTCTCCGAAGAAGAGTTCCTGAAGATGACAAGCAGGGGTTCTCAGGCATAAACTGAGTCCATGAAGCTGATTATCGGTTTAGGCAATCCAGGAAAGGACTACTCCCGCAATCGCCATAATGTGGGGTTCCGCTGTATTAATCATCTGGCAAAAGCGCACGGCATCTCTCTGGGACAGCGAAATTGTCAGGCTCAACATGGTATGGGCCAAATAGCGGGTGTAAAGGCGGTTCTGGCCAAGCCGCGGACCTTCATGAACCTGAGCGGCAGTTCTGTAAAGCTGCTGCTACATAGATTCAAAGCCACGCCTGCCGATATAGTGATTATTCACGATGATCTTGATCTGCCGGTCGGCAAAGTCCGCCTTTATTCTAATGGAGGGACAGGAGGACACAAAGGAATAGCGTCTGTTATCGCCGCATTGGGAAGCCGGGACTTCGTTCGAATCCGGATCGGCATAGGCCGTCCTGCGACAGATACCGATGCTGTCGATTATGTACTCGGCGATTTCAGCCCCGCAGAATTGCCTGTGATCGAGGAGGCAATTGCCAAGGTTGGCGAAGCTGTACCCTACCTGTTGACGGAGGGATTGGCAGCAGCTATGAATAAGTACAACTAGTCCGCCTTTGGAGTGCTACCTCAGGGCAGGCCTGGCAATATTCCGACCGGACCTCTCCATCAGAGGCCGTAAATACTGACCGGTGCTGCATCCGTCATTCCGGGCTATCTCCTCAGGTGTTCCGGTGGCTACTATGTAGCCACCCTTTTCACCGGCCCCGGGACCGAGGTCAATGATATGATCGGCGTTCTTAATTACATCCAGATGGTGTTCGATAATGATTACCGTATTGCCGCCTTCCACCAGCCTCTGCAGCACGGCCAACAGGGCAGCCACGTCATGAAAAGAAAGGCCGGTGGTAGGTTCATCCAGAATATAGAGGGTCCTCCCTGTAGACCTTCTGGAGAGCTCAGAGGCCAGTTTTACCCGCTGAGCTTCCCCGCCGGACAGTGTGGTAGCCGGCTGGCCGATCCTCATATAACCGAGGCCTACATCGTACAGTGTCTGCAATTTGGGCTTCACCCGGGGGAAATGCTCGAAGAATCCCAGGGCTTCCTCAACACTCATATCCAATACGTCGGCGATGCTCTTACCCTTAAAATGGATCTCCAGGGCCTCGCGATTGTAGCGCTTTCCTTTACATACCTCGCAGGCTACAGTGACATTGGGAAGGAACTGCATTTCGATCTGAGTGTAGCCCTGCCCCTGGCAAGCCTCACAGCGCCCTCCCTTAACATTGAAAGAGAAGCGGCCCGGGGTGTATCCCCGCATCCTTGCTTCAGGAACTTGAGCGAACAGTTCACGGATAGCGGTGAAGGTGGTGGTATAGGTGGCCGCGTTGCTTCTCGGAGTCCGCCCGATGGGGGACTGGTCGATATCGATTACTTTGTCAATCTGCTCTAACCCGAGGATTTCATCGCATTCACCCGGCCTGTCCTTGGCCCTGTAAAATATCTGAGCCAGCTTCTTGTAGAGTATCTCTTCAATAAGCGTGCTCTTGCCGCTGCCTGATACGCCGGTAATACAAACGAGCATTCCCAGAGGGATATGCACGTCAATATTCTTCAGGTTATTATGCCGCGCTCCCTTGATAACCAGTTCTTTCCCTGACCCGCTGCGGCGTTTGAGGGGAAGGGGTATCTCCTTCTTCCCGCTGAGATATTGACCGGTTATGGAGTCAGGACAGGACATGATGTCTGCTATCGTCCCGGCGGCCACAACTTCTCCGCCATGCTCACCGGCACCGGGCCCCATGTCGATGATGTAGTCGGCAGCCAACATCATCGCCTCGTCGTGCTCGACTGTGATCACAGTATTCCCCAGGTCCCGCAGACGCTCCAATGTGGTGATCAAGCGGTGGTTGTCGGCAGCATGCAGGCCCACCGTAGGCTCATCACAAATGTAGAGGACCCCCATGAGCCCGCTTCCTATCTGAGTAGCCAAACGAATCCGTTGAGACTCACCCCCGCTGAGGCTAGCCGAAGGTCGATCCAGCGTGAGATAGTCCAAACCTATGTCTATGAGAAAGCCCAGGCGCGCTCGAATCTCCTTCAGTATTTGATGCGCAATGGTAAACTCCCGGGGACTTAACTTGGGAGAACCGGCCTTGTCATCACCGATGGACCGTATCCACTCAAGGGCTTCGGCAATGGACATGGAGGTCACATCGATAATGTTCTTTCCATCGATGGTTACGCCCAGCGACTCCGGTTTGAGCCGCTTCCCCTGGCATGTAGGGCAAAGGTAGGAAGTCATGTAGCGCTCGATCTCGGTGCGGCTATAGTCGGATTCCGTCTCCCTGTAACGGCGCTCCAGATTAGGGATTACCCCCTCGAAGCTCGTGTAATAGTCAGTGGCTCTCCAGTAGCGATCTCTGTGAGCAGTCTTCAACCCATCCTCGTTGCCGTAGAGGATAATATTCAGTTGTTCCTGTGAGAGTTCTTCCACCGGTACGTGAGTGGAGAGACCATAGCGCCGGGCCACTGTCTCTACCATATCTTCATACCAACTGCTCATGGAACCTGCCCGTGCCCAGGGCCGGATAGCGCCCTCAGCCAGACTAAAATTCTTGTCCGGAATGACCAGTTCAGGATCGATTTCCAGCTTCTGGCCCAAACCGGTGCAGTCAGGACAGGCCCCATGGGGACTGTTGAAGCTGAAAGTCCGGGGGGCAATCTCTCCCACGCTGATCCCGCAATGAACACAGGCAAAGTGCTCTGAGAACAGCAGTTCGTCTCCATCAGCTATAGAGATAAGCACCACCCCTGCACCCAACTTCAGAGCGGTTTCCACCGAATCGGCAACGCGGCTGGCGTCCGTGGCCTCTTCAATAATCAGACGATCGATCACAGCCTCAATCAGATGCTTCTTGTTTTTGTCGAGCTGGAATTCCTCAGACAGGTCATACATGCGCCCATCGACTCTTACCCGTACATATCCTGCCTTCCGCAAATCTTCAAAAATTGCCTGGTGCTCGCCTTTGCGGTCCCTCACCAGAGGAGCCATGATCATGATGCGGCTGCTCTTGGGCAGGGCTAAAATCGAGTCAACGATCTGCTGTACCGTTTGCTGGGAGATTTCGCGTCCGCATTTGGGGCAGTGAGGATGCCCGACGCGGGCGAACAGCAGCCTGAGGTAGTCATAGATTTCGGTTACTGTCCCGACTATGGAGCGCGGATTGCGCGATGGGCCTCTCTGGTCGATGGATATGGCAGGCGAAAGGCCATCGATATAATCCACGTCCGGTTTCTCCATCTGTCCCAAGAACTGGCGCGCGTAGGCAGAAAGTGATTCCACATACTTGCGCTGCCCTTCGGCGTAGATGGTATCAAAGGCCAGGGAACTCTTGCCTGAACCCGATACCCCTGTGATTACCACCAGCTTATCACGTGGTATAACCACATCGATATTCTTCAGGTTGTGCTCCCGGGCCCCCTTGACCGAAATAGAATCTGTCGACATCGTCCTTAGTTAATTGTAACACTGCTCAGATTGACTACCAAAGCAGCTCCTATTCAGGTTAGCCGGCCCAACGCACGGAGCGGAAGGTATCCCTAAGAAGCTTATATGAGAACTGCAATCCCTCATGCTATAATAACAGTATGCTCAACTGGTCCGACCTTGAGGCAGCCCTGAACGGGGGCGGACATATGGGGATGTTTGAGTACAGGGTTGTTGAATTGAGAGGAAAACCGGACGAGGATGAGACTATACTCAATGAAATCGGGAAACAAGGTTGGGAACTGGTAAGCATAGTCTCCACTGCTGTTCCGGGTATCCTCCCGCGTGTAGCGTTCCTAGGTTACCTCAAGAGACCGGTTAATAACATCCCTGGCAGGGTTTCCCCCGGGTTTTCTAAGGCTTGACGTTGAGGAGCAGAGAACCCCCTCATAATCCCATCCCTTCATACATCAGCACCTCTTTACATCAGACCAGGAAGCACTTTGTCTGCGAGTAACCTCAAGCCGGGTTCCAGCGATCGCGTTCTGATGGGGAGGAACAATGAGTGGATTCCTGCTCCCCGTTTTCACAGGGACGAACTCCGCAGGAATGACATATGGAAGAAGGATCCACCGATTCAGGCTGGGTCATATATGGTCTTGAGAAATAAGAAAGCCTTCTGGCAGCGACATATTTTCCCAGGGAGTTGCCCCCTCAGTATCGTCTGCGCTGAGGCGTTTCACTTCCGTGTTCGGGATGGGAACGGGTGGTTCCACCTCGCTCAAGCCACCAGAAAGCAAAAAGTATTGTAACACATTCCTTGTGAGCAATCAAATCGCATGTACAAATTGAATCGCCGCAGGGCATCAAACCTGAAATGGTATGGGCGAATCCATTATCGAACTTGATTTATGGTAATCTAGACAAGATATTATCGTGCAATTACATCGAGATGTGAGGGAGGCAAGCAATGCCGGTAGATGTCAACCTGATGGTTGGTGGCGAGGCAGGACAGGGGGTACAAGCTGCGGGCTATGTCATGGCCAAAGCTTTGGCCCGCGGCGGCTACCATATATTTGCTGATCAGGACTATGAGTCCAGGGTAAGAGGAGGACACAACTTTTTCCGGATCAGGGCAGCAGATAGAGAGATAGGAGCTATTTCTGAGGCAGTGGATGTGCTGGTGGCCTTCAACGAAGAGAGCATTGACCTACACAAGAAGGAGCTAGCCAATAAAGGCGTCGTGGTTTTTGACAAGGACAAGGTGAAAAATATCGATGGCAGCATAAATCATTTCGGGGTGCCTCTGGAACAGCTGGCAGAGGATGCTGCTAAGAACAAGATTATGTCCAATGTAGTGGCTCTGGGAGTAACCATGTCTTTGTTGGACTATGATCTCGATTTGTTAAGCAATGTAGTGTCGGAACATTTTGGTGCCGGCAACGCAGGCAAAGCCAACGTTGCCGCCGCCACTGCCGGATATCAATATGCCAGGGCAAACTTCAAAGGTGACTTCATCAAGCATCTCAGCCCAATAGGCAAGTCCAAAAGGATGCTGCTTGACGGCAATGAAGCTATAGCCCTGGGAGCAATGGCCGCAGGCTGCAAGTTTGTGGCAGCATATCCTATGACTCCTTCTACTTCCATAATGGAGTATATGGCAGCTAAAGCCAACGACTTTGATCTTGTGGTAGTGCAGCCGGAAGATGAGATTGCAGCCATCAATATGATTATCGGGGCCGCTTTTGCCGGGGTACGGGCTATGACCGTCACCTCAGGAGGCGGATTCTGCCTCATGGTTGAGGGATTGGGACTGGCAGGCATGACAGAGACGCCCATTGTAGTCGTAGACGGCCAGCGTGCCGGCCCGGCTATCGGCCTGCCCACCAGAACAGAACAGGGTGACTTGGAGTTTGTCCTTCATGCCTCGCACGGTGAGTTCCCCCGGGCAGTGCTGGCTCCGGCTACCGTACAGGATGCCTTCTGGACCGCCGTCAAGGCTTTCAATCTGGCGGAAGAGTACCAGATGCCTGTGATTATTCTTAGTGACCAGTATCTGGCCAGTTCCTATGCTACAGTAGAGACCTTCGATCTTTCCCGGGTAGAAATCAAGCGAGGCCAGCTCCTGCCGGAGGCAGAGACAGCCAAGTCAGGAGAGTATCGAAGGTATGAGATCACGCCATCAGGCATATCCCCCCGGGCTCTCCCTCTTCAGCAGGGGGCCCTGGTGGTCTCCGACTCTGATGAACATGACCAGGAAGGGCACCTGATCGAGGACGCTGAGACCAGGACTGCCATGATGCTGAAGCGGCTTCGCAAGATCGAAGGGCTGAGAAAAGAGATCGCCGGACCCAGGACCTATGGTCCTGCACAAGCCGAAATAACCCTTATAGGTTGGGGCAGTACGTATGGCGCTCTCAAAGAAGCAGTAGACCTCTCAAACCGGGATGGCCTCAAGGTGAATCTGGTGCACTTGAATGAGATATGGCCTTTCCCTGCTGAGGCTGTGACCCGGGCTCTCCAGGGAACCAAGATCAGATACGCCGTAGAGAACAACGCCACTGCCCAGTTGGCCCATTTGCTCCGGGCTGAAACCGGCTATCAAGTTACGGGTAAGATCCTCAAGTTTGATGGCCGTCCCTTTTCCCCCGGTCACATCGTGAGAGAGCTCAAGAAGGAGGTGGCCTGACGATGGCAAAGATATCTGATTATGCAGGAAAGCCTCCTGCCTGGTGTCCAGGGTGCGGCAATTTCGGCATTCTGACGGCGGTTAAGCGGGCCCTTGTTGAACTCGATATCGAACCTTATAGGGTATTGATGGTTTCCGGCATCGGCCAGGCAGGCAAGTTGCCTCACTATACCAGAGGTAATGTGCTCAATGTCCTTCATGGCAGGACCCTTCCTGCTGCCGCCGGGGCCAAGATAGCCAATCCGGAATTGACAGTTATTGCCGTAGGGGGAGACGGAGACGGCTATGGCGAAGGTGGCAACCATTTTCTCCATTCCCTGCGCCGGAACCACGACATCACCTACCTGGTACATAATAACCAGGTCTATGCTCTGACAAAAGGACAGGCCTCTCCCACCAGTGATCCGGGCTTTGTCACCAAGACAACCCCTGATGGGGCATGGATGCCCTTGAACTCCCTGGCTGTGGCCATCGCCGCCGGTGGCAGCTTTGTAGCCAGAGGATTTGCCGGAGACGTTGACCACCTGGTCGGGCTGATCAAAAAGGGAATGCAACACCGGGGTTTTGCACTTATTGATATCCTCCAGCCCTGTGTTTCGTTTAACCATAAGAATACCTATGCCTGGTATCGGGAAAGAGTCTACAAGCTGGAGGACACCGGTTATGATCCCGGCAACAGGCTGGCTGCCTTTGAAAAGTCGCAAGAATGGGGAGACAGGATACCCACCGGGGTGATCTACAGGGAAGACAGAGCTACCTTTGAAGAGCAGATTCCGGCTCTGAAGAAAGGCTCACTGGTGAAGCAAAAGATTGATCCCAGGCAGTTTGAGGTCCTGATACAGGAATTCCTATAGCGGTTCGCCGGATAATTGTTCACCGTTCCAGGATTGGTGAGGCTTTTTGGGCCAATGCTGCTAAACGCCGGTAGCTGGCAGCAGGATCAGGCTGCAGGAATATAGCACTGCCCACACAGATAAAATCAACACCAATTTGGGCAATGTGAGCGATATTGTTTTCCTTGATCCCCCCATCAACACCTATTTTGACATGAGGCATAGTGCTGTGGAACTGAGCTATCTTGTCCATAACACTAGGTACAAAATGATTGCCATAGAAGCCAGGGTGGACTGTCAAGAAGAGTACGCTGTCCACTTCATCGACCAGCGGTAGAATTGCCGAAACAGGTGTGTCCGGGTTGATGGCCAACCCTATACTTAAGCCGAGACGCCTTGCCTGAGAGATGATGTCTCCTGGCAAAGGAGCAGCCTCAAAGTGGAAGACGATCTTCTTTGCACCAGCCTTCTGAAAGCATTCAAGGTATCTCTCTGGTTGTTGTACCATGAGGTGGGCTTCCCAGTTGAGTTTTATGGATAACGCAGCTATATCCTCACAACCTATGCTGCATGAAGGCACGAACCGGCCATCCATAATATCGAACTGCACATAATTGGTGAAGGTTTCTGCCTGACGTATCATAGTCTCGAGGGCCTTGGGATCGTCAGTTAGAATAGCAGGAACAATCTGACTGAACTTGCCCATCACCATCTCCTCTTCACACTGAATATCGACAACCACAGGCATGTTACTATAGCTGTGGCACAAACAACTGTCAAAGCGATCAGGGTATTTTCTCCCGGATCAGAGGTGATTGTAGGTAGGGGAAACAGAAGATGTCAAGGACACGACTAATGTGATATTCTCCCTTGTGCTTGGTTATGGGGCTGATCTATAATCAGCCGGCAGGATCGGGGCGATTTCTGATGCTGAAGATTGTACGTCTCTTATTGCTGTCTGTTGTGTTCGTCTCCGCCCTGATAGCGACCAGAGTTTATGCCGATGCACCCTTTGTCTATGTGCTCAAGGTAGACGGGACGGTGAATCCGACCCTGGTCACCTATATTGACAGAGGCATCACCCGGGCAGAAAAGGATGGCGCGGTTGCCTGTATTATCGAGCTGAATACACCTGGAGGGTTGCTTTCTTCCACAGAGGACATAGTCAGCCGCATATCTCAATCCAGTGTTCCCATTGTAGTTTACGTACCAAGCGGCGGATGGGCCGCTTCAGCAGGGGCTTTTATCACTCTAGCTGCTGATGTAGCTGCGATGGGACCTGAGAGTGTGATCGGGGCTTCAACCCCCATAGCATCTGGCGGAGGAGAGCTTTCCGGGGATGAAAGAAACAAGGTAATAAACCTGGCACGGCAATGGATGAAGAGCATCGCCGACGAACATGGCCGGAACGAGGAGGCAGCCATGGCTGCCGTGACGGAAGCAGCCTCCTTTTCACCTGCAGAAGCATCCGGAACGGCAGATCTGTCCCAGGCGAACCAGGCCATTCTCGGGGTGGAACGACTTGATCCCCCGCTCATCGATGATGCCGGTGCTCAAGATAGTAAGGAGCTTATAGAAAGACTCAGCGCAGGAATAACCCTCGCCAACGGGGAGACATTCACTCTCCCATCCGATGTCGACATACGCGACATTGGAATGACGGGTATCGAGCGCTTTCTCTTCGCCATCAGCGATCCCGATATTGCCTATATCCTTCTCGCCATCGGCGCACTCGGTATCCTGGTAGAATTGCTGCATCCGGGGATTATTCTGCCTGGGGTAATAGGCGGGGTCTGCCTGCTTCTCGGCATATACTCCCTGGGTATGTTAGGTGCCAACTATGCCGGAATCATACTGATTATCCTTGCCTTTGCGCTTTTCGTGGCTGAGGCTTTCACCACGACTTTTGGATTGCTCTTTGCAGGGGGTATAATCTCCCTTGTGTCAGGCTCCCTGCTGTTATTCGTCGGTACACCCTTCGAAATTGACCCCTGGCTTATCGCCGTAGTAGTAGCCTTCTTCAGCGCTATTGCTATCTTCCTCATCACTGTTATCGTCAGGGCACACCGACGCCCCATCAACACAGGGCGAGAGGGACTGATTGGGCAGACTGCCGTAACACGAACACCGCTTGACCCCAAGGGAACGGTTTTTGTTGAAGGGGAGACCTGGAATGCCTGGGTCGAGAGTGGCGCTATTGAGGCTGGAGAGGAGGTCGTAGTGACCCAGGTTGAGGGGCTGCGGCTGAGAGGTAGTTAAGAAATCCAAGCAGGAGGTGAAATAATGGTTTTTGTATGGATTGCTGTGGTCATCGTAGTACTTCTGCTGCTGATTTTTGCAGCAGCAATCAAAGTCGTAGCTCAATATGAGAGGGGAGTCGTGCTCCGGCTGGGAAGGTTCACCGGCATTAGAGAACCAGGGCTTCGGCTGATCATTCCTTTCATTGACCGGATGTGGAAGGTAGATACCCGCATAGTTACTATGGATGTTCCGGCACAGGAGGTGATCACCCGGGACAATGTCACTATCAAAGTGGACGCCGTGATATATCTGCGGGTAATAAATGCAGATGATGCAGTGCTTAAGGTCGCAGATTATATTCGCGCTACCTCCCTCATTTCTCAGACCACTCTGCGCAGCGTTATAGGACAATCTGAGCTTGATGAGCTTCTGGCTCACCGTGACAAGATCAATGCAAGGCTGCAGCAGATTGTCGATGAACAAACAGGTCCCTGGGGGATAAAGGTGAGCGCAGTGGAGATCAAAGACGTTTTGCTCCCTGAGGGTATGCAGCGTGCCATGGGGGCACAGGCTGAAGCTGAGCGAGACAGGAGGGCCAAGATCGTTCATGCTGAGGGCGAGCTGCAGGCATCCGAGAAACTGGTTCAGGCTGCGGCTATCCTATCCTCCCAGCCTGCTGCCTTACAACTGCGTTATCTGGGTACGCTGAAAGAAATAGCTACCGAGAGGACTAACATGGTGATCTTTCCCCTGCCCATAGATATCCTGACGGCCTTCATGGGCAAGGGTTCTTCTGCAGGGAAGAGTTAAGAAACCGCTTAACACACCAAAAATGTCACAGCCTCCAGAGAGTACTCTCTGGAGGCTGTCTTTGTTTATGCTCTATCAAGCCTGGAAGCCCTGCCGGTGGTTACTTCAGCCACAAGCCCAAACACATAGCCAAAAAGATCAGGCCCAGGTAAGGGAAAGCAGATATTTTATATACTTTCCAGGCATCGCGTGACGCGCCCGAAATCAGCAGACGAGCGCTGGCATAAACCATGACAACACCCAAAACTACCGCTACTGCCAGATAAAGAAAACCAAAGCCACCACTGAAGTAGAGAGCTAAAGAGGTAGCCAAGAGAGGCAATGACAGCAAAACGAGTGCCGGTACCGCCTTACTGAACTCCCGGCTTAGAGGAAAGTACCTCACACCACCCTTGATGTAATCATCCCGGTTGGCAAGCATGACGCTCCACACGTGCAAGGGTATCCAGATACAGATCAGCAGGCAAAGGAGAAGCAGCGGAAGTTCGAATCGAGGTCTGAAAGCAAACCACGCAATCAGTACCGGAGCACAGCCTGATATAGCTCCGAGAAAGGGGCAGAGTACCGTCTTCCGCTTGATTACGGCAGCCAGAGTACCTGTCAGGCCGAAGACAAAGCAGAGGGGATGGAGAAACCAGGCCAGCCCCAAAGCGATTGCTGTAAGCACTATCGTGAACCATAGAGCCTTCTCCGGGGGATCTATACGCTTAGACGGCAACACCCGCCGCTTTGTTCTCTGCATCCGAGCATCAATATTGCGGTCAATGTAGTTAGTTATTCCATTGACTCCTCCACTGCCCAGAGTGATAACCACCAAGGTCAAAAGGAGGCGCCCCACCGAAGGCATTCCCCTAACCGCTACAATAGCAGTGCAGAGACCAATAAAGACAAGCAGGCTTGTTTCACGAGGTTTTAGTACCTCAATATAGGTCCATACTCTACGAGCCAGATTTCTCATCTTCTTTATCTAAATTATACAGCCATGCATCTGCCCTTGGTATTATCCGTCTCTAAAACGGGCAGTTCCGCCTTGGAGAAATGCCTTGACTCCATCCAGGGCATCTTCGCTGGACAATACGAGCGCAGCCAGTTTTCTCTCCAGCTCAAGCCCTTCCTCCAGGCTCATATCGCCTCCCCTGACTATGGCCTCTTTAGCACATCTGACTGCCAGAGGGGGCAGCCTGGCTATTCGTCCGGCTAGCGTTTCAGCAGTAGAAAGCAGCTCTCCCTGGGGCACAACACGGTTCACCAAGCCGACAGCCAGAGCCTCTTGAGCATCAATCCAGCGATTGACCAATAACATCTCCAGTGCCTTGGATCTTCCTGTAGTCCGAGACAATGTCTGCGTGCCCCCGGCTGCGGGAATGATTCCCAGGGTTACCTCAGGAAGTCCAAACCGGGTACCCTCAGCAGCGATCCTCAGGTCGCAACAGAGCGCCATCTCGATACCCGAACCCAAGACATACCCATGAAGAGCAGCAATCAGAGGTTGTGGGAGGCTCAGAAACAGCCCCCAGACATCGCGTTCCCATCTCACCTGGCGTGCTATAACCGGTGACGGCGCAGTGAGGAATTCACTCAGGTCAGCCCCGGCACAGAAGGCCTTCTCACCAGCGCCCTTGAGAATAACCGCCGCTACCTCAGGATCTTCTTTTATGGCCCCCATTACTTGACATAAGTCGTCGCGCATCTGAGTATTATAGATATTCAAAACATGAGGACGATTGAGGGTAACAAGCCCTATACCACCTTGCTTCTCATAGATTATGGTCTGAAAGCTGCTTCCTATCTGGCTCGGGCACATAAGTCTTCAACCTCAATCTCTGTATAGTACTTTCCGATATCGCTCAGAAAGTGGGCATCGCTGTTACTCAGCAAGAGCAGGTGATGCTCTTCGGCCAATCGTCTTATCATCCCTTCATCCATCTCATCATCATGAAGGGGATTCCTAAGCTCAAGCCCATGGATGCTCTGATCTATTCCGGAAGCAAGGTCTGCGGCACGCGGATAGCCGGGGTGCCCTAT
Source organism: uncultured Chloroflexia bacterium (assembly GCA_963720375.1). Lineage (GTDB taxonomy): Bacteria > Chloroflexota > Dehalococcoidia > UBA2247 > RBG-13-53-26 > JAPLHP01. Next base: position 8,967 of record CAVRFM010000007.1, on the reverse strand, counting down.
GAACCTGAAGATTACATCGTCAGGAAGGTAGAGAACCACGACATGAAGCGATCCCTTGTCAATCTCCTGGCCCGGTATAACCAGTATCTCACCATTGAAATGCTGGTCAACTATCTCCTTTACCTTGTAGCCGTAGGCTCTGTTGTAGTGTTCTGTGATGCCGATTCCATCCAGCCCACCGGCCTTCACCGCAGCTACGATCTCCTCTACAATGTCCACAGTAGGGGTATAACGGGAGGTTGCCTCGCTACAATGGGTATGCAAGTCAAGCTTCAAACCAGCTATCCTCTATTCTCCCTTGAAGTGAGGCTGCTTCTTCTCACGGAAAGCCTTTATGCCTTCAATGCGATCCTGGGTTGTCTGAAGAATCATGTAAAGATCACATTCAAGCCTGAGCCCCTGCTCCAAGGTTAGATCCATCCCCTTATTCACTGCTTCCTTGGCATACCTCATAGCAATAGGCGCTCTGGAGGCTATCTCCCTGGCCAGCTTCTCCGCTTCGGGAAGAACCTCCCGCGGTGGAACGAGCCGGTGAACCAACCCAATACGACGTGCTTCACGAGCATCGATGGGCTGAGCAGTAAGAATTATCTCCATTGTCTTCCCCCGACCCACAATCCGCGGCAGCCATTGTGTAATGCCATTCGCCGTAAGATAACCACGGCTGAGATCGGGAACAGCAAAAGAAGCCTCCTCTGAGGCAATCCTGAGATCGCAGGCTAATGCTAAAGCTAAACCCGCCCCGAAGGCATCCCCATTGACAGCAGCCACAACGGGACACTGAATGGCTGCCACCATTGCTGCCACATTGTAGCGGAGAGTGAATTCCTTCAGCGCAGAGAGGGATGATGGATCACCGAGGATGTCTCCGGAGAATTGGCTTAAGTCTTCCCCGGAGCAGAAGTCCTTTCCTCCCGCGCCATTGATGATGACTACCCTGGTATCCTGGTCACGGGTAATCCTCTGGCAGACCTCCTCCAGCTCCACCGCCATTTGGGTATCGATAGCATTGGCTGCCTCAGGGCGGTTAAGGGTTATGTAACTAACATAGTCCCTCTTGTCATACACAACCGCCTTGTAGCTCATGAGGGACGTACTGCCTCCACCACTAAGACCATGATAGCCAACAGTTACGAGGAGTGTCAAGGCACAGAACCAGCATGGCAGTGTAAATGCTGTTGTGGCATTACCTCACGGCAGTACTTTGAAGGCTTGCACGTCCACCAGGCCAAGATCGGTTAATCTAAGTTCAGGAATAACCGGTAAGGCCAGGAAAGAGAGGGTACTAAAGGGAGTGTTCAGATGACAACCCATGTCAGATGCAACAGCTTCCAGTCTCTCCAGTTTGCCCACAACTGTCTCCAGGGGTTCGTCGGTGAGCAGCCCAGCGATAGGCAAGGGCAAAGAAGCCAGGATCTCTCCCCCCGCAGCAATAACCAGTCCGCCCTGTAACCTCTCAATTTCCTTTATGGCAGCGAATATGTCATCATCACTGGCTCCCACCGCAATGACATTGTGAGAATCATGGGCCACAGAGGAAGCCATAGCACCCCTCTTCAGGCCAAAGCCTTTGACCAGTCCCAGGCCAATATTACCGCTGGCCCTATGCCTTTCCACCACAACCAGCTTGAGGTTATCTCGCTCAACATCAGGAATAACAGCCCCATCTATCACTTTCACTTCATCCTTCGTTTTCCTTGTCACTATTTGCCCGGGCATAACCTCGATAATAGGCTGGCTCTTCCTTTCCGAAGGTATCCTCAATGCCTCTACGCCAAAGAGCTTGATGTTGACTGTATGCAGCAGAGCCTCAGCCGCAGGCACACCTCCAGCAAAGACAGCCCGATTACCCTGGGCCACTAACTTCCCCTCGTAAAAGACCATCTCAATGTCTAGAGCGGACAGGTCTGAGAATACCATGAGGTTGGCTCGGTAACCTGGCGCCACTGCCCCCAGGCCATCCAGTCTGAAGTATTGTGCCGGGTTAATTGTGGCCATCTGAATAGCACGAACTGGATCCAGGCCAAGATAGATGGCCTTCCTCACTACAGCATCAATATCACCATCCCTCAGCAGATCAACGCAACTGCGGTCATCAACCACAAAGAAACACCGCCGATAGGTCTTATCAGTAACCAGAGGCAAAAGAGAGGCCAGGTTCTTCTCCGAGGAGCCCTCCCGCATCATCAGCCACATACCACGGGCCAGCTTCTCTCCGGCCTCCAACGCCGAGGTGGATTCATGATCGGAGATGATCCCGGCAGCCAGATAAGCATTCAGATCTTTGCCGCTAAGGCCCGGCGCATGTCCATCAACAGCCTTCCCCCCGGAAAGGGCCAGCTTCAGCAATACCTCAGGGTCACCGTTTAAAACGCCAGGGAAATTCATTATTTCGCCCAATCCAATAGTGTGTTTCCACTCAAGGGCTGCCTGAATATCATCGGCTGTGATCTGAGCGCCTGAAGTCTCAAGACGAGTAGCTGGCACACATGAGGGAACCATGAAAAAGATGTCCAGAGGCAGGGCTTCAGCAGACCGGAGCAGTTGCCCTGCTCCCGTGAGCCCGCAGACATTGGCTATCTCATGAAGGTCAGTCACTAGGGCAGAGGTTCCTCGGGGTACCACCGCCCGGGCATACTGGGTGATGTAGAGCAGGGAACTTTCAATATGCGTATGCCCATCGATAAGGCCAGGAGAGAGGTACTTGCCCTTCAAGTCGATTGTCTGCCGAGCCTGGTGATAATCGCCGACGCCAGCGATCCTTCCCTTGAAAATAGCCATATTGCTCCGCTCTACCTCTCCCGTGAAAGTGTTTATGATCTGCGCATTAGCCAGCAGCAGATCAGCCGCAGACTGCCCTCTGGCAACAGAAAGCAGTTCTCTCAATTCCCCCTGGTTCAACTTTCCTCTTGCAGAGCATATAGTCCGGGAAGATGGCGAAAACGCTCATCATAGTCCAGGCCGTAGCCAACCACAAAGACATCAGGGACAATGAAGCCCCGATAGTCAATAGGCACCGGCACTTGACGGCAAGTAGCTTTATCGAAGAGGGCACACACCTCGAGAGAAGTCGGCCTCCTGCGCTGCAGGTAATCAAGGGTGAAGTTGAGCGTTATCCCGCTATCCACAATGTCTTCCACCACCAGAACATGCCTATTCTTTATGGGAGTACGGAGCCCCCGCAGAACCCTGACCTTTCCGGAACTCTCCGTCCTGCCCCGGCCATAGCTCGATAGAGTCACAAATTCTACTTCCAGCGGCATATCCAAGTTTCTGACCAGATCCGCCATGAAAACGAAACAGCCCTTGAGCACACCGATAAGAAGAGGATTCTTGCCCTGGTAATCCCCTTTGATCTCCTGAGCTAATCTCTCAACAGTCTGCTTTATTTCCTGGGGGGTTAAAATAACCTGGAGCTGAGGCAATAGTTATCTCCCTTGTTACAGTTGTTACAGTCTTTCACAAGAGCATGACCATTATATTGATTCAGATGTGTGTAAGCAAGAGGGACATATGCGATTAGAACCTAATGACTTGTCCCCGTGGGGCAGGACAAAAACGTAGGGCACCCCAGCGAGGGGGTGAGCTTGCACCTGCACCACGGCGGAGAAGACCTGCCCTATTATATCTGAAGTCAGAACAGCAGAAGGTGCCCCATCAGCAAAGACACGACCCTCTTTCAGCAGGACAAGACGCTGGAAGTAAAGTGAAGCCAGATTGAGGTCATGCATGGCAGCAATGATAGTGATGCCCTGTTCATGGTTGAGTCTCTTCAGCAATTGCAGAATCTCCACCTGATGGTTGATATCCAGATGCGCCGTTGGTTCATCGAGCAGGAGTAATCTGGGCTGCTGGGCCAGGGCCATGGCCAGGACCACCTTCTGGCGCTCACCGCCGCTCAGCTCACTGAAAAACCTCTCTCTCAGATGCGTGATTCCCACTAACTCCATAGCCTGGCTGACCACAGTCCGGTCGCCTCTTGCTCCGTCAGAAAATACCTTCAGAAACGGGGTTCGCCCCAGCATCACCACCTCCTCGACCCTGAAGGCAAAGGACATCTGGAACTGCTGAGGGACTACGGCCACCCTTTGTGCCACTGCCTTCCGCTTAGCACAGCGCAGATCAAGACCATCAAGGTGTGCTTCTCCTTCAGCAGGATGAAGAACACCACCGATGAGCCTGATAAGAGTGGTCTTTCCCGAGCCATTGGGTCCAATCAGGCCAACCATCTCCCCCTCCTGAACAGAGAGTTCGGTGTTCTCCAACACCGGCTTGCCATCATAAGCAAAGGAAACACGCTCTAATCTAACAGCATTCATGCTTAAAAGGTATACTCCTTTCTGGTGCGTCGGAGCAGATATATAAAGAAGGGTGCCCCCACCAGGGCAGTGATTATGCCCACCGGTATCTCGCCCGAGGAAGTGAGGGTCCGGGCCAATAAATCAGCAATCACCAGGAAAGCAGCCCCGCCCAGGGCTGAGGCGGGTATCAGAAGCCTGTGTTCAGGCCCCAATATCAATCTCATTGCATGGGGAGTTACCAGGCCCACAAATCCAATAAGGCCGCTAATGGATACAGCAGCGGCAGTCAAGACTGAGCCCAGGGCCAGAATTATGATCTTATCCCGTTCCACATTGATACCAACGTAAGCCGCCCCTTCCTCTCCCAGCGAGAAGGCATTGAGGCGAAACGCCAATAACCGAGCCAGCACAACGCCGCCAATAACGATCGGGGCAACAATAGCTATCTGCCCCCAGCCGGTTACCGAGATACCGCCCATGAGAAACATGTAGACAGAGTTGATCCGGAGGTGCAGCCGGTCGCTCATCGTTATGAGGAGGAACATCAAGGCCGATAGCATGGCACTCACGGCAAATCCGGCCAGGAGCATGCTGACGATAGGCGTCTTACCACCTACCCGGGCCAGATAATAGACCAGCATTACAGTGGCCAGAGCGCCACCAAAGGCAAGCAGAGGCACCAGTCCGAAACCAAGAAAGGCCAGGCTGATCGGCAAAAGCATAGCTACAGTAATCCCGAGAGCCGCCCCGGCGGAGGTGCCGATAATGTAGGGATCAGCCATAGGATTACGCAACAGCCCCTGAAAAAGCACTCCTGCTGTGGCCAGAGCTGCCCCTATCAGGGCGCCACCAACTACCCGGGGCAACCTCACCTGAAATAGGATTGTCTCATCAACTGCTCGCCAGGTAGGAGTGAAGTCAAAAACGGCCAGCTTATTCAGACTCATCTTGATCACGTCCGGAAGAGAAATAGACACCTTCCCCAGAGCAGTTGCCATCAATAGACAAAGCCCAAGAAACCCCAAAAGCACTAACAAAACAGCTACCTGGCGATTCCTCTGCAAAACAGCTCGCATGTTCTTAATCACCTGCTTTCAACGGCCGCGGCTCCATCAGTGACGATCACCATCCCCTTGCAGGGCCAATGAGTGCAACAAACAGCATCCTCCAATAAAAGTTGGTAACCCTGAGGCTCTCTGCCATGTGGTAAACGCCGATTCTGCACAATGCAGAAGGGCAAAGTCCTCATCAAAAGGGAAAACTGGACTCCGGCTCAGCCCGCGAGGGGGAAAAGAAAATCCCCTTACTCGGCAGAGCAAGGGGTTGTTACAGCGCTCCGGTCATATTTGCACCCTCTTTCTCCGCGGAGGCATCCAATCAGCCCGGCTGAAACAGTTTCAAGCCAAAGCTGTTTGACAGGGGTCGGCGTTCTGACTATCACAGCAGGCGGGACTGTGCCGGATTCTCACCGGACTTGCTTTCCAATTAAGCCCTCGCTCGTGCTCGGGCGCCCCTGTATCGGATATAAACTCTGGATCAATTATATAGGCAACACCATCAAAAAGGCAAAGGTTGTATTCCGCCTGGTTTGCTAGTATACTGACCTCACTAAACCAAGCTACCGCAGGGGAGCTCAGAGGCTGAGAGCCTCCTAAATGGGAGGCAACCCTTTGAACCTGAACTCGGTAATGCGAGCGTAGGGAGGCGGTTCAAGATTGACCAGGAACCGTTGACTGAGGCTCTTGGTCTTTTTGATTTTATGAGGAAAGTATAATGACACAGCTTGAGTTGGCCAGAAAGGGCATTATATCTCCGCAGATGAAGCTGGTGGCGGAGAAAGAGGCGGTGGAGCCGGAGTTCATTCGAAAGGGTCTCTCCGAGGGAACCATAGCCATCCCGGCAAATCTCAGGCACACCAATTTAAGCCCTTGCGGCATCGGCAGGGGGCTATCCACTAAGGTCAACGCCAATGTGGGCACCTCCTCTGACTACGGCACCATCGACACCGAACTGGAGAAGGTCCGGGTGGTTATGGAGTATAAGGCTGACGCCGTGATGGATCTCAGCACCGGAGGCAACATCACTGCCATCCGCCGTGCCATCCTGTCTTCATGTCCCCTTCCTCTTGGCACTGTGCCCATCTACCAAGCCGGCATCGAAGCGGTGGAGAGACGGGGAGCCATTATCAATATGACCGCCGATGACCTCTTTGCCGTTATCGAGCAACAGGCAGAGGACGGTGTGGACTTCATGACTGTTCACTGCGGGGTGACCCAGAGGGCCCTGGCCCAACTGAAATCACAGAAAAGATTGACCAATGTGGTATCCCGGGGAGGAGCTTTCCTCATCGGCTGGATGCTGCATCACGATCAAGAAAACCCATTATATGAACAGTATGACCGCCTTCTTGAAATAGCCCGTCGCTACGATATCACCCTGAGCCTTGGCGATGGGATGCGCCCCGGCAGTCTGGCTGATGCTACCGATCGCTGTCAGATTGAAGAGCTGGTCACATTGGGGGAACTTGTGGAGCGCTCCTGGGCGGCAGGGGTGCAGGTCATGGTTGAAGGACCGGGCCATGTGCCCCTTGATCAGATCGTGACCAATGTGCAACTCGAAAAGCGCCTGTGCAAGGGAGCTCCCTTCTACGTGTTGGGGCCTCTGGTAACAGATGTCGGTGCTGGCTATGACCATATCACCGCAGCCGTCGGTGGCGCTATCGCAGCAGCCGCCGGTGCGGACTTCCTCTGCTATGTCACGCCTTCCGAGCACCTTTCTCTGCCGGACATCGATGATGTCAGGGAGGGCATCATCGGCACCCGCATTGCCGCCCATGCCGCCGATATCGTCAAAGGCGTAAAAGGGGCTGCCGACTGGGACAGGAAGATGTCCACCGCCCGCAAGAACCTGGACTGGGAGGAGCAAATCAGGCTTTCCCTAGACCCCGAGAAGGCACGACGTTTACACAGCCGCTTTGCCACTGAAGGAGACACGTGCAGCATGTGCGGCCCCTACTGTGCCATGTCCCTGGTGGAGAAATATCTGGGTATCTCGGTAGTGAAATGTGCCTTCTGAGTCTATATCCATGAACTCGCTATTCGTGTCATTCCTGCGAAAGCAGGAATCCGTTAATGCAGTCAAATGAACGCTGAGATCATCTCCATCGGCACTGAGATTCTCCTGGGAGAAATCACCGACACCAATGCGGGCTACCTGGCAGCCCAATTGCCTTTGCTCGGAGTGGATTTGCGCTGCATCACCGTGGTTGATGACAACCTGGAGAGACTGACTGAAGCCTTCGAGAGAGCCTGGAGGCGCTCTGACCTTGTTCTTACCACGGGAGGCCTGGGGCCGACACAGGACGACCTCACCCGCGAGGCCATAGCCCGGATGCTGGGTGAAGATCTCAAGGTCTCTGATGCACTGGAGCAGGAACTGCGAGCCATCTTTACCGCCATGGGACGGGATATGCCGCCGAGCAATATCAAGCAGGCCACGCTTATTCCCTCCGCTCAAGGCATCCCCAACCCCAGAGGCACTGCCCCCGGGTGGTGGGTAGAAAGAAACCGGAAGATAATAGTAGCCATGCCCGGACCGCCGTCCGAGATGCAGCGCATGTGGGAGAAGGAAGTCATGCCCAGGCTTCAAGAGAGACTGCAGAAAGACGTTGTGCTCCTTCGCACCATCAAGTGCTTTGGCCTGTCCGAAGCGGAGGTGGATCAAAGGGCCAGCCCTCTTTTCTCATCGGTCAACCCCACCCTGGGCATCTACGCCAAGCCGGATGGCATCCATCTGAGGTTGATCGCCAAGGCCTCCGGGCATGAAGAGGCCGAGAAGATGATTGCTCAGGCCGAGGGCCACCTCCGGGATGTCCTGGCCGATCATATCTGGGGTGTCGATGATGAAACTCTGGAAGGAGTGGCAGGGCAACTCCTCACCCGCCAGGGGATGACCCTGGCTACTATGGAATCCTGCACCGGGGGTCTTCTGGCCAGCACCCTGACTGACGTCCCGGGAAGCTCTGTCTATTACAGGGGAGGATTCGTGGCTTACTCCAATGAAATGAAGATCTCTCTGGGTGTTGATGGCCAGCTTATCGAAAAGCACGGAGCAGTGAGCCGCCAGGTAGCTGAGGCCATGGCAGAGGCAGCCCGGCAACAACTGAAGGCAGACATCGGCGTTGGCATTACCGGTGTGGCCGGCCCGGACAAACTCGAGGAAAAGCCACCGGGACTGGTTTACATTGCCATATCAGACAAGGCAGGTAGCAAATCCGTCGAAGGCAGATACCCGCCCCGGCGGATAGACGTCAAACGCCGTGCCACTACTCATGCGCTGTTCCTGCTCAGGCAAGGGCTGCTCAAGCCAAATCCGAAATTCTAATGTCTAAACCCCACACAATTTAAATATCAAAGCACAGAAGTCGCACACTGTGAAATCCCGTCATTCCTGTGAAAACAGGAATCCGGAAAATCTTGTTTCAGGATTTAGGATTTCGCAGTTTAGAATTTAGGGTGGTGCTTCGGACTTAAAATTGAGGGCTCCGCCTGCTCTTCGGCTCATCACAACATAGGAAATCCTGGCGATAACCAGCACGGGAAACAGTAATACGATCCCGATGACTATCCACCACCAGGGAAACGGCGCCTTCTTGACGAACTTGGCC
>CAVRFM010000006.1:0-78812 GCA_963720375.1 uncultured Chloroflexia bacterium | reverse complement strand
AGGTTGGCACAGCACCCGGTCAGGGTCAGCGTGGCTCTTCAGCGCTGCTCTTTGGCCTGGGTCACCCTTATACCCTCCCCGTACTCTTCAGGATGGTGGTATGGCTGGAGAGTCCGCATCTGCTCCAGAGCTTAGAGCCGACTCGTGCGCCTCAGGAGCCAGGTTCCCACCACGCCTTATCTCTCAGATTTGAAAGGTACCCGAATATCTTAAATATCTTTATGAGTTATCAAGAATTGAGTTTGTTAGTGAGGAGAACGGGGAGGAGGTGGCTTCTAGTGACTTGGTCAGAGTCACTCTTGTTTTGGCTGCTCTTTGGCATGGCTCAGCCTATTCAATTAGCTCTTCCATCTCCTCCCCACTCCCCAAGGGGGGTGGTGACGATGGGTATCGTCACAGCAAGAAGTGTACCCCACCCACCTTACCGCCGCGTCTCAAAGGGCCCCAATATTCTCACCGAGATCTTACAGAGGGGGTCAAAAATATCTCAGAAAAGTCACAGACCCAGGTGCCGGTCTGTCCCCAGAGGGCATTCCTACCTGTTTTGTATGTCATTCCCGCGCACGCGGGAATCCGGGGGTGGAATCGGAGGTGAACTATGACGCTCAGTGATCTGCGCACCATCGTGAGGAGGGACCTCAGGGACGAGGACTCCGGGGACTACCGCTGGTCGGACGATGAACTCGACCGCCACATCGACCGCGCGATCAGGGAGTTCAGCCGGACCGTCCCCAGAGAGGCAAAGGCGGTGCTGCCCACTGCGGCAGGCAGCCGGGAGATTGACATCTCCCCGATGGCTGACCTGGTCATGGTGGAGGCAGTGGAGTATCCCATCGACCTGGTGCCGCCGTGCTATCGCCGCTTCCGGGTCTGGGGCAGCACGCTGGCCGTCGAGGACGGCGATACGCCCGATGGCTCCGATTGCTGTGTTTACTACGGAGGACTGCATACCCTGGACGAGGAGGGTTCCACTATCCCGCCCCGCTTCGAGGACCTGGTGGCCGCAGGGGCGGAGGCCTATGCCCTGCTGGAGTGGGCTGCCTATGCCTTGAACCGCACCAGCATCGGCGGGGAGGAGACCCCTGCCCGCTTCCTGGCCCAGGGTCAGGAAAGGCTGGCCCGGTTCCAGAACGAGCTCAGCAGGTACAGCTACCGCAACAAACTGAGAATCAGGAGGTTCTATGCAGTTGACTGACCTGTTATTGGTGCGAAGCTTGTCCCCGTGAAAACGGGGAGCAAGAATCCACGGGCAAGCGCCTATGCTTCAATCAGCTATCCCCACGCCTTCTCCATTGTGTCATTCCCGCGTAAGCGGGAATCCAGGCCCATGAGCCATCACCCATCAGCTATCCGCTATCAACTAATCAATAAGGAGGTTTAATGAAAGAAAAGCTCACCAGCCGCAAACTCATCCTCACCGTCGTCTCGGTCATCACCACCGTCTGCGTGGGACTGGGCTATGACCTTCCCCCCACGCTCACCGCCGAGCTATCGGCCGGCATCACCGCCGTCTACGTCCTCGTCGAGGGACTGCGGGACGCTATCACCGCCTGGAAGAAATAGAAGGCATGCAGGGGAGGCCGTTGTGGCCTCCTGCCGGAGGGAGGGGACAAGCCCCTCCCTTCACCGAATGTCATGCCCTCTCCCTTTGATGGGAGAGGGCTAGGGTGAGGGTGATATTTTCACTGTCATTGCGATGATGCCGTAGGGGCGGTTCGGGAACCGCCCTCCGCCGAAGCAATCTCCGCGTTAGTGAGTCAATGCCGTGCCTATAAGTAATGCGCCAGTGATGAACGAGGCAGCAATAATCAGCACCATCACAATATGGGCAATCGGAGCTTGGAACAGGGCTTGGAATGGCCATGGAAATCTCGACCACCAGTACAGCCTCAGTGCCAAGGCGCCGAGAACGAGAAGGATGCCCAATATCAGCTCAAAAGTCTCCATAACGGACTATCTCACCGGCCTGATTATAGGGATGTGGGGCAGGGGGGTACAAGGCCCTACGACCCATGAGCTATCAACCATGAGCTATTTGGAATTTAGGATTTCGCTATGAGAACCCTTTCCTCAACCCTTCTGGCCGCGCAGAAGGCCGCCATAGGAACGCCCGTGGTTGACGTTGTCGTCAGGCCGCGCCTGGCCGCTGCCACCAGGCTCAAATGGACGAACCTCTACCGGGGCTCGGAGCAGCAGTACCTTCATGCTGCTGCCACACCGGAGGACGGCTCTCTCATCCGCGCCCGCATCGAGAACGTCTCCGGTACCCGCACCATCTACTGCCACCGGGCGCCCGCGCCAGGCCTGGAATCTTCATGGACTCCGTGGACGTCGATCGAGATCTGCTCCTATGCCGGCGTGGGCATGGCGTCGTCAGGTGCCAGGGTGATCATCTTCTGGGCCCAGCCCGATCAGAAGACCATCCGCTACATCGAAAGCGTCGACAACGGAGTCACCTGGTCAGCCCCAGCACCCTTTACACCACCACCAACGCCATCTATCACCCGGCAGCGGCCATGAAGCCCAACGGCGATGTGTGCCTCTTCTACTTCGAATGGAACACCATCTACGCGGTGAAACGAGTGGGCGGAGTCTGGGGATCCCCCGCCGCCTATCCCTACACCCCCGATATCGTCTCAGGGCTGGCAGTGTCCTATAAGTCTCACACCCGCAGCGGAACAACCTGGGACTGGAACGTCGTTGTTACCGGGAGGAACACCGTCAACCAGAGGGGCGTGTGGACTTTCCTCTACGGGACGGCCGGAGGGGCTGATGCGTGGACGGAGCCCCGCGCCATACAAATAGCCGACTACACCGGCATTGACTACCGCTCGCCGTTCCTGTGCATCGACGGAGCCATCCACCGCCTCACCTTCACCGAGGCCTCGTCGTCAGGGCAGAACTACGAGCGAGTGTTCATAACGTGGCAGTTGCCCCAGGCCGAGGACGTGGACTCTCCGGGTCCTGCAACGTTCATCGAGAACCTCTGGCATGAACCCTACCCCTTCCATCCGGGAAGCTATTACGCCCACTTCGACGATCTCTACTACGGGCTGACCATCGTCGCCAACGCCGGCCATGCCTACCTCACCGCGCCCGACGCCGTGTGGCAAGCCCCCACCGCCCCGACCCGCCATCCCCCTCACGGCGAAGGTCCTATCCCTGAAGCAGTCCATCAACCCCATACAGGCGCAGGGCAGCCAGGCCATCGTCGAAGTGGAAAACGCCGACCTTGCCCTCACGCCGCACGAGCATGGGGAATCGGTGTGGACGGATCCCATCGAGGCCGATCAGGAACTGGAGATCTCCCCGGGCTACCGCACGACAGAAGGGGACGAAGTGTCACCCGGGCCGAGCCACTGGATTACCCGGGTAAGAATCACCAGCACGCCCAGCCGCTGCACCGCCATCATCACCGCCGCCGGCCCGGAGTACCTTCTGGAGGGGACCGCGATACGCTGGCAGAAGACCTGGACCGCCGGCGAAGCCACCATCCTGGAAATCATGACGTGGATCCTCTCGCGGGCGGGGATTCCCCTCTATGTCGAGGCGTCCAGTGTCTTCACCACCACCTTCAAGCCGGCCTTCAAGATCTCCGCTGGCCAGGACTGCCTCACGGCCCTGAGGCGGGTGCTGGCCCTCACGGGCGACGTGCTCCACTTCAGACGCGCCACCGCCCTGCTCACCACCCCGAACGATGCCTCTGCGGAGGAGTACCATTGCCCCGGCCAGCCCGGGAAGCACCCTCTCTACCAGGGCAGCTACGATCAGACGCCGCTTCCCGTCAACTGGGCCAACGCCTGGGGCACGCTGACGCCCCTCATCACCGCCGACGAGGTGCTGCTCCAGGTCAACGATCAGTACGGCCGGCTGGAGACGTTCTCGGACCTCAACCTCGACAGCCAGGCCGACGCTACCGAGAGGGCCAGGGCCAGGCTCACCCAGCGATACCGCCTGACGAGCTGCGGCCAGGTCGTCATCCCCCCGCACTGCGGCCTCGAGCTGTGGGACACCATGAAGGTTATCGATCGGAGGGCCGGCATCGAAAAGGAGTGGAGAGCCATGTCGATTGACCTCACCTATACCAGGGAGAAGAAAAGCGCCTACCACATGACCGTTGGCCTCTGCCCCCGGGAAGATCTCTACCCCCGGAGCGACCCCGGATGATTGCCAAGAGTGGGTGTCATCCTTCTGCAGAAGGATGACCTCACCCGTATGTCATTCCGCTCGTCTGCATGTCATTCCCGCGAAAGCGGGAATCTACCGTCTGTCTGCTCATAGCGTTTCTGGATTCCCACGTTCGTGGGAATGACACGAGAGTGAGTTGTTATTGCGAGGAGAGCGTAGGGGCGGTTCGCGAACCGCCCGCCGAGTGTCATTGCGAGGAGCGCAGCGACGAAGCAATCTCAGAGATGAGCTATCAACCATCACCTATTTCGAATTTCGGATTTTGCTATTGTTTCGGATTTCGAACTTAGGATTTAGAGTTTCATAAGGAGTCGCATGATTACCAAAGCCATCATCGTATCCTACGACTCAGGGACCCACACCGTGGTGGTTCAACCCGTGGGCAGCCTGGGAGCATTCTGGAAGGACATCCCCGTGGCCATCACCATTCCAGGAAGCGACTGTGTGGCGGGAAACTACTGCGCCGTGGCATCATTCAACGACTCCCACCCCACCGACGCTGTCATCATCGCCGTCTGGACGTAGAACCCCACCCCTGTCAAGACTGTTGAACAACCAGTTCTCTTGCAGGGCCATTGGACTGCCATGAAAGATAGGCCTACAATATACCCCCATCCTTCGTGGCAGAGTAGAGACAGCCCCGGCCTACTGGGACTATGGGTAGGGCACCGATGTGGAAATGCCAAAATGAAGCGGGCTGGAGAAGCACGAACAGCTCTCTGAGATAGAAAGGACTTGGCTGATTGGCTATGAAACAGAGCAAGAGGATTCAGGGCAAGAGAACGGGCCTGCTGGTCATAGTAATAGCGTGGATTGTCTTCGGCCTTCTATTCAATTTCCTCACATATTCCACCTCTGATCTATCTCTCAAGCTAGGCTTTCTTGCGGTTGGCGTTGGAATTGTGTCGATAGGGGTCGGAGGCCTAGGCATGTGGATAGCTCGGGAGTCCGACGACAAGATGAAGGCACTAGCTAACTTGGAGTTCGATGAGAAGGTAGTCGCTATGGAAAAGTACCTTGACAAGTTCGCAAACCCCACACTCACTTCGAACGCCCTTGAGCCAGAATATAGGAAATTTCTGTGGGATTTGCGAGCGGCCACACACGTGGCTAGATGGGCTGATGACGAGAAAAGGATAGAGGCTAGGCAACGACTCGATAAGATCATCGGCCACCTTACAGGCAAGATGGATGGTACCAGACTAAGCGAAGTGGAGGCACTGTGCAACCAGATTTGGCCCAATGGAGCCAGGCAAGAGCTGGACATGCTTACGGAGGAAGGCAGACGCCGATTGATACGTGGGGTCTTCTCGCGGGCAGAGGCTCGAGGATCAGTAATCGTCCTTATCGTCATCGGGCGCCCTATTCTCTTCGTTTTGGGATTACTTCGGGGGCTCCTCGTAGGTCTGTCTGAACTTGCTGGGTATATTTGGACAGGTGGCTCCCATTTGGTAAAGCGTAAGAAATCATAATTGGTGGTCAGATGCTTGATCAATGAAGATGGCCATCCGGGTACTTACTGGCACCACACGAGGCACAGATGTTCCATCCATCTTCTCCCCACCCACCGCCAGCGCCCCGCGCTACAACGCGGGCCATGCGTTTCCTCCGCTGGAGAGTTGCAGGAGCAAAGCACCAGGGCTGCTTAAGGCTAAAGCATTGCACATGGTGGGTACAAAATATCCACCCTGGTTTCATTTGGATTCGGAAGCGGCAGGTTCTGCATCCCCTCGGGATTGCTTCGCTACGCTCGCAATGACACGGTGGGCAGGGGGGAGAATAGGATTTTCTGCGTGTGGATCAGCGGTTTAGAAACCTGATGGGGTTGGTTGTCTTCGCATCTTTGCCCTTGGAAACCTGAGTTCCGTCGGTGTTCTTCTGGCCGTCGCTGACTTCGCCAGCGGCCTTCCGCTTCGCAGCATCGCCCGGCTTAACAGCGGCGCTTTCTTTCTCGATGCCAGCCGGTTTGCCGCCAACTCTTTCCTTATCAGCGCCGACTGTCATCGCTATCTTCTCTTCTTTACCAGCATCGGCCACTCTTGTACCCCTGGCCTCTTCTGCAGCCTCAATGGCCGGCCTGCCGGGTTGTCCACCCACAGTGCCGCCTGGTGCCGGAGGAACAGCCCTTTTCCCCATGTCAGCGAACCTCAGAACGCTGTTGCGTATCGCAGCACCACTTGCCTGCCCGGCAGAGCCTCCCGTCACTGCGGCGCTTACCTTTGGGGCTGTGGGAGGCTTTCCGGTATCAACCGCCTTATCGGCTGCCTTCGCCGGACCTGCCGTCTCCTTCACGCCGCCGGTTGACTGCGGAGGGACGTATTTCTTCACAACATCAGCCGTCTTCACAGGATCCGCCGTTTTCTTTACTCCGCCGGTCGACTGTGTAATAATGCCTTCTCTCCTGCTACCGCCTGTTGCAGGAGCCCACTTCCAGGGTTCAATCACTTTGGGGGCGCTGCTTTCCGTTGGCTGGCTGCCTGCGGCTGCAGGCTCTATTCGCTTTGCTGCATCGGTTATTCTGGCAACTTCGGCGGGTTTTACAGCATCAACTGCCTTCGCCGGACTTGCCGTCTCCTTCACGCTATCGGTTGGTTGCGGAGGAGCGTACCTCTTCACAATATCAGCCGCCTTCACGGGACCCGCTGTTCCCTTTACGCCGCTGGTCGGAACAATGCCTTCCCGCCTGCTGCTGCCTATTGCAGGAGACAACTTCCAGGTTTCAATCACTTTGGGAGCACTTCTTTCAGTTGGCTGACTGCCTGCGGCTGCAGGCTCTATTCGCTTTGCAGCATCGGCCACTTTGGTAACTTCGGCGTGTTTTACAGCGTCGACTGCCTTCGCAGGGATTGCCGTCTCCTTCACGCCGCCGGTTGGCTGCGGAGGAACGTACTTCTTCACAACATCGCCTGCCTCCGGAGATGTGGAAGCCTTAACGGCATCAACCACCTTATCAACTGCCTTCGCAGTACCGGAGGCTTTCTTCACATTGCCGGTTGACTGCGGAGGAGTGTATTCCTTCATGAAATCGCTCATGTTCAAAACTGTGGGGCGTTTCCTGGCCTCAACCGCCCTCGCAGGTCTGGAGGCTTTCTTCACATTGCCGGTTGACTGCGGAGGAATGTATTCCTTCATAAAATCTCTCATGTTTGGAATTGTAGGGCGTTCTCCGGCATCAACGGCCTTCACAAGCCCCGCCCTTTCCTTCGCGTCACCGGCTGCCCTTGTAGCTGTGACTTCCTTCGCAGCATCGTGCACCTGTGGAACCGCGGAGCGTTTTCCGGTGGCAACCGTCTTCGCAGGACTTGCCTTTTTCTTCACATCATCATCTGCCCATTTAGCTAGGGACTCCCTCACAAGATCGCTTACGTCTCTAGCCGTGAGAGGTTCTTCGGCATCAACAGCCTCCGCAGGCTCCTCTGTTCCCTTCACATCAACGGTTGCCCCTATGGCTGCGATTTCCTCTGCAGCGTCGCTTGTTGCAGGAGATTCCTCCGGGGCTTCGGATGCTTCCGGAACACTGTTTTCCGTCGCCGGGCTGCCTGCGGCTGAAGGCACCGTTTGCTCTGCGATGTCAGTTTCTTGGGCAAAGCCGACTTCCTCCTCCTCACCACCAGCCTCCTCCCCGGCATCAGTCACCTCCGCACTCACATGCCCTCTGTCCTCACGCTTCTTACCCAATCCTCCGATCCGTTTCCACCACTTCCCCTTCTTGGCGGTGCTGTCCGCATCCGGCCCAACCTTGTTTTTCTTAACGCTGGCTGCTTCCGCAATATCAGTTGCCTCTACAGCGCTGCTTGGCTCCGCAGCCGTGTCTTCGGCATTGTCTTCTTCAGGGGCATCTTCCACAGAAAATGCCTCGGCGGCGGCAGTCTTGCTCTCGGCAGTCTTCGCCTTCCGGCTCGGTTTCTCGGCTTTACCGGACTTTTCCCTGCCCAGAATGCCTCGACGCGGCCCCTTCCGGCTGCGGGGGACATCTGTCTTGCCTGCCGTCAGGTTTCTCTCTTTGCTGCTGGTATAGATCTGCCCGTCGATGTAAAGCTGCAGGCTGAAGCCATAGGTACCCTGCTGCCAGCCCCGAGTCGGGGTATAGCTATAGGGTACTCCCATCTTGCCGACAAGAAGAGGGTCCAGGTTCAACAGCAAGATCTTCTCCAGAGGAGCTCCGTTGAAGGTAACCGCCAGCCTGACTTCCCCGTGGGCCACCTGCTGGTAGATATTGGTGACCGTGTAGACAATCAGGGCAGAGCCAAGCTCACCGGTCTTAAAATTATGTGCCGGAGTAACGGCAAAGCCCTCAAAATAGATAGTATCAACAGTCAGGGCCATGCTCTTAATCTTCCCTGTCTTTCTCTCTAAGGTATTTTTCCCCTTCCCCCAGGAACCCTGCCATCAATCCGGTTTCACCGTCCCGGAGCCGCAACAACACGCCTGCGTCTTTTAGGCTTGTGTAGAGGCAGTGAATACCGGCCATGGTGAGATCCATGTAGGAGAATCGGCAGAGGAATGCCTTATCTCTCCAGGTTCAGACCCATTAGAAGGGCTGTTTGTAGGGCCGCGGCAAGTCTGCCTCAGTCTGAGTTGTTCCCCTGCCAGCCACTGGCTGGGGTTCCCTGCCGGCTGTATGGCCGGTCTGAGAGGCCGATGCAGGCCGGAGTATTTCCTCGACCTTTGATTCTGCCATGGCTATCGTTGCCTTGAACTCGTTGACCTCGCGCTCAAGCGCCCTGATCCTGGCAACAGCTTCGTCCCTCTCCCGCTCCAGTAACCTGACACGAGCGACTGCGTTACCCATCTTGTCAATCAATGATGTTTGTTCAACCATTTTGACTCCTTTCTGAGATCATCGCTGTCTATGATCAACTGTATATCCGTCACGTTACACTTGGGTCTCAGTGAAAGCTGCCGATATCATAAATTCTTCTCAAATGGGGGCTTTTGTGCCTCGCAACCACCGTAGGGGCGGTTCGAGAACCGCCCGCATCCCGTGTCATTCCCACGAACGTGGGAATCCAGGGACGTTTTGGTTTAGGCATGCGGTAGATTCCTGCTTCCGCAGGAATGACAGATGAAAAACAGGAATGACAGATAAAAAAACAGGAATGACGTGGGAATCGGTTGGGTGAGTAACACGTAGGGGCGGTTCGAGAACCGCCCACCGCCCCCGTGTCATTCCCGCGCACACGGGAATCTGGGAGGAGGGGATGGCTCTAATTCCCTCTCCCTGCGACGGGAGAGGGCCAGGGTGAGGGTGTTATCCAGAAATATCAGCGGTTCAGGAATCTGACAGGTGAAGCCGGCTTCTTATCCTTGTCTTTGGAAACCTGAGCCCCGTCGTCGCTCTCCCGGCTGTCATCGCTGGCTTCGCCACCGGCGCTTTCATTGCCGGCACCGCCCGGCGCATGAGCCACAGCTTCCTTTCTGAAACGGGTTGTTTTGGGAGTGCCACTCGTCTTCGCGTCGCTGGTTGACTGCGGAGGGACGTATTCCTTCCCAATATCGATTACCTTCGGACCCATGTGAGCTTTTCTGGCTTCAAATGCTTTCGAAACGCCTGTGGTTTCCTTCACGGCGCCGGTCGCCTGCGTCGCTGCGTCTTCCTTTGCAGCATCATCTGTGGCAGGGGATTGCTTTTGGACTATCAGCCGCCTTGAAGGCATCGCTTTCCTTGTCCTGCCCGCCTGCGACTGCAGGCGGCGTTTGTTTGGCCACATCAGGTGTTTTGGAGACACCTGCCTGTTTAGCTACACCTTCCTTTGTGGTATTGCCTGCAGCAGGAGAAGATGGCTTTCGCATGGCAGCCTCTTTGACGATATTGCTTTGCCTCGGCATGCCACCTGCGGCTGCGGGGGGCGCTGACTTCGCAACACCGGTTGTTCCGGCAATACTTGCCTGCTTGCCCGCAGGCTGTTGCCCTCCGCCAGGACTCTCACCACCCTCATGCCCATTGCCCCCGCCCTTCTTACGATTTCTGCCTATCCGCTGCCATACCTTTATCTTCTTCAGGATGCCGGCCGCACTCAGACCGGCCTTCTCCTTTTCAACACCGGTTGCCTTCGCAAGGCTGGTTCCCTTGCCATTGCCGCCGGGCCTTGCAGCAGCGGGTTTCATCTTGAAACTGTCGTCTGCATCGAGGATACCTCTCCTGGCAAATACCCCGGCGACGCCGATCTCTTTTCCGGCCGTTACCGGCTGTCGCCGTTTTTCAACCTTAACAGGTCTGCCTCCACGCTTCCGCCTCCTCAATACCAGCACTCCCAGGATGAGCAACCCCAGCCCACCCCCTATGATGGCAATGACGATCCACATCCAGCTGCGGGAGGCCCCAGTCCCACCCACCGCCAGCGTCCGCTCCGTGGTGCCTGCATAAAGCTGGTCATTGACATAAAGCTGCAGGGTGAAGCCGTAGGTGCCCTTCTGCCAACCTCCGGCTGGAATGTAGTTATATGGCACCCCCATCCGGCCAACGTTAAAGGGATTGAGAGTCAACAGGGAAACCTCTTCCAGTGGTGTACCATTGAAGGTTGCCACTAACCTGACCTCAGCGTTATTTATCTGCTGATAGACATTGGTGACGGTATAGACAATCTGGACATAACCCAACTCGCCAGTGCCGGTACGGTAAGCCGGGTTAATAGCGAAGGACTCGAAGTAGATAGTGTTTGCAGTCAGAGTCAGCGTTTTCTCTTCGCCGGCGTTGATATCAAACTCCTGCGGCTCGGCCAGCACATCACCGCTGTTGCTGTATGCCTCTACCCGATAGTGCCCCGGGGAGACTGTGGCTTCAAGGTGCCCGGTGGTGCAGTAGGAGAACTCGTACTTCAGTCCATTGATCACCTTGAATAATCTGATCACCGCTGCCACTGGCTCCCCACTGGGGCCCACCGTGTCCACGACCACTGATGCCGATTCACCAACGACTGTCAGCGTAGCAGTCTGCCCGGCAGCCCCCAGAATCTGCACTCCCCCAGCATTATCCCGTAAGGCCTGTGCATTGACCTCTATTTGGTAATCACCCGGCACCACATCTGAAGAGACGGTTACTTGGTCGATCGGTACCTCTTGCTGATCGCCTGGCTGGAGAACAAACGTAGTGGTTGACAAGTCTACAGTGACTCCAGGAGGTGCTGTAGTAGTCATGTTCACTACGAATGCCTCGCTGCTCTGGTTGAACACTACTACATAGATGCTCTGGCCTCTGACATAAGAGCCCTGCGGTATCTCCATAACCTGCATGTAGAAGGTGCCTGAGATAGCTATGCCGCCGTCGGCCTTGGCCGGTGCTGCCGTAAGCAGTCCCACCAGCATCGTAGCCCCGCATAAAAAGAACAGGAGGGCCACTCGAATGGCCCCCCGTTTCAGACAGTGATTGCGGTTCATGCTAATCACTATTGTCGCATATTTTCAGCCGTTGGGGTAGGGGGCTTGCCCCCCTATCCCCAACCAAGATCCTTTCCCCAAATGTCCTCTTAGCTATTGCTTATCTTGTAGTATATGGTGCCGCTGTAGGTTCCGTTAGTGAACGGCGAACCGAGTGACAGCCATAGCGTGTTGGTATCTATCGGGTTCCCAGCCTCCGTGGTCTGTTCTCCCGAGTAGATGGGATCGGAGTATGATGTGCTATAGTTCTGCACTATTACCGCCGAGCCCGGAGTATTATCCCTGTATGCCTTGAGCCTGAAGTCATTGCTACCAAGGGTCGAGTTGTCGGTGATCAGAGTAGCACTACCCCATGTCCCGGTGGCTGCCACCTTTGAGTTGTAAGCTCCGTTGGCAATGTATTTCACCGAAACAGTCTGGGTAGCGGGAGCATCAGTCATGCCGGCAGTTGGGTTGTTCCACGTAACAGTGGTGGGGGGAGTGATGTCCAACTCACCATACCAGGCCATCTGCAAATTGGCCTGGTAATTGGTGCCAGATTCGCTACTACTGTCAACGGCTTTGGCATATATATGCCACCTGCTGGGGGTGACTGTCATTGTCGCCACCGCACCGGGTGTGAAGTAGAACTCGAACGTTCCTGTGGATGCGTTCATGTCCGTTGGTATGACACTGCTGCCACTATCAAAGGCCCATCTGGTGGAGCCACCGAAATCTGTGGCCCAGCTATGCGTACTCCAGTTGTCCGAGCTGCTGCAGGTGATGATGCCGCAGGTCTGTGGGTTGCCGTTCGAAGGTACATCACCCGGAACATAACTGCCGTCGGCGTCGTAGAAGATCGTCACCGTTACATTATCCAGGTCTCTCAGAGTGTTGTTATCCGTAACGGTAACCTTGACCACGAACTCGGTCTCCGGGATCATCGTAGTCGCCGTAGCGTTGGCCGTCGTGTACAATGTCACGTTGTCTACTGTAGGCGCACTATCACCCAGGGTGTACTCCCCCGTTATGGAACCCTGATCGCTGGCAGCCAGAACCATGGTCGGTATCATGGCTAGTAGTATGGCTACGACTACTACGAGAGCCAGTATATCGCGCTTTCGAATAGTACTCATACTCATATTTCTTGTCTCCTTTCGTTGGTTCTTTGGATCTTCGGATGGATATTATAACTCGATTTAAGACTCCTGTCTTCAATCATGTGTGATTTTTCCCTGGCAACTCACCTCCTTCTACAGAAATGGGGCAGTCGACTCAGCCAGCGCCGCCTCCGAGGAGAGGCGGAGTCCGGTTAGCACAGTGCTCGACCGGGGCGATCTGCTGCCTTACATACCGAGTCGACTGCCCCATCATCATCCTTGTCTATTCCTCCTGCCTGCACCGGAGCACCTCGGCAGAGAGTTATTCCAGCCGCTTAGCTATATGAGAACGGCTGTCGATAAGCCCTCTTCAATTCTCCCTGGGCCTGAGTTGCTGTCTTACTAGCCGCCGGCTGGAGTTCCCTGTCGGCTGCCGGCGACATGTCATCCTGAGGCGCCGTCTCTGACACAGGCCCCATTATTTCCTCAGCCTTCGATTCCGCCATTGCTATCAATGTCCTGAGGTCGTTGACCTCTCTCTCCAGCGACTTGATTTGAGCGATAGCTTCGTCTCTCTCACGCTCCATTGCTTTGACGTGAGCCACAACCCCACCCAGTTTCTCAACTAACGATGCTTCATTCGCCATGTGTTTCTTTTTCTCTCCTTTCCATAAGAATAGATACTGATGTTCACGAAATATACATCTGACATATCACGCCTGAGTCTCGGCAACGACTTTTGCAGTCACAAATTCCTTTCAAACAGAAGAATTACAATGGAATAGCCTCTGCCTCAGTCATCACTCCTGAGCCTTTGCTTTACTATGTCATTCCCCTTTCCCTCACATGTCATTCCCGTTTTTGCATCTGTCATTCCTGCGAAAGCAGGAATCCATCCGTTCTCCCTCCCCTGGCGGGAGGGAGGCAGAGGGAGGGGGAAACATCACCCTCACTCTAGCCCTCTCCCATCGAAGGGAGAAGGAATTGCAGATATCCCCTCCTGGATCCCCACGTTCGTGGGAATGACAGCAGGTGGAGGGGCACTGCGCTAAGCGCACCTACGACGTTGGAATAACGGGAGAGAGGTTGCCATGCCGGAGAGAAAGCGTTACATTTAGGCATAGGCATGCTTTGCTCTTCGTTTGGTGTGGAGTCACCAAACAGAGGGCGAGGGGGTGATTATTGCTTCTTTCGAACTGGGCCATAGGGCTGGCCTTCGTACTGGCGGTCCTCATCGGAGTAATCGCCGGCTTTGCCGCAATAGGCTATTTTATCTCTGCCCGCAAGTTCAAGTCAGCCCTTTCTCGGTTTTCTGATCCGCTATACCATTGCCTTCTTGCTTCTCATCGGCCTGGAGATGGCCATCCTCTATTTCTTTCCCTCCGTACACAACACACTGCGGCACGCTACGGCATCATTCGTGGGTTGGATACTGGGGCTCGCCGGAGTGGGCCACTCGGTCTCAGGCCCGATCGTAACAATCATAAGGGTAAATGATACTCTTCTCACCTTCGATATCTCCGCGGCCTGCCTGGGCGGCATCCTCTTCTGGGCCTATATAGCACTGGTCCTGGCCGAGTCGGGGGTCACCCGCCGGCAGCGCCTCATCGGCCTGATTGCAGGCCTGCTGATACTGGTGGCATTTAATCTGTTCCGTATCACCATCAGCATCTACCTGGAATGGCGGACCGGCGTCAATGTCCACGACTACTTCTATCTTTTCAATATGGTCTTTGTCCTGCTGGTCTGGGCAGGATGGCTGCGCATTCTGAAGAAACCGAAGAAACCCAAAGCAGCCACACCGGCAACGGAGAATATTAAGTAAGGGGAGATCCCTCCGCTCCGCTCAGAATGACAACCAGTGTAAGGGCGATCCTTTATGTTATTTCGAAGCCTTCTTCGCCTGCCCCTTCGGTTTGATGGCCTCGACCTTCACGCTTACCACTGATTTGGCCACGTTTTTCAGTGTCCCGGCAGTTATGCCCGTATCCTTCATAAGCGCTTTCGCAGCCGGATCATCGGCCATGAGGTCAACAGGGAAGGATGTTTCCTCAACTACCCTTACATCTTCAAATCCCGCCGCCCGCATGGCCCCCAGGTAATCATCCCGCATGCTCGCCCCCGAGATACAGCCGACATACGCCTCGATAGAGGCCTTGATGACCTCCGGTAGTTCCTTCAGCAGGACCAGGTCCGAGATCATTAGACGGCCGCCGGGTTTCAGCACCCGACAGGCCTCCCCAAAGACCCTCTTTTTATCAGGCGCAAGGTTGATGACGCAGTTGGATATCACCGCGTCCACCGAGTTGTCGGCGGCGGGCAGGTTCTCGATCTCCCCCAGCCGGAACTCGACGTTTGAATAACCATCCCGCCGGGCATTCTCTCTGGCCTTGTCGATCATTTCCGGGGTCATGTCCACCCCGATGACCTTCCCCTTCTGGCCAACCTTCTTGGCCGCGAGAAAACAGTCGAACCCGGCACCTGCCCCGAGGTCCAGGACCACCTCGCCCTCTTTCAGGGAAGCCAGGGCCACGGGATTCCCGCAGCCGAGACCCAGGTTGGCGCCTTCGGGAACCGACCCCATCTCTTCGTCGCTATACCCAACGGCTTTGCTGATGTTGATGTTCTGGGTCAGATCAGTGCCTCCACAGCACGGACTCGCTCCCAGGCAGCCGGAACTAGGCTGTTTGGCGACTCTGGCATAACGTTGCCTGACCGCCTTCTTGATTTCTTGCTCTTTCATGTCAACACCTCGCTTCATTCTAGAATATCTCCTTCATTACCGGGCCCAGCATGCCCTTCACCATGCCGGCCAGCGCTTCCACCTTGATCAAGGAAAGGCAGCACACTTTGCCGCCCTGCCGCATGGCTATGATGGCCAGCTTGTCGCCTGCCTTAATGCCGGCCTTATCCCTGATCTCCTTGGGCAGTACCATCTGCCCCCGCTCATCCACACTGACCACTGCCTCAACATTGCAGCAGCTCGCTTCCCCGCCTGCCGGAAGCCCGCAGACCGCTTCCTTCGCATCCTTCGCCATATTCATACCTCCCATCAGTCAGCAGCGCCCAAACCGTGGATACTGCTGATTTGTCAGTATATTCTGATTTATCAGCATTGTCAAGGGCAGCACATATGTGGATTCCCGTTTGCACGGGAATGACACAAGATGGCAAATGTCATTCCTGCGGGAGCAGGAATCTATTGGCACACCTTTAACTATTCCGACGGCGTAAGGTGTAAAATAGCCCCGTTCAGTCTATGATAAAGAAGCATGTTGAAGATCAGGCGGAGGTGAGAAATCAATGAAAACCAGGACTCTCCGGCAGTCGATAACGTTCAAGGTCAGCCCACACGAGGTATATGAGGCGCTCATGGATTCCCGCCAGCATTCCAAATTCACGGGCGCCAAGGCCAAGATCAGCCGTGCTATCGGTGGCAAGATCTCTGCTTATGACGACTATATTGACGGTGTGAACCTGGAACTGCTGCCGGACAGGAGGGTCGTTCAGTTGTGGCGCGGCATCGACTGGCCGGAAGGCCACTACTCGATAGCCACGTTCTCGCTGAAGGAGGTGGCAGGGGTTACACATCTCACCTTCACACAGACGGAGATCCCGGAGGAGCATTATGAGTCCATTCGCCAGGGCTGGCATGACAACTACTGGCAACCAATGAAGAGATACCTGGAAGGCCAACCGGGTTGACACAGACACCCCTACTGAGGTGGCTATGGGAGATGTTCAATCTGGAGGGTGGTGAGCATGCCCAGGGCGAGTGTGAATGGCATCAATATCTATTATCAGGTTCATGGTCAGGGCGAGCCCCTGGTTCTGGTCACCGGTCTCGGGGCAGACCACAGCACCTGGTTCCGCCAGCTTCCCGCCTTCCGGAAGCACTACCGGGTGATTACCTTCGACAGCCGGGGCGTTGGTAGAACGGATATCCCCGAGCAGCCCTGGGATTTGAAGACGATGGCAGAGGATGCCGTCGGCCTGATGGACCACCTCGGCATTGACAAAGCCCATATTCTGGGGTTATCCCTGGGAGGCATGATCGCCCAGGAGATCGCCATCAACCACCCGGAGAGGGTTAAGAAGCTCATCCTGGCCAGCACAGATCCCGGCAAGGGCGATCCCAATGACATGCATCCCGAAATGATGAAGGCCTTTGGCCTCAGGGATGCCTCTGACAAGCTCGATATCCGTCAGGTCGATGTCACCAGGTCGACGAAAGCCATGATATCCCTGTCCTTCAATAAGAGGCTCTACCGGTGGCTGATGCCCTTCCTCGCCAGGGGTTATATCAAATCAGCCAGCGCAGAGGGCTTCTTGAAACAGCTTGAGGCCATCTCAGACCACGACCGCCTCGACAGGCTGCATCTGATCAAAGCCCCTACCCTGGTCATCACCGGCACTGAGGACAAGATTATCTCGCCTCACCAGTCCGAGGTCATGGCAAGCACAATACCGAATGCCCGGCTGGTCATGGTGCAGGGCGGATCGCATGCTTGGAACTTCGAGATGAGCGGCAGGTTCAACCGGGAGGTACTCGCCTTCCTGAGGGCCGCATAGCACAGTTGCCTGCTGTTTCGTCAGTGTTCTGCCGTATATAGAAAAACCTCAGCCCCCGATTTCGGGGGCTGAGGTTTGGAACGCATATCCTCAGTCTTGCTCTGCTGCGCTAATCGGCCACCAGGATGTAGAGTGCTTCATTGACGTTGTCTAACTTGTAGTAGATCACCTTCTCAAGCGTGTTGCCGGCAGCCAGGCTCTTGAAGACGAATAGCGCGTTGTCCTTCACTATCCGGGCGGCTACCGGGACATGAACAGTAACGGTGCCATTGTCGGTGCTGATGGTTAAGGTTCTCCCGACAGTGGTCACTTCGGTGATAGTCCCGCTGATGTCGCCGCAGTGTTCCTGCCACGCCGTCCAGCCACCATGGTTGTCAACCCAGTCCTTGATCTTCGCTCGGAACTGCAGGGCCTCGGAGAAGCGGGCATTTAGCATAATCGATAGCTGTTCCCACCGCTTGCTGCTGCCTGCGTGCGGTTCTCCGACTGCAGGAGTGACTCCAAGTTCTGGAGATAGGCCACATACTTGTCATGGGTCTGCTGTATCAAGGCGGTCACGTTGTCGAAGTTAGCTTCGGTCAACGAACCCTCAAGGTAACCTTCAAAGCGATCAACCATCTGGTCTATTCTGTAGGCCTTGATGGCTTTGAGTTCTGTCCCTCCGCTGGAGTCGGTGACTACCATAACAAGCTGCCCCACTGCCACCTGAACCCCTTCACCAAGGGTAACTGTGATCTCTTCGCCTTTCTTCTCGGCTATCGTGGCTGTTCCATTGTCGCTGACTGCGGTAACCACACCCAGGTGATGGTGATACCGATATGCCAGGTATCCTGTCGGTATTACCATTACCTTTTCTGCAACATTGCCGGCAGGTTCCGTCAGCAGGATTGCCACCCTCTTCGCTCCCAGAACCAGCTGCTGGCTTTCCGGTGTGAGTTGCTGCCAGGTCAGCCAGTGTTGGGTGGGCTGAACGGTAACGGCGGGAATGTTGTAGGTGGTGTTTTCAGTGACCTGAATCTCCACACTGGCGTTGTCGGCCGTTGCCGGTTTCACATTCGTGAGTGTAATAGTTCCTACTCCGGTAGTGTTGTCGGTCATAACTATGCTCTGGACGGTGCCAAAGATACCCCGGCCATTCTGAGTGCCGGTGGCAGCCAGGGTGCTGCCTGCAGTCCCCAGAATCAGTCCTGTGGCCAGTGCCAGAGCCATAACTACTAGCAGTATTCTTTTCATCCTTTGCCTCCTAAAACTTGACACCCTAGTCGCACTTACGGTGCGTAAATAACAGTCAGAACCTGGCTGTTCTCATTCCCCTGAGAGTCGCTGGCAACCACCTCGATGGAGTTGGGCCCTTGTTCCAGGGGGACCGTGGTGCTGAATTTGCCATCTGCACCTACATCAACCAGGGAGCCGTTCACACTGACCGTAGCATCGGCAGTGGTCACGCCATCTACCTGAACTGTAGACGTGTTGACCGTGATCTCGTCCTGTGGCTCTGTCACCTGGAGCGCCGGAGACGTGGTGCCATTGTTGTTCGTATTGTTGCTGGCCTTACTACTGCAGGCCACACCCAGCACTGTGCCGAGGAGAGCGATGGCGATCATCCCCAGAATCAATCTCTTTTTCAACGTGTCACCTCCTTTCCATCACCCCCCGGAATACCGTTTCTGATTTATATAACGATAGAATCCGGAAAAGGTTAGCATCCCTTATCCAAACCCTTCACACTCTACATTATCCTGAAGGAGTACAACATCGAGTAGATATCCTCTGTCATTCCTGCGAAACTTGTCCCCGTGAAAACGGGGAGCAGGAATCCACCGCATGCCCAGCCACCGCATTTCTGGATTCCCGTTTGCACGGGAATGACATTTGAAGATGATCGCTGATATGAGATGGACGATAGAACGCCGTCAATCTTTGCGCAAATCTGATACAATATACAAAATATTTGCTTCATCCGGAAGGGGTTCATGAAAGTCAATCCTGACATCGACCAATGCAATAACCTCTGGATACAGTGGCACCGGGCCTCGTGGGCCATGGTCAAAGCCAGGGACAAAGAACTGCGACAGGCTGACATCCCGGTGGCTGAAGCCGGGGCGGTATTCTTCCTCAAATATGCCCGGAAGCCGGTAAACCCGCGCATGCTGGCGCACTTTCTGCACCGGGACCCACAGCAGATATCCAAGTTACTGGACCAGATGGAAGAAGAAGGCCTGGTGAACAGGGTGAGAGACCCGAAAAAGAGAAACATGGTCAGAGTAATGCTAACCCCAAAGGGCGAAGAGGCTTACCAGAGGCTAAGCGAGGCCAGTGTCGCCCGCATCGCCATTTTCTCCTGCCTCTCGCCGGAAGAATGTGACCGCCTGCAGACATATCTGGACAAGTTATACCACCGCGCACTTGAGTTGATCCGGTCTTCCTGAATCCTGCACCATCGGCAGCCCCATCACCTCACTGATACCTCTGTGCTGTCCCATTGACGCACCCGCCAACCTTCCTGCCTCCCAAATGCAAAAATCTGCAAAAAGGGAGGAGGCGACAATGTCCCCCGACTGCTCTATCCCCGGCATGGCTGCATCCACACTGTCCCTCCTCCCGAATAAACAATATCACCCTGGTTATTTGTATGCTTCTACCGCTATACCCCAACCTCCGGGACCCTCTTTATACTTTATAGCCGCCGACATCCATTGGCGTTCTTCCCGCATCGCAGCGGCCTCCGGCAGTAACCTCAGGATGCCGGAGAATCCACCGGTTCTGCTTCAAACTTGAACCCTTTATCCAGAAAGATGCTCAGGCAGGCCTCCACCACGTTGGAGTCGTAAAGAACGCCCTTGTTCTTGGCGAGCTCTGTCAAAGTACTGTCCAGATCACGAGCCTGTCGGTAGGATCGGGGACTGGACATGGCTTCAACAACATCAGCAACCCCCAGGATGCGTGCCTCTATGAGAATCTCCTCGCCTCTAAGGCCGGAGGGATAGCCTGACCCATTTATCCTTTCATGATGCTGGAGCACGATATCGGCAATCGGCCAGGGGAATTCCACATTCTTCAACACATCGTAAGCGGCTTTGGGATGGCTCCTGATCGCAATTCTTTCGTCCCCGGTTAAAGCGCTGGGCTTGTTCAGTATCTCCGTTGGTACGAAGATCTTCCCCAGGTCATGCAGGAGTGCCGCCACACGGATAATCTGGATACGCTCATACGGAAAGGCCATTTCTATAGCTATGGCACGGCAAAGCCGAGCCACCCTCTGCTGGTGACCGGCTATATAACGGTCTCTCATTTCCACCGTCACCGCTATCGTTTGAATGGTGCCTTCCACCACCCTCTCCATTTTCCGCATCGTCTCCTTGATCATATCGTCTTCATTGCTGACCCCGCTGATGTTCCGATGAATCCCGCGATAGCCGCGGAGTTCTCCACTGCGGTCAAAGAACGGCACTCCACTGGTCTCCATCAGAACCGGATGGCCGTCCTTGTGGAGGTGGGTGTTCCGGATAAGCCTGAATGGCTTTCGCGCAGCGGCTGCCGTGGCGAAAAGTTTGAACATCTGGCCGGCCTCTCTCAAAGCCATCAGGTCGAAGAGGGTCTTGCCCAGCACTTCCTCGGGCTTATAACCCAACATATCGCACAGTATCGGGCTGACGTAGACATAGACACCCTTCTGGTCTACTTCCCACACGGGGTCACTGGTGGTCTCGACCAGATCGCGGAACCGGTGCTCATTCTCACCCCCGCGTTCACGCAACGCCTCCGCGGCCACCCTGCGCTCGGTGAAATCCCTCACCACAGACAGATCCACCGCCTCAACGTCTTTTTTTACGGCTACGGCGTCAGACGGAACCTTTGTCAAATCCCTACCGTCATTTACCATTCAAACTCCACGCGTTGAGCAGCCATATAAAAGCTATCATTTTGACAGAATAATCGCTGTGACAATGTGGATAATAAGTACATCTCATTCTGAGCCTCTGTTGTGGTTTCTCGCAAGATACAAGAGGCTAAGAATTGCGACCCAATAGGCTACATTTTGGGTGGATTATTGTGTAAGCAGGTATGAAGGGAGACACAGTAGATAGTGGGGCAGGCTGTACTGCACTACGGTCACTGTCCAGGACAGTCAGGACAGATGTCTGGACATGTCCAAACACCAGGTAAGCTGCTGCAGATCGGGGATTAAGGCGGACACTTGGCGCAGATGGACCTGAACAGCGTGGTGCTGAGGTAGCGGTCCCCGCGGTCCGGGCAGGATGACTACGATGGTGCCGCGGTCCAGATTTTTCGAAACCTTCAAGGCTCCGGCCACCGCCGCCCCGCTCGACATCCCCAGAAAGAGACCTTCCCTGGTGGCCAGCAGCCTGGTCATTTCGAAGGCATCCTCATCCTCAACCGTCACCTTCTCATCCCACACCTTAGGCCGGTAGATCTTAGGCACTATGGACTCCTTCATGTTCTTCAGGCCCTGTATCGTGTGCCCTATAGTAGGCTCCACTCCCACGATAGTGATCTCCGGTTTTTTCTCTTTGAGGTATTTCCCTGTCCCCATCAGCGTGCCGGTCGTGCCCATGCCGGCCACGAAGACATCCACTTTGCCCCTGGTCTGGGAGAATATCTCAGGGCCGGTGGTTTCATAATGGGCCAGAACATTGTCCTCATTATCGAACTGATTGGGCATGTAGTACTTCTCCGGTTCCTTTTCCAGGAGATGGCGGACTCCTCTGATGGCCCCGTCAGTGCCTTCCTTTGCCGGGGTGAGTATAATTTCAGCGCCCAGGGCTGTAAGTACGCGCTGCCTCTCTACGCTAACGCATTCGGGCATGAAAAGCTTGACCCGGTGTCCCCTGGCAGCGCCTATGGCTGCCAGAGCAATGCCCATGTTCCCCGATGTGGCCTCGATAATGGTCTTCCCTTCGGTGAGCTCGCCGGATTCCTCCGCCTTGCGGATCATGTACTGGGCCGGACGGTCTTTCACCGAACCGGTGAGGTTGGCGCCCTCCAGTTTCCCCAGGATATTCACCCTGGAGTTTCCGTTCAGGCTCCGCAATGCTATGAGCGGGGTATTGCCAATGGCATCCGCCATGCTGAATCTCCGGTTCTTCATCGCTTTGATGCTTCCTCCACAGAACAAACTCGTCCCGGCCTCAAAAGCCGGTCGGTTCTGAAAAGCAGTTTACGACTCCCAGCCTCACAAATCAAGTGAGGGCGCTTCGCGAAGCGCCCTCAAGGCGGGAGAATGACAACGGGTGTAGGGGGGAATGACACAAGGGCTTGACAGCCGGAGACCACATCTTGTACGTTTAGTGCCAGTGGACGAGGTAATCTGAGAAGATCATGAATATCGTTGTCTCCGGGTCTCTGGCATACGACAGGATCATGGATTTTCCAGGGCATTTCGCAGATCATATCCTGCCGGAGAAGATACATGTTTTGAACGTCTGTTTCCAGGTGGACGGCCTGAGGGAGAGATTCGGCGGCACGGCAGGCAATATCGCCTATGCGCTTACCCTGATGGGTGAAAAGCCTGTAATCTCTGCTACCATTGGTTGTGATTATCAAAGGTACTTCGAATGGCTGGCAAAGAACGGCATCTCCACCGAACACATCAAGATCATAGAGGCCGAGTTCACTGCCAGTGCCTACATCACCACCGACCGGGCTGATAACCAGATCACCGGGTTCAACCCGGGCGCTATGAAATACTCTTCGTCCTTCGATTTCGGCAAACTCCATCCAGAGGAGACTGTCGCCATCATCGCCCCCGGCAATTTTGAGGACATGGTGAACTACCCCCGCGCCTGCAAGGCCAGGGGGATCGATTACCTCTTTGACCCCGGTCAATCGCTGCCCATGTGGAATGCGCAGGAACTGGTCCGGGCCATAGAGGGGTGCCGGATCCTGATCTCCAATGACTATGAGATGGACCTGATCATGAGCAAGACCGGCCTGAACAGGAAAGCCCTCCTCGGGCGGGCCAGGGTTATCATCACCACTCTGGGAGAGCTGGGGTCCCAGATCTCCACAGCAGACAGGGAAATCCGTATTCCTGCTGTCAAACCAAAGAAAGTAGTGGACCCGACAGGTGCCGGTGATTCGTACAGAGGCGGTCTGATCAGCGGTCTGGTTCGGGGCAAGGACATTGAGCAGTGCGCCAGAATGGGCAGCGTCTGCGCTTCCTTTGCTGTAGAGTGCTATGGCACTCAGGACTACAGCTTCAGTCCAGAGGAATTCAACGAGAGACTCAACGGATACACCTGCTAGGTTCCTGCTTGACCGAGAGCCCTTCACAAATCACCCTCACCCCAGCCCTCTCCCGTCGCAGGGAGAGGGGATTACTGGCATTCCCTCCGGATTCCTGCGAAGCTTGTCCCGGTGAAAACGGGGAGCAGGAATCCACCGTATGCCTAAGCTACTGACGTTTCCGGAATCCCGTTTGCACGGGAATGACATGAGAGCGAACTTGTAGGGGCGCTTTGCGAAGCGCCCTCAAGATGAGAGAATGACAAGAAGCGCTTGACAGCCAGAGATTACATCCTGTACGTTTAGTGCCAGCAGAGAAGGGACTTTAAAAAGGTGTCACCCTGCGGTCAGCGTTGAAAATGTGCCGCCAGAGCCACCATAACTGCTTAAGGAGGGACTATCATGGCAGAATCTACGGCCCCGTATCCAGCCAGCCTTTCCATCGATTATCCCGATAGAGAGCTGAACAGGTTGACCAGCTTCTTCAGGCTGATCACCATGATCCCCATCGTTATCGTCCTCAGCCTGGCCAACGGCACCGTATTCCGGTGGGGCCACGAGAACGGGTGGATCGTTGTACTCTCCGCCGGCGGACTCCTGTTTTTGCCTATCGTACTTATGCTTCTCTTCCGGCAGAAGTATCCCCGGTGGTGGTTCGACTGGAACCTGGCCCTGACCAGGTTCACTGCGCGCGTTGGCGCCTATGTCACTCTGATGAGGGATGAGTATCCCTCGACGGACGAGGAACAGGCAGTTCACCTCGAGATCCCTTACCCCGATGCCAAGAACGACCTCTATCAATGGCTGCCGCTGGTGAAATGGTTCCTGGCCATCCCCCACTACATTGTCCTCTTCTTCCTGGGAATTGCAGCCATCGCAGTGGTAATTATGACCTGGTTTGTCATCCTCTTCACCGGCCGCTACCCCAAAGGCTTTTTTGACTATATGGTCGGTTTCTTCCGTTGGTCCTTGAGGGTTGCTGCCTATGCCTTCCTGCTCACCACCGACCGCTACCCGCCGTTCAGCCTTAGTGATGAGGCCCGCTAACACATATGAAGGGGGCGCTTCTCGAAGCGCCCCTACGGTTTTGCACTCACGCTAGGTTGTGTCATTCCTGCGAAAGCAGGAATCCAGTCGCTCTCTCCCCTGGCCTGAGGGAGGCGGAAAGGAGGGGGAAAACGCCACCCTCAGCCCAGCTCTTTCCATCTCAGGGAGAGGGGATTATGGGTATCCCCTACTGATACTGAAGTCCTGCTTGCGTATGAATGACACAGAGTGCGCTACACATACCTGCGGGTCAAGGAATTCAGCGGGCCCTGCACTCCCTTATGACACCGTCATAGATCCCCATCAATGCCTGTGCCAGCTTTTGATGATTCATCTTGCTTAAAGGCAGAGACTGCCGGCAAACCACTGTAGGCTGGTGATAGGTATCGTAATATCCGCTGTTTACACTGATCTCATCTTCTCCTGGCAGCACGCTGAGTTCAATGTAGCCGCCAGCATGCAACCCCTTTTCATTCTCGGTCAGTGCAAAACGGATAATTTCACCCAGACCGCCGGACATTGTGGAAGGTCGATAGTACCGCCAGTCGACCACTTCACCGAAACCGCAGCAGACAACGTCAATCAACTTTGCAGTCTCGATGGCCACACCGGTCATAATAATCCGGGCATTATCGACCACCATCCTCTGTTGGCTTCCGGATAGCCTCCTCGACTGTGTCTGAGTACGCGCGGCTGTTGCTTGCCCTACCAATAACGTTTGTTGTGCCATGCTGCCCCTCCTTCCCAGAATAGCCCCGACATTCTTGTCCTTCCTGACAGTGTATATTAACTGCGAGCCCAAACCCGCCTTTCGCCTTCATTCAGGGGAGGTACAAATGCCGGGGTAAGCTGGTAATACCTTGTAATGCTCAGTCCGTCCGTCACCTGCAACAGTATCACTGTTTTCGAGCCAGAGATGATATCCGCAAAATTACTTAAATAGGGTTGTGGGAAATACTTAATCTTTGTCTTTAGTGATTAGTTAATATCCTATAAGCTATAAATTGAGATCGTTCATCATTGCTGCTACGTATTAATACTACGTCCGTCAATGCCGGGATGGTCATTCTCCCTCCCTTGGCGGGAGGGAGATAGAGGGAGGGGAAAACATCACCCTCACCCTAGCCCTCTCCCATCAAAGGTAGAGGGAATTATGGGCATTCCCTTCTGGGTTCCCGTTTGCACGGGAATGACAACAGGTTTAGGGGTGCTTCGCGAAGCGCCCCTGTTCAAATGTCATTGCTGTAAGTGTTACGTAATTCGAGGACAGAATTCAATGAATTGTGCCGGTGTTTTGCCTCCCAGTGCTTGATGCGGACGGTGGTGGTTATAGTAGACCAGGTACTGCATGAGCTCATCTTTGAATTGCTCGATCGAGTCAAAGGTTGTTTCATGCAAGAGATCCTCTTCAAGAGTTCTCCAAAAGCGCTCCACCTTGCCGTTGGCCTGAGGACGATACGGTCGGGTGTAGCGGTGAGTAATGCCCAGTTCTGTGAGCATGCGTTCAAATGGATGCGAGGCCTTCTGCTTGGAATCGCGGGTGCCCACCTCAGGACCATTATCTGTGAGCACTTCTTTGAACCGGAGTGTATAGCGGTCAGCCAGGATGTTCAGACAGCGTAGAGCGGCAAACATCACAGTGAGTGCCTTGATATCATCGACCACCTCAGCCCAAGCCACGCGCGTGCAGGAGTCGATGACACAGACCAGGTAACGCCGCTTGCTCTCGTTCAGGACGAGGCATTTGGAGAGATGATGGCAGTCGACATGTGCCAACTCCCCAGCTTTCTCCTTGATTATGGTGCGTTTGGCTTCTTTCATGACGGGTCGTAATCGGTTCAACCCCTGGCGCTTGAGGATGGTGTACACCCCTGATGGCGAGGGTGTCAACTCACCTAGCTTTGGCCTGAGGACACTCACGATCTCATAGCGGTTCATCCCCCTCTCGCGCAGTGTCCTGACCTGCTCCTCAACAAGGTCGGGAGCTCGGCGGGTTTTCCATTTGGGTCCCCGTTTACGCGGTAGCAGATCCTCCTCTTTCCCACTGTGAAGATAGCGATTGTAATATTTGCGGAAGCTCCTCCGGTCTGTGTCGTGGAAGGCATAGAACTCCTGGGCAAAGCGAAACCGTGGGTGCTTCCCAGCCTTGACCAATTCATACTCCCGAATCAGGAATCGGTACTTCTGAAGGTAGTTCCTCTTAATGGTCTCATCTTGACTGTTGTTCCTCATCGACGAAAAGCCTCCTTCCCAGCACATGCTGGTTAGTAGCATTTTCGTCCCCGAAATATGTAACATCTACAATTGCGAGGAGCGCAGCGGCGAAGCAATCTCTGTGGGGGCTCTTCCAGCGAAGGGTGAGTCGCCCTCAAGGAGAAGCGTGGGGTGAGTTCGGACGTATCGGGGCGGTTTGAAAAACCGCCCCCTACGGCAGAGCAGGAGTCAATTACTTTTCCGGTGCTGCAATCCCCTGCTCCAGGGCATAACGGAGCAACTGGACTGAGCCGTGCAGACCGAGTTTGTGCATCATTCTGGCCCGGTGGACTTCCACAGTGCGCCGGCTGAGGCATAGCTGCGCTGCGATTTCCGCATTGTTGTGGCCCGTGGCCAGTAAATGGAGGACCTCGCGCTCCCTTATCGTCAGCCTCTCATGAGGCTTTTGTACTGTAGCCTCCGACTTCTCCAGATACCCCTCGATCACATGCTCAGAGAGCGGTGGGCTGAGATAGCGGTGGCCCAGAACCGCTTCCCGTATGGCATGCAGCAGGTCGTCTGCAATGGAGTCCTTGAGAACGTAGGCCTTCGCCCCCGCCCGCAGTGCTTCCATAACATAGCCCTCGTCAGCGTGCATCGAGAGAACGACGACACGCGTCTTCGGTGAAAGCCTTCTCACCTGCCGGGTGACCTCAATACCGTTCATGCTGCCCATCATAACGTCAGCCACCAGGACATCGGGGTGCAGACGTTCCACAATTTTAGATGTCTCCACCCCATCGGCTGCCTCGCCGACCACGCAGAAGTCCGGTTGCTCCTCAAGCAGGCTCCGCAGGCCCTGCCTCACGATATTGTGGTCATCGGCCAACACTATGCTTATCATGGGCTTGTCTCCTTTTTCGTTTTCCTCCGCTTTGCCGGCAGAGGCAGTTCGACCATCAAAGAAGTACCTTTCCCGGGGATGGATTGTACTACCAGCCTGCCATTCAGGGCGAGCACGCGCTCGCGCATGCTGCTGAGGCCTATGCTTCTGGAAGACTTCCTGTCAGTGTCAAAGCCGGCGCCCTGGTCTTCTATCTCCAGGACAAGCGCATCACGCCCGGCGTGAATATAGACCATCACCTCACTCACCTGCGCATGGCGTGCCACATTCGTCAGCGCTTCCTGAACAATGCGGTAGGCGGTGCTGACGACATCCGGCGGCAGCTTTCTCCTCAGCCCCGCATGTTT
The DNA here is from genome assembly GCA_963720375.1 of uncultured Chloroflexia bacterium. Classification (GTDB taxonomy): domain Bacteria; phylum Chloroflexota; class Dehalococcoidia; order UBA2247; family RBG-13-53-26; genus JAPLHP01. The sequence goes on along the minus strand of CAVRFM010000006.1, from coordinate 50,859 downwards.
GAAATCGACCTGCACATGCGTTCGGGCAGTGTAGTGCTTGAAATGCCACAGCAGGGTCGGCAGCAGGCCAAGGTCATCCAGCATAGTTGGCCGGAGTTCCAGCGATATATTCCGTATCTGTGTCATCAGGTCGCGTAATGTTTCCCGGGCCGTACGCAGTTCAGCCCCATTTCCGCCAAGCTCTGCGGGTGAAGCCCTGTCCAGAAAGAGTTTGAGTACCGTCATGGACTGGCCCACCTCGTCGTGCAACTCGCGGGCAATCATGCGTCGTTCGTCTTCCTGCAGTGAGACGAGGCGACGGGAAAGGTGCCTCAGTTCCTCCTCCGCCTCCTTGCGTTTGGTGATATCGCGGGCAATGCCCAATACCAGGGCCTTCCCTTTGATAGTTACAGGGAATGTATTGATCTCCACGGTAACCTGGCTGCTATCCTTCCGGTTCAAGATGAACTCATCCGGCCCGGTGGGTTGATGCAGGGTATTCCGGGCCAGCAATGCCGCCGCCCTTGGGGCCTGATCCGGAGACATCAGCCCCAGCTTGAAGAAATTCTTGCCGATCAGTTCTTCCCTCTTATAACCCATGACCTGCTCTGCAGCCCTGCTCCCATCGATGAAGTTTCCTTCCAGGTCACTCAGATAATAGGCATCGGGAGCAAATTCAAATAGTATCTTCAGCCGCTCTTCCGATTCCCTTATTGTTTCCTGTGCTTGCTTGCGCTCGGTGATGTCTTCTCCTGAGCTGAGGCTGCCAATGACCCTGCCTGCTTCATCCCTCAAAAGAATATGATGCCAGGCGATGACCCTTTCTCCTCCCCCTTTGGTTACCACCAGGCTTTCATTGGATTCAACAGCCTCGACTTCTCCAGCTATCAACCTCTGGAAAACAAGGCGCACTTCATCCCTGACCTGCCCCGGTACGCAGGTATCGAACCAGCGCTTGCCGACAAGCTCCGCCTCTTCATAGCCCAGGACCATACATCCTTTCCGGTTTATCAGGGCAATCCTGCCCTCTTCGTCGAGGGCTATCAGCATAACGGCAGCTATATCCAGGTATTTTTGTGACCTGTCCTGCGCCTCGTGCAATGCCTCCTCAGCCATCCTGCGTTTGGTGATGTCACGGACATTGCATTGAATGACTCCCTTGCCGTTCACCAGATAGACATTGCTGACAAATTCCACCTCGGCCTGCCTTCCATCCTTGGTCTCCAGCGGCAGATGCTCATAGCGGATATACCCCTTCCTCTGCAATTCCTGAAAAGCCTCCTGATTCAAGGCAATATCCTTGAAGGGACTGATCTCCCAGACGTTCTTCCCCAGGAACTCCTCATATTGAATAGCCCAGGAGGTTTATCAGAAATGCATTGACGTCGGTTATCCGGCCGGTGTCGGCATCCAGGATCAATATGCCATCCTCGGCCGATTCAAAAAGCCGCCGGTAACGCAGTTCGGAAGACCGGATCTGGTCCTCGGCCAGCCTGCGCCCGGTGATATCGGTTATAAGGGCTAGAACAGCCGGCCTTCCCTCCCAGGTAAACACGACCCCATTGGCCTCCACCCACTTCGTATTACCCTCTTTATCAATGATTCTGAAATCAAGAACGCGGGGGACCTTCTCGCCCTTCAGCCCATTAAGATAACGTTCCATCACCATCTGCCGATCATCAGGGGGAAGGAACTCTGCAAAGGGCCTGGAGGTCAGCTCTACCCCCGAATAGCCTGCGATCTCGCCGGCTTTGCGATTGGCAAAGACCACCTTACCATGCTGAACCACCAAAACCCCTTCGTTGGCGTTCTCTATCAGCAGGCGGTATCGCTCTTCCGAAACCCCCAGCGCCTCTTCAGCCCGCTTGCGCTCGGCGATCTCCTGCACCAGACCCCGGTTTGTCTCCTCAAGCTGCAATACGTTCTCTTCGAGCTTGCGGACGAGGGCTTCGTTATATCTCTGCAGAAAGACTTCTTCCTTTGGCGGCGCTTTTTGTGAGGGAACAAGGCTGCCTCGCCGGTGCTCTTCCAGAACCTGCTTCACCTGTTCTATGAATTTCTCGGGGGCACTTGGCTTGACAATGAACCTCTCAGCACCCAGGTCCAGGGCCAGTTTCTGGTCCCTGGGATCGGTATGGATAGCGGTGTAGAAGACAAAGGGGATCTTCTTCAGATGCTTGTCCCTCTTCCACTCGCGGCACAGGGTAAAGCCGTCCATGACCGGCATGAGGATGTCGGAGAGTACCAGGTCCGGCGGATTCCCCCGGGCTTCCTGGAGCGCCTCCGCCCCGTTGGCTGCCGAAGCCACCTTGTAGCCGTGGCCTTCCAGCAGCACCCTCAGCATGTACAGACCTTGCTTGTTATCGTCAACAATCAGAATTGTGCTCATAATCCCTCTCATCTCCCGGGCAGTTGGACAGGTATCGCTCAATTTCAGCAGCGAAACGTATCCGTCTTGATCGGCTTCTCAATGCAGCCCGTGCAGCCGGCCGCCAGTATCCGGTCCCGGTCGCCAGCCATGGCGTAGGAAGTCACGGCTACGATAGGGACGCCGGCGAGCGCCGGGGTTCGCCTCAGCTCCCGCGACAGAGAATAGCCGTTCTGGATGGGCAACTGGATGTCGAGGAGGATCAGCGCCGGTTTGGCCTGTCCGGCAAGCGCAATGCCCTGACGGCCATCGCGCGCCGAAACCACCTCGTACCCCTTCTTTTCCAGGATGAACGTCATGAGGTACAGGTTATGCTCGTTGTCCTCAATGATGAGTATCCTTTTCTTCATTCCATTTGCCTTCCCTGCTGATGGGCAGGATCAACGTAAAGGTACTGCCCACCCCGAATTCGCTCTCCACCCGGATCTCACCGCCCAGAAGCTCGGCCAACCCCTTGCAGATAGCCAGCCCCAGTCCGCTGCCCTCCCTCAGGCGGGTCAGGCCATTGTCAATCTGCCGGAAAGTCTGGAAGATATACTTCATGTCCTCCGGCTTGATGCCGATGCCTGTGTCTGCAATGCGTATCTCCACCCGGCCGCCGCTATGCCTGCATTCGACGCGCACTCCACCCCTGTCCGTGAACTTGATGGCATTGCCGACGAGATTCAGGAGAATCTGTGACACCCGGCGCGGATCGCTGTTAATATGGCCCACCTCCGGTGCCACCTCAGCCACCAGAGTGAGATTCTTCTCATCGGCCATGGGTTTAATCGCCGCTATGGTCTCGTCGATCTGTTGACGCAGTTCAAACAGCTCAGGGTGGGGTTCAATCCGCCCGGCTTCAATCCTGGAGATATCTATGATGTCGTTGATGATCGCCAGCAGGTGCTGGCCGCTGCTTTGTACCATCTTCAACTGCTTGGTCTGTTCGGGATTCAGGGGACCGGCCAGGCCCTGCAGCATGATGCCGCTGAAACCAATGATGGAGTTGAGCGGGGTGCGCAGCTCGTGGGACATGGCTGCCAGGAAGGTTGACTTGATCCGGTCGGCTTCTTCGGCCCTTTCTTTGGCGATCACCAGCTCTGCCGTGCGCTCCTCCACCAGATCCTCCAGATGTTCGCGGTATACCCTCAGTTCGTCCTCGATCCTCTTGCGCTCGGTGATATCTCTAAAGATGCACGATAGATACGTCTTCCCGGCTATGGTTACCGGGGATGAACTGATGGAAGCAAGGAAAACGCTGCCATCCTTTCTTTTCACAGGCATATCTTCAGATTGTGAAATCTCTCTCTTCACGTGTTTTTCAAACTCTCCCAGAATGTATGGCAGGTCTTTCTCGGGATGTATATCCGAGACTGTGAGATCCTTCATTTCTTCTTCAGATTCATATCCCAGCATCTCAATCATTCTTCTATTTGGTTCAAAGAACTTCCTGCTTTGGCAGTCCACGCTAATGAATCCATCATATGCACCGTCAAAAATGGCCCTGATTTTGTGCCCGTATTCCCGTAGTGCCTCCTCAGCCCTCTTGCGCGCGGTGATGTTGCGGAGATTGACCACAACGCCATTGACAGCGGGATCATGAAGAAGATTGGTGACCGTAGCCTCAACTGTGAGCCATGTGCCGTCTTTGTGCCGGAGCCGTATCTCATCCCGCATGGTGCTACCCGGATGCTGTATCAACCGGGAGAAGGTATCAGATAGAAGCTTGATATCATCCGGATGAACGCGTTCGATCATGTTGGCACCGATGCGTTCCTCCGGCTTGAATCCCGACATACGCTCGCATGATGGGCTCTCGTAGCTGATTGTTCCATCAGCACCTGCGATTGTTATAGCGTCTGAAGCGTTCTCTATGAGCGCCCTGAAGTGTTTCTGCTGACGTTGTATTTCCTCCTCTGCCTTCTTGCGCTCGGTGATATCACGGACGTTGACGACAATGCCCTCAACAGACGGATCATGAAGGAGGTTAATGGCTGCGATCTCGATTGTGCGCCAGGTACTGTCTTTGTGCTGGAGGCGCACCTCAATCTGCATAGTAATACCTGGATTCTGCAGCGACCTGACAAAGGTATCAGATACAAGCTGGATATCATCCGGATGAACGAACGCCAACATGTTGCGGCCAATTCGTTCTTCGGGTGTGAATCCTAACATACGCCCGATGGATGGACTGTTGTATAGAACGGTTCCATTACGGTCTACGACTGAGATACCATCTGAAGAGTTCTCTATGAGTGCCCGGAAGTGTTGTTCCTTGATGTTGCAGTTCCTCCTCTACCTTCTTGCGCTCGGTGATATCACGGACGTTGACGACAATGCCATCAACAGCCGGATCGTGGAGAAGAGCAGTGCCCGTAGCCTCGACCGTACGCCATGTGCCGTCCTTGTGCTGGACCCTTACCTCAGCCCGCATCGTGGTACCCGGATTCTGTGCCAACCGGGTGAAGGTATCAGATACCAGCTTGATATCATCCGGATGAACACGATTCAACATGCTCATTACAATCCGTTCTCCTAAATCGTATCCCAGCATACGCGCGAGGGATGGACTGATGTAGCGGCTGCTTCCATCACGGTTTACGACAGCAATGCCATCGGAAGAATTCTCTATCAGCGCCCGGAAGTGTTGTTCCTTACGTTGCAGTTCCTCCTCTGCCTTCTTGCGCTCGGTGATATCGCGCAGTACTCCCACAATCTCAACAGGCTTTCCATCTGAATCACGCAGCAGGGTCCCCGCAGACTCGGCCCAGATTTTGGAGCCGTCCTTGTGTTCTATCTCCGCCGTCACCGGAGTCAGCAGTGTGGCCGTGTTTGGCTTGCCTTTCTTTGCCAATTCTCTCATGACTATCCCTGAGACGGCTTCAAGGGAGGCAGGACTCAAGCTCTTTTCTATCCCACGGGCCATGTTTTCCTCGACGCTGTAGCCATTCATCTTGGTGATGGAGGGGCTGAAATAGGTAAGCCGCAGGTTCGTATCGATGGCCCAGATGACGTCTGACACATTCTCGGCTATAAAGCGGTAGCGTTTCTCGCTCTCTGCGAGGGACTCCTCCGCCCTCTTGCGCTCGGTGACGTCGGTTACCAGACCCAGGATAGCCGGCCTTCCCTTCCAGGTGAGCAAGACCGTATTGGCCTCCGTCCACTTTGCGTTGCCCTCTTTGTCCATGATTCTGAGAGAATAGGCGCTGGGGACTTCCTTGCCCTCCAGCCTCTTGGTGTAGTATTCCATCGCTGTCCCTGATTGTCAGGGTGAATGAACTCTATAAAGGGTCTGGCAGCCATCTCTTCTTCCGTATAGCCGAACACCTGCGCACATTGGGGATTCGTAAAGACACCTTACCATCCTGACCACTACAATCATTTCATAGGCGTTCTCTACCAGCAGACGATATTCTCCTCTGAAGCCCTCAGTTCCTCCTCTACCTTTGCGCCCGTGATATCCGTTGATAAATCCGCAAAGTTGGAACTCGGGGTAAAGCAGATCGCTCCTCGAAAATCCGCCCGGCGAGTTGGAGCTCCTGGACGTCTACTTTCCGCAACTGTCGGGTGAGGTCTGGCCATTCAAAGGGATAATCTGGCGGGATCATGATGGCCATTGCTGGATGGACTTATGCATCGCAGGGTTGATGAAAAGCACCTCGCCTTCAGATGAACTCTACCAGTACCGGGGTGGTGTTAGCCAGATGGCGAATCTCTTCATCCGCCACTTTGTGTTCGGTGACGTCTTCCACCTGACTTAAGATGGCCGGCCTGCCGTTCCAGTTGAATGAGACCAGGTTGGCTTCCACCCACCTCGTCTGGCCCTCTTTATCAAGGATTCTGAAAGAGAAAATGCCAGGCCTGTCTTGACCCCCCAGCACGCCAAGAAGGCGTTCCATCACCATCTGCCGATCATCAGGATGGATCAACTCCGTCACGGGTCTGGAGGACTGCCCTGCCTCCGGGTAGCCCATGACCTCGATGACCTGGGGATTGGCAAAGACCAACTCCCCATCCTGAATCACCGCAATGCCTTCAATGGCATTCTCTACCAGCAGGCGGTTTCTCTCTTCCGAAGCCCTCAACGCCTCCTCTGCCTGTTTGTGTTCGGTGACGTCATTCAGAAAACACCAGACAGCCGGTTTCGCTTCCCAGGTGAAGAGAACCGACTTGAGCTCTGACCATATAACCTTACCGTCTTTAGCAATGACTCTGAAGGTTGCATCAGGGGGAGTTTCCTCGCCCTTTAGCTTCTTGAAATAGAGATCCGTTACCATCTGCCGGTCATCAGGATGGATGAAATCCGCAAAGGGCCTGGAGGTCATCTCTTTATCTGAATAACCTGATATCGCCGCGGCTTTGTGGTTAACAAACTTCAGCCTCTTATCCTGCACCACAATGATGATCTCACCGGCGTTCTCCACCAGCAGACGATTTTCTTTCTCCAATGCCCGCAACTCCTCTTCCACCCTGGTGCGCTCAGTGATATCTCTCATAAAGACCAGAAATGCCGATCTGCCCTGGTATTCGATCCTCCTGCCAAGAGTGCTGATCCAGATCTCCCTGCCATCCTCTGTCAATGTCCGAAGTTCCTTCACCTTATGGAGGCCCTTCTCAGGCACATTCCGGTTCGCCAGTTTGATAACCCGCTCTCTATCGCCCATGCGAAGGAGGGAGAATAGATTCAGTCCAACCATGTCCTCTGCAGAATCGAATCCGCAGATTCTGGCAGCAGCCTCATTGGCCAGCTCTACCTTCATGGTTTCGGCATCGACGATAAGCATGCCATCGCGTGTGCCCTTGAATGAGACCCGCGGCCGGCGCTCCTTGCCCAGCTCCTTCAGCGTCTTCTCCATCCTGCCGTGATCGGAGTTCTCGACGAGTTCCCATTTGCCGTTCCGCTTTACAAGAGCAAAGTGGTGGTTCTTGACCACATCGATGGCTTCGGCTATCCCGACTCTGCTAAGACGGTAGGAGCAAAGACCTACAATGGGATGACGGGGGATAGAATCCTGCAATTTTCTCCTCGTAATCAATGAACCGTCCCCAATCGCTTTTCTTGAGCCACGCTATGTTACCCGTTAGCCTCATGCCGGAGTAGCCCCTGGCCAGAGCGCCATCCAGCTTGTCAAACCAGCTGCCGATGACCCGTTCCGAATCGAAAACGCCGTCTCTGAGATACCACCGGTCATAGGGCACGATCTCGATCTGGCCCTTTTCCACATACCGGCCAAAATCGGGCATAGCCTGTGCCATTGCTTCGCGGGCATCCTCTTCGGTGAGGGGGAGTGCCGTAACCCACAGACAGAATTCGTTGCCTTCCAGGCCGGCCTTGAAATAGGGCACCAGGATGTCGATCAAATCGTCCTTTGTCCGGTAGAACTGGCAGAGGTGGGTGCCCCAGGGGACATCACCGATGATATCAATGCCTGTTTTCACCGTTCCTTTGTTCATGACACCCTTTGTCCCCCCAGATTCAGTCCCGCGACGGTCTCCTCAAAGACAAACAGACAGGACTGATTCACCATTCTGAAGAGCACTACCCAGCAGGAACTCCACCGCTAGACCGCTGCCAGCCTTCCCCCCGGGCGAGCCCTTACCTGCCATTATTGCCTCACGAGTTGTTCCGATACCGATATATTATCGGAGCACCGCTCTAGTAGGATATGTACTAATATGATAACGTTTGCCGCCGCTATTATGTAGTATCTGGTTTTCTGTTGTCAAGCCCGGACGCTTCACTCTGGGGCTCTTCCAAACCCTAAATCCGACATGTCTGAACTCATCCGAAACAACTATTCTTGAGATCCGAAATTCGAAATCGCTCCACGGCTGATAGCTCATATGCTCATGAGCTGGGAATGGCAGAAACGTTGAGGGCGCTTCGCGAAGCGCCCACTGCAGTGGATTCCTGCTTCGTCGCAGAATGACAGGTCGCTAAACAGGAATGGCAATTGAATGGGGTGGAGCCATTACGCAACTATACATTTAGTACTTATAAGTTCTTATCGTACATATTGCATTTTAGGAAATTATCATGATACAATCATGCCACTGCCCCTTTACTGGCCAGATAATAACCAGGGGCTGGAGGTACGGTGTGGAGGAAAAGGCAAGGAAAAGAGCCATTGGCATCGTCCGCAAGGGAGCTCCGGAACCCTGGGCGGTGAGAGTGGAGTCGGAAGCCAGAAGGCACCGGGAATCACTCTTGCAACGTTCCCGCCGGTCGGCAGGGAAGGCAAATGGAATGAAGAAAAGGATACTCATCATCGAGGACAATGAGCATAACCTGTACCTCATGACGATCATCCTGCAAAAGAAGGGGTATGAGGTGGTTTCGGCGCGCGATGGCCGTCAGGGCATTGCGCTTGCCGGCCAGGTCAAACCGGCGCTGATCCTCCTGGACATCCAGTTGCCTATCATGAACGGCTACGATGTGGCGCGGGAGCTGAGGGAAAACCCGGCGCTGGCCGACGTGCCTATTGTAGCTGAGACTTCCTACGCCATGGCTGGCGACCGGGAGCGGATAATGGCGGCCGGCTGCACGGGCTACATTGAGAAACCGTTCCAGCCGGATACGTTTGCTGCTGAAATTGAGCGGTACCTGTCCCATCGCGTGAAGGAGGAGGTGGTACAGGTGGTAGATATGATAACAGTCCTTGTCGTCGATGATAACAAGCAGGACCAGTACATGCTGAAGGTGCTTCTGGAAGTCCATGGCTACAAAGTGACTTCGGCAGCCAACGGGGTGGAGGCGCTGAAGACAGCCCGAAGGAAAATCCGCCGGACATAGTATTCTCCGACATCATGATGCCGGTCATGGATGGCTTCACTCTGTGCCGCGAGTGGAAGAGGGATAAGCAGTCTGAAGAAGATCCCCTTTGTCTTCTATACCGCTATCTATACCGATCCCAGGGACGAGAAACTGGCCTTAGAGCTGGGCTCTGATAAGTTCATCGTCAGGCCGATTGCCCCCGAGAAATTCATAGAACTGGTAAAGCAGGTTCTGGAAGAACACCGGCAGGGCAAGCTTGTTCTGTCACAAAAAGCGCCGCCAAGAGAAGAACTCTTTCTGATGAAGTATAACGAAGCCCTCGTCCGCAAGCTGGAAGAGAACGTACTGCAGCTTGAGGAGACAAACAGCAGTCTGGTGCGGGAGATCGGCGAGCGCCAGAGAACAGAGGATGCTCTCGGCGACAGCGAGAAACTCTACCGTCTCCTCGCCGAGAATGCCTCAGACGTCATCTGGGTCGCGGACATGAACCTGCGGCCGACCTATCTCAGCCCTTCCTACACCAGGCTGCTTGGCTACAGCGTAGAGGAAGGCATGGCCCGCAGCATGCAAGAAACCTTGATGCCTGATTCCCTTGATATGGCTACAAAGGTCTTTGCAGCAGCCATGAATGCAGAAAAAAAGGCGCCGGGGTCGGTTGTCAACCCGCGGGAGATGGCCTTAAAGTTCCAACACAAGGACGGCTCCACGGTCTGGGGGGACACCACGGTCAGTTTCATACGTGAGCCTGATGGCCATCCGGTCGCGATCACAGGAGTGCTGCGGAATATCACCGAACGCAAGCTGGCCGAGGACCAGCTCCGGTCTTCCGAACTGCGTTACCGGCGGCTTTTTGAGTCGGCCCAGGACGGCATATTGATCCTCGATGCGGACACCGGCCGGATAACCGACGCCAATCCGTTCCTGCTGAACCTGCTCGGCTATTCCCCTGATGACCTCTTGGGCAAAGCCTTCTGGGAAATCAGACCCTTCAACGATATTGCCGCCAGTGAGAAGGCTTTTCAGCAATTGCAGGGGAAGGGCTATATCCGCTACGAGCATCCACCCCTGGAGACTAAGGATGGAAGGCGGATCAGCGTGGAGTCTGTGAGCAATGTTTATCTGGTGGATGGGTCGAGGGTCATTCAATGCAATATCCGCGACATCACCCAGCGCAGGAAAGCAGAAGCGGAACTGGAGAAGCTGGCATCCATAGTCAAGCACAGCAGGGAGTTCGTCACCCTGACCACCCTCGATGGAAAGATGGTCTTCCTCAATGAGGCAGGCAGGCAGATGGTGGGCATCGAGCCCGAAGAGGTTCAACAATTAGACTTCATGCAGGTTATCCCCGATCATCTGCAAGGGAAGATGAAAAATGAACTCCTGCCGTCACTGATGGAGCGCGGCACCTGGGAGGGCGACTTTCAATATCGCAATCTCAAGACAGGCAAAATCACCGACGTGCGCGCGATGGCGTTCACGGTCATGGACCCGGAGAGCGGTGCGCCCCTGTATCTGGCCAATGTCTCGCTCGACATCACCGAGCGCAAGCAGACCGAACAGCAACTCGAAGAAAGCTTCCAGAAACTGAAAACAGCCATGGAGGCCACCATCCAGGCCATCGGGTTGACGGTCGAAAAGAGAGACCCCTACACGGCCGGTCACCAGCGCCATGTGACCCAACTGGCCTGTGCCATAGCCAGTGAGATGGGCCTTACCGGCGACCGGGCCGAGGCAGTCCGCATAGCCGGACTGCTCCACGACCTGGGTAAGATACAGATACCGACAGAGATTCTGAGCAAGCCTGGCCCCTTGACCCGGGCTGAATTCGCACTGATCAAAGCCCATCCCCAGGTGGGCTACGAGATACTGATAGCAGCACAATTCCCCCTGCCTGTGGCTGACATCGTCCTGGAACACCACGAAAGGGCTAACGGCTCGGGCTACCCTGCAGGTCTTCGAAATGGGCAGATCCTCCCGGAGGCCAACATCCTGGCCGTGGCCGATGTGGTAGAGGCCATTTCCTCGCATCGGCCCTACCGCCCCGCCCTCGGCGTGGGCAAGGCAATGGACGAGATCTCTCAGAATAGAGGCATTCTCTATGATCCTGACGTGGTGGATGCCTGTGTGAGCGTCCTTACCAACAAGGGGTTCGCGTTTAAAGATTGATCGGGCAGCCCGGCGGAATCAGTTTTGTTGCCAAAATTGATCAGCTGGCCGGTCCGGAAATGGCCGGAGAATTCATAGAGGTGGATGCGTGGCAGACATTGCCGGGACGTCCGTAAGTTGACAAATGTAGTACCATATAGATATAATCATATAGTCTATAAATCTGCCAGGTTTGTTTTCGGGGGTGTTGTGTGAGGGGTTGGTGCGTTGCTCCTGCCCTCAGCCTGAGCTAGCGGCCTATACCGCAGGCGTCTAGTTTCAGGCTGCTGTCCGGGCTCTACTCTCAAGACTGCGGCACTTAGCCGGATTTCAGGCTGTCATCGAAATTGCCCGGAATCCGGGCCTGCAGGACAGACCTCAGCCTATCCCGAAACCCATGCTGTCAAAGGAGGCAGAGTTTATCGACAATCGTTTTCTGCCGGCGCTGCCGGCAATAAGGAGGCTCAGGATGTCGTCCTTACCACCTCTTGCCATCATAGGAATCATCGTCGGCGGTGGATTTTTTGCCCTCATAGTTCTCGGCTGGTGGACCTATCCGAAGCACAAAGATTAACGCCTGCCCGGAATCGGTCCTATGGAAATCCCCCAGACCGGGGGCGTAGTGTATGGTGGCACAAGTCAGCATAACAATCCTGAATCCGTGGATCGTTCCATATGTCATTTCTGCGGAAGCAGGAACCTGGAGATGCGGCCCTTATTCAATTCGGTTCTGGATTCCCACTTGCGTGGGAATGACACATACATAGTAGCTAATCTACCGATTATGCTGAACCTCACACCTCGAGATTCTTCAGCTATACTCAGAATGACACAGTGGGCAACATGTCACCCTGAGCGAAGGACGGGGGGTCTCCCTTCACCTTGTGAATGACGCCTATTCCTGGCAGACTAAGCCCAGGGGGGTTGAAAGAGTTAATAAACGATCTCCATATCTCCAAACTTGCCGACCTGTGGTATAATTTGCCCGTTAGTCCCAAGCAGGAGGCTTTGAATGCAGGCTTCATCACTTCCGCGGCAATCAGCATCTGGTAGATTGCACGGTGATCCCAGACTCATGCAGGTAAAGGTAGTAGTATGTACTGCTGATTGCATCTTTGCCGGATATGCCTATCGTTTGCCTGATCAGCGCCTTCTGGATGCCATCAACAAGGGCTTTGTGGCACAATCGATGCGGGTCGGCAAGGACTTTGTGCCGCTTAGCGAAGTTGAGGTGTTCTTCCGGGATGGAAGAAAGACACGTCTGGCGTCTACGTATATCAGGAAAACCAATATCGTCTTCGTTGGCGAAAAGAATGAGAGAGCACATGAGTTGCCAGCGATAGAAGACAGGTCAAAAATGCACCTGAAGAAGAAAAAGAAACCTATTGTAACGGAAGTCCATGTGCCATCATATGCCCTCGTGGGTAAGATGCATGCCGAGGTCTGGCAGGAACTATTGGACACCATCGAAACGGATGAGGGCTTCTTGCCCATGACTAATGTGGGGATATCGCCTGCACTGATCAGCGGCGAATCGAGGTTCGGTTTTGTCGCTATCAATAAGGACCAGGTAATCTACATTGGTGAATCCCTGGCATGACCCGGATATCCAGGGAGCAGAGCATACTACAACCCTCATAAAAGCGGCCCCGTCCTTCCGGTTCTTGGACTTCTCTTTCGTCTTCACCGGCGAAAATACTATTGAAGACCTCATTCAGCTTGTGTATGGTCTGCCTGGAAAACATTCCGGCCGGCGTCTTGCACCCTTCATAATAGAGGCGTAGAATGACGTGCGGCGGGAGAATACGACAAACAGGAGGGACCGTTCAGTCATGGCAGAACGCACGGTGACGATCGGTGAAGCAGCCGGCATTCTCGGAGTATCCACAGAGGCACTGAGGAAGCGGATCAAGCGGGGGACCATAAAGGCCCACAAGAATGGGGGGGCCAGTGGCTCGTTGTCCTGGACGGGACGGAGGCGCAGGAGAGCACCAACGACGGTTCAAACGGTGGCGTCCAGACTGCAAATGGCGGCGTCCATGACGTCACGACGGACATCCTGAAGCCGTCCGGGGCAGTAGAGGACGCTCTGCGGGATGAGGTAACCTTCCTGCGGGAGGAGATATCCTTCCTCCGCCAGGAGGTGGCCCGACTGGACACGATTATCATAACTCTGACCCAGAACGTGAAGCTTCTGGAGGCGCCGAAACAGGAACAACAGTCCGTCTCCTGGTGGTCCCGCCTGAAGCGCATATTCACCCGAAAGGGTTAGTCTCCGCCTTATCGTTCCTGTAGCGGTGTCATCCGATCGAAACGAAGAATCTCAGCCCTGAGCAGGGCGGTCTGCGAACTGCCCTACAGGGGATCGCAGAGAAAAAGCATGCCATACTGCCCGAAATGCCATAGCGAATTCCAGGACCGGGCGCAGACCTGTCCGGACTGCGGCGTTGCCCTGACAAGGGAAACCGCACCTGGATCAGAGCCGCCCCAGAGTGCCAGGGAGAATAGGCCACTGATGCATATTGCCACCGCCCCTAATCAGTTCATAGCTGACTTATGGGAAGCCATCCTGGAAGATAACGGCATCCACTGCCTGGTAAAACGTCCGGATTTGGCCATAGCTTTCCAGATCAGCCCTCTCAATCTATCGCATGAAGTCTACGTGCTGGCTTCGCAGGCAGAAAGCGCCATCGAGATACTGGAAAGCATCAAGGGACAGGACGAGGCATTGCCTGAAGACACCGGCCAGCCCGGCATTGAATAAGCCAAGGCTTCGGATATACTGCTGCCAGCCCAGGACAATAATCCATGAATCCGCTTGATACCTTCTCCAGACTGCTGCTCAGCAAGTACCCCGGCCCGCAGTCCACCTCACCGGAGGTCATGGCCCGGGAATGGATCGCCCACAGCGGCCTTTCGGCCCTGCCGTCGCTGTCAGAGATCCACGGGCAGCTTGAACGCTACGGGCTCTCACTGCAGAAAGCTGAGACGCCCGGTCTCCGGGCACACCACTTCTGCTACCGGGGCGGCGACCCCACCATCTTCTATGAGAATGGCGAATGGCGGGGCGCCGTGGAGTTCACCCTGCTCCACGAGTTCTATGAGATCATCCTCGACCGTCTGGAGGCCATCTCTCCGGGTCATGAACAGCCGCCGCGATCCGAAGACTGCTGGAGGGCCAACTGCTTCGCGGCCGCAGTGCTGATGCAGGAGGATATCTTCCTCCAGGCCCTCCACGAAAGCCACTTCGATATCCTCTGGCTCCACCGGCATTTCTACCGCTCCTACTCCGCCATAGCCATCAGAGCGGTGGAGCTTCTCAACCGGGCCAGCGGCTCCCGCCGGAAGGAACTGGCCTGCGCCATTTACCAGCGGAGCGGCGGCCTGCACCGGAATGCTCCGGCACAGCCATCCGATTTCCATGCGGCCTGTGCCGTCTACACTTCAGGCCTCCGCCTGGGAAAGAAGGGTTACCCTGCTCACCACATGCCCAGAAGGAAGGATGCCATCGCGAGGGGTTCCATCGTGGAAATGGCGCTTCAGAGCAGCAGGCCTGTCCTCTTGAGGAAGGCCACCGGCTTCGACCCCGGGGGAGAAGCCGATCTGACGTTCCTGGCCCGGCCGGTCCTCTGGTTCGGGCAGCCCGCCAAGGTTGTCCTGGTGGGCATGAAGCTGGAGGACAGCCATATCCTGGAAGCCCAGGCCCAGGGTCTCCACCCCATGGTAGTGGAGGAATCACACCTTCGTATCTAAGAGCGTAACGGGTGCATTACCGCAGGGGCGGTTCTCACCCCTGAATTCCCAAGCACGAAATTCTAAACAAATCATAATGACCAAAGGACAAAATTCAAAACAACCCCCCGCAGGCCGGAATCCAAGAAGGCCCAGCCTGTTGTCATTCCCGTGCAAACGGGAATCCAGAGGGGAATTGTGGATTCTCTCGGCCAGCAGCGTTAGAATATCAGCCATGAGAGGTCTCGCGTGACTGCAAAGCAGGTCGTCGTCATTGGCGCCGGGGCCAGCGGTATGATAGCCGCCGGACGGGCGGCCGAGCTTGGTGCCAGCGTCCTTCTGCTGGAAAAGACGGAGCGCCCCGGCAATAAACTCCGCCTCAGCGGCAAGACCCGCTGCAACCTGACCAACGCCAGGGAACCGGATGACTTCATCCCCATGTACGGCCCCAACGGACGGTTTCTTTACCCTGCGTTTCGCCATTTCTTCCGCGCATGACCTGCTGGCGCTCCTGAGCCGCTATGGCGTGGAGACTGAAACCGAAGCGGACGGGCGGATTTTCCCCGCCTCGGGCGATGCCGGCGATGTTGTCAGAGCCCTGGAACAGTACATATCGGACGGCGGTGTCCGGACACTGGCCCGCACCCCGGTGGCCGCCATACGGGTTGAAAAGGGGAAGACAGTCAGCGTCCGGACGGAGCAGGAGGAGCATGGCGCGGCCGCCGTAGTCCTGGCCGCCGGAGGCGCTTCCTATCCCGAGACCGGCTCCAGCGGTGACAGCTACCGCCTGGCGGCTGCCCTCGGCCATACCATCGTCAAATTGCGTCCCGCTCTGGTTCCTCTTATCGTCCGTGAGGCAGAACTGGCCAAGAGCATGCAGGGAGTCAGCCTGCGCCATGTACGCCTCACTGCCTATCAGTGCCCCGCCGATGAGATCGATCCCTCTCTGACCCCCAACCAGGGATTATGGACGCGGCATAGCCGGGAAGAAACCGCCGCCCCCCATCATCGAAAGCCGCACGGGCGAGGTGATGATGGCCCACTTCGGCATCAGCGGGCCGGCAACCCTGCTGATGAGCCTGGCTGTCGTCGATGCGCTGGAGCATGGCCCCGTCGGTATCTCCATCGACATCTTCCCGGACCTCGATGAGGAACAACTGCGCCAGCGGCTGCAGGGCGACTTCGACCGCTACGGAAGGCGGACCTGCCGCCACCTCCTCGACGGGCTGCTGCCCCACAAGATGGTTGATCCCTTCATCCGGCTGACCGGCATCCCGCCCGACAGGCTGGGGCACCAGATAAAGGCCGAGGAGCGCGAGCGGCTGTTGCGCCTGCTCAAGTCGCTCCGCTTCAACATCAAGGGCCCGCTGCCCATGGCCGCCGCCACGGTCACCGCCGGCGGTGTCTCCCTCAAGGAGATCGATCCGCAGACCATGGCCTCCCGCCTGGTGAAGGGCCTTTACCTCTGCGGCGAGGTGCTGGACCTGGACGCCGACACCGGCGGCTACAACCTCCAGGCCGCCTTCTCCACAGGCTATGTCGCGGGAGAGAACGCCGCCCGCAGAGCGATCGGCAGGGCAGGGTAACCGAAAACTATGGCTAGAGGCATATTCACCGATAAAGAACACCGGCCGACGATGGAGGAGATATTCGCCGCAATCGGCCCCGGCAGACCTCTGTGGGAAGGCCTGGCCCGGTTCATTGCCGATAACTATCGCGTCCAGGCAGGACCTCGGTTTCTATGGCAAGAACTACGGCTGGGCGCTCCGCTTCCGCAAGGGAGGCAAGGCGCTGTTATCCCTCTATCCCGGGAAAGAAGAATTCACCGTGCAGATTATTCTCGGTGAGGCCCAGGTAGAGGAAGTGCTGGGACTGGCCCCGGGCCGGAATGTGAGGAAGGCCATTGAGGATGCCCACCCGTATCCCGAGGGACGCTGGCTCTTCATCAAGGTGGCATCGGAACATGATCTGGACCAGGTGAAGCAGTTGCTCACAGTCAAAGCGCCACTGCCGAAAGGGCGATAGACTTCTGCGCTACAGCACGCGGACGCCGAATTCCTTCAAGCTCTCTGCGAGAGCGCTCAGGGGAAGCCCCACCACATTGCAATAATCCCCCTCAATCCGCTCCACGATGACCGAGCCCAGCCCCTGGATAGCATATCCTCCGGCCTTGCCCAGCGGCTCCCCTGATTTGACATAAGCCCCGATCTCCTCAGATGTCAGCCGCTTCATATAAACCCTGGTCTCCACCGATCCGGACACCGCTCTATTATCGCCGGCATCCATGATGGTGAAGCCCGTGATCACCGAATGCTGCTTACCGTTAATGGCCTCCAGCATTTCCCTGGCCTCGGTTTCCGTATGCGGCTTGCCCAGCAACCTGCCTTCGCAGACCACCAGGGTATCTGCGGCAATAATGAGGGCACTGCGGTGGTTCCCGGCCACCGCACGGGCCTTCGCCAGGGACAGGGATTTTACCAGCTCATGGGGGTCTGCGGCGGAGCTGATATCCTCTTCATAGTTGCTCGGCTCCACCTCGAACTTGAGGCCGATCGCCTCCAGCAATTCCTTTCTTCTGGGCGAAGCTGAGGCCAGGATGATCTTCTTCATGGTGCTGTCTCCGAGCGGCTTAAGGGCCGGTCCTCAGTCACCATTGTACACTATGCCCGAGGGAATGACAGGTACGGGGAAGGTGAACCACACCGGAATCAACGTTTGAAACCGCCTCATTTGCGGCGTATAATTGTGCTCTTAGAACATGCGATGCCTCCTATCAACTCCTGATCCCTCCAACAGCAGCCGGCTGTCCGGGGGCAGACAAAAGGAACTTCTACGTCACTCACCTGCGGACTGATTGGCCTTCCTTCGTCCGGAAAGACCACGATTTTCAATGCCATCACCGCCGCGGGCGCAGCCAGCTACAGCGGCTCGGAGATGAACCGCGCTGTTGTCAGTGTCCCCGATCGGCGTGTCTATCTCCTGGCGGACATATACCATCCGGCGAAGACTGTCCCCGCCACCGTGGATATTGTGGATATTCCCGGCATCAAACCCCAGTCTGCGGCAGGAGACGGCCGGGGGCTGCGCCTGCTGTCCCACATCAAAGATGTTGAGGCGTTGCTGCACGTCGTCCGGTGCTTTGAAGACGAGACTGCTCCCCTTAAACAGCGCACCATAGACCACAGGCGCGATGTGGAGAACATCGATCTGGAGCTGATGGTCGCTGACAGCCAGACGCTGCAGAACAAGATCGGCCGCCTGGCAAAGAAGGCACGCACCGATGCCGACCTATCACGTATGGTGGAAAACTGTCAGAAAGTCAAAGACGGCCTGGGACAAGGCATACCGGCGCGGCGGCAAAGTCTAAGCGCCATTGAGATCGCCAGCATCCGCGACTGCAATCTGCTTTCTATTAAACCCGTGCTCTACATAGCCAACGTCAAATCGATACAGGACTCATCGAATTCTGCGGTGAAGGGGCTTCAGGAGATCGCCAGTGCGGAAGGCTCGGAGATGGTCGTCATCTGCGGCCGGGATGAAGCCGAGATAAGTGAGCTTGATCCTGCGGACCGGCAGGATTTCCTGGCGGCGCTTGGCTTGAAGGAATCATCGATGGAGAGGCTGCTCCGCGCCGCGTACCGCATGTTAGGGCTGGTCAGCTTCTTTACGACCGGTGAGGACGAAGTCCATGCCTGGACATGCCGTCAGGGGGACCTCGCACCTGTAGCTGCAGGCAAGATTCACACGGATATGGAGAAGGGCTTCATCCGTATGGAAGTCATCCGCTGTGAAGACCTGCTGGAGCTGGGCAGCGAGGCCGCGGCGGCCCGTGCCGGCAAGCAGCGCATGGAGGGAAGAAACTATCAGGTTCAGGATGGGGACATCGTGGTGGTACGCTTCAACCCCAACTGATACACCTCCATCAAGTCGCCACCCTCCTGGATTCCCGTTTGCACGGGAATGACAATGGGCGTAAGAACATCACCCTCACCCCAGCCCTCTCCCATCAAAGGGAGAGGGAAATGCAGGGTTGTTGAGGCGCTAGCCCAACCCGGCATCCAGGCCGGAGACAGTGACTATCGGGGTGATTAACCTCGGGTAACGGAGGAGAGTGGCAGCATCAACACTCTGGTGCACGTCTGTCCCCGATTGAGGCCGGATCTGGTCTCGATGCCAGAGACCAAGCGAATAATCAATCAGAGATATCTCAGCCAGAGTCACCCTGATAACCACGGAACTCCCGGACCCGGTGCGGTTGAAGGCGTTGTGCCTGGTGATCACCGCCCTGGGCACTCCGGCAGTATCCCCGTCAGCTAATACTCCGGCTGTTCCGACACTCTGAATACCCTTAATCTCCAGACTTGCCCTGGGAACGGGTGCGTCTTCCTGCATTGCTATGGCCACCCTGGAGTTGGCCAGGATGTTCTGCACTTTCTGACTGCTTCTGTCAGTATTGAAGTAGACGTCCAGCCCCTTTCTCTTGAAATAGACCGTAGCCACATTTGGCTGACCGTCAACGCCGACCGTAGCAACAGTACATACCGGGCACCTGTCCATGTAGTTCATGATTCGTTCCCTGAGAGCATCTGCCATCTTTCCTAACCCCCCTTTTAATATATTTATTTACTTCAGAGACAGCTCGGTGATGCAGCCATGGATCTGTCTCCGGCTTTGCTATATTTTGCTCAGAACATCCCTCATTCTCCCCACACAGCGAGGATACTATTAGTGATTGCTACGGGTACTGACCTATAGTAGGCGGGCTTCTCTGTTGTTATAGAGCGACAGGGTCGGGTATATATATAGCCTACAATGTCATAATTGTCAATTGCGTAAACGAATGTCTTTTTGAGATGAATTAGCTGACATGAATTGATCTTCTATGAGATAGCTTAAATACGGGCCATCAGCCCTGCCTCCGGCACAAGCCGCTGGTTTCCGGATGAGCTTTTGCTCTGCCCTATCCTTCTGCCGGATCATCAGATGCAGGTCTGTGCTCCACACTTCACAGCTATCGAGTCAGATGCTAAAATGTCAGAAACCGAGCGAAAGGAGCTGATCACTATGGACAAACTTTACGAACAATCAGAGACAGGTTGCTGCCCCAGGTTCAATCCGGAGCCGTGGACTGACAAAGAGGTGACCTTCCAGGACAAGCTGTTCATCAAAGACCATGTCTGCACTTTTCTGCATATCCCGCTGGGCTTCGGGAAAGTGATGCTGAGGAACATGGAGAGAATCAAGCAGGCCGATGCCCTTTCTGCCATGCCGCTGATGCTCTATGAGGAGAAGTCTCTTTTTGGAGCCGACCTCTACATCGCCGTGAGCAAAGAGGTGCCCGGGGCCAGGATGGAAAAGATATCGGGAACTTTCCTCAGCAAGGTCTTTGAAGGATCGTTCAAGGATACCGGCAAGTGGGTCAGGGAAATGAATGGCTATGTCAAATCAAAGGGCAGGGAAATGAAGAAGATGTACTTCTTCTATACCACCTGTCCCAGGTGTGCCAAGGTCTACGGCAAGAACTACACTGTCATTCTGGCATCGGTCTAGCGCCTGGCTTTAAGTCTGTGGCAGTTGTATAGTTAGCAAACGATCTCAGAGACATGTTTGACAAGCCGTTTATATAAGGTATATATCGACATGTAATCAGGGATATTGCTGGCAAAATGATTGACAAAGGAGGTTGATCATCCATGGGAAAGCTGGACGGTAAGGTAGCTATTGTCACCGGGGCCGGTCAGGGCATCGGCCGGGGGGTTGCTCTGGAGCTGGTCAAAGAAGGAGCGGCGGTCGTCGTGGCTGAGCTGATAGCAGAGAACGGCATCCGGACGGCAAAGGAAATCAAGGCCCTCGGCGGCAGGGCGCTGGCAGTGACCTGCGACGTGAGCCACCGCGCCCAGGTCAAGGCCGTGGTAGCGGCAGCAGTGAAGGAGTTCGGCACAGTGCATATCCTGGTCAATGTCGCCCAGGGTTACAGGGGTGACGTGCTCATGGAGGACACCACAGATGACGACATGGCCCTGGCGCTGGGGTCAGGCTTGATGGGGACCTTCTACTTTATGCAGGAGTGCTTTCCCTATATGAAGAAACACGGCGGCAAGATCATCAACTTCGGCTCGGCCGCCGGACTGGAAGGGCATGTGGGCTGGACAGGCTATGCTGCCTCCAAGGAGGGCATCCGGGCGCTGACCCGTGTGGCCTGCCACGAATGGGGCCAGTACAAGATCAATGTGAACGCCATCTGCCCCCTGGCGGCCTCACCCCGCTTCCTGGATTGGGGGCAGGCTCACCCGGGCATGCTGGACCTCATCGCAGGGCTGACGCCGCTGCGCCGTCTGGGCGATTGCGAGAAGGACATCGGGCGGGCGGTGGTTTTCCTGGCCAGCCCGGATTCCGACTACATCACCGGCCAGACCCTCATGGTGGATGGCGGCCAGG
This sequence comes from uncultured Chloroflexia bacterium, assembly GCA_963720375.1. Classification (GTDB taxonomy): domain Bacteria; phylum Chloroflexota; class Dehalococcoidia; order UBA2247; family RBG-13-53-26; genus JAPLHP01. The sequence continues at coordinate 29,380 of CAVRFM010000006.1, read as the reverse complement.
CGATGCTGCGCTAGCCGGCAACAGAGGAAGGGCTTATGGCGGAGTCATTGAAACTGCCTTATCTCCAAAAGCTGGATGATCGGGGTGATCTGGAGGTATGGCTGGTTGATGGCGTCTATATCCGCGGCCACATGGACGAGGAGTTCACCAACTTCGGCCAGCACTACCGCTATAAATATATCCCCTTGAACCAGCTGTGGATCGATCAGGCCACCAGATCAGATGAGCAGAGCTTTTTCATCGACCACCTGCTGATGGAGCACCATCTTATGGCCAAAGGGCATGCCGTATGAAAAGGCCCTGCCGCTGGCCGACCGCGAGGAGCGCAAAGAGCGCCGCCGTGCCGGAGACGTCAACCTTTTGACTCATCACGGGCGGAAACTGCCGGACGGACAGGAAGTCCACCAGCGGCTGTGGAAGACGCTGGAGAGTGGCCTCAGCGTCTGGATCGTCACCGGGCGTCTGGTGCGCAGCGTTTTCGACATCGATTTTACCGCCGGCGGCCACGACTACGTGTATGAGTTTGTGCCGGAAAACCAGGTCTGGATCGATGACGATATCATGGAGGAGGAGCGCCCGTACGTGCTGCTGCACGAGCTTCATGAGCGCAATCGCATGGCCAAAGGCTGGCCCTACAGCAAGGCGCATGCCGAATCCAGCCGCCTGGAGTACCGCTGCCGCCACCACCCCGATGAACTGCACGACGCCCTCGCCGCCGAGGGCTGGGCCTAGCGCCTGGTTATCACAGCCCCCTTTTCAATTGGTTCTGGATTCCCGTTTGCACGGGAATGACAACGGGTGTTAGGGGCTTCGCGAAGCGCCCAATGAAGGCTAGTGGATTCACTGCGGGGATGACAACGCTAGATACTAGTGGTTCTTCACCAGCTCATGGATCGCCGTGCAGCTCAGACTCTTCTGCTGTCCGTCAATCTCCATCTTCCCCGAGCCAAGAGAGAAGAATGACGTTACAGTAGGCTTAGCCTTGAACGTCCGGATAAGGAATCTCAACAGCGGATTGAAATCAGCCAGCAGGTCTATCCTCTGAAAGGCCCTCTGCAGCTCCAGCGTCATCTCCAGAGATAACCCTTCATCTTTAACCCTCAGCACATGCTTCCAGGGAATCTCCTCTCCTGTGTCCGCATCCGGCTTCATATCTGACTTGGCCAGACTCCATTTCCCGGAGTCCGTGGTCAGGTAAACGAGTTTGCGGGAGTCGTAGATCAGCAGCGGCTTCACCTCAGCCCCCTCCATCCTGCCGCTGGTCACTATATCAGCAAAGATAATGGTGTACTCTTCGTTGTAAACCCTTCCCCAGTCCCAGTATGACAGCAGGTCCAACGGGGCGATATTCAGCCAATTGTGGTCCCGATAGCCCACCCCCTCTATAGCATAGGTCTCCCCCTTGGTTCTGAAGGAGCCTCGGGCCTGGCAGTGCGGCTGGGGAACCACCCAGTACATGTACCTCGTCTCATCGCCAAAGCAGGCATGGCTGGTGAACCCCCCGACACTGGAATCAAGCTCCAGGTCAAGGGCCTTCTCTCCGCCCTCGATATGCACCACGTAGTGCGAGAGGTCTCCCCTGATGAAGTTCCTGCCGATCCGGACATCGCAGACCTCTGTCGAAGCCTTGAAGGAGGAGTAAGGGAGCCTCTCTTCAATGGTGATCTCCGTCCCATCGGTCTTCACATAGCTGGCTCTGACGCCGGTCACCACCTTGCCTGGCCGGGAGACATCTCCCGCAATGAATAGCTGGCCTCTGACCAGGCTCCCGTCACCGTTCACCAGGTCGAAGTACCACCACTCGATGTACAGGCGGTCCTTCAGGGGATGCCAGGCGTCGTCAGCCTGCCTGATTACCATCGATTCGGGAATCTCCCGATAGGTTTTCTCTTCGTAGAGTACCTTCGCCATGCTACCCTCCCTATGCCATTTCCCTGATTAGTATATCGTTTTTAACAATAGTGGCGCATGTGGACTGATTCAAAGCGGCCCCGAACTTGACTATCGCCGTCAAACAGGCCTATCATGGCGGCTAAATGCCATGAGGAGACACTCCAGGCCTCTCTTGATAGTCATGCTGGCCTTATCACCAGTCCTGCTGACAGGCTGCGGTGGTACTGCTGCACCCAACCGCATCGCTGTCCTGGAAACAAGCATGGGCATCATCAAGTTCGAGCTCTACGAGGATAAGGCTCCCATCACCACTGCCAACTTCATCAAGCTGGCAGAGAGCGGCTTCTACGATGGACTGATCTTCCACCGGGTAGTCAAAGGTTTCGTCATTCAAACGGGTGACCCCACAGGGACAGGGATGGGTGGATCAGGGCAAACCATTAAGCTGGAGATCAATAAGGATTTAACGCACACCGACGGAGCTGTGGGCATGGCCAGGGGTTCGTCTCCCAATAGCGCCTCATCGCAGTTCTATATCTGTGATGGTGCTCAGCACGATCTGGACGGCAACTACGCTGTCTTTGGACAGGTCATCGAGGGACTGGACATTGTCCGGGCAATCGCCGCCGTCCCCGTCGACGTCAATAAGAAGCCCCTGCAGGATGTGGTGATGACCAGGGTCTCTATCGAGTCGCCCTGAAGGTCTGGTCCCACTGTCTGCCCCCTTGCCAGCAGGCCGATTGGCTGTAGGCGCTTTGCAGCCGGTTCACATCAAGAAACTCGTTGGTTGTTCGGGCTGCAATTCAATCAGCCTTGTCCCGGGGAAATTCTCCTTGAGCCACTTCGAGTAGTTGCGGTAGTCAACGGGATAGGAGATCGGAGGGAAGAAATCATCATGGTGCACCGGGATTACCGCCTTGGGCCGTAAGACTCCCGTCACTATGCTGGCGTACGGTAGGATATTTCTCCTTCCGGCTAGAGGGAGAACAAGACAATCACAGCCGGCATATTGCAGCAGGATATGGGAGTATTGCCTGCAGAGACTGCCGAAGAACACGATGCGCCTGGATTCCCTGGCAGTCTCCAGTTGCAGTTCCCAGCCCAGCACATCCTTCGCGGGGAATCCAAGAAGGAACTTCGCATAGTATGCGAATCCCCGGATCACTCTGTAGTTGAAGAGCACGCGAAGGACAGAATAGACATCAAACCTCACATGGCCCGATTTTATGGCCGTGGCCCGCAACCGAACACTGCCATCCCGGGATGAGAGCTCTGCGTGGTCTCCCGCTGCAACGGTGTGGACGCGTTCCCAGTCATTTTCTGACAATTTGCAGACGTGGTCCTTGAAGATCGCCCCACTGGACAGCTTCCGGCAATTCTCAGCCGTCAGTGCCGGCACGTAGGCATGGACAGCAGGGTAGCGTTGTACTAAGTCCGGCAGGTTGTAAACATGGTCGAAGTGACTGTGGCTCACAAAGATCACGTCGAGTGGCTCCAGCTTGATGTTCCTGGGATCAGCCACGATCCTGGGCCTGGCATTCAGGGGCCTTTCAAACCAGGGATCGAAGAAGATCCCCAGACTATCTTCCGCGACGAGGTGAAGCGCTGCTGTGCCGTACCAGGTGGCGATTATTCTCATGAAAACCCCGTGTATCGATTCTTGGGCCGCAGGGTGGGAGCCCCAACGGACAGTATCACGATGCGACGGAGGGTGTCAACTTCAGCCTGGACACAGAAGGAGGAGACAGCGTGAGGTTCTACAAGGCGCTGGTGGGGTGAGGTAAAAGGACTGCTTTGACGTCTTCGGCTTCTCCTGAGTCTCCTAAGGTACTCCTTCCAAAGGTTGCTTTCTCATCGAGCATAGGTCTTCGTCAGCGTACTCGACAAACAAACCATCTTGGATGCCATACGGTCCATGCGCGGTCTCAGGTGTGCCAAACTGCTTGACGTGCTCGTACAAGGCATACATTTTGGGATTATACCGCCACCACCAGACGCTCACTAGCGGAATCGTCATGCCAACGTCACGGTCAAGGTGACCCTGCCCGAATTTGAGCTTGCGTATGTCAGAGCACCAGCAGCATGTCTCTGTCTCATGAGCGAAGTTGATATGATAGCAGTGGGGATGGTCCTTCATGTCTACCTCCTCACGGGCATCAGCTTATCCACGCCATCGGCTGCATCCATGCGCGGCCCGTGCCATCGCACCTTGCACTATTATACACCATACACCCCCAACCTCAGCCTGCTGATCCTGAGTCACCATGGTTCACTAGCGTCCGATAACCCGGACAATCAGCGCCGTAGACCCTGCCCAGATAAGAAACGTCACTATACCGATCGTCAAGCCCACCCACCAACCCATACCTCCGCTTTCATGTCGCATGTTGCCCTCCTGGTCTTGTTATTTGTGGCCCTTGATGATGCTCTGATACGCCTCTTGCTGTTCCAGTTTGCCGGTCTGTTTCACTGTGTCTTCTCCTTCTCCTCAAAGCCACCCTCAGCATACCGGGCTAAGCTTAGGTCTGGATTGGAAAATGCTTAGAAGATGATTAGAGTTTTTCAGGACAACCTGAAGTCATACAAGGCGGTGCTGGGGAGACGGAGATGACGAAAGCCCACCTTATGCAGATGGGCTTCGGTGACATGCTTCAGAGTGAACTACGACAGGTCTTTCTTGATCCGGTCGAATTCTTCTTTGGAGACCTCTCCTCGGGCATAGCGTTCTCTGGCTATGGCCAAAGCACCATTTCCCCTGCCCGCTGATCCTGATCTACCGTGTCTTACCAGTACCACAATGCCCCAAGTAATCAGTCCAACGACGACTGCCAGAAAGAATAGACCAATAATCCATCCTACACCCCAACCACCGCAGGCACCTACACCTTCATGCCAATGCTCCCACATCATGTCTACACCTCCTCTGCACCATTCCAATATTGTATTACCCTATCGATACAAGGTATGCGACTTCTGTCACTTGGCACTTCAGAAAGGGGGATAACCTCTCAAAGACACTTTCATTCTACCGAAGGGCATCCGGTCTTGCATTAAATCCGGATTAGGAGATGCTTAGAAAATGATTAGAGTTTTTCAGGACAGCCTGAAGTTCTACAGGGCGATGGTGGGTTTGGGATTCAGGGAATAGAAGAAGCCCACCTTCACAGATGGGCTTCTCTGGCTTAGAAAGGACGTGGGGGGAGTCTTTCTAAGGCGTTTCCAATACCTCGTAGTGCTCTATGACAGACCTTTCTTGATCCGGTCGAATTCTTCCTTGGTGATCTCTCTTCGGGCGTAGCGTTCCTCTAGCTATTGTCAAAGCACCATTTCCCCTGCCCGCTGATCCTGAGTCACCGTGGTTCACAAGTGTGGGATAACCCGGACAACTAGCTCAGTAGACCCTGCCCAGACAAGAAACGTCACTATGCCGATCATCAACCCTACCCACCAGCCCATACCTTCACGTGCATGCCGCATGTTGCCCTCCTATGTTATTTGTGGCCCTTGATCAGGTATGCACAGCCTGTCAGGGACTTCGTTCTATCTGCGACCCGCTTCATCAATCGACCCCATCTGCTCGCCTGTGTATACCTTAGCACAAGAATGGTAAAGGCACAGTAAATGCTTGCTGTCAGGGAAGTTATCTTACATGGAGTTTTGTGTCAGACAACCTCAGCTTGGACAGAAAGGAGGACAGGCTGAAGTTCTACAAGGCGATGGTGTCCAAACGGGTTTATCCTCTAAGCATGGCAGCGCGTAGTCGTAGATTTTGCTCTGATGTATCTGAACTAAATAAGGATGGCTGGTCAGTCAGCAACACGACTCACACCCCGGAGTCATGTTCACCCCCCTTTCAATAAAATTGAACTGACTGCCAGCCATCTAGTTAGTAGGCTGCTCTTCCTGTGAATGGATATCCGCAGCCTTCCGTATTCCAGATCTTGTCTTTCTCCTCCCTCCTTTTGTTTGTTGGGTGGGAGTGGATATCCCATCGCACTACGAATATCGTGGTGTGATTGTAACATGCCTGCATAGACCTGTCAAGTTTACTATGCACGAGCATGACGTTTGGGGAAAGGTTGATGGTTGGTAGATATGGACATAATGTGCATGGTTTCAGAGTTCCAGAAAGGTATTGGTCAGGACAGCCTGAAGTCCTGCTAAGCACCGCACCTGGAGAGCCTACCAGCCGTTTCTGTGCACCTTCGTTTCGTCGTATCGGCTGGCCGGTTTGGGCCGCTCTGAGACGGGGTATCCAAAAGGAACGAAGGCGAGTGGGATGACGTGGTCCGGCAGATTCAGCAGCTTGCGCACTTCCGGAATAGCGTTGGGGAAGATGGCAGTCCAGACTCCTCCCAGTCCTTTAGCATGAACCGCGAGAAGAATGTTCTGCGTGGCAGCACAACAGTCATGCAGATAGAATCCCCCGAGCTTGTCCAGCTTCTTGTCGCCGCAAACCAGGATCCCCACGGGTGAGCCTTTGGGAGTATTGCCGTTGATTTTCACAAAGTCTTCGAGCATCTTACCGTTCAGCACCACGAACTGCCATGCTTGCTCATTCACCGCCGATGGGGCATTCATCGCCGCTTCGAGTATGTCCTTGATGTCGCCATCAGAGACCGCATCGGATTTCCACTTCCTGACACTTCTTCGTGAGACAATCACGTCCAGGATGCTATCCATCTGTCCTCCATTTCTTCCCGCACCTTCTCCTTGGTGTGACCCGCCTGCCACCATTGTACCACCCCAACCTCAGCTTTGATGGAAAGATAGCTTAGTAGAGGACTGTAGGGAGAATTGCGGCCTAAGCCTGCGGAATCTGGGCCTCCTTTGGTTTTCTCTTGGGAGGATGCCAGAGACCGACGAACTGACCTCGTCTCAGTCTCCCATCCCTTTGCTGCTGGGCATAGTATTTGTGAGTAACCGGGTTGCGCACTCTCTTCTTGACCATGCCACTCTCCTTCCTGCTTCCGACTCTATACATACCTATATGTAGAAGTCATCTAGGATAATAGCACACAGGCAATAGAGAATGTCAACCAATGAGGACAGGCTGAAGTTCTACAGGGTGCTGCCGGGGTGATGCTGGAGGTTAAGGCTTGTCCCAGGGTTCCTGTAGTGATACCGCTAGGGGACTTGGGACGAGCCTGGCTCAGGCACATCTATCATGTACAGAAGTGCCACTCAAGTCAGGTGGTTCTATGGCTGATGGTGCAACTGGCTTTCTATCTATACTGAATCTGAAGCGAGGCTCCTCTGGGGAAAATCCTTTTCTGCGCCGCACTTCCTGCACATGGCGTGGTACAAGCCGTTCTTAGGCAGAGTGTCTATCATCCAGTGGTGGGCTTGGTGGACAACACCTTTGGCAGCCATTTACCCTCAAGTACACGCAGAAGTAATTCTCATAGGAAAATCACCATGGAGACATTATACCACAAAACTATCTCGGGCAGTCTGAAGTTCTACAAAGCACTGGTGGGGTGAGTGCTATTCAGTCTTGGGTTGTGGTAGCTTCACCTTGGTAGCCTCTGGGCGGTCACCACGCCCAGTGCCAGCCTCGTATTCTACCTCTTGGCCTTCCTTGAGAGAAGAATAGTCCACACCTTGAAGCTGATTCCGGTGAAAGAAAAGCTCTTTCCCCTCCTCAGTTTGGATGAACCCATAGCCCTTGTCTCTAATTAGTTTCTTGATTGTTCCCTTCGCCATAGCAAAGCCCCTTTCTACCTTCCATTTAGCAGCGGAAGTACCATCAGCAGATTGCCTTCAGTGACATGATACACCCACAACCTCAGCTTGGATACAAAAGGGGTTGGCTGATACTGAAGAAAAGACAAGGCTGGACATCTCTGTCCACTCTATTGGTGAGGACAGCCTGAAGTCCTACAAGGCGGTGGCTGTTACAAACACAGAGGAGGCTGGCAACTGCGGCCTAAGAAGTGGTACAAATACTTGGGGCAGGTCAACGCGGCATTGAATTATGGAGAAAGATTTATCGAAGGAGAGTAAAAGATTTATGAAAACTCCGCAAGAATACATCGAAAGTTTGAGAAAGCTCGAACTGGTAGTATACATGTTCGGCAAAAGAGTGAAAAATGTCGTGGATGATCCCATAATCAGACCATCCCTGAATGCGATTTCCATGACTTATGCCCTTGCTCGTAATCCGAAATATGAAGATATTATGACAGCGACTTCCCACATCACAGGGGCAAAAATCAACCGGTTCACCCATATTCATCAAAGCGTTGATGACCTTGTCAAGAAAAGCAAGATGGGCAGGCTGCTTGGTTCCCTGACAGGATGCTGTTTCCAGAGATGCGTGGGAATTGACGCCTTGAATGCCCTGTCAATGACAACATATGACATAGACGCAAAGTACGGTACTGAATACAACAAAAGATTCTTAAAGTATCTGGAGTATGTCCAGGAGAACGATCTTGTCTGCGACGGAGCCATGACTGATCCAAAGGGCGACCGTTCCCTGCCGCCGCACAAGCAGGCCGATCCTGACCAGTACCTCAGGGTAGTCGAAGAAAGAAAGGACGGTATTGTGGTACGCGGGGCCAAAGCCCATCAGACGGGGGCTGTGAATTCCCATGAGGTCATTGTAATGCCCACGATTTCCATGAGGGAAGAGGACAAGGATTACGCGGTTTCCTTTGCTGTGCCTAGCGACACCAAAGGTATAATCTATGTCATAGGACGCCAGTCATGCGATACCAGGAAGCTGGAAGGGTGCAAAATCGATCGAGGCAACATCAATTTCGGAGGACACGAAGCGTTGATAATATTTAATGATGTCTTCGTTCCATGGGAGCGGGTATTCATGTACAAGGAATATGACTTTTCCGGCCAGCTGGTGGAGCAATTCGCCTCGTATCACCGGCAAAGCTATGCCTGCAAGGTCGGAGTCGGCGATGTTCTCATAGGCGCGACACAGACGATTGCAGAATACAATGGTATCGAAAAGGCTTCCCACGTGAAAGATAAAATCATCGAGATGAATCATCTTAATGAAACGCTCTACTGCGGATGTATTGCCTGCGCCTCTGAAGGGCACCCTGAGCCCAGCGGCACTTACTACGTTAATACGCTCCTCGCAAATGTACACAAACAGAATGTGACACGGTTCCCTTATGAAATAGCCAGGCTTGCGCAGGATATCGCAGGCGGTCTCCTGGTTACCCTCCCCTCTGAAGAGGATATGAGATCAGCAGACGTAGGCGAGTGGATAAGAAAATATTGCAAAGGGAGGGACGATATCCCAACGGAAAACAGGATGCGTATCCTCCGGCTTATCGAAAATATAACACTCGGTACTGCAGCAGTAGGATATCTTACTGAATCCATGCACGGTGCCGGTTCGCCACAGGCACAGAGGATCATGATATCCCGCCTGGTCGACATTAAGAGTAAGCAGAAAACAGCGAAGAGCCTGGCTGGCATCAAAGAGGATGAACAGGGAAATTGACCTGCCCTCCGAGAACTGGTCCAGGTGAAATTTACTAACCCTGTGCAGTAATGAGCCTATTTACCTTTTAATGGAGGGTCTGCAGTAGATTGGGTATCGGAAGGCTCTTCAGAATGATTGAGGCTTTCTCGTTTACGGCGTCTTTCTTCCACGTTATCTATGATCATTGTCATGCCGCTGTATTTCATTAGCCACTTATAGATGTCTCTTGCCGCTTTCTTGAGAATCCGAAAGGTGCTCATGATAGCCATCTCCAAATTCGCCTGCCTCTGTTTATTAGGCTGGAATCCTCTGCGACATTATACCATCCGAACCTCAGCCTGGATACAAAGGGGAGACAGCCTGAAGTCCTACAAGGCGATGGTGGGGTGAGGTCTTTCTACTAAGCCTTGCCCGTTGGCTTTATCAGGGTTGAGAGTTGAGGAAGGCCCCTGAAGGAGATTCGGGGTCGTGCTCACCGGGGACAATCACCTCGTCCGTCTGCCTGGTATCAAGCGATGTTGCTTCTTCTTCCGGGGTGCCCTCTAGAGTCTCCTCGATGAACGAGGACCACGGTCTCCAGAACTTGAAGACCATCTCACCATAGGAGGGCAGCCTCATATAGGTATCAAGGTCATCGTTCATTATGCCAATCCTCAATTCGTGGGCTTTCCACATGCGATATATGAAGAAAAGAACCACGAGACACCAAACAACCGAGAATACAGTGACTGCGGTCTCCATAACTATTCCTGCCGATGTCCTTGTCAAAAATGATTGGCTCTCAACGATTATACCACCCAACCTCAGCCTGGATAGAAAGGGGATAGCCTGAAGTTCTACAAGGCCGTGGCTATTACAAACACAGAGGCTTGCAACTATGACTCAAGACTCGTCATCGCCTTCATAGGGGATTTTCCCCAAGAAAGACTGTAGTCCTCTTGGGGGAAGCCCGTACAACGAGTACCCGAGTGCGAGGCTCGTGGGGACAGTCGCTAACATTGCTAGAGCATATAATACAATTACCCTTACCAGAGACACTGATAATCGACCCTCTGGGATGCGATGCAACCCAGTGATGAAGATCGTCACTCCAGTCGCTAGCATAACCAAACCAACAAGAAAGCCTAGCACAATAGCCTGAGACCTTCCGATCTTAAGGGCAAGCTTATGAAAGTTCCGAACGAGCACTGCCATAAAACCTCTGAATTTGGGGACCCTCACGTCCTGAAACTTTGGCTGCCCACCATCGATTATTGTGCCAGCGACTCGGATATCGTCAGAGCTGGTCCCTGTGTGCACGACTTCGAACACCGCCCCTTCCTCTTTCTCAAGAAAGTCAAATTCTAGCGTGACTGCCGCATCGTCAGGCTCCAAATTATATGACATTCGGCTAGGTGGGCTGTTGGACTCGATGAGACTTACGCTCAGAATACGCACATCCTTCTTGCACTGTATCCTCAGCCGATCCGCTGGCGCTATATCTTCCTTCCTTATTGAGCATCTGCCAGCATTCCAGAACACCACCCTGCTCACAGACAGACTACTGACAGGCTTTCCTTCGTAGAGGATAGCAAGGCGAGGTAGTCTCTCCTTCCAGTCAGCTACCAGATTATTGGTGCGGATCGCCCAACGTGGCTCTTTCGCAGCGCGCTGCTTCCAATAGAAAAAACAAGCCAATACGATTGTAACGGCTATGCCAACCACGGCAACGATGATATCCGTCATTTCACCTCAAGCACCGACACAACATATAGCATGATTCATTCATCCTGTCAAAGAGTGACACCGATGTAGTGAACGAGGGTTCTCCGAGGATCTTCCCGATTGGCCCCCGTCAATCATCATCAACCTTAATTTAGCAGAACCAAACTAATCACTCTATTGATAGTACGTTGCGTAGAGATGATTAGAGGGCCATGTGGGCTTGTGCTAGGTCTCTCAATTCGCCACTTCAAACATGAAGGGCAATTGTGGTATGATTTAGAAAAGGCAGAGGAGGGTCCATGCTTGGATGGTATGTTCTCTTAGGCTTCGTAGCAGCGACTGTTGGGATGATAGTTATAGGTGAAGTCACAAGGAAACGAAAACACTAGCATTCGCCCCAGGAATTGTTGACTGTTGATCCCTACGAGGGTGACAGACCTCTTGCTTTGTCATCCTCTCCTCATACCACGGTTCTGAAGACCCACCGCCTGTCACAAGGAGTCGCGTCCGCCTTCTTCGATATACCTCCCGGCCTCAAAGGCCCTGCAGCCCTTTGACCATCACCGGTATACCGGCAACCATGAGGTAGACAGTGTCGGCACGCTGAGCCAACTCCTGATTCACCTTGCCCAGAGAGTCCTGGTAGATCCGTCCCAGCCTGTTAGGCGGGACAATCCCCATACCCACCTCGTTACTCACCAGGACAAAGCTGGCCGCTGTGTCCTCAATACACTCCGCCAATGCACTGACCTCCAATGACAGCTTCTCATCCACCAGCTTTGTGTCGATCCGGTCAGGATCACCGCCGCACCGGCCAATGACGTTGGACACCAGCAGGGTGAGGCAATCCAGGACAACCACCTGGGCATCGCCACTCTGTTCCCGGATTCTTCGCCCCACGCCGAAGGGTGCCTCGATAGTACGCCAGCTTGAAGAACGGGCCTTCTTGTGTTCCTCTATCCTCTGTCTCATCTCCTCATCCAGGGCCTCCGCCGTGGCCACAAAGAGCACCCTCTCACCCAGGCGCGACGCCATCTCCTGGGCAAAACGGCTCTTGCCGCTCCGGGCCCCGCCCAGAATGAGAATACATCTCTTAGCCATCTGAACTCATTCTACGCCTTTCTTTGAGGGCGCTTCGCGAAGCGCCCCTACAGACACTGGATTCCTCGCTTGCGCGCCTCGCAATGACATGATAGCATGCGCGGGAATGACATATGGGTCAGGTCGGGGACCTGACACCCACACTGCGGTCGTCCTTCTGCAGAAGGATGACACCCAACCGCGTGGTATGGGAACTGACACCCACTGTGAGAATCCACGGATTTGGCGCGTGTCACTTGGGCTTGACCCTGGACCGGGGTATGTCAAGGAACCAGTAGCCGTCACGCTGCACCCTCTCGCCATAAGTCGGCTGTATCCGCTTCCCAAACAGGGGGCCATCCAGCACGACGGTGTGATATTCTCCCTTCTCGCCACAGATGTCAACATCCTTCGTCTGAGCCAGATGCTTCACGTCAGTGAGGAAGCTATGGTCTATCCTCCGCCCTAACCATTCTTCACCGAAGATGTCCGCCTTGGCTGAGATCACCGCTGCCTCGAAGCCTGCCCCGATGAACTCCTTCATGATACCTTCCGTTTCCCTGTTCCACAGGGGCAATACGGGGGTAAGACCTACCTCGGCACAGACTCTCTCCACCCAGTCCCGGTGCTCCTGAAGATAGATATCGCCGAAGACCATGGCCTCGGCACCACGGCGCTTCAGGGCAGACACGGTCTTCTTGAATGTCTGTTCATAAAGGGCCATATCCGGCGGGATCGCGTATTGGGCCAGAGGAATACCGATCAACTCCGCCTGCCGGTGGATCAGGCGGGCCCGGGTGCCGTGGAAGGAGACCCTCCGGAATTCCCGGGATATGAAGTTGACCAGATGAGTGACTTTGTAGCCCTGCGCCAGGGCCAGGTAACAGGCAAAGCAGCTGTCCTTTCCGCCGCTCCAGGAGCTGATAGCTTCAGTCATTTTATTTCCTACCTCCTTTGTAAATGAGAAACGTCATTCAAGAAATGGATCACTCTTCCACAGGTATCGATTTCCATGATGGAGAGGGATGCCCGCTCAATTTGGATTTGCTGCCAGCAGGACAGATCGAGCCCCGTCAGACGGCAGATGAGCACCCGCAGCGGGCCGCCGTGAGCCACCACCAGCACCGCATCTGCCTGATGAGAACGCAGCCTTGCAGCAAAAGTCTGAACCCTTTCAGCCAGGGTCCTCAGGCTCTCCCCGCCCGGAAAACCGAGCTCAGGGTCAGCACCCAGCCAGAGTTTTTCCGCTTCCGGATAATGCTCCTTCACCTCGGCAAAGGTCATGCCTTCGCACCGCCCGAAGTTGATCTCGCGAAGCTCGGGGCAAGTCACCACAGGCAGCCGGTGGGGCATGGCAATGACGGCGGCAGTATCCACTGCCCGCCTGAGGTCGCTGGAGTAAACGGCATCAACCTTCTCCTTCGCCAGGCGGCGGCAGAGGTTATCGGCCTGCTTCAGCCCCTCGACACTCAGGGGAACGTCTGTGTGCCCCCAGTAGCGGCTCATGTCCGCGTCAACCTCCCCATGCCTCACCAACATCAGTCTGGTCACAGTTTCACCAACTCCATGAAGGGATAGCGATAGCCAGAATAACGGCGGTTACCTCTGCAACCTCAATGACAGCGCCATAGCTATCGCCGGTAAGTCCGGCGAACTTGCGTTTCAGAATGAGAGACAGTATCAAGGTCACCAGTCCTACCCCGAACATGATTGCCAGTCCCTGGAGATGCAGGAATCCCACGGAGGCGGCCAGGGCGATGATGGTAGCCAGGGCCACCCCCCACCAGGTTGCTCCGTCCTTGAACGCCTTGCCCAAACCCTCGGGTCTGGCATAGGGGAAGGCGGATATGGAGCAGACGACTGCCCAGCGGCCCAGGACGGGCATGAGCACCAGCGCTCCCATCCTCGATGATTCCGGCAGTCCTGCCAGTGAAACGTACTTCAGCAGCAGAAGGCAGCAGGCCCCCACCACGCCGAAGGCTCCCACCCTGCTGTCCCGCATTATCTCCCATCTCTGCTGGGGTGTTCTGCCGGCAACAAGGCCGTCGCAGGTATCGATGAAGCCGTCGAGGTGCATCGCTCCTGTGACCAGCACCAGGGTTACCACCAGAAGGCCGCTGACCACGGAAACGGGCAGCACCCGTCCCAGCCCGCGGTCCAGCCCCATGATGAGCAGCCCCAGGAGGAGTCCCACCAGGGGGAAGTAACCCAGGGAGCGGCCCACCTTCTCCGGGATCTGCCTGCAGACGTGACGGCAGCGGTATCACGGTGAGGAACCTCAAAGCTGTGAAAAAGCCCACTTAGCCGTTCTCCTCTTTCTCTGAGACGCCGGCCTCGGCAAAGGTAGCCATCTCCGCCAGCGTCCTGGCGGCTGCTTCAGCCAGGAAGATGCCGAGCGCCGCACCCGTACCCTCTCCCAGCCTCATGTCCAGGTCAAGCAAAGGCTTGAGTCCCATATGGCGGAGGATAGCCTGATGCCCCGCCTCTACCGAGACATGGGAGGCGATGAGATAGTTTTTCAGCTCCGGGCACAGCCCGGTGGCGATCAGGGCGGCTGCCCCTGAGATGAAACCATCGATGACCACCGGGATGCGGTGTGCTGCAGCACCCAACATGACCCCGGCCAACCCCCCGATCTCAAAGCCACCCACCTTGCTCAGCACGTCCAGCGGGTCTTTGGGGTCAGGGCGGTTTACCAGGATGGCCTGTTTTATCACCGCTATCTTATGGGAAAGCTGGACGTCATCCACACCGGTTCCCCTGCCGGTGACACCCTCCACAGGCTCTCCGGTTATAACGGCGCAGATGGCACTGGAGGGAGTGGTGTTGCCGATGCCCATATCACCGGTGCCAACGATGTCCAGTCCTTTGCCGAGTTCCTCCTCGAACACTTCGATGCCGGCCCGGATAGCCTGGAGCGCCTGCTCCCGGCTCATGGCCGGGCCTCTGGCCATATCGGCCGTCCCGGGCCCCACCTTCTTCAAGATCAGCTGTGGATGAGGGGCCAGAGATGCTGCCACCCCCATATCCACCACCACGATCCTGGCTCCGATGCAGCGCGCCAGCACATTTATGGCGGCACCCCCCTGCAGGAAGTTGTAAACCATCTGGGCCGTTACCTCCCGGGGGTAGGCGCTTACACCCTCGGCGGCCACACCATGATCACCGGCCATGGTGATGATCACCTTCCGGGCCAGGCGTGGTACCGCCTCCCGTCTGATGCCGGCCATCCGGATGGACAGCTCCTCCAGCCTGCCCAGGCTTCCCCTCGGTTTGGTAAGTTGGTCCTGCCTGGCCCCGGCTTGCGCCATCGCTGCCTCATCCAGCGGTGCTATGGCATTGACCGTATTCCGGATCACTTCTTCACTTTGTCTTTTCATCGCATCAACTCCCCTTTTCATGGTCAGCTAGGAAGGGAACAACTCAGGGTGGATCATTCTGGCAATCTCCTCCAGCCCATCGATGATGCGGGGCCCGGGGCGGCTGGTCAGGCTGGGGTCGCTGACTGCATAGACCTTTCCCAGCTTGACTGCCGTCAGATCCTGCCAGACGCCACTTCTCGCCTCCACCTGCTCCGGAGTCACATAGGGGTAGTCGCCCAGGATGATGATATCCGGGTCGGCAGAGAGCAGGTCCTCAAGGCTGATTTGCAGCCAGCTCCCGCCCCCCGTGACGATGTTGCTGCCACCCGCCAGGGAAATCAGGATATCCGCAAACGAGCCCGGCCCTGCAGTCCAGGGCTTGGTCGGGTCGGTAGCATCTATTTCGTAAAACACAGTCGGACTGCCGGTTGCGCCGGCTTTAATTTCAGCCACTTTGTCCAGCCGTTGTTGGAGGCTGTCCACCAGACTGGCTGCCTCCTTTTCCTTGTTCATCACCTTGCCCACCAGATTGATGTCCTTGAAGATACCGTCGATGTCATTCGGCTGAAGAACGAGCACGGGGATGTCCAACCCCTCAAGCTGCTGCGTCACCGGATCATAGCCGTCCGTCAGGATGAGGTCCGGGTTCTTATCCAGGATCTCCTCCAGGCTGGTAGTGAAATACCCGCCGACTTTAGGCTTGGCCTTGGCTGCATCAGGGTAGTCGCAGTCGTCAGTGACGCCAACCACCTTATCGCCAAGACCGGCAGCAAAGAGGATCTCCGTGATGCTGGGTGCCAGAGAGACCACCCTCTGGGGCGTTTGTGCAATGTGGACCTCTCTCGACGCATCGTCCACGGCAGTGATGGCCGTTGGCTCAGAGCCACATCTCAAAGCCGATGCAGGAAGCGCTATAAGCAGCAACAGAAATAAAAATAGAATAGAAATTAATCTCTTCAATTGAACCTCCTCAATAGCTTGGAAACCGGAAAAAATAAATCCCCTTGTCCGGAAGGCCAAGGGGATTATCACGGTGCCCGGGTCATAGTCCCACCCCCTTTCCCAGCGGAGGCTTCAGGACGGATAGGGGTGGGCGTTCTGGCTTCTCGCCTAAGGCGAGTTACAGCAGGCGGGCCTGCTCCGGAATCTCACCGGACTTGCTACCCAATTAAGCCCCTAGTCACCGTCGGGGCACCCCTGCGTCTCTTATTCAATTTTGGGAAAGTATATCACACCGTAAAGTCAAAGGGCAAACCCTTCTTGACTGCATAAGAATCAGCTTCCGGTGAAGAAGCACCACCCCGAGATTGCTTCGTCGTCCTTCTGATGAAGGCCTCCTCGCAATTGTAGATGTTACATATTTCGGGGACGAAAATGCTACTAACCAGCATGTGCTGGGAAGGAGGCTTTTCGTCGATGAGGAACAACAGTCAAGATGAGACCATTAAGAGGAACTACCTTCAGAAGTACCGATTCCTGATTCGGGAGTATGAATTGGTCAAGGCTGGGAAGCACCCACGGTTTCGCTTTGCCCAGGAGTTCTATGCCTTCCACGACACAGACCGGAGGAGCTTCCGCAAATATTACAATCGCTATCTTCACAGTGGGAAAGAGGAGGATCTGCTACCGCGTAAACGGGGACCCAAATGGAAAACCCGCCGAGCTCCCGACCTTGTTGAGGAGCAGGTCAGGACACTGCGCGAGAGGGGGATGAACCGCTATGAGATCGTGAGTGTCCTCAGGCCAAAGCTAGGTGAGTTGACACCCTCGCCATCAGGGGTGTACACCATCCTCAAGCGCCAGGGGTTGAACCGATTACGACCCGTCATGAAAGAAGCCAAACGCACCATAATCAAGGAGAAAGCTGGGGAGTTGGCACATGTCGACTGCCATCATCTCTCCAAATGCCTCGTCCTGAACGAGAGCAAGCGGCGTTACCTGGTCTGTGTCATCGACTCCTGCACGCGCGTGGCTTGGGCTGAGGTGGTCGATGATATCAAGGCACTCACTGTGATGTTTGCCGCTCTACGCTGTCTGAACATCCTGGCTGACCGCTATACACTCCGGTTCAAAGAAGTGCTCACAGATAATGGTCCTGAGGTGGGCACCCGCGATTCCAAGCAGAAGGCCTCGCATCCATTTGAACGCATGCTCACAGAACTGGGCATTACTCACCGCTACACCCGACCGTATCGTCCTCAGGCCAACGGCAAGGTGGAGCGCTTTTGGAGAACTCTTGAAGAGGATCTCTTGCATGAAACAACCTTTGACTCGATCGAGCAATTCAAAGATGAGCTCATGCAGTACCTGGTCTACTATAACCACCACCGTCCGCATCAAGCACTGGGAGGCAAAACACCGGCACAATTCATTGAATTCTGTCCTCGAATTACGTAACACTTACAGCAATGACAACAGTGTGGACATAGTAGACAGCTTCCGGGGACCTGGCACTCACGGAACTTGGCGAATCAGCAGATAATGACCTGACGCGATCCTAGCGGGACATCCTCCGCATAAACACGTTGAATACCACCATACCTGCCAGACTGGCTGCAGCGACGCAGCGGAATACCCAGGATACCCCAATAGAGCTCTCAATCAGTGCTCCACTCCCTTGTGCCGATCTCTTCGGTAAGGCTGGGCGACGTTCATCCTGCTCTGCGGGGGCGCAAGACCATCAGCCACCATGCAATCGCACCGATCAGAATGACCCCGCCAATGATGCTGCCAATCACCCACCAGTTGACTGGTCTTGCAGGTGATGCAGGTGAGGTGTAGTCGTCGGCGTAGGTGGCAGTGCCGCCATCAGTGGTCACGGTTATCTTCCCGCTGCTACCATGGCCTACCACAGCGGTGATCTGGGTGTCCGAATCGACAGTGAAGCTTAAGGCATCCGTGTCCCCAAACTTGACTGCCGTTGCCCCGGTGAAGTCGGTGCCGGTGATGATCACCACATCGCCCTCGTCAGTCGAGGTCGCCGTGAAGGAAGTTATGGTCGGGAGATTGTCATAGGTAATGCTGAACTGGGTGGCCGCGGTATTGTTGTTAAGAGCGGCATCCTGGGCCACGCCGGCAGCTACATCCACAGTCACCGCGCCCTGCCCGGAGGGAGTGACATCGAAGGTGTAGACGGTGGCGCTCACCGCCACGAAGTTGGAGGCAGTGCCGTTGCCCACGGTGATATCGTCGATGACAAACCCGGTGACCGCCTCGCTGAAGGTGGCCGTCATGGGGATAGGCGAGGTCTTGGTGGGTGAAGAAGCCGTAGAGGTCAGCGTCACGGTGGGTGAGGTGCTGTCATAGGTAATGCTGAACTGGGTGGCCGCGGTATTGTTGTTAAGAGCGGCATCCTGGGCCACGCCGGCAGCTACATCCACGGTGACTGCGCCCTGCCCGGAGGGAGTGACGTCGAAGGTGTAGATGGTGGCGCTCACCGCCACGAAGTTGGAGGCAGTGCCGTTGCCCACGGTGATATCGCCGATGACAAACCCGGTGACCGCCTCGCTGAAGGTGGCCGTCATGGGGATGGGCGAGGTCTTGGTGGGTGAAGAAGCCGTAGAGGTCAGCGTCACGGTGGGTGAGGTGCTGTCATAGGTAATGCTGAACTGAGTGGCCGCGGTATTGTTGTTAAGAGCGGCATCCTGGGCCACGCCGGCAGCTACATCCACGGTGACTGCGCCCTGCCCGGAGGGAGTGACATCGAAGGTGTAGATGGTGGCGCTCACCGCCACGAAGTTAGAGGCAGTGCCGTTGCCCACGGTGATATCGCCGATGACAAAGCCGGTGACCGCTTCGCTGAAGGTGGCCGTCATGGGGATGGGCGAGGTCTTGGTGGGTGAAGAAGCCGTAGAGGTCAGCGTCACTGTGGGTGAGGTGCTGTCATAGGTAATGCTGAACTGGGTAGCGGCGGTATTGGGGTTAAGAGCAGCATCCTGGGCCACGCCGGCAGCCACATCGACAGATGACCGCGCCCTGCCCGGAAGGAGTCACATCGAAGGTGTAGACGGTGCTGCTCACTGCCACGAAGTTGCCGGCTGCGCCGTTGCCCATGGTGATATCGTCGATGACAAACCCGGTGACCGCCTCGCTGAAGGTGGCCGTCATGGGGATGGGCGAGACCTTGGTGGGAGAAGTGGCCGTAGAGGTCAGCGTGACCGTGGGGGCCACGCTGTCATAGGTAATGCTGAACTGAGTAGCCGCGGTATTGTTGTTAAGAGCGGCATCCTGGGCCACGCCGGCAGCCACATCCACGGTGACCGCGCCCTGCCCGGAAGGAGTCACATCGAAGGTGTAGACCGTGCCGCTCACGGCCACGAAGTTGTCGGCTGTGCCATTGCCCACGGTGATATCGCCGATGACAAACCCGGTGACCGCCTCGCTGAAGGTGGCCGTCATGGGTATAGGCGAGGTATTCGTGGGAGAGGTGGCCGTAGAGGTCAGCGTCACGGCGGGTGCAACGGTAACAACGATACTTCTTGTCTGAACATTGGAATTTTGCTCCCCGTCTCTAACCTGAAAAGAAACGGTCCGCGTGTTTTCTGTTGAAGCTAAGGAATTATTGGAGTAAGTCACACTTCTTAAGGCGGTATTCCAGTTGGCAATGGTCGCCGAACCGGTGAGTGTCAGCACTCCGGTTATGGAATTCCAGCTCCCCGAGATACCGTTTTGATCAACAAAAGCTAAGACATCCTTTCCGGTTTCGAAATTACCGGTGATCGAAACGGTCCCGCTTTCAAAATTGGTGTCATCATTATCAGCCCCGACGATAGTTGAGGTGATCACAACAGCTCCATCACCAATGGTATAGGCAATTGAAGTTCCTTCGATGCTTGAGAGGATAGGATTATTGGGAGTGAACTTTGTAAAGCCAGTCCCGGCCTCTCCCTGAACAATATATAACGAATTATTGTAGACGACTATAGAGGTGTCGTTAATGGTAAAAGGGAGCGTCAGAGTGTTGTTCCACTCTCCGGCGCCCAGGTCATAGGAGTACAGGTTTGTCCCGCCGTACGAGCCCATACAGTAGTAGTAGGCATCGAATATTGCCGAACCAAGGACCGCTCCACCCGGGACAGCGGTCAGATTTTCCCAGGTATCGGTGGCGACACTATATCTCTTAAAAGAAGTGGATCCATTACCCGCGTGAGAATAGAAATAACCATTATGGTATTGTAAGCCACCCCAGGCTTGAGTGGTTGTGGCAGTGAGTGATACCCACTGGCTGGCGCTGATATCCCATTTCTTGAAGGAGTTATTTGCCGAAACGTAGATATCTGTTCCATCATTTGCGATGTTTCCGCTCTGCAGTCCCCCAGCTATTGTTGACCATGTGTTGGATGCGATATCGTATACCATCATGTCGGTATGAGTGCAATAACTGTTATATATTTTGCCATCCATATAGGTAGCACCGCCATTGTTCCCCGAGGAGATGGGACAGGACGCCAGCGTAGACCACAGGTTTGATGAGGGATCATATCTGTAATAGTTGGTGCTACTCTGATCCCCCTGTCCGTACATTAATCCTGTTGTTGGATCGACTGTAAAACAAGTTATGTTCATGGGAGAAGCTGTCAGGGTGGTGAAGCCGCCAGAAATGGTACCCGCCATGGCAGGGGGAGGAGGAGTCATCAGCAGAAGCATCATCACTAAGAGAGGGAGTAGGAGAACTCCGATGATTAGCCGCATAATATTTCCGGGTTCTGACATGATTATCTCCTTAGTGTTCCTCAATCCTTCCAGTTTCTGCCTTATTCTTGTCCCGATAAACATCCTCGCTTTGACAAGTTCTTTCATCTCTTTCTACCCCCATACCCATATCTGAATCTGACCACATAGTTCACTGGCGCGTTGAATGACATGGCTTGTGCATTTAGTGCGGATGCGGCAAGGAACACAGCACAAGGGATGAAACAAAGGACCTTCTCACTGGATTCATGACACCCCTCGACCCCCTTGGCCCAAAATGCACTAACAGTACGATTACAGCCCATACATCATATACTATTACGATATAATCGTACATTAACAGTATGCAGGTGTCAACCTCCGTGTGGATTGTGCCTCAATCCGTGGATAGTGTTACGCTTTGCGTCATTCCCACGCAAGTGGGAATCCAGGCGGGGATATCTGCAATGTCCCCTCCCTCTGCCTCCCTCCCGCCAGGGGAGGGAGCATGGGTGGATTCCTGCCTCCATTTTCATGGGGGCAAGCTTATGCAGGAATGATATGTGAATCGGTGGGGTGACAACCGTAGGGGCGGTTCGAGAACCGCCCGTCACACCTATTGTCATTCCGGACTGCGGATGCCTTGGCGCATCACCAATATAGTGTGCTATGATGTCACCAGCCAGCGTCAGCCCGCAGTGGCCTCCCGCAGTGGCGCACGGCGGGCAAGTCTTCGATCGAAGGAGTGTTAAGAGAGATGGCCTTAAGATATGCGGCAATACTCCTGATTCTTCTGGCGCTCATCGTCCCCACTGTCTCCGGCTGTGCCTCCGGCCCGGAGTTCCCTCAAGGGATTTCCGGCACAGTCTTCGAAGACCTTAATGGCAACGGCATCAAAGACCAAGGTGAGCCAGGCGTCCCTAACGTCCTTGTCTCCAACGGAACACTGTCACGCACCACCAACAAAGGGGGCGAATACAATCTCTCCTCAGTGGGCAATCTCGTTTTCATCACCATCCCTCGCGATTACACGCCGACCGGCCCCTGGTATCGCCGCATTGCCGACGGCGAATTCGACTTCGGCCTGCAGCATACGCCGGAGAAGAATGCCTCCGACTTCACCTTTGCCCAGATAACCGATATCCACCTGGACGCAAACCATCTCTCGGACTTCAATGAAGTCACGGCAGAACTGAAGGGGCTTTCACCGGCCTTTGTCATCGCCACCGGCGACCTCATTGCCGAAGGCAATACTGCCACCGTCGCCCAGGCCCAGCAGTGGTTCGACATGTACAAGAATGCCATAGCCGATCTTGGCATTACCGTTTTCAATGCGGTGGGGAACCATGACGTCGTTGGCATAAACCGCAGTGATGTTGCCAGCACCGACCCCGGATATGGGGAAGGGATATACACCAGCCTCTTCGGCCCCTCCTACTACTCCTTCGACTGGGGGCAGTACCACTGCATCGTCCTCGACCCGAATGACCTGGTCGATGGAAAGCAGGTCTACCAGATATCGGAGACTCAACTGCAGTGGCTGAAGGAAGACCTGAGCTTCCGCAAGGATAGCCCTCTCCTGCTCTTCTATCACGAGCCAACCACGAGCTGGCAGAACCGCGACCAGTTCCTGGAAATACTCGGCAAGCATCAGGTGAACGCATTCTGCGGACACCTGCATCAGGATATCACCGCACCCCCCGGGTCCCGGTTTCTACCGCATCCCAGGTGAAGAGCATCTCCGAGCAGCTTACCGGGGCGGTCTCCGGGGAGTGGTGGTATGGCGACTGCCCTGATGGAAGTCCCGCCGGCTATCGCCTCGTTTCGGTCAGCGGCAAGGAAGTTGACAGCCTTTACAAGGGAACAGGGAGCGATCAGGTGATAGACCTCGACTTGCGCGATGCGGCCTACGCGAGCTGGCCGGTAGTGACCGGACAGTTGCAACTGACCGCCAGGGTATTCAGCGAGCACGGCTCCATTTCCGAAGCGAGCTACCAGATCGACGGCGGTGCGGCCGTTGCGATGGAGGTCAAGGAGGGAACGCCCTGGGCCACGGCCACCGCAACCTGGGATACGTCCTCCGTGGCAGATGGCTATCACCAGATCACCCTGACTGCCACCGACGATTCCGGGAGCTTCAGCCGGGAAATGGAAGTCAAAGTGAGCGCAGACCGGAAGGTGTCCATAGCCGAGCTCTATTCCCATTTCACGACCTATGAGGGTTCATACGTCACTCTGGAAGGCACGGTAACCTTTGCTGCCATCGGGCCATCGACATTGCTGGGGATCCCGGATGGTTTCGGCGGTTTCGAGATCTCTGATGGCACCGGGGATATTATTGTCATCGGCGGGGAGTGCTTCTCTCCCCCGCTAAGCGCGGACAAATATATCAGCAACCATTCCATAAGGGTAATGGCAGTGCCGCTGCGGCTTACCTGGGACTTTCTTACCTCAACCACAGAGTATGCGCAGAGCTACTCCATGGTGCAGCAGTACCTCTCCCTGCTGCCGGAGAATATGAAGGAAAAAGAATGCCGGCGGGCAGGTAGTAGCCATCAGGGGGATGAGACTGCTCAGCGCCGGCGACCTGACGGTACTAAGCTGAAGATAACACCTGCCGTGTGGATTCCGGCTATATAGCTTCAGAACTTCCGGGACTTCGTCCTGGGAGCCTGGCATACCGGGCATCTGTCAGGGGCCTTCCCCTCCACAGTATGGCCGCACACCTCACAGATGAACATGGGCCCCGGTTCCGTATCCCGCCCGTCCGCAGAGGGAGCAGAGAGGACGTTTGACAACAACGAGCGGATGGGATGAAGATATAGGGTCGATATGACTGAGCATGCTCATGAGCGCCATTCAACAATAACCACCAATCAGCGCCGGTTGCTGATTGCCCTGGCGATCACGGCTTTGATGACCGTAGTCGAGCTGGTTGGCGGAGTCCTGAGCAACAGCCTGGCCCTGCTCGGCGATGCCGGTCACATGTTCACCGATACCCTGGCCCTGGGCTTGAGCCTTTTTGCTCTCACCCTTGCCAGGAGGCCGGCCAGCCAGAACAGGACCTACGGCTTTCACAGGGCAGAGGTCCTGGCCGCTCTGGCGAACGGGGCCATATTGATCCTCATAAGCGTCTACATATTCTATCAGGCATACCGGCGCTTCGTTACGCCGCCCGAGGTGCGGGGCGGGCTGATGCTGACGGTGGCAGCAATCGGATTGGTGGCCAACATGGTGGGCATTCTGGTACTGCGCTCCGCAAGCCGCGGCAACCTGAACGTCAGGGGCGCCTTTCTGCATATGTGGAGTGATACCATCTCCTCCATAGGAGTGATTGCTGCCGGCATTATCATTCTGGTTACGGGGTGGACTACCGCCGACCCTATCATCAGTATCCTCATCGGGCTATTGATCCTGAGAGGGGCGGTAGCGCTGGTTTGGGAATCGAGCGATATTCTCCTGGAGGCCGTCCCCAAGCATCTCGATGTGGCCCGGATCAGCACTGCGGTCGGCCGGATAAAGGGCGTGAAGGATATCCATGATGTGCATTTGTGGACGATAACCTCCGGCATGTATGCTTTGAGCTGCCATGTATTGATCGAGGACCAGATGATCAGCAACAGCACCCAAATCGTGGAAGAGATCAATGAAACGCTCAGCCGGGAGTTCGGCATCGGGCACTCCACTCTGCAACTGGAGTGCGAAGTGTGTAAGGACAGCCCGGTCTGTCACCTGGGAGAGGATAGATGACCACATTGGGAGTCCGACCGCAGGATGGTACCTGAGAAGTATCGGAAAGACAGCGGGACTGATGTCCGGCAATACAGGTTAGCTTTTCGCTGACCGTGCAACAGGAGGGGATCATGAAGGACGCGAACCAGGACAGGCAGATAACGGAAGAAGAGCTCCGGAAGTACGATGGACAGGATGGCCGCCCGGCATACGTAGCCTTCAAGGGTAAGGTATATGACGTATCCGGAAGCAAGCTCTGGCCCGCAGGTATGCACCAGCGCCGTCACAAAGCGGGGAAGGATCTTACGGATGACATCGCTGCTGCTCCCCACACCGAGGCCATTCTCCAGCGCGTCCCTGCGGTCGGCACACTGATAAAGGCTCCGGCAAAGGCTCCGGAGAAAGAGATGAGCCCTCTGTTGAGGTTCTACCTTGACCTGCACCCGCACCCGGTTTCAACACACTTCCCTATTGCTCTCACCCTGGCCGCTACGGCATTTCTTATCCTGCACTTCTTGACGGGGATTGACGGACTGGTGGACAGTGCTTACTACACCCTGCTGGCCGGCATAATCATATCGCCGCTGACTATGCTGACCGGTGCCAGCAGCTGGTGGTTCAACTACCAGCACAAACTGACAGGGATATTCAAAGGCAAAGCCGGCCTGTCCGTTACCCTGTTTGTCGTCGAAACCGTCACCATCATACTATGGGCCACGCATCGTCAGGCGCTGCTTGACCGCCAATGCATCGGCTGGACCTATTTTGCGCTGGCCATAGTCATGTCCGGATTGGTGTTGTTGCTGGGCAGACTGGGCGGTCAGATAGTATTCCCGCCTAAGCCTAAGAAGAACCAGAAGTAATACTGAGACTTCAGGTTGCATGTTCTTCGCTGGGCTAACGGGGCGCGTCAGCCGTGTTGCAGAGCGCAGCGGAGCAACGTCGCCTGCACACGCGGGTTAGGCGCTGTGTGTACCATATTTGCGCATAAAAAGGTTCACTCCCTCAAGCATTAGGGCGATACGTTGTTTGTCGTTGACCTCTTCCCATTCACCATGCGCAGCATGGTTACGCAACCCTGCCCAAGAGGTGATGTCTTTGTGATCTTGCTTCGTGATTGAATCTGCGTCTCTCAGCACGTTGGCGTAAGCATCAATACTTGGTTTTCGACCTCCTAGACCGATCCGGCTTCCTCTACCCAGTTTCTAAGGAATTCTTCAAGGGCAGCGCCAATGATAACGGTGGGTGTTGCGGGGTGTACATCCTTCAATGTGAGCAATGTATGGGCTTGCGTCAGGAAATCAGATACCACATCTATCTGCGCTTGACGTTGGATAGAGACACCTTCCAGAAGGCCATTTTCGACATACCTAATGAATGCTTCAAGAGTGTCGATGACAAACTCTGAGATATAATCATCATCCCAAGTTTGCTTAACCTCCTTGAGCTGTCTAGCGAAAGCGCTTCTCTCACCGGAGTATGCCCTAAGAAATTCGCTGGCTTCAGCGAGAGCGCTGACGCCTGATCCTTCCCTTGGAACCTTTGCGACCTTGATAATTCTTTTGGCTTGATTAATCAGGGCTTCTGCTTCCATAAATTGACCTTGGATTTCCTTGTTATAACGCATTCCCCCAATGGATTCCATTCATCCGATTTGGACAGTACTGGCTGTCGCCGACAGAGCTTCAATTAGTTGCTTCGGGGAGAGAATTACCAAATTCGTCGTCTTGAACGTGTTTTTCCCAACACTGTACAAGAAATCCCAGTATGTTTGCAGCCTTACCAAAGAGCGCACCTTGTTCTCGGTCCAGCCCACTACAGCTCCCACGCGCCCAAGCGCAGCAGCATTTACGGCTCCACCCAATAGGTGCTTGCGACTTACCTCATTCTCTATTTCAATAGCCAATAGACAGCGGGCATTCTCATTCGTGTTTCGCAACTCGTTAAAATCTGAAAAGTGGTGTACGAGGTTGAGTTCTTCATCATCTATCCTGTAGGCCATCACATTTGCCTGATGATACACAAGTAGCTGTTCCATAAATGACCGGGACGAGTCCATAAGTTCATTGTATTCTCTAATGCAGTTGCCTCCTCGCACTTCAGAGAATGGCCCTACAGCTATATCTATTCTTGGAGAGTAAATCCCCTTTATATTAGCAATCGTACGCCACTCGGCTTTTATTGGGGTGGGAGGAGGATAAATTCTCCTCAAGAGTCTAGCTACTTGGTTTTGATATTCGATAGGTGATGCCATATGTCTGCTTAGCCTTGCTTTTCTGCGTTATAACATTCCTTTTTATGTTGCTGCAGCAACTCGGCGAATCTTAGGATAGAAGCCATAAGGGTGTCAAGTTTGGAAAGTCACGGGCTATTTGATAAGATGTGACGAAGTGCAGTATTAGTATCGACTGCTGGACCATTATATTGCAGTGAGATAAGTACAGCGCCGTGTTATTCAGCATTCAAAACCTGCCTCCTTAACACTGCACATATCAAAGACAAGTACATCCCTTACAGTGTTGTCAATAGCGGACTTCGGTAACAGTTTACTTTGACGCAATACGATATCGGTTGTCAATACGCAAGGGAGGCGTCCTCAAACGCGTAGATGGGCTATTAACGGCTGATCATGACTCTGCCATGTTATTGCGAGGAGGTTGTAGGGGCGGTTCGCGAACCGCCCTCTGACGAAGCAATCCCAGGGGGATGTAGAACCTATCACGACCTGATCATCACCAGGGCCATCTTGAACCCCCCCTGTGCCTTCAAGGCATGAGGTTGATTCGCCGGCATAATGATCATGTCGCCCGCCTTCAAGTGATTGGCCTTGCCGGAGATAGTGACCTCTGCTTCACCATCAACGAGGTAGACCAGGGCATCAAAGGGCGCGGTATGCTCGCTCAACCCCTGCCCTGCGTCGAACGCGAACAGGGTCACCGTCCCCGTCTTTTTGTTGATGATCTCCCGGCTGACCACAGCCCCGTCCTGGTACTCCACCAGGTCGGCCATCCTTACTGCCTGAGCCAGGAGTTTTTCTCCGCCGACCGCCTTCTCGTCATGCTTCATAATCCGCACCTCCTATCGAAGAGACCCCGCTAAGCAAAGCCACGTTCTTTGTGCTTCTGGGCAATGGCGTCAGCTAGATTATCGAGGGCCTTGAAAGTCTCTTCCTTCGGGAACCCCTTGCTGATGACGGGCGGCAGCACCTCCACCTTGAGGTTGGGAATCATGCCGCTGAGCTGCTCCACCGCCTTACTCCCCCAGCCGTAGGAGCCGATGATAGAGAGGAACTGGGCTTTCGGTCTTATGACATTGGCCACGAAGGCAGCATGAGCCACGTTGGGATGCGGGCCGACCGCTACCGTAGGTGTGCCGATGACCAGGGTGCCGGCGTCCACCAGGGCCATAGCCAGCTTGCCCAGGTCAGTGACAGCCAGGTTGAATTGCTGCACCGTCACGCCCCTGTCGGTGAGGGCATCAACGAAGTATTCCACCATCCTTTGAGTGCTGCCGTGCATAGATATGTAAGGCAGAACAACGATGTTCTTCGGCTTGCCGGACACCCAGTCCCGGTATGCCTCCATGATGAAGCTGGGCTTATTGTGCAGCGGGCCATGGCTGGGCCCGATGATATCAATGCGGTATTCCTTGAGCCTTTCCAGATGTTTTTCGATGTTGCTGCGGAAGGGCATCATGATCTCGGCATAGTACCTCTTGGCGGCCTCATAGACCTGCCCTTCGTCACTGACGTAAAGCTCATTAGTGGCCAGGTGAGAACCGAAGAGATCGCAGGGGAAGAGGATTCTCTCCTCCCTGAGGTAGGTCAACATGGTCTCGGGCCAGTGCACCCAGGGAGCATGGATGAACTCCAGAGTCCTGTCTCCCAGCGAAATGGTCTGTTTATCCTCCACGGTGATGAACCTGCCTTCCGGAATCAGCAGGAGGTCCATGAGCATCCCCTTGCACTTGGGAGTGACCACCAGCTTGGCCCCGGGATATCTTTCCAGCACCTTAGGAAGCGTCCCGGAGTGGTCCTGTTCGGCATGATTGGCGATCACATAATCGATATCGATGCCGTCCTTGCCGAGCAGGTCCAAGTGATGCATCAGCACCCACTGCATGGAGGGGTCCACCGTGTCAATGAGAACCGTCTTCTCACTGCCTTTGATGAAGTATGAGTTATAGCTCGTACCGTCGGGCAGCGGTATGAGCGCATCGAATAGCCGTCTGTCCCAGTCTACCGCCCCCACCGCATAGATTCCGGGCCGTATTTCTCTTGGCTTCATGTTATCCTCCTGCACTGATTACTTACTATCTATGGCCTGCCCTCCATCAATCTGGAGCGACAGTAGCGAATACTACTAAATTCTGAAGATACCCGGTTACCTTGTCAATAGCAAGCGAAGATCCTCTATACCATATACCTCTGACTCTTCCACCACGATGATAAGCTCCGCCTTTCCGGCCTACCATGATCTGGATCATA